>JBDHAN010000142.1:0-2339 GCA_039588055.1 Gemmatimonadota bacterium | reverse complement strand
AGTCGATCACGTTGACGGTGGTTTGCCTGCTGTTGTCGTCGGCGACGGACTCCGCTTCCAGCGGCGGGACCTCGATCGTGTAGATGAACCGACCGGTGCGGCTCTGACTCCGCTGAAAGGTCACCGGTGGGACTGCACCGCCGGGTCCGACGCGCACGCTTTGGCTGTCGACCACGCGCCCCGTCCCGCCGTCGGAGGCACTGCGCTCGCGAAGCTGCACCAGAACACCTCGTCCGTCGAGGCCTTCCGCCGCAAGCCGCGCCGAGACGGCGAATGGATCCTGCTGGAACGCGTTCGGCGGGGCTAGAATCTCCGTCACACGCACGTTCTGCGGGCTCGCGGGGTCACCGATGCCTACGGTGTGGATCGGGAACCGGCGTTGTCGAGCATAGCGCGCGGTCTCCTGCGACGAGGCTCCCTGATTGAATCCTCCGTCGCTCAGGACCACTACGGCGGCCACCGGCGCACTGCCGAGCGACTCCACTGACTGGCGCACGGCGCGTTCGATGTTCGTGGCCGGCCCCCTCGCTGTCACCTCGGTGGCAGCATCTTCCACGGAGAGGAACGCCTCGGAGTGGGCAATTCGCGTCTCCCCACCGCTCTGCGGCGTGCCGTCGTCGGATTCCGCGGGCCGGGTCGCCTTTCCGGCGGTGGACCGCTCGCGCGTCGCGCGGATCGTCGCCCGTAGTTGAGGTTCATCACTGTAAGTGTAGAATCTGACGCGGTTGTGTTCGGCGAGACCGCGGAGGAATGCGCGGTCCTCTCGCGTCAAGACCCGGCCGACGATGCTCGTGCGGCGAGTCGGCTCCGATTCGGGCGCATCGAGCACGTTCCTGACGCGCTGCGCAGTCGGTGCGTCACGGTACCGGTCCGTCAGGTCCATGCTCGAGGAGTCGTCTACCAGGAGTACCGTGTAAGACTCGATCCAACGGCGCAGAATACGGACCCGGACCGGCTCCAGCAAAACTGCAGCCAGGATCACGAACACGGTGAAGCGTAGCACGGCCAGACCCAGCCGGACTCGCAAAGAGGCGCCCAGACGGCCCTCGTTCCGGTACATCCACAGAACCGCCCAGCCGATGGCCATGAGCAGCGCAAGGGCGCCGACCGCCAGCCATCCTTCGGGCAGGTCGCGTAGCTCTGTCACGAACTCCTCCTCCTCGCGCGTCACGGCGCCGACGAGGAAGGGAATAAGCGACAGCGTCAGTATGTCGAGACTTTCAAACACCAGTTAGCCCACAGTCCGGTATACTTTTTGAGGATCTTCGATGGGCGAACGGGGATGGCGCGACACCCACTCCTTCAATTGCCCAATCCGCAATCCACAATCCACCGTTGTCCTATTTCCTTCGACCCCAAGTCCAGGCGAGGAACTGCTCGATCATCAGGACGGCTGCCGTCGCGAACAGCAGGATGCGCCAAAGCTCGGTTCGTACCTCGCCGGTAGCCTCCGCAATGCTCTCGATGCCCTTGACGTACTCCAGCGGTACGCCACGCATCGAGCGGCGCAGCTCGTCTTCCTGTGCCATGCTCAGGTCGCTCTCTCCTGGATCGATGTTCACCGTCACGAGGCGAACCACCTCACCGGAACTCGAGGCAACCGCCCGCCCGCGCCGCTGGAGCACGAACTGGTACACACCGGCGGAATCCGTGTGGTCCCAGTGAAACGCCAGTTCCTGACCGTTGCCGCTTGGCGCGGCCGTCACGCTCACCTCCGGTTCCGTCGGGTACGCCGGTGTGCGCACGACGGCGTCGGGCTCGAAGGCGGCTGGATCGAGCGGCAGCTCGATCGGCTCGCCGACCCAGTGCTTTGTCCCCGAGTCACCGCGTTTCGCCACGTAATGAGCCAGCTCCATCATGATGGGGAGAAACGTCGGATGGTCGGGCCACAGATGCCACTCCTTGTCCGCCGATGTGGTGACAAGGACCACGCGGCCCTCTCCGAAGCGGCGCTCGACAACGGCGGCGTGTTCCTCCGCATCGTCGAAACGGGCTATCACCCGCGAAGATCCCGCCACCGTCGCTTGCGAACGCTCGTCTTGTACCGAAGCCCGCAGTTCGCCGCCGCCCTGATCGTCGATTTCGTCCGGTTCGATCGCGCTAAACGGCACGCAGCCGAAGTACTCGAAGAACGGGACTTGACCGAGGCCAAGCGGGTCGCCCCTGTCTCCCAGGCCGCGCACCGCCGGGTGCAGCCGATCGGTCACGATGAGGTGCGACGCATTGACCGTACGGACGACCTCGGTCAGCTCCGCAGGCAATACCCCCTCTCCCTCTCGGTAGAACGCCATGTTGTACAAGTCCGCATCGACCTGGTCGCCCAGAAAGAGCAGCGCTCC
>JBDHAN010000141.1:0-2489 GCA_039588055.1 Gemmatimonadota bacterium | reverse complement strand
GGTCGGAGTGACCTTTACTCACTCGGCTGTGTGTTGCATGAGATGCTCGCGGGGCAGCCGCCGTTCACGGGCCCCACGGTCGAGAGCGTTGTGCACCAGCATCTCACAGCGGAGCCGCCGAGTGTGACCGCGATTCGTCCCTCGGTGCCGGGGTGGGTCGCAGCGGCGCTGGAGCGGAGTCTCGCCAAGACCCCGGCGGATCGATTCAATCCGGTCGCGTTGTTTGGCGAGGCAATCTCGCCTCGCACGTCCGTGACCGCTGCCGATGCGCAACCGTTGGCCGCAGCATCGAGCAGGCGGCGTTGGCTTGTACCTGGCGTCGTAGCGGCCGCACTGGTCGTCGCAGTTGGGGTGATGCTCGTTCGCATGATGGCACCAGGCCCGATCAGCATCACGACCTCGAACATCAGCCGTGTGACGACCGACCCCGGTCTCGAGTTCCAGCCCGCGATCTCGCCGAACGGGACCGAGGTGGCGTACGTCAGTGGTTTCCTTGAGGCACCGCGGCTCGTCGTGCGGAGCACCATTGACATCGGCAGCAGCGGTGGGACCCGTGTCGGCAAGGAGGTGGGCGGAGGCCATTGGCTTCCGGCGTGGACGCCCGACGGCGCGTCCCTCCGATTCTTGGCCTGTACGCGTGGATTCGGATCGGGCTGTGACTGGAAGGAGGTGGGAACACGGGGTGGCTCCGCCCGGACGATTAGCGTGCCGCACCCGTCGACCCGTCACGCATGGTCCCGGGATGGAACGCGCACGGCGTTCGTGATTCGGGATAGCATTTTCGCGACTTCGGTGGACAGTGCGGAGCCCGAGTTGCTGAGTGTGCAAGTGGCTAGGCCGCGGAGGGGGGCCATACACTCGCTTACCTGGTCACCCGACGGGCAACGGATTGCCTACGTGTTGGGCAATAGCCTGTGGAGAACGACCGCGAACGTGCTCAATGCGTCCCTTTGGGTTCTGGATGCCAGTGGCGGCGACCCTCTGCAGGTGACCGATCATACGACGATGAACGTGAGCCCCCAATGGCTTCCCGACGGCCGTCACCTCCTGTTCGTGTCCGACCGGGATGGCCCCAGAGGGATCTACGTCGTCGAGGTGGGGCCCGATGGACCGCGAGGGCCCCCGCAAAGTGTGCTGAGTTCGTCGGACGCCCACTCTATCTCGGTGTCCGCGGATGGGAAGCGACTGGCATACGCCGATTTCACGGTGAAGCAGAACATCTGGTCGATCCCCATTCCACGATCTGGTTCGGTCTCGATCCGCGACGCGGTCCCGGTCACCACGGGGAGCCAGGTCATCGAGCAGCCTGCCTTGTCCCCAGACGGTGAGTGGATCGTCTTCGAGAGCGACCGCGGGGGAGAGTTTGACATCTACAAGATGCCGTTGGCAGGTGGCGATCCCCAGTTGGTCGCCGATATCGCTGGCATTGAGTTCGCCCCTGACTTGTCCCCGGATGGCACCGAGATCGCATACTATTCGCCTGAAGGTGTATTTGTGTCGGCGGACGGTGGCACGCCGGAGCAGCTCGCGGACTTCGACGGCGCCTGGCCGGACTGGTCACCGGAGGGACTTGCCATCGCCTTCCAGTCGCAGGGGCCGCAGGACGTTGGCGCAGAGAACATCTGGATTGCATCACGGGATAGCATCAGCATGCCGTGGAGCGATCCGGTTCCACTGACCGACTTTCGATGCGTGTTCCCCGATTGGGCTCCCGACGGTGCGAGCCTGATTTGTGACGCGGGGGCGGAGTTCGCGCGAGTGTCCAGGGGTGGAGGTGTGCTCTCGCGCCTTGCGACGACTCCGGCGGTGGAGGGCTACGCTCCCTTGTTCTCACATGACGGTTCGAGGATCTACTTCTTCGGCACACACCAGGACGGCTCGCTGGGCATGTGGTGGATCCCAGCCACCGGCGGTGTTGCGACCAAGGTCGTCGCGTTCGACGATCCTTCTCTGAGCGTGTTCGGCGGGGCGGTGGGTCCGGAGAACCTCTACTTCACGATCTCCGAATACGAGTCTGACATCTGGGTGATGGATTTGGAGTGGTGAGGGGGGAAGAGTTTTCAGTGGTCAGTTCTCAGTTGTCAGTTGTGCGCGGTTGTGAAAGCTGACGGCTCATGGCTGAAGGCAGGGAACCATGATCGACCAGCTGGATGCGCTCAGAGCGGCTCTCGCCGATCGCTACCGCATCGAACACGAACTGGGTGCGGGTGGGATGGCGACGGTCTATCTCGCTGAGGATCTGAAGCATCACCGCCACGTGGCGATCAAGGTGCTGCGCCCAGAGTTGGCGGCGGCCTTGGGACCCGAACGCTTCCTGCGCGAAATCGAGATCGCCGCTGCGCTGCACCACCCGCACATCCTACCGCTGTACGACAGCGGCAGCGCAGCAGGGCGGCAGTCCGGACTTCCTCTTCTACGTCATGCCGTACGTCGAGGGTGAATCGCTGCGCGATCGTCTGGAGCGGGAGAAGCAATTGGCGATCGACGAC
>JBDHAN010000140.1:0-4577 GCA_039588055.1 Gemmatimonadota bacterium | reverse complement strand
AGGAGACGAGGTCGGCGAGCGGGAACCCGGGCATGTCGTTGTTGAGCAGGTCCTGGGACGAGCCGTCAACACCAATCAGGGCTGTGTTCAGGGCCGTGTGGAAGTCGTCGCCCGGGGAGCTGGCCGCGCCGGGCCCATCGTCCGCAGCCTGGGGCGGCATCGAGACCCCGATCGTTACCAGACCCTCGTCAGATCCCGCGACGTTCCCAACTCGGTAGACGAACGTGAACAGGCCGGTGAAGCCGGCGCTGGGCGTGAAGTCGAAGCTCCCGTCCGCGTGCACCGTCAGCGAGCCTCCGCTCCCCAAGTCCACCGTCTCGCCGGCCAGATTGGTGGATGGATCACCTGGCAGCGAGCCACCACCGAAGGAGATGAGCCTAGCTGGCGGAATCCCCCGGTCGTCGTTGGCTAACAGGCCCTCCTCGCTGGCAACGCTGAGCGGTGTATCCTCCGGGGTGCCGTAGTTGTCGTCGCTCGCCACTGGCGGCGCGGTGGCGGGCTCAACCGTGAGCAGCGCCTGGCCTCTCACACCCTGTACCTCGGCAAACACCGTCGTGGGGCTGTTGAGCGTCGGTGACTCGGTGGGCGGCGTCGCGGTGGTCGTCGTCTGGCCATCGTCGTCCGTCGTCCCTTCGGTGGGATCCAACGTCGCCACTGTCGGGTCTCCGACACTCCACACGACAGTGAGACCCGGGAGAGGATCCCCGTGTAGGTCCGTGACGGTTGCCGTGAAATCCTGTGTCTCGTTGTCCTTGATGGTCGCCTCACTGGGCGTGATGACCACCTGCCCTACGATGCCCCTCTCGACCCGGAACTTGATTGGAAAGGTGCGCCCAATCTTGAGCGGGAACGGATCCGCGCCTTTCTTCTTCCCAGGGACTTTCTTGAGCGCTACGACATCCGCAAACCCCAACTCCGTGGTACCGACGCGCGCGAGGATGCGGTACACCATATTCTGCTCCAGGTCGGATCCCCTGGTGTGCCACTCGACTTGGTAGTGCTCATCGACGACGGGTACGTCGGCGAAGGTCTCGATGATCGAACCGCAGGCACCGTCAAACTCGCAGATCTCCAGCGTCACGGAGAGATCAGGGTCGACCTCACCGTCGAAACTCGGCTGTCGCACGAGGGGTGGCAGCCAGAAGAAATGCGGGTTGCCGCCAACGTGCTCCCCGTCGGCTATTGCATGTTCGGGGTTGTCGACAATGTCTACGTCAGGCTCCAGGAGGCTGGAACTCTGGCAGGCAACGATGAGTGCCACGGCGAGAAAGAACGGTGCGACGCGTTTCATCATCTGGATTCCCTTGGTTGACTGGCGGCCTGTCGGGGGAATTCGTATGTCCCCAACCGTGCTTTCCAAATGCGGTTTCAACTCCCGGATCTTGCAGATAGCAGGCCACAGGAGCCGTCGCTTCCTGAACGATGCACCCCCGGAGACGGGGGCGCCAGGGAACGTCAATCTCGTTTCGGCACCTCTGCACACTGCTGGGAGACCAAGCGTGGGTGTGCTAATCGCGCCAATCAGGTCGGGATAGAACCATAAACGCAGTCCCGTGTTGAGTCCACTTCCCTATCTCCCGCGCGATTACGCCACAGAGTCGGCACAATAGACCTCGTGCAAAAGGCCCGCCGCCAGGTGTTGTGTTAGGGCAACAGTCTCACACAGCGGAGCGACTGCCGGACAGGTGGCATGGGTGTCGGGGGCGAGCGAGAGACACGTGGGTCGCATCGTAGCGGTGGACGTTCTCCGGGCCGGGCCCGACGGCGCCGGCGATGTGGTGACCGTGCAACAGTTTCATGGCGCGCCACCGATTTCAGGAACCCGGTAGGATGCTCTGATTCACGTGGAAAACAAACCGATGTTCTGCGGCGCATTGGCGCAGTCGCGCTGGATGTTGTTACCAATCGGGTCAGCTGCCCTCGCTGTTTGCGCGGCAGTGCGTGCAGTTCCGGATGTTCATCATCTTCATTGTGCCTGGCTGACGCTCAATCAGACGATCCGCTCCCTCCGGCGTCGGCAGCCCGTCACGACTCCCGCCCGGAGGGTCGAGCCCCTTGACCTCCTCCCCGTGCGAAATGCGCAACGTTGCTGACCTTCTCCCTGTCAAATCCACGGTGTTTCTCATTCTCATGGCTGTGGCCGAGGAGCCGCGACACGGCTACGGGATCATGCAGAACGTGCAGGAGCGGTCGGGAGGATCGGTGAATTTGGGAACCAGCCACCTCTACCGACACCTGAAGCGACTCCTCGACGACGGGTTGGTGGAGGAGGTGGAGCCGGTGACCGCGGACCGGGACGACCCCCGGCGCCGCTACTACCAGCTCACCGACTTCGGCGAGCAGGTGGTTGGTGCTGAGAGCGAACGACTGAAGGCCCTGGTGAAGGAGTCTCAGAAGCTGGGGTTCATTTGAAGGCCCGCGAGGAAATGAAACGAGCGCTTTGGTGGTATCGTCTGGCTCTGCTGGTGTATCCAGGCGACTTCCGTCAGCGGTTCGGTGGCGAGATGGAGGCTACGTTCGCGGCCGCGTATCTCACGGCGCGGGGTAGGGGTACGAGCGCGGTCGCCCGCTTGTGGATCGAAACGCTGGCTCAGATCCTCGCCTTCGCCGCCGTGGAATGGATCGATCCCGTTCGCCGGCGCTCGCGGCGCCACACCGTGGTGCAACACCCTCGATTCCCATCGAGAACACGAGAGTCTCTCATGTCGTTGGTCCACGACCTCAAGATCGGCGTCCGCACGCTGTCCCGCCGTCCCTCCTTCACCCTGGCTGCGGTCCTCACGCTCGGTTTGGGTGTGGGCGTCAACACTGCCGTGTTCAGTGTCGTGCACGGGATCATGTGGCGGCCGCTCGCCTACGATCGCCCCGAGGAGCTTGTGGTGCTCTGGCCCAACCGCTCGTTCAGTACTCGGGAAGTGGTGTTCCTGCGAGAACACACGACGATGCTCGCAGGCGTTGCCACCGTCGCGGGGTGGAGTGTGGCGCTCACCGACGTGGAGGAGCCGACTCGGCTGAGCGGCGCGCGCACCTCGGCCAACGTGTTCCGGCTGCTGGGCGTTGTGCCGCTTCTCGGCAGAACGTTCGTCGACGATGACGTGGCTGTGGGCGCTCCACGTGTGGCGATGCTGAGCCACACACTGTGGACGATAAGATTTGGCGCAGATTTGTCTTTGATTGGCCGAACGCTCACGCTCGACGGTTTGCCACACGAGGTGGTGGGCGTGATGCCGCCGTCCTTCGAGATCTTCGAGCCGAACACCGAGCTGTGGATCCCCCTGATTGAAGACCCGAATCGCTGGGAGTACCTGGGCAACGTCTCCCAAGCATTCGGCCGGCTGGCGCCGGGTGTGACATTTGGTGCGGCCGAGGGAGAATTCCGCCCGCTCGTGGACCGGATGCGCGAGGCCCTTGGCTATCCCGATGATTTCGGTCCGGGCGCATCACTCGAGGGATTGAAGGAAGGGATTGTCGGCGGGTATCGGACGATGTTCTTGGTGCTCCTCGGTGCCGTTGGGTTCATCCTGCTCATTGCTGGGTCCAACTTATCGAACCTGCTATTGGCGAAGGCCGTGCATCGGCGGCGCGAAATGGCCATGCGCGCGGCACTCGGTGCCACGCGACGTCGCTTGATCCAAGTCGTATTGACCGAGAGCGGTCTCCTCTCGGCCGCCGGTGGTCTGCTGGGGCTGGCGCTCGCCTTCGGTGGTGTGGCGTTGCTCAAGGTGCTCGTGCCCGAAAGCACGCCGCGTGCGGCAAGTATCGCCGTTGACCTTCCGGTCTTGTTCTCCTGTTTCACCTTCGCGCTGAGTACGGGTCTTATCTTCAGTGTCGCGCCCGCCGCGACGATGACCCGGCTCAACTTCCAGCGCGACGTAGGTGGCGCTCGAACTACCGGCCAGACGGGCTCGTCGAGCCACCGGTTGCGCCAAGGATTCGTGGTGCTCCAGGTAGCCTTGGCAGTGATGCTGGTGGTGCGTCTTCGCGGTGGTGGCTCTCTCCCTTGGTGCAATCGGCGTATACGGCGTCACGACTTACGCCGTCAGCCAAAGGATCAATGAGATCGGGCTGCGGATGGCGTTGGGGGCAAGTGACCGGCGGGTGCGCGGAGACGTCCTGCGCCTCGGTGTCGCCAACGCTCTAGTCGGTACAGCGCTCGGCCTCGCCGGAGCGCTGGGATTGGCACGGTTTCTCGAGGGCTTCGTATTCGGCGTCTCCGCCATTGATCCAGTGACGTTTGTCGCGGTCGCGGCTTGCATCGTGGTCGTCGCCCTTGCCGCGAGTTATGTACCTGCGAGGCGCGCCACGAAGATCGATCCGGCCGCAGCGCTGCGCTCGGCGTAGCCCTCCCCGCCCCCGCCCCCGCCCCCACCCCGCCACGGCTGCCAGCGGCCTGCTGCCAGCTTGGACGCGGAACCGTCCAGTGCTGCGGGGAGCAGCCCTGGGAACAACGTCGAACAGTGGTGCGTTAACGTCCCGGGACCCCGGACGCATACCGAGTTCATCAATGAATCTCCTGGACGACACCTCGGGTATCACCATATTGTAGTGGTACGGCAGCGCGCTCACCAACCGCGAGG
>JBDHAN010000139.1:0-2522 GCA_039588055.1 Gemmatimonadota bacterium | reverse complement strand
AGCCGGAACCGAACCGGCCCCTCGATCTCCACCCCGAACTCCGCTGCCCGCCGGGCAGCCAGGTGCATGACCTCCGCCGACCGCAACAGGGTCTTGGTCGGCACGCACCCTTCGTTGACTCACGTGCCCCCGACCTCGGCGCTCTCGATCAACGCAACGCGGGCTCCCAGGTTCGCTGCCATGTGGGCGGCGGGGAGTCCACCCTGTCCGGCACCGAGTACCACAAGGTCGTAGTCGTACGAGGCCATCGCTTTACCTCCTACCAATGATCTCCTGTGCCGCATGGTGGGTCATCGATCGGTGTCTTCAGGACCCAGGTCTGACAGCGCGGCGGGCGGGACACCGGCCTAGGTTTGACCGGAGCTGGCGCCCGCTGGGAATCCCGCTTTCCGAAAGGCGAGTCCCTTGCCGTTACTGCTTATCCGGATTGAGATGATCGAGGAGCGGACCCAGGTCGGAGTCCTTCGGCGTCCGATTCCCCCACGCGAGGAAGTACCCGAAGCTGAACGCCGCGCCGGCCGGGAGGTTCCGCCCTGCCACGGGAAGGCGGGCACCGAGCTGGACCTCACCCGGGCCCAGTCGACGCCCCACGGTTGGGAGGATCTCGAGCATGCGTCGCCTCGTGCTGGGAACCCTCAGCCCCAGCAAACGGCTGGGTGATCCCCACAGACCCTGCATCGCCACGCGCAGTGTCACGGGGCCACGAGCGGTCCCGACAGCGAGGTAGGCGAAACGTTCGTCACCAGGATCACGCGCGATCTTCCCATTCTCCTCCCGCCAGCGATAGCCGAACCATCCCATGGCGTAGACGGGCACGGGCTGGAACGCCTTGCCCACCTCGAGCAGGAGCTCGTAGTCCCGCTGGCCCTCGGTGATCGGAATGATCTGCTGGTCGACGGGGAGTGCCGCCCCGGGAAACTTGACCCCGGCGCGGATCGCGACCCCGACCGGGAGCGCGCCGGGCGCCGCACCGAACGCCTGTGGGCCCAGCCGCACGTAGAAACGGGGATCGCCGAACCCAGTGGAACTGCGCTCGCCGGTCTGCTCCGCGAAGCTGAGCGTGTGGAGGGGTAGCTGCGCCCACACATCGACCCCCCGGACCACACCCACCACCAGCGTTGTAATGATCGACGTCGTGATGAGATGCCCGTCCGAGAAATACTCCCGCTTGGTGCCTTCGAAATCGAACTGGTTACGCGTGTTCAGATGGAACAGGGTGAGCTGGACCCAGCCATTTCCCGGCTCTTCGGTGAGCACGAAGGAGTTCGTCGGGGTCGCGGGGCTCCCGTGGGGCACGGTGCAACTTCCCTGAGCGCGCGCTCGCGGGGCGACGAACCCCATGATCATGATGAGCAGCACAAGGGTGACGGCGGCGTGCCGGCCGCGTGCGGTGAGGCCGTTACGTGGCATCCTCTATTGCCATTCGGGCCGCAGAGGCCGTCATCTTTTGCGCGGCGGCAAGGCTCGTGTCGCCAGAGTGCCTCGTGCCCAGCAGGAAAGGCACCAACCACTGCCGGTCCTGGTCTTTCAGGAAATGCTGCACCAACAGGCCCATCGTGATCCCAAACACGATGTGCGCGACGAGCGTGAGAAGAAAAAGCTGAGGCCACGCGTAGTTGATCCCGAATGCTCCGACGATGGGGGCCATCGGGGGTCCCGCCATCATTCCTAGCTCCACCACCAACGCCCACGCCGTGGCCCACCCGGCGGCGGCGACATACGAGCGTCGCTTGCCCCACACGAATGCGTAGAACAACCCGAAATTGGCCCCATTCAGGTAGTGCACCAGGATGCCGGCGGGATAGAACGCCGAGAAGGTGGGGCTCCCCGTCGCCATCTTGCCGAACATCACGAACGTGTCGGCCGGCAACCAGCCGTGAATCACGCCGGCTTGCCGCACCGCATCCAGGGCGATCGTGGCGACGGCTCCCATCCCGAAGCCAATGCTGATACGTCGAGAGAGATCCGGATATCGGTGGCGGCTGAAGAGCGCGACGCCCGCGAGCACCAGCATGGCCGGGAGGTACACCAATGGGATGTACCAAGCGGCGAACTCGTGGGCTACTGAGATGACCTGCGGACCCATGCCGACTTCACGGACGTACTGCGCGTACCCGAACGAGAGGGTGACGAGCTGAATCGGGACTGCACCCCCCGCGGCGAACGCGAGCAGGGCCAGAATCGTTCGCCGCTTGTCGGTCGCCACGGTCGGCCGGCCCAGAATCTCAGCCGCTTACCGCAGCGACGATTCGGCGAACTACGCTTTGCAGCTCGCCTGCTACCTCCGCCAGCCCGTCGTATGGTGCCAGCTGGTGCACCGGGTCGTGATACCGAACCATCACGCGGCCATCCGGCGTCTCCGTGACCATTAGCTTCAACGGCGGCTCGATCCCTCCGTTGCGATTCGATTCCAGGATTTGCTTCATGTAGCGTGGATGGAAGAACAGGATCTGCCGCATCCCGCCGGTGCGGACACCGACCATCCGCAACATTTGCTGCGGATTGATCTGGTGCACGACCAT
>JBDHAN010000138.1:0-2603 GCA_039588055.1 Gemmatimonadota bacterium | reverse complement strand
GTTCAAGATTCCCAACGATCCACGGATTACGCGTGTCGGCGCGTTCTTGCGGAGGTGGAGCCTCGACGAGCTTCCGCAGCTCTGGAATGTCCTGGTCGGCGAGATGTCGCTCGTCGGGCCGCGACCGTTCTTCGAGGCGGATTTGGCTACCTACCGCGACCATCATTTCGGCCGGCTTGGGGCCAAGCCCGGGATCACCGGGTTGTGGCAGGTGAACGGGCGGAGTTCACTTGTGGACTTCGAGGAGGTCGTACGGTTGGATCGGGAGTATATCGATCGCTGGTCGTTGTGGTTGGACATCAGGATTCTCATCGAAACAGCTCCCGCCGTTGTGCGGCGAACTGGTGCATTCTGAGCGTCACGCGTCCGGCACATGGCTTCTCCCCCACAGACGTAGGATGTTGCCCAGCCCGTCACTCGCATGGAGCGACTCGGCAGCTGGGGCATGTGGTCATCCCTCATGTCCATGCTGCGCAGTGTAATTGGACTCCGCGGAATCGCATGGTGACGGCCGCAAGACGTGGGACGCACCGTGCTCCGTATGTCGCGCCGCTGGGGAGAGGGGTGTGTTCACCATTCGCGTCGGCCTTTCGGGTTGCGTATGAGAATCCGGCTAGCCCCGCGATTCTCTAGATAATATCGCGCGAGTGATCCCTTCCTGGCCTTTCAACGTCCTGGATCTGGCCTCGGCAGCGCGAGTGGCGAACGCTGCCGCGCAAGTGGAATGTCCGGTTATTGCCCAGCTCCGACCAGAACCATGCAATTCTACGCGGCGGCTCTGCTTCGGAGTACGATCCGCGACGTCGTTCGTGCTTAGCCCGGGATGATGGAACTGTGGCAGGTCAGCGGGCGCAACTCCGTGGTGGATTAGGAGGACGTGCGGTTGGACTGCGAGCACGCGGAGTGGTGGTCACTGTGCCTGGATCCAGAGATTCTCACCGTCACCATCCCAGATGTCGGGCGACGGACGGGGGGTCTACTGATTCGCAGGTGAGGTCTGCAGCGTGAAGCACATCGTACTCACCGATCGTCTGAGCGCTCCGACCATTCGACCACCAGAGAGGCTTGCATGGCTTCGCGCAAGCATGGTGGGCGACGCGCGCCGTTTGCTCCTTATTGGAGAAATAGTGGCCGTACCGTGCCCTGCTTGTGAGTCCACAGACTCCGACCAGGCGTTTCCCAGCAATGGGTTTAGCTACCGCCCCTGCTGCGGCCGTGGCAGCGTGCACGTGTCCCTCAGGCCGACACCCGATACGATAGCTACGTTCTACCGCGAATCTCCGGCTGGCCGCCTTCGGGGGGCGACGGCCGCAGCGCTGGTGCACCTCGACGAGCTACCCGCAGCTGTGGAATGTGTTTCCGTGGCGACATGTCGCTGGTGGGGCCGCGGCCGTTGGTTGAGACCGATCTGGCCGAGTACGCGGATCATAATTTCAGCCGGCTTGGGGCGAAGCCGGGGATCATGGGTCTTTGGCAGGTGAAGGGCGGGAGTTCGGTCATTGATTTTGAGGTTCATCCGGGAATTCCGGGATTGGAGGCGTGACCGGGCCGCGCCGCGCCTGTACGCTATCGCCAACCGGAGGCGTGCGATGGCATACGAGGAGATCACGGCCTTGCTTGGAGGGTGGCCCGGGTTCGAGTTGGTGGGCGTACGGCGCGAAGGTCCGACCACACAACGGCCCGTCGTGCGGATCGTCCTGACCCTGCAGGCGGTGGCGGGGCAGCCACGCCGGTGTGGTCGCTGTGGCGAGGTCGTCGGCGATGTGCACGACGTGACCCCGCGGGAGATCCGCGATCTCCCGATTCTCGATGCGGAGACCTGGCTCATCGTGCCGCGGGCGCGGCTCAAGTGTCCCCGCTGCGGGCCCACCGTGGAAGCGGTGCCGTGGCTCGATCGCTACCAGCGGATGACGCGCCGCTTGGCCGAGAGCATTGCCCAGCTGTGTGTCGTGCTGCCCATCAAGCACGTGGCGGCATGGTTTCGGGTCGGCTGGGATACGGTGAAACAGATCGATCAGCGGGCCTTGGCCGCCCGGCTGGGCCCCCTCGACCTCCGGGGCCTGCGGGTCGTGGCCATCGATGAGTTCGCCCTCCAACGCGGCCATCGGTACGCGACGATCGTCGTGGATCCCACCACGAAGCGGGTGCTCTGGGTCGGCCGGGGCCGTGGGCGCGAGGATCTGCGTGCGGTCTTCCGGCTCTTGGGCCCACAGGGGTGCGCCACCCTCGAGGCCGTCGTGATGGACATGAGTCCGGCCTACCTCGAGGAAGTCCGCACCCACTGTCCCCAGGTAGCCGTGGTCTACGATCTCTTTCATGTCGTCGCGAAGTACGGGCGCGAGGTCATCGATCGAGTGCGGGTGGATGAGACCAATCGGCTGGCCCGCGCCGCCGGGCCCAACGATCCGCAGACCCGCGCACGGCGCCGGGTGATCAAGGGGACGCGGTGGCTCCTACTCCGCAATCGTGAGAACATCACGAGCCGGGCCGATCAGGTCCGTCTCCGCGAACTCCTCCAGGCAAATCGCGCCCTGTTCAAAGTGTATGTGCTGAAAGACGATCTGAAACAACTCTGGCGGTTTCGCTATCCGGCTGCGGCACGG
>JBDHAN010000137.1:0-5048 GCA_039588055.1 Gemmatimonadota bacterium | reverse complement strand
TTCTGGTTCGGCCTGGTACTGCAACTCGTGTTCGCCGTGGGGCTCGGCTGGCTTCCCTCCTCCGGTCGCACGTCGTTCGGCGTCGCGACGGCACTGGATCGCATGCGCCACGTGATCCTTCCCGCCATCATGCTGGCCGCCGTGCATGCGGCCGTCTGGTCGCGATTTCTGCGCTCCTCGATGGCGACGGCGTTGCACGAGCGGTTTGTCATCGCGGCACGCGGGCGCGGTATCGCCGAGTGGGCGGTCGTATGGCGACACGCACTGCGCAATGCGCTGCTACCGTTCGTTACCGTGACCATGCTCGACAGTGCCATCATGGTAGCCGGAGCGGTCGTCACCGAAAGCGTCTTTGCGTGGCCCGGCTTGGGGAGTCTCTTCACCGAGGCGCTCGCTCGGCGAGATTACACAGTACTGATGGCATTCCTCATGGTCACATCGACCGCAGTAGTCTTTCTCAACCTGCTCGCGGACATTCTCTATCGCGCGCTCGATCCCCGCGTGGCGAGTTGACCGTGCGCGCCCTCACGCAACGTCCCGCACGCATCGCCCTCGTCGTGCTGCTCCTGCTCGCGATCCTCGCCATCACGGCACCACTCGTCACACCGTTCGGGCCGGATAGCATCGACCTCGCGAACCGCCGCGCGGCTCCGTCGCTCACGCATTGGTTCGGCACGGACGAGCTCGGGCGTGATGTACTGACGCGCTCGCTGTTCGGTGCACGGATCTCACTTGCGATCGGCCTCCTCTCGGCCACCATCACTGCCCTGGTGGGCGTGACCGTCGGGGCGCTCAGCGGCTATGTGGGCAAATGGCTGGACAGCATCCTCATGCGTATCACCGACGCGATGCTCTCCGTTCCCCGACTGCCCTTGCTCATGATCGCGGCGGCCATCTTGGAACCATCGATACCGATCCTGATTCTCTTGGTCGGACTCACCGGTTGGATGGAGACCGCGCGCGTGGTGCGAGCGGAATTCCTCTCTTTGACCCAACGGCCCTTCACGGAAGCCGCCCGCGCCGCTGGCGCCCGCGACAGCCACATCATTTCGCGACACCTCCTCCCCAACGCCGCTCCCCCGGCCATCGTGTCGGCCACGCTCGCCGTCGGCCGGGGCATTCTCCTCGAGTCGGTCATGAGCTTCTTCGGCGTCGGAGTACAACCGCCGGATGCCAGCTGGGGAAACATGCTCTACCAGGCTCAGACCACCATGAGCACGGAGCCGTGGCTCGCCCTGTTTCCGGGAATGTTCATTTTCGCCACAGTGTTGAGCGTCAACGTCCTGGGGGAAGAGCTGAGCATGGGCAACGCTCAATGACTCGACGGCAGGTACATGCAACGAGGTAGCCACCCAGCCAAGCCGGTTGACGAATTGGCTCGGCACGGCGACAGCTCCGTAACTCCTTATCCTGCAAGAAGCTGCCGGCGCGCTCCTCCGTGCGTTATTCGGGGTGTGTGACCAGGACCACAGCCAACAGCCGCTCCACAGCACATACCTAGCAATGCCCGGCCTCGACCGGACAAGCTGAAGACTGACGCCATGACTCTTCTCGTCTTGTGCTCTCTTTCCCTGCTGGCCATCGCGGTCGGCTGGTCGTTTGTGCTACTGCAGCGCTTGCGCGACTGGCGTTTGGGGTTCGTGATTGCCTCCCTCATCGCGGCGCTCGGCTGGCTCGTGGCATTGACGGTACGTCTCGTGTTGGTCGATCAGCAGGCCGCAGCAGGGTCGCTCCGACTCGTGACCGGTCCGGGACCACTTCAACAACTCGCCGTCAGCGGCCTGGCGATGGCCGGAGTCATCTACTGCCACGTGCTCTTCCAGCGTGATGACGTTACCGGGCTACCCAATCGGGCACGCTTTCTCAACCGGGTACGTCGCACACTGGACCGCTTCCGGCGGGACCGCGAGGCCAAGTTTGCGGTGCTGTTGCTCGATCTGGACCGCTTCACGGTCATCAATCACAGCCTCGGCCAACACTTCGGCGATCAATTGCTGCTCGCCGTTGCCGGACGTCTCCGGGCGTGCATCCGACCCGGGGATGTGATCGCCCGCTTGAAGAGCGACGAATTCGCACTG
Organism: Gemmatimonadota bacterium; assembly: GCA_039588055.1. Classification (GTDB taxonomy): domain Bacteria; phylum Gemmatimonadota; class Gemmatimonadetes; order Gemmatimonadales; family GWC2-71-9; genus JAOTVV01. The sequence continues at coordinate 2,970 of JBDHAN010000137.1, read as the reverse complement.
TTGCTGCACGGATCTGACGAGGTGAGTGCACTCTGCACCGCCGAGCTCATGAAGGAGCAGCTGTCACAACCGATAGAGATTGACGGCCAGGAAGTCCTGGCGACTGCCTGCATCGGCATCTCTCTCGGTTCCCCGGCCCACGAGCGGGCTGAGCGCCTGCTGCGGGAGGCGGACCTGGCCACCTATCGCGCCAAGTCGCGGGGCAATGGCCAGCACGAGATCTTTCGCGCGTCAATGCACGAACATGTCGTCAAGAGGCTCGCGCTGGAGGCGGATCTCCGACGCGCTGTCGAGCGCGCCGAGCTCGTGTTGCACTACCAACCGATCATCGCCTCGCGCGACGGACGCCTCACCGGTTTCGAGGCGCTGCTGAGGTGGCAACACAACGAACACGGCAGGGTCTTGCCCGACGACTTCATCCCCATGGCCGAAGAAACCGGACTCATCATTCCCATCGGTCAATGGGTGCTGGAGGAGGCGTGCCGACAAATGCGAGCGTGGCAGACACAATTTCCCACGGCACAGCAATGCCTGATTCACGTGAATCTGTCGGGCGTCGCATTCTCCGGCGCACCGGCCTGCCGCCCAAATCACTTGGCCTCGAAATCACCGAAAGCGTGGTCATGGACGACGTCGAGCAGGCCATCAGGATGCTGTCACAACTGCGCGCACTTGATGTCAAGCTGCAGATCGACGACTTCGGAACCGGCTACTCTTCGTTGAGTTACCTCAACCGGCTACCAGTCGATACGCTCAAGGTCGACCGATCATTCGTGATCGGAATGGAGGCTGACAGCGAGAACGCCAAGATCGTTCGCTCCGTGGTTGCCCTGGCACACGACCTCGACATGGGTGTGATCGCGGAGGGCGTCGAGACGGTCGACCAGCTCCGACTGCTGCGATCGATGGGCTGTGGGCTCGTTCAGGGCAATCTGCTGTGCGAGGCCACCGACGAGCCGTCGCTGCAACCGATCCTCGTGAGCGGACGGGTTCCCAACTGGCCCTTCCCGAGGCGCGTCCCTCAGGCGAGTTGACGAGAACCCAGGCCTCGCCGCGCTAGCTCCCCTCAATCCAAGCAGCTATTCTTGCCCCACAACACTGCCAAGTCGACGACCACCCGTCCGGTTCCGACGACATACGAACGAATCGAGGCCACCGCGAGCCATGGCGCGAATTCCAATCCTGATAGCCGCACTGAGTGCGACCCTGTGCCGCCCGGCAGCCGGGCAGAGCTTTGTGATTCACGAAGTGGCAAATGGCGTCTTTGCAGCGATTCCCAGACCCGGCGTTCCCGCAGGCGCGAACGCCGCCTTCATCATCAACGACGACGACGTTCTGGTGGTGGATACGCACATGCGGCCATCCTTCGCGCGAGATTTGCTTGCGCAAATCGGCACGCTGACGCCGCTTCCCGTCAGATGGGTTGTCAACACTCATTGGCACCCCGATCACACCCAGGGCAACCAGGCGTACACCGGAGTATTCCCCGGCGAGGTGGTCTTTGTAGCCCAAAGAGCCACGCGGGATGATATCGCTACTCTCGGCCTGCGGCGACTCGCGCGAGACCGCGAACAACTGCCGCGACAGATCACCGCCCTCGAAGAGCGGCTCCCATCGTTGAGTGGGAGCGACGCCCGGCGCATGCAACAACAAATTGCCGAACAGCGGGCTTTCCTCGAAGAACTCCACCTCATCGAACTCATTCTCCCAAGCATCACCTTCGAGCGATCGCTACGACTCCACACGCCGTCACGTGACATCGACGTCCTCTACTTTGGCCGGGGACACACTCGCGGCGACGCGGTCGTGTATCTTCCGCGCGAAAGAGTTGCCCTGACTGGGGACCTCGTGACCGGCGGTCCACCCTTTGCGCGTGACGGCTATCCGTCCGAGTGGATCGAGACGCTCTCGGCTCTGCGCGAACTCGATATCGCTACAGTCGTACCGGGCCACGGCGCGGTACGGGAAGGCAAACAGGTCATCGCAGACCGGATCGACTTTCTGCGGGATGCCATGGCAACAGTCACAAGAGGTCTGGGAGCAGGCAAGAACGCGGAGCAAATCGCCGCCGAGATTGACCTCGATGCCTATCGCCACACGTTTGACCCGGAGCCGCCCAACCACCCGTGGCGAGATTGGATGGTCATGCTCGCCGAACGGGCGATCGCCGAGCTAGCTCAACGCCAAAACTGACCTGGCCCCGTCTTCACCGATCCATATCTTTGGCGGGATCATGCTGAGAATGGGTCGGGTGGGCGTCTTCCGTTTTGTGGTCTCTGCCGTCCTCGGCCTCTCGTTCTTCTTGCTGCCCGTGCCCTGGGACGACCGGGTCACTGTGCCCTTCGACGTCGCCGTCCAATGGGTGATACGCACCCTGCCGGGCACGGTCGCCGTCTATTGCCTCATCCTGATTCTGGTGGGCGGAGCGGGTTCGCTGGCGGCGTCGCTGGACGGCGAGAAGCGCGTCAAATGGCTGACTGGTTATCGCACCGGCCCCATGCTGCTGGTTCTCCGGCTTGTCGGTGTGCCGTTCGCCGTGATCTATCTGTTCCAGGTTGGACCGGACGTCCTCTTGCAGAACGGTGTCGCCAACCTCATGTGGAACACCCTCGCGTTTTCGGTGGCGGTAATCATCCCGATCGGCGCTGCGCTGTTGGGCCTTCTCGTGCGTTACGGCTTTCTCGAGTTCGTCGGAACGCTCATGCGACCCGTGATGCGGCCGCTTTTCAGGCTGCCCGGACGATCGGCCTTGGACAGCCTGACCTCTTGGGTCGGGAGTTATTCCGTGGGCCTGTACCTGACTCGCAGTCTCACGCAGGGGGGATACTACAATCGACGGGAGGCCTACACGATCGTCACGTGTTTCTCTACCGTGAGCATCGGTTTCGTGGGAGTCGTGGCCCAGACCCTCGGATTGCTCCATCTCTTTCCCGTCATCTTCATCACGTATTTCGCGGCGATCTACCTGCT
>JBDHAN010000136.1:0-2707 GCA_039588055.1 Gemmatimonadota bacterium | reverse complement strand
CCTCACCGAGATCCTCGCGGCCATCGATCTGCCACGCGAGCAGGTGTACATCTGCAACGTGGTGAAGTGCCGGCCGCCCAGCAACCGCAAGCCGACCCCCGAGGAGATCCGGGCGTGTGTGCCGTATCTGCACCGCCAACTTGAAATCATCCGGCCGGCGGTGATACTAGCTATGGGAGGCACGGCGGCGGAGACGCTGCTCGACACCCGGCAGTCGCTTGGGGCGATGCGAAACAAGATGCACGATTTTCGCGGCATCCCCCTGATCGTTACCTACCATCCGGCAGCGCTGCTCCGGAACCCGCACTGGAAGAAACCGACCTGGGATGACGTCCGTATCGCGCGCCAGCTCGTTGACCGGGCCAGCTGAGCCCACCACACGGCAGACGCCGTGGAGCGAGGAGGCCGAGCAGGCCGTCCTTGGGGCGATGCTGATCGACCAGGACGCGGCGCTCAAGGCGGCGCAGCTCCTGAGCGATACGGCGTTCTATCGCGACGCCCACCGTCGGCTCTTTCGGGCCATGCTCCTCATTCTGGAAAAGGGCGACGTGATCGACCCGCTGGTGCTCCGCGACGGGCTCGAGCGACGTGGCGATCTCGAAGCAGCTGGCGGTGTCGAATACATCGCGGAGCTGCTCGACGTCGTGCCAACCGCGGCGAACGTGGAGTATCACACCCGGATCGTCAAAGACCGGGCCCTTCGGCGTCGGCTCATCGAGGCCGGCACGGCAATCGTGCAGAACGCGTATGAAGGACCGGACGAGATCGACGCGCTGCTCGACACAGCAGAGCAGCGCGTGTTCGAGGTCTCCTTCCAGCGGACCACACAGGAGTTCGTGCGGCTCAAGTCGCTGGTGTGGGACACGATGGAGCGCATAGAAGCGCGCCACCAGGGAGAAGAAGCGGTTCACGGTGTGCGGAGCGGATTCAAAGATTTGGATAGGCTGACCAACGGATTGCAGCCGAGTGATTTGATCATCGTTGCCGCACGTCCGTCCATGGGGAAATCGGCGTTTTGTCTGAACCTCGCTACACATGCCGCCATCGAAGAAAAGGTACCGGTGGCGGTCTTTTCCCTGGAGATGGCGCGCGATCAGCTGGTCGAGCGGATGTTGGCCTCGGAGAGCCTCGTCGACCTGCATCGCTTCCGGAGCGGCAAGCTGTTGGAGGAGGACTTCTCGAAGCTGTCATATGCCGTCGGCATTCTGGGACAGGCCCCGATCTGGATCGACGATACACCGGCCCTCAACCTCCTCGAGCTGCGTTCCAAGGCTCGACGGCTCAAAGCGGAACACGGGATCGGGCTCTTCGTGATCGACTATCTCCAATTGATCAATGCGCCGCGCGAATCCGAAAACCGTCAAGCCGAGATCTCGTTCATCTCCCGGTCGCTCAAGGCGCTGGCGCGGGAGCTTCGCACTCCGGTGGTGGCACTATCCCAGCTATCGCGAGCGCCCGAACAGCGCGGCGGCGATCGCCGTCCCATGCTTTCGGATTTGCGCGACTCCGGCGCGATCGAGCAGGACGCCGACCTGGTGATGTTCATCTACCGGGCCGAGATGTACAAGAGCGTGCTCGAACGAGATCAAGACGCGCGAGAGGGCACGGCCGAGGTCATCCTCGCCAAACACCGAAACGGGCCGACGGGCACGATCACGCTCGCCTTCCGCAAGGAGTGCACGCGATTCGGCGACTACTCGGAGCGAGAGCCGGAAGGGTTCGATGCCGCGTAAGCCACGCTCCGTGTACCGGTGCGCGGAGTGTGGAGCAGATCATCCCAAGTGGGCAGGGAAGTGTGAGGGCTGCGGGGCGTGGAACACGCTCGTGGAGGAGGCGGTTGGGCGGTCGGGTGGTCGGGCAGACAGTGGCGCGGCAGCAGGAGGCTCCGCCCCGATCCCGCTCTCTGCGGTGGCTCCGGAGCGTCTCATTCGTTGGGCTACGGACCTGAACGAGTTCGACTTTGTCCTTGGCGGGGGGGTTGTACCCGGGTCGGTGGTCCTCATTGGCGGTGAGCCCGGTATAGGGAAGTCGACGCTCCTGCTGCAATGTGCAGCGCGTCTCGAATCGCAAGGCGTTCGCACGGTCTATGTCACCGGCGAAGAATCGGTCGAGCAGGTGCGCTTGCGCGCTGAACGGCTGACCGAGCATACGGGCGCGGTGCACGTGCTCCCCGAGGTTCGCGTGGAGGCCGTCATCGCGCAGGCCACGGTGCTCGGCGCGCACGTGGTCTTTGTGGATTCGATCCAGACGATGTACTCGCAGGACCTCGAAGGGGCACCCGGCAACGTGGGCCAGGTACGTGAGTGCGCGTCGCGCCTCATGCGCTTTGCCAAGGAGACCGGTGCCGCCGTGGTTCTCGTAGGACATGTGACTCGCGGGGGCGTCATCGCGGGTCCCAAGACCCTGGAACACGTCGTCGATACCGTCGTCTATTTCGAGGACGACGCCGGTGGGGAGTTCCGGGTGCTCCGCGCGGTCAAGAACAGGTTTGGGTCGGTCGACGAAGTCGGTGTGTTCGAGATGACGGCCGGGGGGTTATGCCCGGTCGCGAATCCATCAGCTGCCTTTCTCGCGGGCCGCGACACGGCAACGCCCGGGTCAGCCGTCACGGCGCTGTTGGAGGGTTCCCGGCCAGTCTTGGTCGAGATCCAGGCACTGACCTCGAAGGCGGGCTTTGCGTCTCCGCAGCGGGTGGCGACGGGTCTCG
>JBDHAN010000135.1:0-2754 GCA_039588055.1 Gemmatimonadota bacterium | reverse complement strand
AAACGCGTGGTCTGCTGCGCGACTTCCATCAGGTTTCCTCCGCCCTGTACAGCGTGGGCACCGCCCTCCAGCAGGATGTGCTGCAGGCGCAGGTATCGAGCGCGCGAATGACCGAGGATATGACGGTGATGCAGCAGAACCGGCTGGCGATGGCAGCTCGACTCAACGCTCTGCTCGGGCGCGAGGCGACTGTTCCGGTCGGTGCGTTGGAATTGCCCGAGCCGGGCGGAGAGTTGTCAACGGTAGAAGACTTGATGGCCATGGCGACCGAACAGCGGCCTGCACTCGGCGCTGCGCGGGAACGCGTGGCCGCCGCCGAGGCCGGTTACCGAGCGGCACGTAGGTCGCTCTACCCGGACATCTCCTTGATGCTCGAGTATGGTCAGCGGCCCCAGTTCGACGACCTGGCTACGATCATGGTTGGAATCAGCATACCCGTTTGGGCCGGCTCAAAACAGCTGCCGCTGAGAGACGAGATGAGGGCCATGCAGGTCGCGGAAGAGGCCAGAGAACTCGATCTGCTGAATGAAACGTACGCGCAACTCGCGGAACTTCGTGCCGAGGCCGAGCGGGCTCGTAACCTGTCCGTCCTCTATTCTACCTCAGTCCTGCCGCAGGCACAGGCGGCCGTTGAGTCTGCTTTGTCCGCTTATCGCGTCGGACGTGTCGACTACATGACGCTCTTGGGAAATGAGATGACAGTCAACCGATACCAAATCGAAAGCGTTCGGCTCACGGCCCAGTACCTTCGGGCTGTGGCCGAGATCGAGGCGATCGTCGGCGCTGACCTGGAAGGTGAACGATGAACAAGCTGTTTGCAGGTTCTCTGCTGGTCTCTCTCGTGCTGGCGGGGTGTGGCGGATCCGAGGAAGAATCGCCTATGCCCGGAATGACCGCCGAGGAGCATGCACGGCATCAAGCCGGCAGCTCTGGCGGTGAGACGGATAGCACCGGGGCCCAGATCCGGCAGGCGGTTCACCTGACCGCCGATCAAGAACGCGCACTTGGCGTTGTCTACACCACTGTCGAGCGCAGCGAGTTTACAAAGACCATCAGGACGGTCGGCCGCATCGAATCCGCGGAGCCCAACGTAGCCGACATCACGCCCAAAATCGAAGGGTTTGTCGAGGAGTTGTTTGTCAGTACCACGGGCGAGTCAGTCCACCGCGGCCAGCGATTGCTCACGCTGTACAGTCCCATGCTGGTGGCCGCGCAAGAAGAGCTGCTCACTGCCAAACGGCTCGCCGCTCGGGTGGATTCCTCCGCCGGCGAAGCCTGGCGGAACGCCAACGGATTGCTGGAGGCGGCTCGCAGGCGTCTTGCCTATTGGGACATAACGTCGGAACAGATCGCCCGTGTCGAGGAATTGGGCGAGGTGACCAAAACACTCACCCTGGTGGCGTCCGTCAACGGCATCGTGCTCGAGAAAAACGTGCTGGAAGGGCAGAGGGTGATGCCGGGGCAGCGGTTGTATCGTATCGCCGACCTGTCAACCGTATGGGTGGAGGGCGACGTGTTCGAGCAGGACCTGCAGTTCGTCAGAGAAGGACAGCAGGCCCACATCGAGGTGTCGGCCTATCCCGGCGTCCACATGATGGGGCGGGTCAGCTTCGTCTATCCCACGGTTGACGAGCTAAGCCGCACCAACCGCGTGCGCCTCACCGTGCCCAACGTCGATTTGCGCCTCAAGCCCGGCATGTTCGCGACGATCTACTTTGACGCGAAAATCGGCGACGACGTGCTGACGGTCCCGGCCGACGCGGTCATCCAAACGGGCGAGCGCAACCTCGTCTTCCACCGGCACGAGGACGGGTCATTGCACCCGCACGATGTCGTTGTGGGTGCTCGCTTGGGAGATCGTGTCCAGATACTCGCCGGCCTCTCGGAGGGCGAGTTGATCGTCGGTTCCGCGAACTTCCTGATCGACGCCGAATCGCGACTCGCCAGCACCAGTGGCGACATGCCCGGCACACAGCACGCCGGTCATGGATCAGCTGTCGAGCCGGAAAGTACTACCACGGACAGCGCACAGGGCGAGAGCGGCAGGGAGGAGCACCGCCATGATTAGCAAGATCATCGAGTGGTCGCTCCGAAACAGGTTCTTGGTTTTGCTCGCGACGGCCGCGATCATTGCCGGCGGTGTCTGGGCGATGACCACGACGCCGCTCGACGCCATACCCGACCTTTCGGATGTCCAGGTCATGATCCAGACCGATTTCCGCGACCAGGCGCCGGAGATCGTAGAAGATCAGGTAACTTACCCGATCACCTCAGAGATGTTGAAGGTCCCCGGAGCGCGCGTCGTGCGTGGCTACTCCTTCTTCGGCCTCAGTCTCGTCTACGTCATCTTCGAGGACGGCACCGACATATACTGGGCACGGTCACGGGTTCTCGAGTACCTAAACGGCATCCGACAGCAGTTGCCTCAGGGCATAGAGCCAACCCTCGGCCCCGACGCCACCGGTGTGGGCTGGGTTTTCGAGTACGTGCTGGAGTCCGACAGCCTCGATCTCGCCGAGCTGCGTACCCTGCAGGACTGGTACATCCGCTACCAGCTGACGGCCGTCCCGGGCGTCTCCGAGGTGGCCAGCCTGGGTGGCTTCGTAAAGCAATACCAGGTCGAGGTCGATCCGGAGCGCCTCCGTGCCTTTAACATCCCGGTCACACGTGTTGCCCAGGCCATAGGCTCGCACAACATCGACATTGGGGCCCGTGTGCTGGAGATGGGCGGTCGCGAGTACATGATCCGCGGGC
>JBDHAN010000134.1:0-2891 GCA_039588055.1 Gemmatimonadota bacterium | reverse complement strand
TGTTGGGCTCACCGGTCTCGCATACTGGTACGCGCTCTACCCGATTCATGCCCTCGTGTTCGGCGGGATGCTGCGTGGGGTTACGCGTGCGATTCCGCGTGGAAGTCGCAGCGCTATGACCGGGTGTTGGGAAGGAACGTTTCGCGACCGCTCGGGCCGCGGCATCATCGAGGAACACTACACGACACCGACCGAGAACTTGATGGTCGGAACAACGCGCTATATCCGAGACGGACGCACCGTGCAGTTCGAGTTCACGATGATCCGGGGAGACAGTGGCGGCGTGCGTCTCACTCCCTATCCCGGCGGGCGGCGCTCGGAGCACGATTTCGTGCTCACCAGGTGGGCACTCGATCTCCTCGTGTTCGAGGCACCAGAACACGACTTTCCCAAACGGATCATCTACCGGAAAGACGCCAGCGGTGGATTGCGTGCCCGCATCGATGGCGGCCCGAGCGATCGGGACGGCCGCGAGTGGTTTCTGCGAACGGCCGAGTGTTTCTAGACTGTCTTCGCGGGTTCTACACGCTGAGCGGACCCAGCCACCGCGCTGCGACTTCCACGCGGAATCGCACGCGTAACCCCTCGCAGCATCCCGCCAAACACAAACGCGTGAATCGGGTAGAGCGCGTACCAGTATGCGAGACCGGCGAGCCCAACAGGATCGAAGACGGCCGTCTGAACAATTGTTGCGCCACCTTCCCTCGGGAGGACCTCAAATTGCAGCCACGCGCGACCAGGGAGCTTCATCTCTGCCTGGAGCCGTAGGAGGCGCCCTGGCTCCACCGCCTCTACCCGCCAAAAGTCGACCGTGTCACCTGGGATGAGAGAACGCGGATTGCGGCGTCCCCGTCGCATACCCGGGCCGCCGAAGAGCAGGTCCAGGAACCCACGGAACCGCCACAGCCAATTCCCATAGTACCAGCCGACGCGTCCGCCAATCCCCTCGATGGGAATGAACGCCTGCACGGGGGTCTCGGTTACGTCGACGGCGCGATAGTCGACGATCCGTCTCCCAAACCGCTGACCTCCCCAACTCCGCGTATTACGCCGCCATGATAGCGCGTCGGACCAACGCGTCTCGGCAAACTCCCTGTCTTCGTTCCGGAGGGCCCGAGCAACGGCATCTTGTACAGACCGGGGTCGTACATCGAACGTAGTGAGGGCCTGCGGGTCGTTCACGACCGTATCGTTGCGAACGCTGTCAATGAGCGCCCGACCGACTTGCGCATACAGCGGCGTCACGAGCCCCAGCCAGAGACTGGACAGACGCGGTGTGAGCACAGGAACCGGGATCATGAGCCGACGCAAGCCTCGTTGGCTGGCGTACTCCAGCATGAGCTCGAGGTATGACACCCGCTCTGGACCACCGATCTCGAACACGCCACTCACCTCGGCAGGCGCCCGCAGCGCTTCGAGCAAATAGGCCACGACGTCCTCGATGCCGATGGGTTGCGCCAATCGGTTCACCCATCGGGGTGTGATCATCACCGGGAGCTTCTCCACGAGCGCCCGGATCATCTCGAACGATAGGCTGCCCGAACCCACGATGATCGACGCCCGAAGCTCGATCGTGGGCACGCCGGAGGCGGCAAGGATGCGTCCCACCTCTTGTCGGCTGGCAAGATGACGGGAAAGAGCGGGGCCACGGCCCAACCCGCCCAAGTAGACAATCCGCCTCACGCCCGACGCCCGCGCCGCGGAGGCAAACGCCTCAGCAGCGCGCCGGTCACGTTCCGCGAACTCGTCCTCAGTGGACGCCATGGAATGCACCAGGTAGTAGGCCGTGTGCACTCCACGCATCGCAGGAGGCAGCGTCGCGGCATCACTTAGGTCACCTCGGACGACCTCTGTCCCCGGTGCCACACGCGGCTGGAGGTACTCGGGACGCCGAGCGAGGCAGCGGATCCGGTACCCCGACTCTTCTAACACGCGGAGCATACGTCCGCCCACGTACCCGGACGCGCCGGTCAAGAGAACGAGCTGTTTGGAGGAATTCATGATATTGGCACTGGGCAGCCGGAGATCACCGATTCGAGCCCGCCGAAACAGGAGTCCGAATCGAGCGGAGGACCGACCGAAACTCGGGAAGATCCCGCACGCGAATGACCCCTGCGCGATCGAGCACGACGCCGAGCCGAGTGGCAGAGGCACCACCGAGAATCAGGCTGACATCGTCGGGCAACTGCTGGCGAAGCTGAGCCACGAATCGTCCCCAGCGCCCAGCATCTGCTGCGTTGATAAAACTCAGTCCGACGGCATCGGCCTTCACATCTCGAACCGCACCGACGACGTCCTCCACAGGGATGTCCGCGCCCAGATAGACCACCCTCCACCCCTCTGATGCGGCAGCCGCTGCAGCCAGCATCGCCCCGATCTCATGGCGTTCCCCAGAAGGTGTGCCGATGACAATGCAGAATGCCTCGTTGGGCGCCTCGACCGCTTCGGTCATCCAAGTAATGACATTCCGCAAGACCGCCGTAGCGAGATGCTCGTGACGCGGGCGGAGAACTCCCTCTTGCCAGCGGTCGCCGATCCGGCGAAGCAAGGGAGCAAGAAGCCGCTCGATCAACCCCGTGGCACCCAAGTCCACCGTCGCTCGCTTGACGATCGTCTCGAGGCGCCCGCCATCCATCGCCTCCACGGCGGCCATGGCCTCGTCGAGGGCCGCATGATCGACCACGGATGCGATCCGCGCTCCGCTGTTAGTCGGGCCCAGCCGGGTCACGTCAGCCCGGAGCGCGGCTTCGTCCTCATCGACGAGCCCTTTCAGCTCCGCAGTACTCAACGTGGCGACCCGGCTGATGGCCCGCCCCGCTTGCGTCGCGCGGTTCAGTAGCGACAAGCGCTCGATGTCCGCGTCCGAATAAAGCCGCTGGCCGCCATCACTA
>JBDHAN010000133.1:0-3776 GCA_039588055.1 Gemmatimonadota bacterium | reverse complement strand
TGCGGGAAGCCTCGACGCCGCGCTGCGTGATATCAGAGCGGAGCTCGGCGTGGCGCCGCGCGGCCTGCGGGTGGAGGTGGGGGGGGAGAACGAGGAGCGGGCCCGCAGCTTTCGAAACCTCGGGTTCGCGTTCGGACTCGCCCTGATCCTGGTGTACATGATTCTCGCTGCGCAATTCGAGTCGTTCGTGCACCCGCTCACGATCCTCCTCAGCGTGCCACTAGCGACGGTGGGTGCCGCCGTCGCCTTGTGGGCCACCGGTCAGGGGCTCAACTCCATGAGCCTGATCGGACTCGTGATTCTGGTCGGGATCGTCGTGAACGATGCCATCGTCAAGGTCGACTTCATCAACCAGATGCGGAGGGTGGGCCGTCCCCTGCGTGACGCGATCCTGGAGGCTGGCCGGGTGCGGCTGCGTCCGATCGTCATGACGACCGTGACGACGGTGCTCGGCCTGACCCCAATGGCCCTCGGAATCGGCCGGGGCGCCGACCTGCGCGCGCCGCTTGCCATTGCGGTCATTGGAGGTTTGCTGAGCGCGACGGCGCTCACCCTGATCGTCGTTCCGGTTGCCTACGATCTCCTCGACGAGGCGCGCGGGAAGATCCGGGCAGCCTTCGGGTTGGCTGCGCTGGCGCACATGCCGGTCGGCGCGGACGAGGCGGCCGGCGCCCAGGCTGCCAGTGGGGCGTCGGAGGTTCCCATGAGCGCGCAGCGCATGAGTGACCCCCGATGATTCGCCTCTCGATTCGCCGTCCCGTCGCCGTCACGATGGCGTACCTGGCGGTCGCACTCTTGGGCGTCGCCGCATGGCGCAACATCCCCATCGAACTCCTGCCGGACACGGACCTGCCGCAACTCACCGTCGAGGCATACTGGCGCGGCGCCTCTCCTGAAGCCTTGGAAGCCTTCGTGACCGCACCGCTGGAAGCGGCCATTCAGCAGGTGGGGGGGGTGGAGAAGATCACCTCCATCTCCGAAGAGAGCTTCGGCACTGCGCGATCCGAGATCACCGTCGAGTTCCAGCGCGACACCGACATGGATTTCGCCCGGCTCGACCTGTCGGAGCGGCTCACGGTTCTCGAAGAGGACCTGCCGGCTGGGGTCGATCCGCCACGCGTGACGCCCTACGTCCCCGACGAGTTTCGTGATCAGACGATGCCCTTCCTCGCGTACACCGTGTCCGGTCCGTACACGCTGGAAGCGCTGCGGGCTCATGTCGACGAGCGCATCGTGCCGGAGTTGCTCCAGGTAGAGGGCGTGGCGGACGTTCGGGTGCGGGGTGGGCGTGACCGGCTCCTCCAGATCGAGCTGGACGAAGAGAAGATCAACGCGCTGAGGCTGAACGCGTGGTATGTCCGTCAGCGGATCAGTGAGCTGGAGTACGTCGGCGAAGCTGGAGCAGTGGAACAGGGCGGTCTCCTCCGCACGGTCGCGATCAGGCATCGCACGGTGTCCGCGTATGACGTGCGTCGAGCGCCGCTGCTCACCGACCGTGGCCGCGTCGTGCGAGTCGAAGACGTGGCGACGGTACACGACACGTACGAGGAGGCGACCGGGTTTTACCGCATCAATGCGCAGCCCGCCCTGGCGTTTCTCGTCGTTAAGAAGATCGGCGTCAATACGGTCCGCGTTGCCGACGGCGTCAAGCAGCGCCTGGCGACGTTGGAGGATGTCCTTCCGGCCGGGACGTCACTCACGCTCGACAACGACGAGAGCAAGGACATCAAGGCTCAGCTCCAGGACTTGCGGCTTCGTGCGCTGGCCGCGGCGGTCGTGATCTTCCTGGTCTTGCTTGCATTCCTGCGATCCTTCCGCTCTGCCGGCATCGTCTTTGCCACGATTGCGTTCTCGATACTCATTGCGCTCAACCTGATCTACTTCGGCGGGCTCACGCTGAATGTGTTGACGCTCATGGGCCTGGCGATGGGATTCGGGCTGATTGTCGACAACGCGATCGTCGTCCTCGAGAACATCTATCGCAAGCGGCAGACGGGTCTCGAAGCCCCTCACGCGGCCGAACACGGTGCGCGTGAGGTCATGCTACCGATCTTTGCCGCGACGCTCACCACCCTCATTGTCTTCATTCCATTCGTGTACCTCCAGGGGGAGCTGCGGATCTACTACGTACCGCTCGCCATCGTGGTGGGCATGAGCCTGCTCGCAAGCTTGTTCGTCGCGTTCACGTTCATCCCGGGCTTGGCGAGCAAGATCCTGAGCAACTCGTTCGGCGGCTTGGCGAGGCAGGTGCCGGTGTCCGGCTCGGTGCACGAGCGCGGGGATGGTGAGGTGCAGCCGAGAGAGCGACCGCCCATGTACGTGCGGTTTTACGCGGCCGTTCTGGAGTTCACGCTTCAACTCAGCGGTCGCCGCCGGTGGCCGGTGCAGCCCGCCCTCGCGGTGGTCGTCGCCGTCGTCATCTTCGGCATCTCGTACTCCCTGTTCGACCGATTCGTGAATCGCGGCATCGTATGGGGGCGTTGGGGCGGCAACGATACGTATATCGCGATCAACATCCGCCTTCCTCGGGGCGCCGAGCTCGAGCGCACCGATGAGCTGACACGGTTTTTCGAGGAAAAACTCACGACGCTCCCGGAGATCGAACACTTCACCGCGAACGTCCGGCCCGAGTTCGCGAGCATGCGGGTCACGTTTCCCGACTCGCTGGAGTACACGCCGGTGCCACCGGCGATCAAAGATCAGATGTTGGCGTACAGTTACTTGTTCGGTGGTGCAGAGGTGCGCGTGTACGGATACGGACCGTCGTTCTACGGCGGGGGCGGGGGTGCGCCCAACTACACCGTGAAGGTGTTGGGGTACAACTACGAGAAGGTGCGGGAGATTGCAGAAGACCTCGCGCGCCGACTCGGGCGGTTTTCCCGGGTGCGCGAAGTGGACGTCAACTCAGCAGGCTGGTTCCAGCGTGACAAGGCAACGGAGTGGGGGCGGCTCGGACTCCATGGCATTACGACCCGCGACGTAGTCTATCAGGTCTGGGCGGCTGTGCGCGGCCAGTCGGCGGGAAGTCAGATCAGGCTGGGTGGTGAAGACATCGACCTCGAGGTCAAACTGTCAGGCCACGAGGACCTCGATGTCCTGGCACTCCAGGATCTCTTGGTGCAGGGGACGACTGGCGAGGGCGTGCGACTGGGAGACATCGCGACCGTCGAGGAGCGTCGAGTCCTGAACCGTGTCGTCCGGGAGAACCAACAGTACCAGCGCAATGTGAGCTACGAGTTCCGTGGGCCAGCCAAGCTCGGCGACCGGGTGCTCGACGTTGTGAAGGCCGCGACCGAGCTGCCGCACGGTTACAAGCTCGAGGATCGCGATGAATGGCGCTGGTCCGAAGAGGAGCAGCACCAGATATGGTTGGTGCTGGGGATTTCGCTGGTGCTGATCTTCATGGTGACGGCTGCCCTGTTCGAGTCGCTGCGACAGCCGCTCTGCGTGCTGTTCGCCGTGCCCATGGCGCTCGTCGGTGTCTTCCTGATCTTCTTCTACACTGACGCAAGCTTCACACGGGAGGCCTGGGTGGGCGTGATCATGATGGGTGGCATCGTAGTGAACAATGCGATCCTCCTCATCGATCACGTGAACTATCTGCGGCGCAGCGAGGGGTTATCACTTCATGAGGCGACGGTTCGCGGGACATTGGAGCGCGTGCGACCCATTCTCATGACGTCGACCACGACGATCCTCGGCCTGCTTCCGCTCGTGCTGTTCAGCGGTTACGCCGACGCCAACATCTGGAATGCCCTGGGCTACGCGTTGATCGG
>JBDHAN010000132.1:0-3628 GCA_039588055.1 Gemmatimonadota bacterium | reverse complement strand
GCGGCTCGCCGCCTTGCTGCACGACATTGGCCACTACCCGTTTTCGCACTCACTCGAAGAGGCGGGCCTCCCCTCGCATGAGGCGCTCGCTGTTCGCCATCTCGCACACCCTCACGTGGCCGATGTACTGCAACAGACCGGGATCGACTCGGCTGGTCAGCGGGTGGCCGCTCTCATTGCCGGTGCGAGCACCAGCCCCTTGCAGGGATTGATCTCGGGTACCCTCGATCTCGACAAGATCGAATACCTGACGCGAGACGCGCGGATGTGCGGGGTCCCCTATGGGACGGTGGACGTCGACCGACTCATCAACTCCATCACCCTCGTGACCATGCCGGACGGGCGGCGGACGGTTGCCGTGCACGAAAAGGGCGTGAGCGCGTTGGAGAGCCTGCTGTTCGCCAAGTATCAGATGTATCGGAACGTGTACTGGCATCACGCCGTACGGAGTGCAACCAGCATGTTCAAGCGCCTCGTGCGGGGAGCGATCCGGAGAAACGAACTCGAGGTCGACTGGATCGCACAAGCGACCGACGAGGCGTTGATGGAGTCATTGCACAGGCTCGAGAACCGTGCGCTCGCATCACGGCTCCGGCAGCGCAAGCTGTTCAAGCGCGTGGTCGACGTCCCCGCCACCGATCTCCCGTCCGATGCCGGGTCGTGGTCGAACAGGCAGAGGACCATCTCGCCGAGCAGGTGGGTGCCGCACCGGGGGACGTGCTGCTCGACTTCCCAAGCAAGCCGGCCATGCTGTCCATGGAGCTCCCGGTGGCGACGCGCTCCGGAGCGATGGCGCGGCTCGGAGAGACCGGTATGTCGGAGCGGGTGGGCATTCACCGCGTCGCCTCAGAGCTTCATACCAGCGCCAGACGTCTGCGCGT
Organism: Gemmatimonadota bacterium; assembly: GCA_039588055.1. Taxonomy (GTDB): domain Bacteria; phylum Gemmatimonadota; class Gemmatimonadetes; order Gemmatimonadales; family GWC2-71-9; genus JAOTVV01. The sequence continues at coordinate 2,747 of JBDHAN010000132.1, read as the reverse complement.
CTTCACGGCGTACCCGATTGCGATCGATCCTGCGATGGCGGTGGCCGTGATCACGTTGCCGGCTCGCGAGCTTGCCGACACGCTCGAGATGGATGGGGTGGGGCGACGACCTACTCGATAGATCGGGAGGGCTCCGCGGGGGCGCCGCCCGCATCCGCGAGTTTCGCGGCCAGCGCTCGGTAATAGCTCGCGTCGTCCGGACGCTCAGAGGCGTCCATGGAGACGGCACAGAGCTCGAGCGCGTACAGCAGGGGACCGAGATGCTCGGCGGCAACGACGCCAACGGCTTGCGGATTTGGGCCGAGTCGCGGTCGGTCCGGGTCGCCTGCACTCCCGATCAGGTCTTGTTCTCCTTCACAGCGTCGATCCGGACGATGATCACCGTGATGTTGTCGAGCCCACCCCGACGGTTGGCTTCGGTCACGAGAGAATCGACGACCTGCGCCGGGGCGTCGTTCGAATTCAGAATGCCCAGGAGTTCGTGGTCTTCGAGCATGCCGGTCAGACCATCGGATGCGAGGAGGAACATGTCACCACCGCGCAACGTCCCGACATAGATGTCCGGCACGACGTCACTGTTCGCACCCACGCAGCGGGTGATCACGTTGCTGTAGGGGTGCGTCCGCGCCTGGTCGGGCGTCAGATACCCGGCGTCGACCTGCTCTTGCACGTACGAGTGATCCTTGGTGAGCTGGAGCAGTTGACCTTCGCGCAGCAGGTACGCCCGGCTGTCGCCGACTTGCCCCAACAGATACCGCGGGCCGTTGATGACCATCGCCGTCGCCGTCGTGCCCATGCCGCGCTTCTCGGGCTCGTCCACGGTGCGCTGGAAGATGGCCGAGTTCGCCTCGTGGATGGCGAGCCGCATGCGATGGGCGGCGTCCGCGTCCGTCTGTCCTACCACTCCCTCCAGCCCGCGGGCGATCATCTGCACCGCCATCTCGCTCGCTACTTCTCCTGCCGCATGCCCACCCATCCCATCGGCGACGATGAAGAGGCCGTTGGCGGGAAGCATGAGGTAGTTGTCCTCGTTCCCGGATCGTATGATCCCGACGTCGGTTCGACCGGCGCAGGTGTAGTGGACAGTGTGACCCAAAGCTACGATTCCGTTGAGGGCGGTCCCGAGCGCCGCGGGTCGGCCGGCGGCGGCATACGTAACGATTGCAACACCTTGGTTGCACTCCCCTCGTGGAGGTCTTCCGAGTCGTCAGTCGGCTCGAACACCGTCTGAACCGAACCAAACCGAACGAGCGCGCCCGGCGCGAGTGGCATCTCGTCCGCGACCCGGAGCCCGTCCACGAAGCTTCCGTTCGTCGACTGCTGGTCGACGAGCACCCACACCCCCTCTCGAAGCTGCAGTTTGGCGTGCGCCGTCGAAACGCTCTCGTCTGGGATCACGATATCGTTGTAGTCCGCGCGCCCAATGTTCACCACGGGCACCTTGATCGAAAAATGTCGCCCCTTGAGTTCGCCAGAGCGGACGGTCAAGACAGCCAGCGGATGGGGAGCAGCGCGCTCACCGGACGCCGGCGATTCCATCACTTCCGCTTCACCGGTCCGCGGATAGGGCCCAGGGTCGAGTGCCTCGGGTTCGGACGTCTTCGCCGGAAGATCTTCGTCTTTCTTCTCATGCGCCTCGGGAGGCTGCGCCGGTCGCGATGGCAGGTGTGAACGATCGGCCTCACGCGAGAGCGGTTGCGCACCCCCGGGCTTCGGGGTGAGCGGAATCCCCAACAGCGTATCCTGGAGTCTCTGGCCGGCGCCGGGGGCCGGCGGTGGCTCTGTCGGTGGTGGCTCCGCCGATGGCGGCCGGGGTGGCTTCTCCTCGGGCGGGATCCCATGCATCGTGTCGGAGAGTTGGAAGCTCGCCCCGGGTGGCGCTGCGGGCTCCCGAGGCCTCGTCGGCTCAACAGGTGCCTTCGGGACCGCCGGTTCCGCTGCCGCAGGCCTCGGTTGGGCCGGGAAGCCGTGCAGCGTGTGCTGCAGCCGCTGCTGGGCGCCTGGGGCGGGAGTGGGCGGGCCTGCGGGAACCGGTGCCTGTGGCTGCGATCGCCGGGCATCCGCGTAGAACCGAAACTCGTAATCCCCGCAACGAATGACGTCTGCCCGCGAGAGGACCCGCTGGCCCTTGATCTTCTCGCCGTTCACGAACGTCCCGTTGGTGCTGCTGTCGATGACGAGATAGCCCTTGGGGGTCGATACGATCTCGGCGTGCCGTCGAGAAACGTTCTTGCTCGAAATCACCACATCGCATCCGGCCTCTCGTCCGATGAGCACGGAGCCTTCCGCAATCTCGTATTCTCGTCCATCAGTCAGAGACACGAGCCGGCCACCCGTGCCCGATGTCGCCGCCGCGCCCTTCCCCTTGGCCTTGAGGCCCTCCGGTCCGGCGTCGGGGTCCATCGCCTGAATGAACTGCGTGCTGCCGCTCCGCCGATCGTCGACGAACAGCAACTCCTGCCCTGCAATCTCGATTTTGTCCCCGTGTAACAGCGGCGTGGGCTGGGGCCCCAACCTGACACCATTGATCAGGATCTCATCTTCGGGGTTGGCGCGGCGAATCGCCACCTGCCCACCCGGAAGGCCCTGCAGCACGGCGCTCGGCGATTCTTGGCCAACGTCACCAATCAGGATCTGTTTGGCTGAGTCGCAAGCGATAGCCGCCTCACCCATCGGTACTGGGTGGCGGCGGCCACCAATTTCCAGATATGACATCGAGCGCGTTCCTAATCTGCAGTGCCGATCAG
>JBDHAN010000131.1:0-2968 GCA_039588055.1 Gemmatimonadota bacterium | reverse complement strand
CAGATCGCTCACGAGATCAAGAATCCGCTCACGCCCATTCGGCTGGGCATTCAACACCTACAGCGGTCACGGCGTCACGGTCGCGGCGACTTCGACGCGACGCTCGAGCAGACCTCGCAACAAATCCTGGCCGAAATCGAGCGCCTGGATGCGATCGCGAGAGCGTTCGCGCGGTTTGGCGCCCCTCCAGCGGAAGCTCTGCCACTCCATCGCGCCGACCTCCTGGTCATCGCCAAGGACGCAGCAGCCCTTTACGCCCTGGACAAAGGAACCTCGGTTCGCGTGATCGCCCAAGGGCCGGCCGAAGCATTGGTCCGCAAGGACGAAGTCAAGGAAGTGCTGATCAATCTCGTCGAGAACGCGCGCAATGCGGACGCCACCGAAGTCGAGATCCTCGTTGAAGCTGACGCTGCGATTGGAGCGGCGCTCACCGTGCGGGACAATGGGCGAGGCATCGACGCAGCTGACCTGCCTCACGTCTTCGAACCCCATTTCTCGACGACGACCAGCGGAACAGGGCTGGGCCTCGCCATTTGCCGGCGACTGGTTGAATCCTGGGGTGCGAGCATCAGTACCGAAAGTGCGGTGGGGCAGGGAACGACCGTGATGATCACGTTCGCGGTGGGGCAGGACGAGTAGCCTGCGACTGCACCGACGGGGCTAGCTCGGCGGACAGCCCTCCGGTCTTGGAGTGAGTGATCCACGAGTCCAAATCAGAATGACGCCGGAGTACGTCTCCCCTACGAAACTCGGTCGGATCTCGTTCGCTGCTCGGTAGCCCCGTCGAACCTCGACACAGTCCACGTCAGCGGCATCGATGTAGAACGTGAGTGGCGGTGTGATCACGGCTCCATTGATGACGTAGAGGACGTCCGATCGGGATCCGCGAATCGACTGGCGGGCATATTCCCCTCTGCCGTGCGTCTGGAGCCCAGGCACGGCTCCCTGCAGGGCTTCGATGATGCTACCGTTCTTCGGAAGTTGCGTTCGGGTGAGGAGCGTGGCGCCAACCATCGAGGGGGCTGCCACGGCCCGTTCGCCGATAACCTCCACTGGTGGCAGTAGGACCGTGATCGGGGCGAGCTTGAAGCTCACGGTGGTCGCCGAATCCGGAAGTACCGTGTAGTAGGCTGTCGTGATTGGGTGGTAGCCGATGGTCTGGGCGGTGACTTTGAGGAGTCCGGGTGGCACGCTGTCGATGACAAACTGCCCTTTCAGATCACTCGTGCTGCGATGATCCGACCCGGAGACGGTGAGCTCGACGGCAGCGATCGGCTCACCAGTGATGGCGTCCAACACCGTGCCGACAATGCGCCCGGGGGCTTGGGCGCTCGCCACCCACGGAGCAACCGTCAACAGCGCGGTCAGCGCAATGGCTCGTCGGTTGTAGGTCAACTCGAATGGCATGGCGTCTGTCCGATGACGGTGTGCCCGGCACCACCGCGGTGACCGTCCCCTCCACTCCAGCCAACCCCAAAGTCCAATATAGGGTTCGGTCGCACGAGGTGTGAGCAAAAGGGCATCAAAGGCTATACCCGGGCAGTGGCGTCGCGTTTCACTGCTGCGGTGACACTTGCGGAGGCACCACCGTGGCGGAACTTTCCCGGCCTCCGCGTGGTTCCACGCTGGGTATGGGGCCCACACTTCGAGGAGACCATGCTGATCAGACGTCCTGACAACATTGCGGCGTCGGAAATCACCGACGAATCCGTCTATCTGGACCGCCGTCGGTTCATCGGCGCGACGGTGGCTGCTGGATTGACCGCGGCGGCCGGACTTGGAATGCCTCGCGCGTTGGTGGGGGCCGCGCCCGACCGCGCTGGGCAGTCGGACGACGAGATCACGCCACTCGAGGATGTGATCAGCTACAACAACTTCTACGAGTTCGGCACCGGGAAAGGGGATCCGGCGAAGAACGCGCACACGCTGAGGCCCCGCCCCTGGACCGTCGCGGTCGAGGGCGAGGTGAATGCGCCGCAGACGTTCGGGATCGAGGATCTTTGGCAGCGGTTCACGCCCGAGGAGCGGGTTTATCGACTGCGGTGTGTCGAGGCATGGTCCATGGTCATTCCCTGGCTGGGGATTCCGCTGCGGTCACTCCTGAACGTCGTGGAGCCCACCTCGCAAGCCCGATATGTGGAGTTCACGACGCTGCTCGACCCTGAGCAGATGCCTGGGCAGCGCCGCAACGTGCTTCCGTGGCCGTACGTCGAGGGGCTTCGGTTGGACGAGGCGATGCACCCGCTCACGATCCTCGCCCTGGGTGTCTACGGCAAGGCGTTGCCCAACCAGAACGGTGCGCCTGTCCGGCTCGTCGTGCCGTGGAAATACGGGTTCAAGAGCATCAAATCGATCGTCCGTATTCGGCTCGTGCGCGAGCAGCCACAGACGACATGGAACGTGGCGGCGCCGCGCGAATACGGTTTCTACGCCAATGTGAATCCGGACGTGGATCACCCCCGATGGAGCCAGGCCCGTGAGCGACGGATCGGGGAGCTCCGACGCCGACCGACCCTCCCGTTCAACGGCTATGGGGAGCAGGTTGCCGGGCTCTACAGCGGAATGGATTTGCGGCGGCTTTACTAGCGATCGATGGCACAGCTGCCGTGGCTGCGCCGCGTATTGAAGCCGGCGACCTTCACCCTGGCGCTGGTCCCCGCCGTGTTGCTGCTAGTCGCTGTGCTCACCGACGGGCTCGGTGCAAATCCGGTTGAGGCGGTCACCCATCGAACGGGTTTTGCAGCGATCACGTTGCTGATGACGACGCTGGCCATCACACCCGCTCAGCAACTGCTGCGATTCAGCCCACTGATCCAATTGCGGCGCATGCTGGGGCTGTTCGCGTTCTTTTACGCGTCCCTCCACTTCCTGACCTACACCGTTGATCAGACGTATTTGTCCGGTCTGGGGATCTCCCCCGCCGCGATTGCTGAAGACGTGCGGGAACGGCCGTATGTGACCATTGGCT
>JBDHAN010000130.1:0-3054 GCA_039588055.1 Gemmatimonadota bacterium | reverse complement strand
CAAGACGGTGTTCGTGATCGCCGCCGACACGACGTGCTGGACGTCCGCCGGCATGTAGCGAGCCGTGATGGACAAAATCAAACAGATGATGAAGGCGAAGGTGTCGCGGCGTGACGTGAAGCGCTCAGGCACGATGCACGGAAGCCTACGTCGTGAGCACGGACCGATACTTCGGGGGATCGTCCAGGATCCGGCCGGTGCCACGAACGACACATGTGAGCGGGTCCTCATCCACTCGGATCGGAAGCGACGTCTCCTGCGACAGCACGACGTCGAGACCGCGGATCAACGACCCTCCACCGGCCATGACGATGCCCCGATCCACGATGTCGCTGGCCAGCTCCGGGGGCGTGATCTCGAGCGCCCGCCGGACGGCATCGACGATCTGCTGCACCGGCTCTTGAATGGCTTCCCGGATCTCGCTGGAGTGCACGCGCACGACCTTCGGAATCCCGGACACCAGGTCCCGGCCTTTCGCCTCCATCTCGTTCTCGCCGTCCACCGGCGCGGCGGAGCCGATCTGCATCTTGATCAGCTCGGCGGTGGGCTCCCCGATGAGAAGATTGTAGTTCTTACGCATAAACTGCACGATCGCCTGATCGAGCTCGTCGCCACCGGTTCGAATCGACGTATCACTCACGATGCCCGAGAGAGCGATGACCGCGATCTCGGTGGTGCCGCCCCCCACGTCAATGACCATGTTCCCGGTCGGGGTTTCCACGGGAAGGCCCACGCCAATCGCCGCCGCCATCGGCTCGGCGACCATGTACACCTCTTTGGCCCCGGCAGAGTGCGCGCTGTCTCGCACGGCCCGCTTCTCCCCCTCCGTGATGCCGCTCGGGACGCACACGATGACCTTCGGCTTGACCTTGAAGAAGTGCTTCTGGATGATCGACTCGAGAAAGTACCGCAGCATCTTCTCGGTCACGTCGAAGTCCGCGATGACCCCGTCCTTGAGCGGGCGAACGGCGAGGATGCCCTCGGGCGTCCGACCAAGCATGCGCTTCGCCTCGAGCCCGATCCCCTTGATCTTGGACGTGGCTTGCTCCACCGCCACGACGGAAGGCTCGTTCAGCACGATGCCTTCGCCCTTGACGTACACCAAGGTGTTTGACGTACCCAGATCGACCGCGATCTCGTTCGCGGGCAGGATGCTGCCTAACGATAGACTTGGCCAGCGCATCTCGGCTCGTAGTTGTCTGGAGCGCCCACGGGCGCATGGAAATAGGGCGCCTCACACGAGGCGCCCTAACATAACGGATGCCCTAAGTTATGACAAGACGGATACTTACCGCATCGGCTCGCCTAGCCGATCAAGGCACCCCCATCGGCCAGATCGAACCCGAACGCTTCGGCGACCCCAGGGTACACCACGTGACCCTCGATCACGTTGCATCCGAGGAACAGCGATCGGTCAGCTCGGCACGCCTCCCTCCATCCCCGCTGCGCCAAACGACGGGCATACGTGAACGTGGCGTTGGTGAGCGCAAGGGTGGACGTGCGCGGGACACCGCCGGGCATGTTCGCCACGCCGTAATGGAGCACCCCATCCACGACGTACACCGGCTTTTCGTGCGTCGTCGGCTTGATGGTCTCGATGCAGCCTCCTTGATCGACCGACACATCCACGATGACGGCACCCGCTTTCATGAGCTTCAGGTCCTCCCGCGTCACGAGGTTCGGTGCCTTCGCCCCCGGCAAGAGCACCGCACCGATCAGGAGATCCGCTTGCGGCAGGAGCTCCACGATGTTGAGCCGATTGGAGTATACGAGATCGACGTTGGCAGCCATGACATCGGACAGATATCGCAGGCGCTCCAGGGACACGTCGAACAGTGTGACGTGCGCCCCCAAGCCCGACGCCATCTTGGCGGCATTCGTCCCAACGGCGCCGCCGCCGATGATGAGGACCTCAGCCGGCAGCACACCTGGAACCCCACCCATCAGCAGGCCACGCCCACCATGGTGCTTCTCGAGGTACTTCGCCCCCTCCTGCACCGCCATCCGTCCTGCCACCTCGCTCATCGGGGTGAGCAGCGGCAGCTCGCCGGAAGGCAACTGCACAGTCTCGTAGGCGATCGCGATGCACTTCGAATCCATCACGGCCCGCGTCAGCTCTTCGCTCGCCGCAAAGTGGAAATACGTGAAGATGACCTGGCCTTGCCGCATCAGTGGCCACTCGGGCTCGATCGGCTCCTTGACCTTGATGATCATGTCCGCTTTGGCCCAGACATCGCCGGCGTCCGCCACGACGGACGCTCCAACGGACTCGTACTGTCCGTCGGCAAACCCGCTGCCCTCCCCCGCACCCCGTTCCACCAGCACGGTGTGTCCGTCCGCCACCAGCGTCTCGACGCCGGCCGGTACGACGGCCACCCGGTTTTCGTTGGTTTTGATTTCCTTTGGAACGCCTATGATCATTGGACTGGACTCGCGTGAGGTAGGTTGGATGTAGCGGGCTACTCCGGGCCCAACCACACAGTCGTCTGGCGGTCCGGGCTCAGGAACTCGCTGCCCACGTTCGCGACTTCGTCCGGCGTCACACGGTCGATCTCGGCGAGCACCTCATCGATGGTCCGATAGGGCTCGTCATACACCGCCGTCGTCGCCAACCGATACATGCGGGCCGACGGACTCTCGAGCGACAGCGTGACCTGACCCTTCACCTGCTGCTTCGCTTCGGACAAGCGATCCGACGCGAGACCCTCGGCGGCGAGCACCGCGAGTTCCTCCTGAATGACGTCCACCGCACGCTCGGATGTCGAGGGGTGCGTTCCAACGTAGACCCCCGCCACGCCCGTCCCGCGATAGAACGACTGGAAGGAGTAGACCGCGTAGGCCAGACCCAGCTCCTCACGCACTCGTTGGAACAGCGTACTGGACATACCCGCCCCGAGCACCGTCGTCAAGAGGATCAATGGGTAGCGACGCCGGTCACTATAGGGAAAGGTGTCGGTCCCTATCACGATGTGCTCTTGCGCGGTCTCACGGTGCACGCGCTCAGTGGTTCGCACGGCCGCCGGAACCGCGGCCGTGGGCTGTGGCTCGGGCCCG
>JBDHAN010000129.1:0-3113 GCA_039588055.1 Gemmatimonadota bacterium | reverse complement strand
AGCATGATCGCCCGGTAAGTGGCTTCTGCCTCAACTGAGGACGGGCGGGTTCGCGCGTGAAAGAGCGGGCCCGTGTCACCGCGGCAGAGGTGGCGCTGGATCAGATGAGTGACCGCGCAGTGGTTCTCGCAGTGCAAGTACACGAGTCCCCCATGCTGCGCCGTCGCCTGCAGGATGCGAATCAGGGCGTCGTCCCGCACGACCTTGTCGGTGTACGTCATGTAAACCTTGAACGACGGGAATCCGTCACCGATCAATACCGGTATCTCGGCAAGGACGGCGTCCCGCACGTCGGTAACGATGACGTGGAGAGCGTAGTCGATGACCGCCTCGCCCTCCACCTCCCGCAATCGGTGATCGCGCACCTGCACCAGCGAGTCCCCACGGCGCTGTAGCGCGAAGTCGATGATCGTGGTCACGCCCCCGCACGCCGCCGCGATCGTGCCGGTGTGGAAGTCGTCCGCCGTTTTGATGCCGAGCCGATCGATGGGGTGCGCGAGGTGCACGTGGGTATCGATCCCGCCGGGCATGACGAGATGACCGGCTGCGTCGAGGGTGCGGCCGGAAGTCTCGAGCTGCGTGCCGACCTCGGCGATTCGGCCGTCGCGCACCAGCAGATCAGCATCTCGTGACTCCGAAGCGGTGACCAACGTGCCGCCCCGAACGAGAAGCTCGGACGACATCCTACCGCTCACCACTCGCGAGGGAGGTCACGAATCCCTGCATGCGTTCCAGGGCGGCAGCGATTCGCTCTTCCGGCGCCAGCAGCGAGATGCGCACCCAGTGTCTCCAGCGCTCTCCGAACGAGCCCCCCGGAAACATCAGCACCCCGACCTCCTCCAGCAAGCGGTAGCAGAACTCATCGCCGGCGAGCCCGAACCGCGCAACGTCCGCCCACATGAAGAGACCGCCTCCGGGGTGGCCGTACGGAATCCCGAGTGCGTCGAGGCCAGCCATCATGCGCTGGCGCCGGCGACCGTAGATCTCGAGGAACGCGGGGCGACTGTCGCGCTCTTGCTCGAGAGCGGCGAGTGCCGCGTACTGAGAGAAGAGCGGGCATGGACCCGACAAAGCAGTTTTGAGTTCTTCCACTGCGTCGATGAAGGCGGCATCGCCGAGCAAGTATCCTACTCGGAACCCGGTCATCGCATAGGATTTGGAGAACCCCGAGAGCGTCACCGTGCGCCCGCGCATTCCGTCACAGGCGGCAAACGAAAAGAGACGCTTGCCGTCGTAAACCAGGTCCTCGTAGATCTCGTCGGCGACGACGATCAGATCGGTGTCGCGCGCTGCGTGCGCAAGCTCCTGCACGGCGACTGCGTCGGCGAACGCGCCGGTCGGATTGCTTGGATTGACGAACACGAGCAGTTTGGCGCCGCTGGCGTGCGTTCTGACGTCGTCCGCGCCGAGCTCGAAGCTTCGGTTCGCGCCCGTCGGGATCTCCACGATCTCGCCCCCGGCGGCTCCAATGGCCTGGTCGTAGGACGAGTAACGCGGATCGGGCGTCGCCACCTTGTCGCCAGGATCCACGAGCGCGAGCATCGCAAGGAAAAGTCCCTCCTGCGCGCCGTTGGTAATGAGGATCTCCCGATCCGGGTCGAACGACACTCCCTTTTCGGCCTTGTACCGGCGGGCGAGCGCGTGACGCAACCCTGCCAGGCCGCGGACCGGGACGGACCGTGGGAGCTGTTTCATTCGCTCGAGTGCTCCCTCCCAAATCGCCGGAGGGGTGTCGAGATCGGGGTCGCCGCGCCCGAGTGAGATGACGTCGTCCATCGACGCCGCCAGCTCCATCATCCGGTAACGGAGTGACGTCGCCTGCTCCCCGGCCCGCGCAACCCGGCTCATAGGGAACCGGTCGAGATTGAGAGGGCGAAGAGAGCGGCCCGCTGCGACGGTGCCGCGGAGCAGATCGAGAGCGCCTGCTTCCACGTCATCAGGCGCTTGACGAGGACGGGAGGGCCGGCCGCGTAACCGACGCGGAAGTGGTCGATCCCTTTGAGATCATCGAGGTGCCCGATCATGATCGCGCCTTCCGAACGATCGAGGTGATCGCCTGTGCGGGGCACGGAGCGGATGAGCCCGCCGAGTGCCACGATCTCCTGGCAGTCGTTACTCAGCGGCAAACGGGTGCGGTCGCCGGCGGTCTCGAGATCGCGGTAGGCGGCCTTGGCCTGTCCGGCCGTGGGGTCTTGCGGGCCCACGAGATCGATACGCAGCAAGTCGAGCAGCTCGCGGTGCCGACACTCGCCGTCCACGACTACTTTCGCCTCCTCGCCGATCCCGAGCCCCAGGAGCGTGACAAAGAGTGATTCTCCTTCTCCGGCGGTAATCACGACTCCCTCGGGTCCATAGGTCGGGCCGCCGAGCCTCCCGATCTCCTGTCCAATCGCCTGGCGCAACTCGCCAAGGCCGGGGCGGGTAGTGTAGTGAGTCTCGCCGGCGGAGAGGTGCTCCCGCAGATAGGCGGGCAGCCCCTCCGGCAACGCCTCGTCGCGGAACGGGACGCGTACAGGCTCATGGTGTGTCCCGCGCACCCGCTGCGCCAACCGCTGGGCGACGACCGAATCGTCACTTCCGGTCATGCGTAGTCATTCATCGGTGTTGACCCCAATCGGCCTGGTAGGCTGAGTCATTGGGTGAACTCGTCGATTCGCGCCAGCGTCTCCTCCCGGCCGTATCGCGCGATCGCCCGCGTGAGAGTCAGCGCGTCGAAGCGGCGCCCGCTCACTTCGCCCCGAAGCCTCGCCAGGAACAAGAACGCCGGTGTGATCTCCGCCGGGTCCGCCCACGTGTTGCGCTCTGCTTCGGGGACCGTCGGGATCTGCTCCTCCGTGATCGAAGTCGGCTTGATCTTGATGCCGGGTGTGATCGTGTTTACGCTGACCGGGCTCGATCCAAGCTCGAGCGCCAGGCACTTGGTAAACGCCTCGATTCCGTACTTCGACGCGCAGTACGCCGCCTCGCCCTCGAACGGCATCACGCCGGCCCGGGACGACACGTTGATCACCGAACCGCCGGCATCTGCGAGAAGCGGGAGGAGATCGTGAGTCAGCAGGACAGGCGCCGTCAGATTCACGGATAGGGTGTGCGACCACTCGGACAAAGTAAGG
>JBDHAN010000128.1:0-3261 GCA_039588055.1 Gemmatimonadota bacterium | reverse complement strand
CATTCACCGAGCCTGGCGATACGCTCACCACCGTGCGCAGACTCCGCGCCCTCAGCTACCTTGGCGCCGCAGAGCTCTATCGCGACCGGCGCGATTCAGCGATGTCCGCGTTCGGACAGATCGTGCGCGCTGACCCGCGGTACCAGCTGGACGAGTTGATCTTCGCGCCCGAGGTCACCGCCGTGTTCGCGCTCGTAAGACGGGACACAAAAGTGGTGCACGTGGTGGCCCCGAATACTGCGCGCATCCGGTCCGGTGCTGGCCGGTACACCCCTCAGCTGTACGCGAGCTCGTACCACGAGATTCTGGTCTCGGTCACTCGCAGTGACGGACAACCGGTCCGCATCGTGTATGGCGGGCTGATTGGTGACAGTCTGGAGATCGTGTGGGACGGACTGGACTCGACCGGCGTTCCCGTGTCCGCCGGGCGCTACGTGCTTGCCGTGCAGTCGCGCAATCGGGAAGGCTCCATTGTGCGCATCGCCCGCGTCCCGCTCGAGATCTCGGCGGCGTCGATCGACACGATTGCTCACCCGCCGCCACCTGCAGATTCACTCCTCCTGCGCGAGCGATCGGGGTCCGGCCCCGGAGTAGGGGCGCTGCTGGGAGGTGTGGTGGGTGGGGTCGGTGTGGCGCTGCTGTCGTCGTCAGTTGCTCCGGGTGCCGAGCTTTCTGCTGGCCGATTCGTCGTCGGCGGTGCTATGACCATTGGCGGCGTGGTTGGCTTTTTCAGACAGCGTCCCGGTCGGCCGATTCCCGCCAACGTGGCCAGCAACGATGCAATTCGCCGAGAGTGGCGGGCTCGGCGCGATTCGGTGGCACAGGAAAACGAGCGCCGTCGGTCAGTGGTGGATCTGCAGATACGGGCAGGACAGCCGACCGCCGTGGATCTGGCAGGGCAATGAGCGCGCGATCGGCTGGTGCCCTGGTTGCGGTTGTCCTCGGTTGCTTTGCGGCCGGTCCAGCGTATGCGCAGTACCGTTTCACGGGCGACATTGCGGTGACCGCATCGCGAGCATCAGTCGAGCGGGAGACCGCGGCAGGCGTCGAGAACCTGAGCGGCACCGCCTTCGGTGCCGAAGCTGCTGTTGGCTATTGGCTGGCAGAACTGCGCGGTCGGTACGTGCAGGGCTCCCTCTCGGCCGAAGGTGGGTCCGACGCCGGCGACCTGGTCGAAGGTGAGTTGCTGCTCGGGGTACGCCCAATCGAAGCGTTTCAGCTTCGTGTTGGCCCCCACGCTCGAAGCTATGTGACACCCACCGGCACCACACGCTGGGTGCAATGGGAAGTCCACGGGCGATTCGAGGCGCCGCTCCTGCTCGACGGATCGCTCAGGAGCTACTTGGAGGGATGGTACGCGCTCTCAGGTGACGTCAACGCGCCGACTCCGTTCCAAGTGGGGCGAGGGCTGGAGGGTGGTGTGGGTATCGTTGTTCCAAGGACACGGATTCGTGTGCACCTTGCTTACCGTGTTGACCGGGGCGCGCTTGAGACGGACGCCCGGACGGAAACCGTCGAGCAGATTCAGCTGCGGGTCGGAATCGGTCGCTAGTCACGCGCGCCTCAGCGCGCAAATACACTCTTCAGCACGAAGCCGAGGTTGGCGGGGCGTTCTGCCAACCGCCGCATGTACCAGGGGAACCACGCCGATCCGTAGCTGACGAGAACACACGTCGGCACTCCTTCGGCAGACAAGCGGGTTTGATCTGCACGGCGAATCCCAAAGAGCATTTGGATCTCGAAGGCACTGCTCGGCACTTTGGCACCCTCAGCGTAGTCTCGGATTCGCGTGAGTAGCTGCATATCGTGCGTGCCGAACGCGTGCCGAGACTCAGGGCCAAATGCGTCCGCGCTCAGGAGCCGTTTGGCGAGGCGCATGAAGTTGGCGTCCACGTCCTGCTTCCGCGGGAAGGCCAGATCCGGCGGCTCGGCATACGCACCCTTGACGAGGCGAATCGTCGGCTTGATCGGAAGTAATGCCTCCAGGTCATCGGCCGTCCGGTAGAGGTATGCCTGTAGGCAGACGCCTACGTTGGGAGAATCGGCGCGCAGCTCGCGGTACATCTCGAGGGTCGCGTCAACGTACGGGGAAGCTTCCATGTCGATCCACAGGAAGTTCTCGGTGGATGCGGCGTGCTCCGCGAGGCGTTGCAGCTGCCGCTCGCAGACGGCACGACCTACGTCGAGCCCCAGCTGCGTGGGTTTGACAGAGATTCTGGTCGGGAAGCCACCGCGCCGTATGCGCTCGAAGACGTCCACATAGTGGGCCGTCACCTCCTCGGCGGCCTCTTCGGTTGTGATGGCCTCGCCCAGAAGAGTCACGATGGTTGTGATCTGCCGACCCTTGAGATCTTCCGCAGCCGCGAGCGCCGCGTCGACCGTTTCGCCAGGCATGAATCGGCGAACAGCTCGTTGCGCGAACCCTCGGCCACGCACTTTCTTCGCCAGCCAATCGTTCCGAGATCCCTTGAGCAACATCGTTCGTATTACACCCATCGTTAGCCTCCCGAAAGCCCTGTAGTTTCAACTGTAACTCTCGGTTCTGGGGGCCGGCAAACAGGGCGGGGCACTCCGTTGTGGGGGAGGGGTAGTGTGCAGAGGCACGTCAATCGATGAGAAAGTTGGAGGGATTTATGAAAGTGTTTGTGTCGACAATCGTGATGGGACTCTGCACGTTGCTCTCGGTATCGATCGCCGAGGGGCAGGTGCAAGAGGTATCCAAGCATCGTGGGTTTTGGCTTGGCGTTGGGGTAGGTGGAGGATGGAACCTCTCGAGCAACATCAATGGAGACACTCGGGGTGGAGGGGGCATCTTTGTCCGTATGGGAGGCACACCAAGCGAGCGATGGTTGATCGGGGGAGAGATCCTCGGGTTCGGCACCAGTGAAGGTGGGGTCGACTTTGGGCGCGGCAACGTGACGGCGACCGTCATGCACTACCTCGACGTGGATCGAGGGGTCTTCCTCAAGGCAGGTGTTGGCGGCGCGGGCTTCACCACGATGACCTCGTCAACGGTGGGGAACACGACGACGACTGTCACGACCAATGACTCAGGATTCGGTCTCACCGCCGGGGTAGGGTGGGACGTGCGTCTCGGACGGAATTTCTACCTCACGCCCGGCGTCGATTTCATGTACCAGCGGGTGTCGGTCGACGGCGCCGGAGGACTGAACAACACGGTCGTCTTGCTCACCGTTGGGGCAGTGTGGCACTAGCGATACGAGATCTGCGCAGCCACTTGACGTTGAGTAGGCCAAGATG
>JBDHAN010000127.1:0-4430 GCA_039588055.1 Gemmatimonadota bacterium | reverse complement strand
CCAACAGCTCGGCCACAGGGGCAGTGATGTCGAGCTTCGCCAGGATGAGACGCAGCACCGCCGTGATCGGTGCAGCGAGGAGCATTCCGGGGATGCCCCATAACAGCCCCCAGAACATGAGTGCCAGGAGAATGGTGATGGGATGGAGATCCAATCCCTCGCCCATGACCAAGGGCTCGACGCCATTGCCGATCGCGATCTGAACGGCCCCCGGGAGCGCGATTACACCGATGATTGGCCACAGGCTATCGAACTGTACGAGTGCCACCGGCAGCGGGAGGAAGGTGGCGACGACCGATCCAATGGACGGCACGAAGTTGAGCAGAAACGCGGTGATTCCGAAGACGAGTGCCAGGTCCAGGCCGAACATCCAGAGAATCGTTCCAACCAAGAGGCCGGTCGCAGCGGACGTTGCCACCTTCGTGCCGAGGTATCGGCGGATCTTGGTGTCGATCTCCGCGTAGATCCCTGAGCGACGATCGGCAGATCGTTTTGCCGCCACGAGGTAGATGACGAATAGTGTGACCAAGCCGGCCTTCGTGACGAGGTTGACGACCGTTCCGAGCGTCTGGCGCGCCATGCGCGTCAGCGGCAACTGCCGAACGGCGTCGGTCACGTTGCGTTGGCCCAGATCCAGCCCGAACCGGTCGAGCAGTGCGGCGGCGCGCGCGACGAAATCGGAGAGCTTCTGCTGATACACATCGGCTGACGCGAGCAGCCCCCGAATAGATGTGGAGATGAGAAGCACCAACACGGCGATCAGACCGAGTGCCACTACCAGCGCCACGAAGACGCCGAGCAGTCGCGGTACTCGCAGCCGGTCCTGAAGGAGATCAACGAGCGGAGCGACCAAATAGGAGATGAACACCGCGAGGACGAAAGGAACCATGATGTCCCGCGTGTACGAGAGTGCGACAGCGATCGTCACTGCTGCCAGCACGACGAGCGATGCTGTTACCAGTCGAGACTGCTCGGTGGTGAACGAAGGCACGGCTGGTCCTCAGGCAAGGAGTGGAGACACAAGTGCTGGTGGTGGGGCTACGGAGAGGGTGGGATTCGAACCCACGAGACCCTGACGGGCCTACCGGTTTTCGAGACCGGCTCCTTCAACCACTCGGACACCTCTCCCTTCCGCACGCCGGGTCGGCTTCCTCCGTGCGGGGGATGCCCGGGCATGTCGGCACGTACATTATAGAAGGGCCCCAACCCAGTTTCCACCCCGACGAACCACGGTGTACCATGACGCGAGTGCTCATCGCTGCCGAGCTCGAGGAACTCCTCGACCGCGATCCGCTTCCCGGCATCGAGCTCGAATGGATCCCGACCTCGGTTGCGACACCGCGTGGGCCATACGCCGGAATCGTCCCCCTGCTCTCACGACGGTTCGGTGAGCGAGAATTCGAGAGCCTGCCGAGCCTGCGAGTGCTCGCGAACTGCGCGGTGGGCTTCGACAACATCGACCTTGCAGCAGCTGCCCGACACGGCGTCACCGTGACAAACACACCAGAGGTGTTGACCGAATCCACTGCTGATCTCACCTGGGCGCTGATTCTCGCTGTCGCGCGCCGGCTTAAGGAGGGGCAAGCGTTAATCGCAGAAGATCGCTGGACCGGGTGGGATCCGCGTCTGCTCCTCGGGCTGGAGCTCCGAGGCGCAACGATCGGCGTGGTTGGCGCTGGCCGAATTGGGCAAGCTGTGGGACGTCGCGCCGTTGGGTTCGGGATGCGGGTGGTATACGCGGATAACACGGCTCGCGAAGCGTTCGCGAAAGAGACGGGTGCCAAGCGTGTTTCGCTCGACGATCTCCTCGCGACGAGTGACGTGGTCTCGGTGCACGTACCGGCGACGGAGACGACGCGCGGCATGGTCGATTGCTCATGGTTCGAGCAGATGAAGCCCCGCGCCCTGTTCATCAATACGGCTCGCGGGGACATCGTCGACGAGACGGCGCTCCTGGCGGCACTTGAGGCAGGAACCCTCGGTGGTGTCGGGCTCGATGTTTTCCACCGGGAGCCGAACGTGCACCCGGGGCTGGTGGCGCACGAACGTGTCGTGGTGCTGCCGCATATCGGCAGCGCCACGACGGTGACGCGACGAGCCATGGCCGAATTGGCAGTTCGAAATGTGCAGGCCGTGCTGGGCGGTCAGCCCCCGATCACGCCGGTCCTGCTTCCCGCAGGCTGACGTCCCCGTAGGGGGCGCGTTGACGCCCCGAAGCACCCCGTCTAACTTGCGGCCCAACGATGGCGCCCTCTCCCCGCAAGGTCCTGCTGGATGCCGCCGGCGTCGCTCAGGCGCTCGAGCGAATGAGTCGTGACATTGTTGCCTTCGCGGGTGGAACCGCCGATTTGGTGCTGATTGGGATTCAGCGTCGCGGCTCGGACCTCGCGACCCGCCTCGGGCATCTCATTGCCGAGCATGAAGGCCAGGACGTGCCACTCGGCGTCATGGATATCACCCTCTATCGTGACGATCTGCAGACCGTTGGTCCCCGCCCGGTCGTGGGTGAGACGCGCCTCCCGGCCGAGCTCGATCACAAGTGGATCGTGATCGTGGACGACGTGCTCTATACTGGCCGAACCATCCGCGCGGCAATGGATCAACTGGCGGATTTTGGCCGCCCGGCCCGCATCGGTCTGGCCGTGCTGGTCGACCGCGGCGGACGAGAGCTGCCCATTCAAGCCGATGTTGTTGGCGCCAGGCTCGAGGTCGAGCCGGGAGATCGCGTGGACGTTTACGTCAATGAGTTGGACGGACGCGATGCGGTCGAGCTAGTGGACGGAGGCGAGGCGTGACGGCGCCTGCGCTCGGGAAGGATCTCCTCGGCCTGGAGAATCTCACGTCGGAACAGATCCTCTTGATCCTAGACACTGCCGAGCCGTTCAAGGAGGTCAGCGAGCGGGCGATCAAGAAGGTGCCGGCGCTTCGAGGCAAGACCATCGTCAATCTCTTTTTCGAAGCCTCCACGCGCACGCGTATTTCGTTCGAGTTCGCGGAAAAACGTCTGTCGGCCGATACGGTGAACGTCGTCGCGCAGGGGTCCTCGGTGCAGAAGGGAGAGAACCTGGTCGACACGGCGCGCAACCTCGAGGCCATGCGCATCGACATGGTGGTGATGCGGCACCCCTCGTCGGGCGCGGCGAGGTTCCTCGCTGAGCGAATCCGGTCGAACGTAATCAACGGCGGCGATGGCAGGTCTGCATCTGCGGCGACATCTCACACAGCCGAGTGGCCCGAAGCAACATCTGGGGGCTCACCAAGCTGGGGGCCGAGGTGGCGGTGTGCGGACCGGGTAGCCTCATCCCGAGTAGCATCGAGCAGCTCGGCGTGACCGTGTTCCGTCGGATCGAGGAAGCGATCGAGTGGGCTGACGTCCTCAACGTTCTGCGGTTGCAGCTCGAGCGGATGAAGCTCGGCTACATCCCCTCGCTGCGTGAGTACTACCGCGTGTTTGGTGTGACGCTCGAGCGGCTCGAACAGGCGCCGCGCGATCTGTTGATTCTGCATCCGGGGCCGATGAATCGAGGAGTCGAAATCGACTCGCGCGTCGCCGATGGGCCCCATAGCGTCATTCTCGATCAGGTCACGAACGGCGTCGCGGTGCGGATGGCTGTCCTGTACCTGCTGGCGGGCGGGCGCCCCGAATTGGCGGAGGCGGCAAAAGGGGAGAACGAGCGAGGGGGGGCGGCGTGAGGCCATTGGTGCTCGCCGGCGGACGGGTGATCGATCCGTCGCAAGACCACGACGCAGTTGCGGATCTCCTGGTGGTCGACGGCGTCATCGAGGGTCTTGAGCCGAACCTCACGCCGCCCGACGGGGCCGAGGTGTTCGATGTCTCGGGTCGCGTTGTTGCGCCCGGGCTGGTGGACGTGCATGTCCATTTGCGCGAGCCCGGCCGGGAGGACTCGGAGACCGTCATGTCCGGCGCGCGTGCAGCGGCGGCGGGCGGATTCACCACCGTGTGCGCAATGCCCAACACCGATCCGGTGACGGACAATCAGGCGGCCGTCGGATTCATTGTGAAGCAGGCCACCGCAGCGCGCGGGGCGCGTGTGTACCCGATTGGTGCGCTCTCTGTTGGGCAGCAAGGGGAACAACTCGCGGAGTTCGGAGAGATGGTTGCTGCCGGAGCGGTAGCCGTGAGCGACGACGGCCACCCGGTGGTTTCGAGCCACATCATGAGGACCGCGCTGGAATATGCGAGGTCGTTCAACATTCCGGTGGCGGAGCACTGCGAGGATCCAGCACTCGCGAAGAACGGGGCCATGCATGCGGGCGTGGTGGCCACGCGCCTGGGCCTCCGGGGCATACCCTCGGCGGCGGAGGATGTCATGGTGGCCCGCAACATCTTCTTGGCGCAACTCACAGGCGGGCACATCCATCTCTGCCACATATCGACCCGTGGGTCGGTTGAACTCATCCGGTGGGGA
>JBDHAN010000126.1:0-3462 GCA_039588055.1 Gemmatimonadota bacterium | reverse complement strand
GGCTTCGATTGCGTCCAGTGTGGCAGGGAAAGGCAGCTCTGACAACGGTTCGGCGGAGCCGCGCGACGGCGTTGCGGGGATCAATTCGGCAGGATCCAGCGACCCCGGATTGGAAAGGAGAAGAGCCCGCTCGATGGCATGCCGCAGCTCGCGAACATTTCCCGGCCACGAGTGTTGCTCCAGCGAAGCCAGAACGTCGGCGGTGATCTCGGGCGCCGGCATGCCGTACCGCTGGGCGAGCGAAATGCAGAACGCCTTTGCGAGCAGAACCACGTCGCCACCCCGAACGCGCAGGGGTGGTAACGTGAGCGATACGACGTTCAATCGGTAAAACAGGTCTTCCCGGAACTCACCCTGTCTCACTGCCTGTTCGAGGTCCACGTGTGTGGCGGCGATGATACGCACGTCAACCGAACGCCCGCGATTGGCCCCAACCCGCCGTACCTGCTTGTCATCCAAGGTCCGAAGCAACTTGCCTTGAAGAGCCAGTGGGAGATGCCCGATTTCATCGAGAAAGAGAGTGCCGCCATCGGCTTCCTCGAAGAGCCCCGGCTTAGGTTGGTGAGCGTCGGTGAACGCGCCTCGTTCGTGCCCGAACAGCTCACTCTCCATGAGGGATGTGGGGATGGCGGCACAGTTCACAGCAACGAACGGCCGGTCTGAGCGCGGTCCGCCATCGTGAAGAGCGCGGGCCAGCAGCTCTTTTCCCGTGCCGGTCTCGCCACCGATCAAGACCGTGATATCGGGGTGTTCGATTACTCGGCTTGCCTTGTCAATGGTGGCCTTGAGCTGGGGGCTCTCCCCCACCAGCGCGGCGAAGGCGTCTGGGGCAGCCCGGTGCTCACCAGAGCGCCGAGCACGTTGGCTTCTAGCTTCTACTCGAGCGGTGATGGTGCGGCGCAGAACGTCCAGGTCGCCGGGGAGTGAGAAGTAGTCGGCCGCACCGCATCGCATGGTCTCCACGGCGAACCGGTGTGAAGGACGAGCTCCTACTAGGTACACCGGAATAGCGGCGTAAGCGGTGAGCTGGGAAAGGAGATCTAGGCCGCGATCTTCTTCGCCGCCCGCCGCGATCAGGGCAACTGCGGCTGTGCTGGGAATGGTGTCCGCAGGGCTCAGCACGACGAGGTCGGCCCCGGTCTCGGCGGCTACATCATCCCATACCGACTGGAAGGAGTCGGATAGCATGAACACTGCCAAGATGGGGCCGGTCGTCATCGATGCCGCCTAATCGTCGTCGCCGTCTCGGTCTTCGTCCTCAAAGGCCTCGACCGAGTTCTTGATGTTTTCCTTCACGACGCCTTCGTTTGCGCCGTCTTTGTTCGCGGTCGCCGGGTCGATCAACGAACCGGCAGCGGTGCGGAACCAACGGTCGACGTCGACCAAGATGGTCAGGTTGGTCGCGCTGCTCGCGTCGGTGATCACCAGTGGCGGAAGCAGCGGCAGTTCCTGCTCGACGTTCAGGTCGGATGTGTAGACGAACGCCGTGCCATTGAACGTGCCCTGCACGCGGATCGAGATGTCGGCAAAAGCCGGATTGGCCGCGACGAACGCCTGATCGACAGGGTTGCCGTCATCGGGCTTGTGAATGTCGAATTCCACTTCAGTGTATGTCCCCGCCGGAATGACGAGTGCGAAGCGCTCCTCTGCTCCGGGTCCAAGTGGCAGACTTACCAGAACGGGGCCGGCGGCGAATTCCTCGCAGGCGTCGTCGTCCACGTTGCCGGCATCGTCGCAATCGGCCACTTCGAGCCGCTTGAGCTCGATTTCCTTCAAGACGACCTCGGCGCTGCTCAAGATCAGGGTGTCCGATCCCACGACCAGCGTGTCGCCCGCAAGGCTGGCGACGCGTGCGAGAGATGCGGCTGGCGGTGCTGGGCGCTGCGTTGCGAAGGACACCTGCACGTTGGCTGCGAACCCGTCGACGCCGCTTGACGATTCTCCGCATGCGACTGCCGCGAGCAGTGTCAGTACGATCAGTAGGCGCTTCATGAAATCAATCTCCAAAAGAGCTGGGAGCGGCAGTCGGCCCGCGCCGAGCACCGCCCCCCAAGTTAGCGTCAGGAGCTTCTGTCGTCCCCGTCATCGTCCTCGCCGTCTTCATCTTCGTCCTCGAAGGCCTCGATGGACTGTTTGATGTTCTCCTTGATCAGTGACTCGTTCACCTCACCCTTGTTGCCGGTCTCGGGGTTGAGAACCGCGCCCGCGGGTGATCTGAACCAACCATCCAGTCCGACCAGGATGGTGACGTTGGTGCCCGCTGCGGTCGAGTCGACCGTGAGCGGGGGATTCAGATCGAATTCCTGCTCGACATCGAGATCTGAAGTGAAGACGAAGTCAGTGCCATTGAAGGTACCGTCAACACGAATGCTGATGCCGGCGAAGTCCGGATTTGCGTTGCGGAAATCGGCGTCTTCCTGATCGTCATTGCTCACCTTGTGGATCTCGAACTCGATTTCGTCGTAGCTGCCCGGTGCAATGGCCACCGAGAACTCCTGCTCCACTTGACCGTTGAGTGGCAGGTCGACCAGCACCGGTCCGATCTCGAATTCCTCACAAGCGTCGTGGTCCACGATCGTGGTATCACAACTCGTGGCCTCAACGCGCTCCAACTCGATCTCGCGCATGACGATCCGCGCGCGGGTGATGATCAGAGTGTCGCCGCCGGTGGTCAAAGTGTCCGCGAGAGCACCGGTCGCCTGGAGCGACAGGCCCCTGGCCAACGAAGCGGTTGCGGGCTGACGGGTTGCGAAGGACAATGTTACTACCGGCTGCCCGTTGCTGCCGGGTCCGGTTGCATCACCACACGCTGTTGCCGCGAGGGTGATTCCCAGGATGGGGATGCCTAGTTTCTTCATGGTCTCCGACCTCCAAGTATGGGTTGGACCCGCGGGTTCTGCGGGCTGCTTGCCATCTACTACTGGCAAGGGGGAGGCCGGTGCTGGACCTGCGGTGGGAGATCGCCTAACCTTCTACGAGATAATATCTTGGGCGACTCAACACCGGCTGGTACGCGGCGCGGCACCTGCATCGTTTTGAGGCAGACGAACCGTTTTGGATCACCGGTCGGTAGGCGATTAGACTGAGAGGCACCACGATGGACAGGCAGTGGAGTTCGACGTGCATCATCTGGCTCGCGATCCTGGCAAGCGCTTGCGAGTCGACCCCTCCCTGCGTGGGTGACTGTGCCACCGCCGTGATTGCGGTCGGATCGGACGCTGACGTGCTGTTCCCGCCGTTGAGCCAAGGCAACGTAGGGCAGGCAGTGGGTGATCAACTCTTCCTCAAGCTCGCCGACATCGGGCTGGACATGAACACGGTGGGTGACTCCGGCTTCGTGCCCAAGCTGGCGGAGTCGTGGGAGTTCGAGGATTCGCTCACCATCGTGTTCCGACTCCACGAAGGTGCGCGCTGGCATGACGGACCGCCGGTCACGGCCGAGGATGTGGTATTCAGCTTCGA
>JBDHAN010000125.1:0-3521 GCA_039588055.1 Gemmatimonadota bacterium | reverse complement strand
ACGCCAGCGAGATCCTGAGCCAATGACAGCTGAGCGTACCTGTCGGGGACGCCCCGGATCGCGGCCACATCCGCGTCCGAGAGAGGGGCCGCTCCGGGCTGGCATGCCGTGAGCCCGAGAGCGAGCGCCGCCATCATGGGGAAAGTTGAGCAGGGCCTCATAGCAACCTCCTGAGAAGGCTGGATGAACTCCACCTGATCTCCGCGAACCTACCCGTGGGGTGCGGCGCGTCAATGATTCATGCAGAACCCCACCTTCTCACGCCGCGCCATCTATAATGAAAAGCAACACGGCTTTTTGACGCGTGAATTCGGGTCCGAGAAATCGAAGAACGAAGGGCTACGTTTGGTTGTCGCGGCGTAGCGTTCCAACTGCCGACCTTGCGAAGAAGTGTCGGCCAGACGGAACACGAAAGGTCGTCGTCGCGGTTTGTGGAGCACCCCGGTGGGATGTAACCTTAGGACCGTCCTATGAGGGGACGGGAATCCTGTTTTTCCGTTGCGCTACCGACGTTCGAGGAACCGCAGCCGATGCCAGACCAATTGATTGAGTGCGTTCCCAATTTCAGTGAAGGCAGAGATGCGGCAGTCATCCGCCATATCACGGATGAGGTGGAAACTGTCGAGGGAGTGCGCCTGCTCGACGTGGACCCGGGTCGGGCCGCCAATCGAACCGTCGTGACGTTTGTCGGCGCCCCGGATCGGGTCATCGAGGCCGCGTTTCGGGTGGCAGCCAAGGCAGCCGAGTTGATCGACATGCGCACGCACCACGGCGAGCACCCGAGGTTCGGCGCAGCCGACGTGTGTCCGCTTGTGCCCATCTCAGGCATCACAATGGAGGAGACCGTGCAGTACGCGCATCGACTCGCTCGACGGGTCGGCGAAGAGCTCGGAATCCCCGTCTATTGCTATGAGAACGCGGCGCTCACGGATGCGCGTAGAAACCTGGCAACCGTGCGCGCAGGCGAGTACGAGGGGCTCGAGGACAAGATGGCGCATCCCGAGTGGCAGCCCGACTTCGGACCCACCGCATTCAATCCACGCTCGGGAGCCATCGCGGTCGGCGCCAGGGACTTTCTCGTCGCCTACAACGTCAACCTCAACACCACCTCGACGCGACGCGCCAACGCCGTCGCATTTGACGTGCGCGAGAGAGGTCGCATGAAGCGGAAGGGCCATCCCCTGACCGGAGCGCTCGTGCGGGATGAGCGGGGAGAGCCGGAATGGATTGCGGGAAGCTTGACGTGCGTCAAAGCGATCGGCTGGTATATCGAGGAGTACGGGATCGCGCAGGTCTCGATGAACCTCACCAACCTTGGCGTCTCGCCAGTGCACGAGGCGTTCGACGAGGTGTGCGAGAAAGCGAGGGCCCGGGGCCTGCGGGTCACCGGATCGGAGTTGGTCGGCATGATCCCGCTCCACGCAATGTTGGATGCCGGCAAGCACTACCTGAGAAAGCAGCAGCGTTCGCTGGGCATAGCCGATCGAGAGATCATCAAGATCGCCGTAAAGTCACTCGGCCTCGACGATCTGTATCCGTTCGATCCGGAGAAGAAGATCATTGAGTACGCGATCGCTGATTGGTCGACGCGAACCCTGGTAGAGCTTTCGCTCCTGGAGTTCGCCGAGAGGACGGCGTCTGAGGCACCTGCCCCGGGCGGGGGGTCCGTCGCTGCTGCTGTGGGTGCGTTGGGGGCCGCACTCGCCGCGATGGTCGCCAACCTATCGGCTCACAAGCGGGGGTGGGACGATCGCTGGGAGGAGTTCTCCAACTGGGCCGAGCGGGGGAAGGCCTTTCAAGTGGAGTTGCTCCGTCTGGTCGATGATGACACCCAAGCGTTCAACGGCGTCACGGAAGCGTTCGCGCTCCCGCAGAACACCGACGAGGAGACGGCAGCGCGCGACCGTGCGATCCAGGCGGCCACGAGACGTGCGATCGAGGTTCCCTTTCAGGTCATGCAAACAGCTCAGGAATCCATGACCGTGATCAAGGCGATGGCGGAGCACGGCCTGCCGGCATCGGTATCCGACGCCGCCGTGGCCGCGCTCTGCGCGCGACTGGCCGTACGAGGCGCGTTCCTGAACGTCAGGACCAACACCCGTTCTTTGGACGATGCATCCTTCGTGCATGAGACCCTCGCGCGCGGGCGGGAACTGGAAGAGGACACGACCCGGCTCGAGGCGGAGATCCTTGCAATCGTGGACGGCAAATTATGAAGACCACGGAGCGAGGGCGGGCGCTTCTTCGTCTTCTCATCGCAGGTGATGGGCGAGGAGTACGGCTCCTACCAGGCGGATGTCCGACGCATCATCGAGAGCTTCCGACTAACCACGTAGACCGCGGCAAGCGACACGACGGGCTGGCGCCAGTCAAAGGAGCAGTGCGCCGGGGATGACGATCGCTACCCGGAGACGTGGCACGCGACCTAGCGCCCATCGCGTGACGCCTGATCGTCACGTCGGTCTCTAATTCAAGCGAAAGCCCCGAGCGCCGCTTGACGCTCGGGACTTGGTGTAGCCTGCGGACATTCGATTCGTCCGCTACCGCAGCATCTCCGCGATCCGGGGGCGCGTGGCCTCGATCCGCTCGTAATCCAGCGTCAACCCGTACGGTGCGAGTGCGGCGCCGACGAAGTCGTAGATGTTTCTCACAGCCTCAAAGGGAGCGGTGACCGCGTCGAGCGCCGTCGATCCGGCGTTGTTCCTGATGCTCTTGTCGGCCCCTGCCGCCAGCAGCATCTCGACAATGTCGGCGTGCGCGAAGAAGGCCGCGGTGATGAGCGCCGTCGATCCGTCGTTGTTCCGCTGGTCCAGAGCGGCTCCGGCCTCGATCAACGCGTTGGCCGCATCCGTCCGGCCGAAGGTCGCCGCGGTAATGAGCGGGCTCGACCCTCCCGCCGGCTCCCGTACGTTCAGATCGGCCTCCGTTTCGATCAACTCTCGAACAGCCTCCAGGTCTCCCCGCACGATCGCGTCGTGAAGGCCCACGTCGCGCTCCCCTTCCGACAGCGGAGCGGTTCGTGACGCAGCCCGCTCCGTGTCACCGAGAACCGCATCGAGCATCCGCACCAGCTCGTCCCGCGTGAACGCGTACGGCTGGTCCCGGTTCAGTTGAACCAGCTCCCACAGCGCCTGCCGGATGGTGATCTCGGCCTCGGCCTGGTTCGGGACCACCATGTATCGTCGCTTCGGCGACTCACTGGTGAGGAAATCGAGGGCTGCGAGCGCGACGTCAGTCGGCACCTTGTACTGGGAGCGATCGAGGGGACCGGTGATCAGGTCGAGCATCGAGCCATACCGGGAGCCTTCGGCCGAGTATCCGGCTTCACGCATGCGCCTCACCATCGAGGCCGTGATCTGGGACTTGTAGTTCCCAGGCTCCACGGCGGCGACCGCCACGTTGAAGCGGTCGAGCTCCGCGGCCAACGCGTCGGTGTAGGCCTCGACGCCGTGCTTGGTCATGCTGTACGCGCCGATGAAGGGCCCGGACAGGATACCGGCGATCGAGCTGACGGTCAGGAC
>JBDHAN010000124.1:0-3552 GCA_039588055.1 Gemmatimonadota bacterium | reverse complement strand
CATCGGTATCCTCCACGCGGCCGAGCCGCATCAGGAACTCGGTCATCTCGGACGTAGCCGCAGCCGTATCCAGCTTGCCGCCGTTTCGTTGTCGCTCGCAGGCTGCCGCCCGCGCGTCGTCCTGCCATACCTGGAGCCACCCGTCGTCACCGTTCGGCTGATGCGGGCACAGCCTAAAAATGGGCCGCGTCTCCTCCTCGAGATAGGCGGCGTGGCCCGCGTAGAACTTCTCCGCCCACGCGACGAACGCGGGCCAGTCGTCGGCGTACTTCTTGGCCGGGCTCCGCGTCGCGTTCGCCTCTCGTTTCACCACGCGGGCGGCGGTGTGCTCGAACAGGGCGCGGATGACGATAGCGTCGGTGGCGGTCTGTACCTGCTCCGGCTTCAGCGCATCTGCGAACGCACTGGCGATGGTCTCGGTTAGCTCCGCCTTGAACGCCGCGGTGCCGTTCGCCTCCGCGGCCGGTTCCTGTTCCTCGGGCTCCTCCTCCTCGGTGAACTCGGGCGGGACCGACCCCGTCGTCAGCGCGGGCGGCACCGGCTCCGGCTCGGGCGGGTCCGCGAGTAGATCGACGGGCGACATCTGCGACTGCATCCAGTGCTTGTCCATGCCCTCGTCGTCGCTCGCGTTCATGTTCTCGAACGCCCGTACCTCGTTCGGCGTGTAGACGCCCGTGAATACCATCTCCTTGTAATAAGCGGCCCGCGCTGCCGAGTCGCCCCGGAGCAGCGCCGTGACGTTGTGCTCCGCGAACAGGTTGCCCGCACGCTGCCCGAACAGCTTGCGCTTGATCTCCTGCTCCCAGCGGATGAGCCACGGCATCAGCGCCGAGTTGACGTAGTCGATGGCCTGGTGCTCGATGTTAGAGAACGTCGCGCGTTCCAGGTGGCCGATCTTGTGGGGCGGCACCCCGAACCAGCGCGCGATCTCCTCCACCTCGAACTTGCGTGTCTCTAAGAGCTGCGCATCCTCGGGCGGGACCGTGGCCTGCTGCCACGTCATGCCCTCCTCCAGTACCATCGGGCGGAAGGCGTTGGAGACGCCCTGGTGCCGCTCCGCTACGGAGTCGCGCAGGTTCTTGAGCGCCTTCTCGTTCAGCGCCTTCGGGTGGCTTAGGTAGCCCGACGACCAGGCGCCGTTACCGAGGAACCCGGACGCATACTCCTCCGTGCCGGTCGCGAGTCCGAGCGTACGCGCCGCCATCTGCGCCACGCTAAACCCCCACAGCCCGTCGCCCATCCCGCGCAGGTGCAGCACCTCGCTGGGGAACAGTACCGCCGTCGTCGCGTCATCGCGCCGCCACTCGTACCAGTACGCCCGCGGGTCCTTGTCGTCCTGCTCGGCACGGATGCGAGATGGATGGATCGGCCAGAGCGCGGTCGGGTTCTGGCTGGCGTCCCTCTCGATCAGCGCGACCCCGTTGCCCATCCCCATCGCCCATTGGGTCAGCGTCTCGCGGCCGGTAAACGCGGCCGTGGTCGGGTTAAACTCGTCGTGGATCAGGCGCGAGACGGGATGGCTGGGGCGCCGCTCCTTCCCTTCGTCCCCGGGCAGCCGCCGGTATACCCACAGCGGCAGCTTGGCGACATCGCCCGAGATGAGGCGGAGACAAGCGTAGTACGCGCCGACCTCGAGCGCGGTGCTCGGGCTGATGGTGACGCCAGCCGATGTCTGCTGGCCCGCCATAAGGTTCAGCAGCCACGCGGTCGGGTTACGCAGGTCGGCTATGGCCGAGGCCGAGACGAGCCTCCGGTACGCGGACTTAATCCACGCCGGGAGCTTCATCGGGCTCTGACTCCTCCGGGGTAACGCCTACCAGTGCCGCCTCCGCCTCCGCGATGATCCGCGGCCGGTCGCATTCGCCCGTGCCCAAGACGAAGTCGGGGACCCAGGCCATCCCGCCCGGCGGCACGTCGGGGTCGCCGCGCGGCGCAACCGCTACCGCCGGATCAAACACCAGCCGTAGCTTTAGGCCCCCGAGCCCAACGGCCTCGACACGGAACAGCCGTAACGACGGGTCACGCGGTGTGCAGTAGTCACCCACCCGCGGCGTCCACACGGCGCCGGAGAATAGCGCGGCGCACTTCTGCTTCCAGCGAAAGTTCTGTTCGGTAACGCTCATATTGTCAGAAGTCCTCTCTCTTCGTAGACACACAGGCCGGGGTCCTCTGTCTCTAGAGCAAGCCCGAGCGCCATGACCAGGGCCACGATACCGTCGATCTTGTCGGTGCTCTTCTTCTTGTTCGGCTTGATGTTGCCAGCGGCGTCCATGTCCACCGTCACGTTGCCAACGTTCCAGCGCAGGACGGGATGGCCGCCATGCGCGATCTCGCCTCCGAGACAGAGCCGCTCTAGTTCCTTCGTGGGCGCGCTCATGGACGCATAGCCCTGCCCGAATCCGAACATCTCGAACCCATCGCCCGCGAGTTGCTTCCCGATCTGCGTGGCATTCCACATATCCAGCGCGATCTGCCGGATGTTGTAGAGCGTGCCAAGCTCGGCGATCCTGGCGCGGACGCGGTCATAGTCGCAGCGCGGCCCCGGCGTGGTGTGCATGAACCCGTCACGCTCCCACGCCAAATAAGACGGCTGGGTCTGCCTAGCCTCCCTCTTCGTCGCCGTCTCCCGCGGCACCCAGAAGAACGGGAGCACCGCGTTGTCGTTCTCGGGGAAGATCAGCACGAACGCCGTGAGGTCCGACGTGGACGCCAAGTCGAGACCGCCATAACAGGGCTGGCCAAGCAGCGCCTCGGGGTCAACCGCGCGCAGATTGCGGTCCCAGACCTCCATTTCCATCCACACCACATCGGATTGCGTGCGGATGTTGAGGTGTAGCCGCTTAAACTCGTTCTGGTTGGCGGGCGACTCCGCGGCGAGTTTGCACTGGCGCTCGAGGTACTCCAGCTTGACCGACACGCCGAGGTTCGGGTTGACCCGCGCCCACACTGCGGGGTCCGTCCAGTCCTCCTCCGGCGTCGCCTCGAACAGTACCGGCAAGAAGTACGGGTCCAGGCTCGGCGTGGCCTGCACCTTTCTCGCGTAGTCGTGGAGATCATTACAGACGCTGCCCTCGCGCTCGAAATCGGCCGTGGTGATCTCGATCTCCAGCGGCTCGTCGCGCGTACCCATGCCAGTCCGGAGCGCCTGGATTAGGTCCGGCTTGGGCATGACGTGGACCTCATCCCCAATAAAACACGACGGGTTGGTCCCGTGCTTGGTGCCCGCTTCAGATGATAGCGCCTTAAAGAACGAGTTAGTCGGCGCGTACTCGATCCGCTTGGTCGTCTCTAGCACCTTCGCGTTGACCGCAAGGCCGGGGTCTTGCGCTACCATCCGCTTGGCCATGTCAAAGATCAGCGCCGCCTGGTCCCGCTCCGCAGCGGCCGAGTAGATCTGCTGCCCGATCTCTTCGCCTAGGAAGAGGAGATAGAGCACAACACCGGCACATAAGATGCTCTTGCCGTTCTTACGCGGGATCAGGATGAACGTCTGCCAATAGCGCCGTGTCCCGTCCTCCCGCTTCCACGCGAACAGGTTAACGAGGATCGACT
>JBDHAN010000123.1:0-3587 GCA_039588055.1 Gemmatimonadota bacterium | reverse complement strand
TGGCAGTCGGGTGGTCTCCCGCGGTTACGGCCTCACCCCGCGAAGCTACCTGCTGCTGAATGACGGCGTGGGGCGGTTCCGCGACGTGACCGTCGAGAAGGCGGAGGCGCTGGCCAAGGCCGGGATGGTGTCCTCGGCGGCATGGGTGGATTACGACGACGACGGCCGGCTCGATCTGATTGTTGTCGGAGAATGGATGCCGATCCGCGTTCTTCGGCAAGAGGACGGCCGGTTGGTGGACCGCACCGCCGAGGCTGGGTTCTCGGGCACGAACGGCTGGTGGAACAGCGTGATGGTGGCGGACCTTCGGGGAAGCGGACGCCCGGACCTCATTCTGGGTAACCTCGGGCTGAACTCCTATATCCGGGCATCACGTGAGAAACCTGCGCGGTT
Organism: Gemmatimonadota bacterium; assembly: GCA_039588055.1. Lineage (GTDB taxonomy): Bacteria > Gemmatimonadota > Gemmatimonadetes > Gemmatimonadales > GWC2-71-9 > JAOTVV01. Next base: position 3,194 of record JBDHAN010000123.1, on the reverse strand, counting down.
GTACATACATGACTTCTCTCGCAACGGCGCGTTAGAGCAGATTCTGACGTTCTACAAGAACGGCGTGAGCTACCCATTTGCGGGTCGGGATGAGCTCCTCCGGGTCATCCCTGAACTCAGCAGTCGGTACACGACCTACGCCGATTTCGGCGCCAGCCAGATCGAAGACATTTTCCCAAGGTCCGAGTTGCGACAGGCGCAGGTCCGGGAAGCGCATCGGTTTGCCAGCTCCGTGGCCCTGAACAACGGAGACGGCTCCTTCGACCTCCACCCTCTGCCCACCGAGGCCCAGTTCGCCCCGATCTACGCCGTGCTGCCGGGTGACTTCGATGGCGACGGGCACACCGATCTCGTCGTCGCAGGAAACTTTTTTGGGGTCACGCCCGTGCGCGGGCGATATGATGCCAGCTATGGCCTGTTGCTTCGCGGCGACGGAGCAGGCGGTTTGGCATCGGTTGACCTGGAGACGAGCAATCTGGTGATCGTCGGGCAGGTGCGGGACCTGAAGTGGCTCCGGTACGCAGACGGTAGCCGCCTGATCGTGGTGGCACGAAATGACGAGACGGTCCAAGTGCTTCGACCACTGCGGCAGAAGTAACGTCGCGACGCGCCGCCTCTCCGTCAGCGGTCGATCTTCGGCACGAGCGCGCGATGGAAATCCCGTGGGGTCACGTAGCGGGTGTGGAAGTCCTGCCAGTCGTCGGTGTGGAGGCGGTAGGCCGGATCATCCTCCAGCCGCCGTGGGGCGCGGGCATAATCGGACAACCCGTGATATGGCAGCGGGAGGACGGTGGTAGAGAAGCCCGTATTGTAATCCCCATCCTTGACCCAGCCGTCGCCGATGAGTACGAAGTCGCGTGCCCAACCGTCGGGTGGGCGAGGCAGAGCAGGGAATCGGAGGACGAGTTCGTCTCCTGCATTCATGATCACATACCGGTCGTCGACGGTCTCAGTCAACGCTCCCACGTCACCGAAGCGTGTGTGGAAGCCCTCCAAATCCCGCCAGAGCGGCGCCGCAGCGGCAATACGGTCGTAGTCTGGTAACTCGGGCGCGGTGCGGCCGGCCTGAGACACGTGCGAGAAGCCTCGATACGTGAGTTCGGCGCTCGCGGGCGCAAGCCGTCGTGTGCGAAGGGGAGCGTCGGGCTGGCCGACAGCCCATGCGATGCGATCCCAGTAAACCTCCATGTTCGTTCGCAGGCGCACGTGGCGCGGCACATCGGGCAGAAACGCGTGCTCCAAGTCGATGAGAATCGTCTTGGCCTTCCCGGCCGGGAATCCGAGGTTCGCCTCGAGCGTGGCCCAGCCTCCAACGCCATCCGGGACGTCGAGTGCAATCCCGCGCGGAAGTTGGTGGTTGCCTTGGCTGACGGCGACATTGATCGACGCGTCCGTCGGATACACCCACCCTGATGCCACCAGCCAAAGCGGTCCAGTAGACGGGACGTCGTCACCGAGTGCCACCTCGACATAGTGGTCCTCGGCGATGCCCTGATAGGGACCCATCCCGAAGGTGTCCAAGTATCGCTCGTCGCGATCGCGGATGAGTGCAGTGACGTCGCGGCCTGCGTCATCCCATGCGTGTGCCACGTCGTGAAGTGGCTGCATCGCGTGGACCGCAAGCACAGGAGCCGGGAGCGTGAAGCGTTCGTCGACAAACACCTCGGTGCCCGTCGGATGGTCCACGACCATCAGCGCGAGGTGGTCGAAGAAATGGGTCTCCCACAGTTCTCCCGTGATGCGCACGTCATAGAACCCGTTGAGGGCAGATAACTGGTCGCCGCGGATCTTGATCCAATCCTCGCTGTGGATGACGGCCGCCTCACCCTGCGCGTTGATGCGCAGACCGAGAGCCGTCCGCCAGAGAAAGTCTGTGACGAACTGCATCCCGTCGCCGTCGAACGTGAACACCCACGGACACGAGCCCTTCAGACGCTGGCGCGTCAGCACGGTCTCATTGGTGGTGAGCAGGTTGAACTCGGGCTGGACAGTGCCGTTCGGCCAGATGATGCGGGCAATGTCGATTTGGGAGAACCCCCCCGTGCCGAAGTGGACGGCAGGGCCGTGGATCAGTTGCTTCTGGTAGAGCAGGCCCGCCCGGATTTCGATTTCGCCGCCGATGCCGAACGAGTTGATGCGCCGGTCTCCTGTGGCATCGGCCGCGCGCGGGCGGATAGTGGCCGAGAAGTAGTCCAGCGTGCCACGGTTGACGAGCAGCCGTGATTCACCATCCGAAGAGACGGTGATCAGATCGAGGCGACCCTCACCGCCGACATCGGCCACACTGGTGATCTGTCCACCGATGGGAGGCAGTGCGTGCAATCCGCTCGCCGTGCTGAGCCACGGCTGCGCGCCGTTGGGACCAGAGGCCACGAGATCCACGTGACCGTTGTTGTCCAGGTCGGCGACGAAGAGCTGGGTCGCCGTCACGCCGGCCGCTGAAGACGCGGTCCATTGTGTAAGCACTTCGGTTTGCCAGTCTCCGTCGTCCAACGAAAGGCGCCTCAGCGTCCCGTCAGCTGCCAGGACGACGAGGTCGAGGGTCGCGTCTTGGTTGAAGTCGGCGGCCGCGAGCGCGTGCACGGCGCCGAGCGCGGCGGGAACTGCACGCGACTGAAACTGGGAAACGCCGTAGCGCTGATTGAGAAACACCTGCAGGCGTCCCGAGGCATCGAGGACGGTCGCATCTGGGTCGCCGTCTGCATCCAGATCGGCCCACACGAAATCGCGGAGTTGGCTCACGCCGTCAAAGGCGGGATATGGCTCGAACGTCCCGTCGCCTCGGTTCCGCAGCGCGACTGGGGCGCCCTCACGTCGTGCGAGTACGAGATCGAGGTCGCCCTCCATGTCCAGATCGGCTGCCCAGGCGCCGGTGTAGATGCCACGAGCGATCGTCGTCGAGACGGCGTCGTCGGTGACATCGGTGAAGGCGCCGGTCCCGTCGTGGCGCAGCAAACGAAGCCCTCCAGGACCTGCGAGCACGAGGTCCATCTGGAAATCGTAGTCGTAGTCAAAGGACGCAACGGCCGAGAGCGCGAGAGCCGGGGCCGAGACCCCACCGGGCGGAGCAAACGCCCTTGCCTGACCGCGTTCGGCCGAAATCCTGACGGTCCCTTCGCTGGCGTCCACCTTGGCAAGCGGCACATCATCGCTGAGCCATAACGTGCGCACCCATGACGCAGGCCCTTCACCGA
>JBDHAN010000122.1:0-3680 GCA_039588055.1 Gemmatimonadota bacterium | reverse complement strand
CGATCCTGCTCGTGGATTTCGTCAAACTCGGACTCGAGCGCGGTCAGTCACTCCGTGACGCCGTCGTCGCGTCGGGACTCATTCGGTCGCGCCCGATTATCCTCACGGCCGCCGCGGTGGTAATCGGCGGTTTTGTCATGGTGCGAGACCCGATCTTCGAAGGGCTCGGTGTGGCCCTGATCAGCGGTGCGGTCGTCGCCACACTGCTCACGCTCGTTGCCATTCCACTCCTCTACTACGAGATGATGAACCGATGAGAATGGTCGTACTAATCGTCGACTCGTCGCACGCTGACGACATCGAGACGATGTTCGAACAATGCGACGTTGCGGGGTACACCGAGATCCCAAACGTGCACGGCAAGGGAGCGACCGGGAAGAAGTCCGGCAGTCGTGCCTTCCCGGGCTCCAGCGCCCTGTATTTCGCGGCCATGGAGGACCACTGCATGGAACCGCTGCGAGAGAAGCTCACCTCCCTTCGTGACGCGCACGGGAGCGAGGAAGGTCTCAAGGCTTTCATTATGGAAACGCAGGAGCTGCTATGAACATGCATTACCTCATCCGAGGCATCGCCGGCACCTTTGTACTCGCCTCGCTCGCGCTGGGATACTGGGTCAGTGAGTACTGGTACCTGTTCACCGCGTTTGTGGGTGGGAACTTGCTGCAGTCGAGTCTCACGAGATGGTGCCTGATGGAGACCATTCTCGCGAAGCTCGGACTGGCCAAAGCCGCCGCCTGAGGGCGCGGGACGCTACTGGGAGCGGGCATGGACTTCCAACCCGCTCCCAGTCCCTACTACACCACCTCAGTCGGTCCCCGCTCCCTCCTTTGCCAGTCGATAGATCAGAATCGCCGCCTTCTTGGTCACGATCGGCAGCGAGGTGAGATCAACCCACTCGTCCGGCGTGTGCCCCGCCTCGCCATGCACGCCGAGGCCGGCAAGCGCCTGGTCGACGTGCGGCGCTGCGAAGGAGATGTCCGCCGCCCCGCGGCGGCCCGGATCGATCATCTCGACGGGACCGAATCCCAGGTCTCGACTCACCTGATCCAGGGTGGCGAACAGCTCGTCGTTCCCGGCTGTGGGAGCCATGGGCGGATACGAGTCGCGGAAGGAGATCTCGGCTGAGGTCTTGGGCAGGCTCCGCGACACAATGTCCAGCATCCGCTGCTTCGTGCGGTCGCGTTGCTCGAAGGTGATCGTCCTGAGATCCCCGGCAACGGTCACCGTCTGGGGAATGACATTTGTCTTGCCGAACGCCGTTCCACGTGCCTGCGCCGTATCATAGGTGACGGCGGTTCCGCCCACGATGATGCCAGGACCGAACGTGAGGTACTGCTCGCCCTTCAACTCCTCGTAGAACGCGTTGAGGATCCGCGCCGCCTCGTAGACTGCGCCACTCCCGTACACGTCTCCGAAGATCTGCGACGAATGGCCGCGCTCGCCCGTCACGCGGAGATACCAGTCGGTGTACCCCCGTCGCGCGACGGTCGCCGTATGCGGGCTGCCCACTCCACCTTCGAAACCCAAGGCCACGTCGCTCCGCTCTGCCGCCTCGATGAGATCACCGCGACTCACGCTCAATGGATCGCCCGTGTCCTCCTCGTCACCGGTATACGCAACGATGATGTTCAGTCCGTCGAGCACGCCCGCCGCCTCGAGCGCCTTGAGGGCGTAGATCATGACGACGTTACCACCCTTCATGTCCTCCGCGCCGGGCCCCGAGGCGCGTTCACCGTGGCGCACGAACCGCTGGAACGGGCTGTCCGCCTCGAACACGGTGTCCAGGTGTCCGATCAACAGCACCCGTTTCCCGGTGCCGCCACCAGACTCAGCGAACAAGTGTCCCGCCCGGTTCACGCCATCGGGCATCTCGATCCACCGGGTCGCGAAGCCCAGCGCATCGAGCTCGGCGCGCATGACCTGCCCCACCTCGCGCACCCCGTCGTGACTCATGGTTCCGCTATTGATGTTCACCGTCCGCTCCAGCAAGGCGATGGCATCTTCGACGTGCGCATCCACATGTTGCGCAATCCTCTGCTCGACATCGGTCAGCCCCTGGGCACCGCCCAGCGCTGGTGTCATGACCAGCGCGCTGACGCCGAGGCTCAGTCGAGTGAGTATTCTTGGCATTGATCGAAGGGACATCGTGGGGCCTCTCGTTGGTGGCAGACCCGGAAGTTAGCGTAGCACGGGAGCGGTGGGGAGCGTCCTCGCGATATGCCGATCCCCCAATCCGGTCCGGCGTCGCTTCCCACGCTGTTGACTCCGGCCTCTCGCTACGCCACCCTCAACCATGCGCCGATTCCGATCCCTCGCCGCATTGGACCGCGCTATCATCCGTTGCCGCACGTGCCCCCGTCTGGTCGAGCACCGCGAGCGCATTGCCTCCGTGAAGAAGCGGGAGTTCAAGGAGTCGGCTTACTGGGGAAAGCCACTCCCAGGGTTCGGCGATCCGCAAGCGCGTCTCCTGATCGTCGGCTTGGCGCCAGCGGCCCACGGCGCCAACCGGACGGGCCGCATGTTCACCGGCGACTCCAGCGGCAGCTCGCTCTATGAGGCCCTCCACCGGTACGGCTTCGCAAGCCAACCCAACTCGGTGACGCGCCACGATGGCCTGACGCTCGCTGACTGCTACATCACCGCTGCGGCGCGCTGCGCGCCTCCCGACAACAAGCCAACGTCAGACGAGTTCGATGCCTGCCGACCGTATCTCACAGCCAACCTCAGTCTCCTGCCATCCGTGCAGGTGAATCTCTTGCTTGGTCGACTGGCCTATCACTGGTGGCTCAAGGCGTCCGGCTGGTGGGACCGGTTGACGCCGCCCGAGCGCCCCGGCTTTGCACACGGTTCGGCAACACAGCTCGCGGACGGGCCCTGGCTCGTAACCTCGTATCACCCGAGTCGGCAGAACACGAACACCGGTCGTCTCACCAAACGGATGTGGTTCGATGTGTTCCGCACGGTGCGACGGCTGCTCGATGTCGACTGAGCGCCGGGCTTGGGTGGAGTGGTTTCACACCGTGACGCCTCGAGCCCGAGCGCGGAGGACAGGGTAGGTACGTGGAGCACGAACTCAGGCGCCGGCGACGCGAGTTGTTATGGTCTCAACGTGCTGTCCGCCGGGATCATCTGATTGACCTTCCACTGCAGCAAGCGGTACAGGTATCCCCCCAACGTCTTCTGAGTCCAAAACGCCGATGCGGTCGAGTCGAACACCAACGCCACGAGGGTATCACCGCCAGCGCCGAGCATCGTCACCCGCCGATCGGGGGGCTCGAAGTCCGCCGAGTCGGCCTGGGCGTCCGTCGCGAAGCTGGACGTCTCGAGGCCCTCGTACTGCTCGAGCATGCGGCGCACGGCAGCCGAATCCGCTGCGACCCCGGTGCCGAACCGCCACCGCTCTCCGTCCTTGACCAGGGTATAGCTCTCTCCGCCTCGCTGAACGTCCACGCGACCGACGCTATCGGCCTCGATGCTCAGGATTCGCTTGTCCCGCCAGTCGTCCACCGAGCGATCGACTAGGCCGGTGAGCGCACCCCGGTAGAGGTACACCGGCTCACTACTCTCACGTCGCACGTACCGGCTGTTGTAGATCCGTCCCCGTTTGCCGAACACGGCAGACGCGAGTTCATCCTCACCGCGGCGTAACTGGAAGACGATCCCCGCCGCCGCATCGACAC
>JBDHAN010000121.1:0-3783 GCA_039588055.1 Gemmatimonadota bacterium | reverse complement strand
GTTCATGATACGTAGGGAGGTTGTGGCGAATCCCGCCGATGCTGAGGATGCCCTTCAGGAGGTCTCGCTGTCGGTGCTGTGGGGAGCCCCGCATAGTCCACTTGTTCTCGGATCAGTTTCACTAGGCCCGGCGCCCGCGCATTGTGCGTCGGGTCCGCAGCAGCGAACTCGCGGGCGAAGGCAGCGCGGGCATCATCGAGTCGCTGCCGATCGGCGTCGGTCATGTGTCGGGCCATCCGGTCGATCGCCATTTGCGGCCTGACCTGCCCCGGACTATAAGTACGAGTGGGCCAGACCACGATGGACGACAAACTGGGAGTTGAGCCATGGGTGATCCATACAATCGGAGAGAATTTCTCAAGACGGCAGCGGCGGGGGGCCTCGGGCTCGCCCTCACCGCTCAGCGACTGGGCGCTGATGTACCTAGCCCCGCATCGGGGGCGGCGGGCCTTGCGCTGCTGCCGCTCGAGACGGTGCGCGTAGGTTTCGTCGGCGTCGGTCACCAGGGGTCGAGCCACGTGGAGAACTTCCTACGAATCGACGGGGTCGAGATCAAGGCGATTTGCGACGTCGTGCCCGCCAAGGTGCAGCACATGCAGCAGCTCGTCGCCGAGGCCGGGCAGCCCGAGCCGGTGGGCTACTCGCGAGGCCCCGAGGACTTCCGCCGCCTGTGCGAGCGAGACGACCTGGATCTCGTATTCACCGCGACTCCGTGGGAGTGGCACGCCCCGGTGTGCGTGGCGGCGATGGCGAGCGGCAAGCAAGCGGCCACGGAAGTCCCGCTGGCCGTCACTGTCGAGGAATGCTGGCAGCTCGTGGAGGTGGCTGAGCGGACCCAGCGCCACTGTGTGATGATGGAGAACGTCTGCTACGGCCGCCTCGAAATGATGATCCTGAACATGGTCCGCCACGGTCTCTTTGGCGAGCTGTTGCACGCGGAGTGCGGGTATCTGCACGACCTCCGCGTACTCAAACTCACCGACTTCTACGAGGATCGGTGGCGCATCAAGCACTCGATTCGGCGGAACGGAGACCTCTACCCGACCCACGGACTCGGTCCGGTTGCCCAGTACATGAACGTGAATCGGGGGAACCGGTTCGATTACCTCGTCTCCATGAGCAGCAACTCACGCGGGTTGAACCGCTGGGCAGTGGAGCACATAGGGAGCGACAGCCCAGAGGCTCGGCAGTTGTACGCGCTGGGCGACGTGGTGAGCACGCTGATCCGGACGCTCACTGGTCAGACCATCCTGATCGTGCACGACACAAACTCGCCGCGCCCCTACAGTCGCAAGCTCACTCTCCAGGGCACCAAAGGGCTCGTGCAGCGATATCCCGATGAAAAGGTCCACATCGAGGGGCGGAGCCCGGAACACCAGTGGGAGGATCTCGAGACCTACCGCGCCGAATTCGACCACCCGATCTGGACGGCGCTGGAGGAGCGCTCCCAGGGCGCGGGGCACGGCGGCATGGACTATGTCGAGGACTACCGGCTGATCCAGTGTCTGCGCAACGGGACGCCGACAGACCAAGACGTCTACGACGGAGCGGCGTGGAGCGCTATCTCCGGGCTCTCCGAGCGCTCGATCGCGGAGGGCAGCCGCCCCATCGACGTCCCAGACTTCACGCGCGGCGCCTGGAAGGACCGGCCGCCGCTCGGCATAGTGGGGCGCGAAGGGTAGCAATCACCGCCGGCGGTACGGCGCTCCGGCGGTAACGCGATTGACGTGGTCTTGACGATCGACGAGATGGAGGGAGTGGAAGCCCATAACAGCGCGGCAGGAATGCCGTCTTTCTTCAACCGAACCGACGCAGCCTGTGGTGTGATCGCATTCTGGACACGGTAACGGTTGCGGCGTGATGCTGATCTGGACTCGACGCGGGGTCTGAGCGGTGGAGGTGCCAGTTGTTGGCGCGGTCTGACAGGCGTATGAAGTCGTCGCTAGTCTCGGTCCCCCAGAACGCACAGTCCGGGGGGGCGTGGCGGGCCAGCTACCCCTTGGGCGCGAGGAACTCCTCGAATGGCGGGTAGCCGTGGAGTGGCGCGAGATTGAAATCGGCTTGGAGGGAAGCATCGAATGGCCGGCCCCGCGCATATGCTTCGCGGAGCAGTACCATCGCCCGGTCCAGCTCGCCGAGCTGGGCAGCGATGCACGCTTGCCAGTAGACGTCGCGTCCGAAGTCGTACGGATCGGCCATCCCTTCGAGTTGGGCGCTGATCCTGAGCGCTTCGCTCAGGTCACCTCGCCTCGCCGCCAGCACGCCCAGGTATCCCTCAATGTTTACGTCACTCGGGATCGTTGATGATAGCTCCTCGAACAGTCCGCGAGCGGCATCCCATCGTTCCGCCGAGTACGCTGCCATCGCCCGCCCCACCTTGGAACGAACTGTCCGCGCTTCATCATCCGGGCGGGAGCTGAACCACTCCGTCGCCCGATCGGCGACTCGAATCGAGGCCTGACTGTCACCATGGGCGCGGAGTTCCGCTCCCACCAATAGCATGAGGGTCCCCGCATCGATCTCTCCCTGCGACGGCAGGAGGAGGCTCTCATCGAGACCCCTATCGACGTCATTGATCCGTCCCAGCGCTGCCAGGGCTCGAAGTTCATTGCGGAGCATCATCAACCGATCCGGATAGGTCCCGCGAGCGCGTCGCGCCTGAATTAGCTCGCTCGAGTGGTCCCCCACCATATGAAGCGCTTCGATCAGGGTGTTCCACTTGAAGTAGAATGCTGGCAAGTCCTCCAGATTCGAAAGGATCTCGATGCTCTCGTTGGGTCGGTTTGACGCCAGAGCCTCGACGGCGACATCGCCCGGCACCCCCCGCGCTCGCGCGGCCCTAAGTGCCGCGGTCCGATCCCCGCGGAGTGACGCGATCAGCCAGTCGAGGAAGGCACGCTGGTAGGGGCTGAATCGCGACCGGAACGGAACCAGTAGCTGTGCGTTCGAGTCGGCCGCGCTGGGCTCGCCCAAGTTGAAGTGGGCCATGACGATGAAGAAACGGGGATCGGCAAACGTGGAGTCCAGGGCCACCGCCCGATACATGAACCCCAGAACCTCACGCATCCGCTGGGGGCCAGTATGGTAAAACGTGCGATGACCCTCGAGATACGCTCGGTACGCCTCCAGTGACGGTGGTTGGCTGGCGGCAGTTGAGGCCATGAGCCGGTGATCGAGCGCCGCCGCGACCGTCGTCATCACGCGACGGCGTAGTGAGTCCAAGACAGCGCCCGACGCCGTGACGGGTGCCGTGACGGGTGCAACCGCTCGCAACAACCGCTCCTCGGTCGCATCGATCACCTGGGCCTGGAACTCGAGTGAGTCACCGCGCCGATAGTAGGCCCCGGCGACGATCGTTCCAGCTCGCGCTGCTATCCCCACAGATCGTGCGGTACCCGGTTCCGAAGTTCCCACAAGACTCGGGATGTCCGGGCCGGGTTCGATTGAGGTAGCCGTGGGCACGACATCGATCACCTCGATTTCCTGCAAACCCTGAGTGATCCAGTCGGCCGCCATACTTCCCAACAGGACCAACGTCGTGTCTCCGGTCCGATTCTCGAACGGCACCACCACAACCCGGTTCCGATCGAGATCGGGAGTTTGGCTCCCCGTGGCCCGGTTCATACGAATAACCAGAGTCGCGACGACCGCCAGCATTGCCGGTACCGCCACGAGCCATGTGATCTTCCGAGCAATCTTGCGCGGCCGCGCGAGCGGCCCGGCGGTGAGTGCCTGGGCAAACTTGTTGGCCGTGCCGTACCGATCGGCGGACGTCTTCGCCAA
>JBDHAN010000120.1:0-3972 GCA_039588055.1 Gemmatimonadota bacterium | reverse complement strand
CGTCGGTCCACACTTCCACCGAACCCGAGCGCACGTCACCTGAGGATTTGCCGGCTGCGATCACGCGTTCGAGTTCCTCACGTAGTCCGCGGTGCGCCCGTCGGCTCTCGTGGTCCAGGTAGTTCGAGAAGTCACGGGTGAAGACGAAGTTGATGAGCGGAGGGTTGCTGGCCGCCAACTCACACCAGGCTTGGGCTATACGATCGAGGCGCTCCCGACATGACATGCCTGCAGGCCCTTCGCGCAAGGGCTTCACCAGCGCCCGCATCGCCGCTCGGTAGATCTCGTTCAACAGATCCTCTTTGCCGGCGAAGTGACGATAGATGGTGCCCTCGGCGATGCCGGCCCGGGCCGCGATGCGGGGGGTGGTGCTGGCCTGATAGCCTTGGGTCGTGAACAGTTCGAGAGCGGCTTGTACGAGGCGCTCCCGGGTCCGCTTGGCGTCGCGCCTTCGGGAGGGTCCGGCGCCGCGAACATCGCCGACGTGAGTCATCACTCACAAGGGTACACCACCGGGTCGTAGATGCCACGAAAGGGAGCGTGCAACAGCGCCCAGGTCAGGATCGACAATCGGGGTTGTACGTAACCCAGTTCCCTGTTTTCATCCGTGCAACGGCGCCCACCGGCACCGGATCGGAGGGACATCGTGCAAGCACAGGGCAGCATTCTGGACTTTCGGACACTTTGGTCAGATGCCATGCCGTACGTGCGCTTCGTGTCGCAGGCGGACGACAACCGATCGCTGTGGGAAGGCGTGTATCGCACGTCCCGAATGCCGCAGTGGGCCCTGGAGAAGGCCTGTGAGACTGGCAAGCACCGGCGCCTCCTGGTCATTGCGGAGGATTGGTGTGGCGATGCGAGTAATACGGTGCCGATCCTGGCGAAGCTGGGAGATGAGGCGGACTGCCTGACGATGCGCGTGCTGAAGCGAGACGAACATCCGGCGGTCATGGATCGCTACCTGACCAACGGGTCTCGGTCCATCCCCATCGTTATCGTACTCGACGACGGATTCGAGGAACTGGGGCATTGGGGACCGCGGCCATCAGAGCTGCAGCGTTGGGTCATGGAGCACAAGGACCGGATGCCGAAGGGCGAGCTCTATCCGCAGGTGCGGCGGTGGTACGCCCGCGATCGAGGCGCGTCGACGCTCCGGGAAGTGTTGCAGATCGTGGAGCTGGGTCAGTAGGGTCCGCGCGGGTCGGCGGCGGAACCGTCAACCGGCCTTGCGGTCACTCCGCGGTCCACCGCGGAACCGATGTGGTGCTCGGTCAGAGCGTCCACGTGGAATGTGCGGACACGGCGACGCCGTCCGGGCCGAGTGCCGTCGTGAGCCCGATCGTGCCACCTCGTCCGATGGATATCATCGGTCCGAGGCCGCCGCCGACGTGCATTCCATCGAGCGTGATTCGGAACTCCTCCTCGTCCGGCTGAAAGACTCGGCCAACGTCGAGGAAGGCGACGAGGCTCACTGCCACGACCTGCCGCTGACCGAACGCGAGGTAGCGGGCCTCGAGGTTCCCGAACAGCTTGTCCTCGCCCAGAAACCGATGCCGCATCAGCCCGCGGTGAGACGATGCTCCGCCGAGGCCCTCGAATGACCGGTCCCCACCCTCGATCAGGTAGAGCGAGCCCAAACCCGGCGAGCCGCCCATGGACTGGCCCAGTGCACGGGCAGCGACGACGAGACGCGGCCCGAGCGACACGTATCCGGCGGCGGAGACCATCGTTCTCGTGTAGCTCAGATCCCCGGCCACGGTTGAATCGGCGATGTCGACTATGGCCTGGAGGAGCACGCCGCGCAGTGGCGCCACCTCGTCGTCCCTGGTGTCGACGATCAGGCCAAGCCGCGCGGCCACCTCGCCCGTCGAGATGCCAACCGCCAGACCGCCGTCCTCCGCGGCCTGACTGGCCAGCAGCGACGGCCCCGGCATGGTGTCGAGCCGCCAGCTCTCGGCATGGAATCCTGCGAGCATCCGTATGCCGCGCACGATCCTCCGTTGGATCTCGCCGCGTGCGACGATCCGACGGTGATCCGACTCATAGTAGTGCGGCTGCGCATCCGTGATGAGGTCACCGTCGAATTCCGTCCCATTGCCGAGTCCGTAGTAGTTCTCTCTCGCGTGTCGCTCGGCTGCCAGCTTGAGGCCGAGACGCCATCCGGGGAAGAAGTTCGGGAAGTGCGTGTTCAGTGTGATCTGGCGGCTGCCCGAGGTCGAGAGCTGCCAATCCAAGGCTATCGACGCACGGTAGGGCGGTGGCTCCGCCCAGTCGTCGAAGCCGGGAGGACGAAACTGGGCGTAGTAGAGGCCGAACGTGAACCCGTTGCGCGGGGTGTAGAAGATCTTGGGGTATCCGACGTCGAGCCAGCTCGAGCCCAGCGTTGGGAGATCGGGGATCTGCGCCGGACTCGAGCCTGCGAGCGTGAGTGTGATGACAGCGACGAGAAGAGCGATCCTCACCGGTCGCGCTCGAACAGATACGCCGTGTCCAGTCGGGCAGCCGTCTCGCCGTCCCACGCAGTGTAGCGACTCGGATAGATCGTCGCCGATCCGAATTCGCCGTTCTTGTTGACCGCGTAGAAGCTGAGGTTGAACGTCGGACGACCCTGTTCGTCGAGCAGCCGCGGCTCCGACGTCGCGACCACCCGGCGCAAGGTCTCCAGCGCCGCGTCGGTCGGCTTGAGATTGCGCCGCATGAACTCGACGGTGAGGAACGCGCCGCACACCTGAATGTTGGCCTCTCCGCGTCCCGTGGATCCCGCGGCGCCAATGTCGTTGTCAGTGTACTGGCCGGCACCAATCAGCGGCGAATCGCCCACCCGACCGGGGATCTTCCATGCAAGCCCGCTGGTCGTCGTGACGGAGGAAATGTCTCCATTCGTGTTGACGACGTTGCAGTTGATGGTGCCCGTCGGTCGCGGGACCATGCGTTCGTCGCGTGGCACGTCGAGCCAGTCGTCATCGGTGGCTTTATTGGCGCGCCAGCGCAGCCAAATCTCACGTGCCCGTTCCGTCAGGAGGTCTTCCTCCTTGAACCCGTATGATAGGGCAAACCGCTTGGCACCCTCACCCACGAGGAGAACGTGGTCCGTGTACAGCAACACGTACTTTGCTACGACGCTCGGCGTCTTGATGCCCTCGAGCGCTCCGACCGCACCCGCCCGGCGCGTCGGCCCGTGCATGCAGGATGCGTCGAGCTGTACCACACCGTGTTCGTTCGGGAGCCCTCCGTAGCCCACGGAGGTATCTTCCGGATCGAGCTCCTGGATTTTCACCCCCTCGATAGCTGCGTCGAGCGTGTCCACTCCCTGATCCATGAGCTGCCCTGCCCGCTCCACCGCCCTGAGCCCGTTTCCGGAGGCGACAGCAATGTTGTTTGACGGCGGCCGCAGATGGACGGCGGGCGCACCGAATTCACGGCTCGGCCCGGTTCCGAGCATCACTCCTGCGGTGAGCCCGGAGGCCGCACCCAGGAAACCCCGGCGTGAGAGCGAGTCTGTCACGATCCAACCTCCTGTGGTGGTGTTGTAACGCGGCGTGGCACCGCGAATTAACCTCAAATGCCGGGTCAATGTCAACTTGATTCGTGGGTCCCTGCATCGTACGTTCCCGCGGCTCCCCGAGGCGCTGGACGAAATGGTTTCGGTCGTGTTGCCGGTCTACAATGAGCGGGACAACCTCGCGCCATTGCTTCGAGAACTGCACGCCGTGTTGGAAGGATGCGAGCATGAAATCGTGGCGGTGGACGACCGATCGACTGATGGCTCATTGGAGGAGCTGCGGTGCCTCCGGGGTCGTTATCCTGCGCTCCGGGTGGTCGCTCTCAGTGCCCATGCCGGGCAGAGCGCAGCCTTCGCCGCGGGATTCGACACCGCTCGGGGCCACGCCGCCGTGACCATGGATGCCGACGGACAGAACGACCCGCAGCACACCCCGCCCATGCTCGGGATCTTGACGGGCAACCGTCAAC
>JBDHAN010000119.1:0-4022 GCA_039588055.1 Gemmatimonadota bacterium | reverse complement strand
AGGCACCGACCAGCAGCGTGCTCACCGCGCGAGATCCCTGGTTGGAATGACAAGGCCGTGGCGGGCCGCAGCCTCGATGGCCTCCGGATATCCCGCATCGGCATGTCGCACGATCCCAATTCCCGGATCGTTGTTGAGGACCCGTTCCAAACGACGCGCAGCCGCCGGTGTCCCATCCGCGACGATCACTTGGCCCGCATGCAGGCTGTTGCCGATCCCCACACCGCCTCCATGATGGAACGACACCCACGAGGCACCGGACGCCGTGTTCAGCAGCGCGTTCAGGATCGGCCAGTCGGCGATGGCGTCCGAGCCATCGATCATGCCCTCAGTCTCACGGAACGGGGACGCCACCGATCCAGTGTCCAGGTGGTCACGCCCGATCACAATCGGTGCCGAGATCTCGCCGCGGGCGACCATGTCGTTCATCGCGAGTCCGAACTCCGCACGCTCACCCATGCCGAGCCAGCAAATGCGCGACGGGAGCCCCTGAAACGCGACCTGTTCCCGCGCCTTGCGGATCCATCGCGTCAGCACGTGGTCTTCGGGAAAGAGCTCGAGCACCAGGTCATCGGTGCGATAGATGTCGTCCGGCTCGCCGGAGAGTGCCACCCAGCGAAACGGCCCGCGCCCCTCACAGAACAGCGGACGGATATACTCCGGCACGAACCCGGGAATCTCGAACGCGTCGGCAACACCTACATCCATGGCCTCCGTGCGGATGTTGTTGCCATAGTCGAACGTCACGGCGCCCTGACGCTGCAAGGCCAGCATTGCACGCACGTGGACGGCAATCGACTCCCTGGCTCGCCGAACATATTTCTCGGGATCTCGCTCGCGCAGCGCTGCCGCCTCCTCCAGGTCGAGTCCCGCCGGCACATATCCAACCAGCGTGTCGTGGGCGGACGTCTGATCGGTGAGTACATCGGGCACCCAGCCGCGGGTGACCATCTCGGGGAGCACCTCGGCGCAGTTGCCCACAAGACCGACCGAGATCGCTTCGCGCTTCTCGCGCGCCTCAGTGACCCGGTTCCACGCCTCGTCGAGTGACTCGGTCATGACATCCAGATAGCGTGTCTCGATACGTCGCCTAATCCGTGCGGGGTCGACCTCCACGGCAAGCATGACACCGCCGTTCATGGTCGCGGCCAACGGTTGGGCGCCACCCATGCCGCCGAGCCCACCAGTTACCACGATCCGACCCTCCAGCGAACCGCCGAAATGGCGCTCCGCCAGCGATCCGAGCGTCTCGTAGGTGCCTTGGAGGATTCCCTGGCTCCCGATGTAGATCCAGCTGCCGGCCGTCATTTATCCGTACATCGTGAGCCCCTGTCGCTCGAGCTCACGAAACGTTTCCCAGTTTGCCCAGCGTCCCACCAGGTTGGCGTTGGCGATCAGCACGCGTGGCGCGTCCTCATGAGTCGTGAAGACGCCAACCGGTTTGCCGGACTGCACGAGCAGGGTCTGATCGCTCTCGAGTTGACGGAGCGATGCGCAGATCGCGTCGAACGCCTCCCAACTCCGGGCAGCCCGTCCGGTACCGCCGTAGACGATCAGGTCTTGCGGACGTTCCGCAACGTCGGGATCCAGATTGTTCATGAGCATGCGAAGCGCTGCTTCCTGGATCCACCCGCGGCAGGAGATCGTCGTTCCGCGCGGCGCGCGGACCTCGCGGGCCGCCGCTGTCGTCATACCAGTGCCTCCTTGGCCACAGCCTCTCGCACCTTCTCGACATCGGGTGCGACAGGACGATCCCGTTCGTACGCCGGCACCAGCGCCCGCACACGCTCGTAGAGGCGGCCCACGCCGCGGCCCGGCTGAAGCGGTTTGCGAAACTCGAGTCCCTGCGCTGCGGCAATCAACTCGCTCGCAACCACACGCTGCGCGTTCGCAAGGATGCGCCTAGCGGTGAGTGCACTCGCCATTCCCATCGGCACGACGTCCTCTTGGTTCGCGTCGGTTGGGATGGACTGGACACTCCCCGGCGTCGCCAGCGTGCGCGACTCTCCCACGAGCGCGGCCGCCACGATCTGCATCATCATGAGCCCCGAGTGGAGTCCCGGGTCATGTGCGAGAAACGCTGGAAGCCCTTGGGAAACATCGGGATTCATGAGGCGATCGAGCCGCCGTTCGGCGATCCCGGCGAGCGTGGTGAGTGCGATACCCAGCATATCCAGCGCCATCGCCACAGGCTGTCCATGGAAGTTTCCACCCGAGAGGACCTCATCGCCAAACACCAGCGGGTTATCGGTTGAGGCGTTGAGCTCGGTCTGGGCCACTGACGCCGCAAACTCGATCGCGTCTCCCACGGCCCCCTGCACCTGCGGCGAACACCGTAGGCTGTACGCATCCTGCACCCTCGGATCGCCGACTCGGTGCGACTCGCGGATCTCGCTGTCCGCAAGGAGCTCCCGCATCAGCTCCGCCGCGCGGATCTGCCCCGGATGTGGTCGCGCTTCGTGAATTCTCGCGTCAAAGGGCACCGGGGTCCCCATTAGCGCTTCGACGCTCATGGCCGCTGCCCCGACCGCCGTCCGCCAGAGAGTCCGCGCATCGTGCACGGCCATCGCGAGGATCGCCGTCTGCACCTGCGTTCCGTTGATGAACGACAGCGCCTCCTTGGGCAAAAACTCGATGGGCTCGATACCCGCCGCCGCCAGCGCCTCCTTCGCCCCGACCCGCTCCGTATCCCGTATCCCTTGTCCCGTATCCCGATCAACGATCCCCTCCGCCATCATCCCATACGCGATGTGCGAAAGGGGCGCCAAATCACCGCTCGCTCCAACACTCCCCTGCTCTGGCACCACCGGGTGGATCCCGGCGTTCAGCATGTCCACGCCGTGTCGCACCACACGGGCCCGCACACCACTCGTCTCGCGCAGCAACACGTTGGCCCGCAGCAGCATGACGGCGCGCACTACGTCGACGGGCAGCGGATCACCCACGCCGGAGACGTGGCTGAGGATGAGGTTCCGCTGGAGTTCGACCAGCTGGTCGGGCGGGATACGGACCGTCGCGAGCTTTCCGAACCCAGTGTTGACGCCATAGATGGCGTCGCCCGTGGCAAGGAGACGCTCGATGGCAGCTCGTGACGCTTCGGCACGCTGAGCCGCGGCTGGGTCGATGACGACCTCGGTCCCGCTTCGCGAGACGGCAAGGACGTCGGCAATGGTGAGGTCGTTGCCGGTGAGGGTGATGGGGGCTGGCATGCGGGAAAAGTAAGGGGTAAGGGAGAAGGGGTAAGGGATAAGGGAAAGGCGTAAAGGACTGACCGACGCCCCTTACGCCTTATGCCTTCACTCTTCTCCCTCGTCTACCGCTTCACCACCACCCCCTGCGGTGCGGCATCGAACACACCGCCACCGACCGACAGCTCCGGGTTCCCCGGATCGGTCTGATAGCTCCAGTCGAAGATCACGACGTCCTGCCCAACGTGTGTCACGCGCAGGGCACCGAACCGTGCGAACCCGTCGCCACCGTCCATCTGGAACACGTAGCCGTATTGCGGCTGCGCCAGCAGGGCCCCACGAGCGAAGCCGCTCGCCGGTGCGATGTCGATCGACGTCAGGTCATCGATCGGACCGGCGCTGTAGAGCATCACCTCGGTGTTCGTCCGCACCGGCACGATGAAGAGGTCACCGCTCGGGTCTTGCGACACGAGGAAATCGACCGATGAACTGGCTCCGGAGCCCACAACGCCCAACTCAGCCGGGCTCACGATCCCGTCGCCGTTGTCCTGCCAGAACCGGAACCCGGCAGTCGCCGGCGTGATCTCGACGGCCGTCATGGCGATGTTCCGCGCATCGGGTCGCGGCGTGTCGGACCAGATGGGCGACCAGAGGCTCTCATATCCCTCGACGCTCTCCGCCGAGATCGCAAAGCAGAAGGGCTCGCCGTTGGTGAGCGCACCGACAAGGAACTCCGGGGCCACCGTCGTTCCCTCGAGTCCCCACGCGTCGTCGCAGAACCCCGCGTCTAGATCATAGAACGCGCTGTAGACGCGATACTGCTTGAACGCATTC
>JBDHAN010000118.1:0-4101 GCA_039588055.1 Gemmatimonadota bacterium | reverse complement strand
ACTTCCCGCTCTCGAGCCTTTATCGCTTCCACGATCAGCTCGTCGAAGCGCGGGTTGCGGTACCCCCCCCAATTCAACGCTCCGCCGCTCGTCCACGTTCCCACCAGGCCTGACGGGTCGGGGTCCTGTTGCCACGCCCCGAACGTGGCGTCGAATCGGCCCGCCTGGCCGCGGGTTTGCCACGTTAAGAAATCGAGGTCGGTAAACGTGACCTCGATTCCCACCCGCCGCAGTTGCTCTTGGAGAATGACAGCCGCCGCCCGGGACGAGCTGCTCGAGCTGCGGGAAATCAGCTCGAACTGCATCGCTCCGGCGTCCGAATCGAGCACCCCGTCGCCGTCGTGGTCTTCCCACCCACGACTCGCCAAGAGGCGCTTGGCTTCGCTCGTGTCGTGCGGTAGCGGGGATCGCTCATCGTCCCAAATCCACAGCCCGCGGCTGATGGGGCCGGGTGGTACATCTCCGTACTCGCCGAAGACCGCCGCGTTGATTGCCGTCCGATCCACCGCCATGGTGATGGCCCGCCGCACCACCGGGTCACTGAACAGCGGATGCGGTTGTCCCGGGCGATCCGGATCCACAAAGTTGAACGCTATGTAGTAGTAGAACGATGCTGGATACGTGGCGACCTCGACATGCGGTGCCGCCCGTACCCGTTCCACGTTCTCCGGCGTCCCCAGGAAATCCAGGAAATCCGCTTCTCCTGCAAGCATCCGTTCGACGGCTGCCGCTAGGTCGCCGACGACCTGCCAAATGAGCCGGCCGATGCCAGGCGTACCGAGAAAGAACTCTGGGTCGGCCACGAGCTCCACCGATGCTCCCGTCGTCCAGCTCACGAACCGATACGGGCCGTTGCCGATGGGCGCTCGGGTGAAAGGATGTGAGCGAAGTTCGGCGCGCGGGACCGTAGCGAGGAGGTGCGCGGGCAGCATGCGCATGTGATGCGTCGCGTCATAGAACTGCGCGGGATATTCCTCCCGGAAGCTGAAAACCACCGTGTGATCGTCCCGTGCCGTGACGGACGTAATGGGGATCAGATTTGCGCTAGGGCCGGTGTTGACGAGGGTATCGCGGTACACGTCAAACGTGAACACCACGTCCTCCGCGGTGACCGGCACCCCGTCGTGCCAGGTGGCGCGTGGGTCGAGATAGAAGACGATCGTTCGGGGATCCTCAAAGCTCCAGCGCTCGGCAAGCTCCGGGATGAAACCCGCGTCGCTGATGGGCTCGAGGTCGGGCCCGATCTCGGCGAGCTTGAGAAACATCTGGTCGCCGATGGCGTTGCCGTTGCTGGTGCCCGTGAAGGCGGGTACGATGGCGTCGACGCCCGCGGTGGTCAGCGTGATCATCGTGCCGCACACGTCAGTGCAATCTTGCTCGGGTGCGCACGCCGGCAGGACAGACGGGAGTGCCAGGGCGAGCGCGATGCATGCCTTCGAGTTCGTGCGCATGGGTCTCCCTTGACCGCCAAGGTCTACAAACGCCACGTCCAATCCCAACTCTCGAACATATCAATCCCGTCAACCGGTGGCGAGTCTCGGGTCTCCTCCCAGGCTCCGGGCCAGGACTCTCGAGCCTGCGTCGCGATCACGCTCGCAACCTCCTCGAACGCGACCGATCTGGAGAGTACCTCCGCCAGCGAGGTCGCCACCGCGCGAGCAGCTGTACCGCGGGTGATACGGGTCACCATATCCTGTCCGTCTTCCAACAGCAACGAGCCGTGTTGGAGGAATGCGGATCCCTCGCGCAGCTGCGCGCTCCCCACGAGCTTGCGGTCGCCCACGACCACCTCTCCGCCCGCCGGGGAGGCAAAACACGCGCCGGCCGAAGGCGCAGGATGACGCTGGCGACCCGGCTTGGAGGGTGCGAGAGACGCGGCGACCCCTAGCCGCCCGAGGGCCTGCGCCAGCATCTCATGTATGGCCACATAGGTGGACCGGAGCGATCCAAAAACCGAGCACGGTGCTGCGACGGCATACGTCAGTTCCGCGTGGTGCCACACCGCGCGCCCCCCGGTGGGGCGCCGAACGGTGTTCAGCTTCAGGTGCTTAATCGCTTCCGTATCGTACCGCTGGCGTGCGGGTTCGTTACGACCAAAGGAGAGACAGGGAGGATCCCATCGGTACAGGCGCAGAAAGGCTGCCCCGTCTTGTGCGGCGCGCAGGAGGCCGTAATCGATGGTCATGTTCTCGTGGCCGGGCCGCCCAGCCGGATCGAGGAGAAGCGTCCAGCGCACGATTCGCCAACGAGTTCAGGTCGTCGAGGCGGCCGCCTCGGCGTAGGCTTCCATCGGCGGGCAAGTGCAGATCAAGTGGCGATCACCGTATGCTGCATCGATGCGACCGACGGCCGGCCACACCTTGTGCTCCCGGGTTTGCCGTGTCGGGAACGCCGCTCGTTCTCGCGAATAGGGCCGGTCCCAATCGTCCGTGGTGAGCACGGCCAAGGTGTGTGGCGCATGCTTGAGGAGATTGTTTGCCCGGTCGGCCCGTCCCTCCTCGATCTCCTGAATCTCTTCCCGAATCGCCATGAGGGCGTCGCAGAAACGATCCAACTCTTCCTTCGATTCGCTCTCGGTGGGCTCGACCATTAAGGTCCCGGGCACCGGGAAGGAGACGGTCGGCGCGTGAAAGCCGTAGTCCATGAGGCGCTTGGCGATATCTTCGACGTCGACACCCGCGGACGCTTTGAATGGGCGGGTGTCGAGAATGCACTCGTGTCCGATGAGTCCGGTCTCGCCGGCGTACAACAATTCGTAATATCCGTGAAGGCGGCGCGCGACGTAGTTGGCATTGAGGATCGCGATTTGCGTCGCTTCCTTCAGGCCGTCGGGTCCGGTGAGACGGTTAAAGGCCCATGAGATCGGAAGAATCGACGGGCTGCCCCACGGCGCGGCGGATACAGTGCCGCAGGACTGTGGTATCCCGAGGTCGATGACGGGGTGATCCGGCAAGTGAGGCGCGAGGTGCGATGCCACGCCGATCGGCCCCATCCCCGGCCCACCACCGCCGTGTGGAATACAAAAGGTCTTGTGCAGGTTGAGGTGGCACACGTCGGCGCCGATCTCCGCGGGCTTGCACAGCCCGACTTGGGCATTGAGGTTGGCGCCGTCCATGTAGACCTGCCCGCCGTGCGCGTGCACGATCTCGCACACGCGTCGGATTGTCGCCTCGAAGACCCCGTGAGTCGACGGATACGTGACCATGAGCGCACCGAGGGTATCGGCGTGCTCCTTGGCCTTCGCTTCCAGGTCGGCGACGTCGATGTTGCCGTTCGGCGCGGTGCCCACCGGAACGACCTTCATGCCGGCCATGACCGCGCTGGCTGGATTCGTCCCGTGTGCCGATTGGGGAATCAGGCAGGTTGTGCGGTGCGGCTCGCCGCGGGCCTCGTGGTAGGCGCGAATCACCAGGAGGCCGGCCAACTCACCTTGCGAGCCGGCGTTCGGTTGGAGTGAGATGCTCTCGAAACCGGTGACCTCCGCGAGCTGCTCTTCCAGTTCCCGGAACAGCTGCGCGTACCCCTGTGCTTGGTCGCGCGGGGCAAAAGGATGGAGGCCGGAGAACTCGGCCCAAGTGACCGGAATCATCTCAGTCGTGGCATTGAGCTTCATGGTGCAAGATCCGAGCGGGATCATCGCCGATGTGAGCGAGAGGTCCCGGTCCTCGAGCTGCTTCAAGTACCGAAGCATCTCGGTTTCCGAACGGTGGCGGTGAAACACCGGATGGGTGAGGAAAGATGATGTTCGTGCTAGACCGGCGGGGATGCCCTCCTCCGCGGGCGGACTCAGTTTCTCGAGCGGTGGAGGCTTTCCGCCGAGCGCGAAGACGTCGAGCAACTCTGCCACGTCGCCGGGTCCGGTCGTTTCGTCCAGCGCGACGCCGATGCGGGTCGGCGAGATGGCCCGGAGATTCATCCGCCGGCTGACGGCCGCTTGGTGGACGTCAGTGACTTTGGCTTCGTCGAGCTCGATGCAGAGCGTGTCGAAGTACGCCGAGTGCACGACGCGGTGTCCGAGCCGTCGTATCCCTTCTGCGAGAAGTGCCGTCAGTGTGTGCACGCGCTTGGCGATACGACGCAAACCCTCCGGGCCGTGGTATG
>JBDHAN010000117.1:0-4135 GCA_039588055.1 Gemmatimonadota bacterium | reverse complement strand
TTGACGGACACGGGAGGAGTCCTAGGCGTGGGAGACGCTTCGAAGATGTCGGGCGAGAACGATATGGGCTAGAGCCAGCTGACATCGATCAGGCCGCTTGACCGCCCGACCGTCTGACCGCCAGACACATCACCCCCCATTCCCTAGCCAACCCGTAGCATCGAACACGTACACGATTCCCACGTACTTGAGCACCAAACCCAACGCGCTGTATCCGAACGTGCGCACTGGGCCAAAGCGCGTCATACCCGCAACCAGCAGCATGTTCGGGGACGAGAGCGGAAAGAGATTGAACACGAAGATCGCGAGACTTCCCCATCGTTCCACCCACCGACTGAAACGCTCGTAGCGTCTCTGGCCAATGATGTTGCGGGTCACGGGCTCGGCCAGGAGCCGACCGATGCCGTAGTCGATCACTTGGGCGGCGAGTGCGGTTACGACCGCCAGCGCGATCAGGATCTCTCCGCGATGGCCCTCGGCCATGTAGTAGGGAAGGAGGACCTCCACGGGCATGAGCAAGAAGAACAAGTATCCGGCGAAATGGACGATCGTGAACGAGGTGAGGCCGGGCTGCCGACCGGAAAATACCTCGCGGCCGAGCGTCGTCGACACGATGGCAACTGCCACGACCAGCGTGAGGATGCCGAAAAAGATCCGGCGCCGACTCATCTGTCCGAATCCGAAGCAACTCGCTGTCGCCTGCGATGTACGCTCAACAACCCTCCCCTCGTCGTGCCCGTCGCGGGAACACGACAACGCTTTCGTTTCCGTTCGCTTCCACTGCCGAGACGCCAAAGAAATAGTTGTCGATCACACGGCCCCCGAACGTGTGCTGTGTGGCGCTCCCGACCCACCGAGCGTGGTCCCAGGTCGCGGAGTCCGTGAAGCGCCAGTACACCCGGTATCCGAGAACGCTGGTAGAGTCGCTGGGCGGATCCCACGCCAGTCGCGCTGCGGGCTGTACCGCGCCGCAAACGCGTACGTTGGATGGTGCCCCGGGGGCCCAGGCGAGGGAGGCGAGGGCTGCGGCGTTCAAGCCCGTGAGCGTGGCGGCATAATCGAAGTCGACGCCGGCGAGGACATCGCCATAGGCAACTCCGTTCTCCGCGCGGATGTTTTGATGCTGGCGCGTGTAGTTCTCGTTGGTCTCCATGATGCGAACGGCCGGGAAGCCCAGGTCTGCAAACGGTCGATGGTGCCCTCCGCGGCCGAACCGATCCAGCCGATAGATCATCATGACATCGAGTGTGGGCAGATAGCGGTCGGCGATGGCGTCCACGTAGCGGGCCAGCTGTCGTGAGATGCCGTCGACCTCACCACCGGTAAAGCGCCGGGCAGAGCGCTGCTGATCGGTCTCGGTGGGCGGCGTCCCGTCGGAGAACACGCGTGCCGTCACGTTCTCGATCACGCCGCTCACCCCCTCGATATTCCCGATCATATCGTTGTTGAGCACCGCCTGAACATTCCACCCACTGTCGATCGCCATCCGTGCCACGGTGCGCCCGCCAAAAAGGCCCTGCTCTTCGCCCGAAAGGGCCAGGTAAACAATCGAGGCACGAAAATCGTGTTGTGACAACACGCGCGCGGCCTCCAGCGTTCCCGCCACCCCGCTGGCGTTGTCATTGGCGCCGGGTGCGGAGTCGATAGCGTTCATGACGTCCGAAATGCGCGAGTCGATATCGCCGCTCATCATCACGACTCGGCCGGGGTCGGTGGTGCCACGCTGCAGCGCCACCACGTTCACCACGTTGGTCGGGGCCGAGAGACGTCCACCTTCCGGAAAGATCTCCGACACATAGGACACCTCGAGACATCCGCCGCATGCCTCGGCAATCTGATCGAACTCGGCCTTGATCCACCGTCGTGCTGCGCCGATACCGCGTGTATCGGACACCGTGTCTGAAAGGGTATGGCGCGTACCGAACGACACGAGAGTGCGAATGTCCTGCTCGATTCTTTCGGCCGAGACCGCCTCGAGTATGTCGTAGATCCGTCCGTCCTCGCGCGGCCCCGACTGCTGGGCCCTGAGGGGTGATGAAGCGGTCAAGACAAGTAAGACGAAAAGACTGGCGTAACGCATCGGGACCCCAAATGTGTGTCGGTGCAAGGTAAGAAGTTTGAAGGCTGTGAGCGATCGCCAGTTAGCCGTCAGCGGACAGCCATCAGCCATCAGCCATCAGCTGTCAGAGCAACTCGGGGCTGCCGCCCTGCCGCGCTGCCGCCGCCCTCTGCCCCCTCTCTCTCCTCTGCCCCCTATCTCATTGACGCAACTACGGGGACCCGTAGTTTATGCGGAGAACGGGGATACTCGTCCTAGCCAAGGGAGTGGGGTCATGAAACGCTCGAACGTCGTGCTCGTGCTGGCGTGCGCCGCACTGATCGCGTGTGCACAGGGGATGACACAGCGCGAAGAGGCTCTGGCGCGGCAGGTCGTGCGGGATCAGGTCAGTGCGTGGGTGCGTGCCATGAATAATGCCCGTCAGGACAGCATCGCCACCTTCTATCACCAGGTGCCGGGGCTCAGGGTGCTCTGGGCTGATGGTCGGCGCACCGACGGGTGGGAAGCTGCGGAGGAGAAGATCCGTACGTTCTATGCGGGGATCAACTACATGAACTTCGTGGCTACCGAAGTGGAAGTTCAGGTGCTCTCACCCCAGGCGGCACTGGCGTTGTTCAGCCATTCGATCGACATCGTGCAGCGAAACGGTCAGCGGTTGCCGGTGCAGTCGGGTCAGGCATCGCTGTTGTGGGTGAAAGACCAGCAGGACAACCGCTGGAAGATCAGCATGTCGCACGTTGCCACGAGCGCACCAGCAATGAACTGAGTTTTTGGCCGCATCACGCGGCTTGAGCTGGAAAAGAGGGGCGGGGAGAGGAGCCGAAATGCGGTTCCCCCCGCCCGTTTCGCATCTTCGGGATACCTTCGGCATCACCCATTGCGCACGTCGGGTTGACCCAAACGCTTGTGCGAATTGGACTTGGGTTTTATCCTAACGCAACCCAACCACCGGAGGCCCGACGGATGTCGGACCCCTTCCTCAGCTCCGACGAATACGCGGAACGGGCGCACCAGCTGTACAACGAGGGGTTTTACGAGGATGCCATCAACGAGCTCGGTGAGGCGTTGTCGCGCTACCCCG
The DNA here is from genome assembly GCA_039588055.1 of Gemmatimonadota bacterium. Lineage (GTDB taxonomy): Bacteria > Gemmatimonadota > Gemmatimonadetes > Gemmatimonadales > GWC2-71-9 > JAOTVV01. The sequence continues at coordinate 995 of JBDHAN010000117.1, read as the reverse complement.
ACTCCGTCGAGCTGCACCTTGGCCTCGCGTACGTACACCTGGCGCTCGAAGAGTACGCGTGGGCGCGAGCGAGCTTCGAGACAGCCCTTGGTCTCGACCCGAACAGCGAGGAAGCGTTGGCAGGACTGGGTGAAGCACTGCTCAAGCTCGGTGATCGATCTGCCGCGCTTCAATGTTTTGACCGCGTGCTCGCCCTCGGGTTTCGGGAAGACCACGACCTCATGCTTCAGATCGGGCGCGCATTATTTCGGGAGGGAATGCTGCGTCATGCCCGCGGTTTCTTCGAAATCGCGGCAGAGCATCATGAGAAGTCCGCCGATGCGGCGGCGTCGCTCGGATATGCGGCCCACCGGCTTGGAGATGAGGACATCGCCGTCTTCTGGTTGCGCCACGCGACCGACCTCGATGAAGCTCATACGGAAGGGCGTGTCTACCTGGGGAACTTGCTGTACGACCGCGGTGAGTACGAGGCGAGTCTCTTTCACTTCGAGCAAACCGATCCGAGCGACCACTACGACGAGTTGGCGTTGTGGCGGACCATCGAGCTCAAAAAGTCCATTTACCGGTTGCGCAACGACGATCCAGAACTCCTGCCATGGCAGACCCGCCTGGCGGAGCTCGCAGCCGATTCGGATCCGGTGGACCAGCTCCTCACGGAAGTCGCGGCCACGAGGCCTGACGGAACCATGCGCGACCCGCAGCAGATCGAAATGTTCGGAACGCTGCTGACCGAGCTGCAGGGCATGCAGCGCCGACCTGTCGGCGACGTGCATCGCGTGAAGACGACGTCGGGCGTCACATACGCCGGGAGCTGGGAAGAAATCGTCTACCAGATGAAGCTGGACGACTTGGAGAATGCCAGCCGATCGCTCAAGGAGTACATGCAGCACGTGGCGCTTCGGAATCGGATGCAGACCGGCGCTGTCATTCCCGTGTCCGACGCGCAGGCCTTTGTGCAGGGCATCGCTGAGGCGGGACTCTTGCAGATCTTGACG
>JBDHAN010000116.1:0-4221 GCA_039588055.1 Gemmatimonadota bacterium | reverse complement strand
TTCCCGCAAACAGGTGAGTGGTGCGGCGATCATCGAAGACACCGTGTCCCCGAATCTCCTTCTCGACTCGGTCCACCCGTGGGTTGTACGCAGCGGAGTACCAGAGACGGTCGCGTACGATCGGCCCACTCACGCGCGCGCCCAGATCGTAGCTGACGGCGTTTCCCTCCCGCAGCGTAGGCAGTGCCTTGGGAGTGGCGGTCAGCGCACTGTGCGTGGCGAAACCGAACAGGTGGGCCTCGTGTGTGTTCGTGCCGGAGTAGGTGACCGCATTCACGACTGCCCCGAGCGCCCTGCCGTACTGCGCTTCGTAACCCCCGGCCTTCACCTCGATCGAGCGGATGAAATTGTAGGGCAGGCTCGTCCCGAAGGCACCGCCGAACGACGGCGACGAGACGTTCACCCCATCGATGAAGTACATGCTCTCCGGACCGGTCTGGCCGCCCACGTTCAGGACGTCCCCGCGGGAGCTCTCGGTGATGTGGGGCAGGATGATGATGACCGACTTGTAGTCCCGCTGAGCGGGCAGTAGCGCGTAATCCTCGGCGTCGAGGTTGGCACCGACTGTCGTATGCACCGGATCGATAGTCGTGGCCGGTGCCACCACGACCAGCTCCTCGAGCTCGATGGGCTGTGATTCGAGTGTGAGGTTGCCGAGCGTCGTCGCCCTCCCGATCCCAACCACGACGCGTTCGACGACCGTGGGCCGGAGGCCGATTCTCCTCAGTTGCACGGTGTACGTCCCGGGCGGGAGTGCCAGCACCTGGAAGAACCCACCGCTTCCAGTAGTGGTCGTTCGCGGCTGCAGGAGATTCGGTCCGGAGATCGTGACCGCCACTTGGTCCTCGGGTTGCCCGGTCGGACCGAGCACCCTTCCCTGCACACTTCCCGTCACGGCCTGGGCAGCGAGTTCACTGCCAACCAGCAGCAGACATCCGAGGATCAAGAGGAGTCGGACACACCGCTGCCGCTTGCGAGTCATGGGTTCCTCCCGCAGTCCCTGGAGCGCACCCTATCCGTCCGCAAACGCCGTGGCAGTCTCGTCGTCGGAGGGGCTTCGGGAGGATTTGCCTCTTCGGCTGGCGGGATCGCCGTCAGGCAGCAGCGCACGGCGAATTGCACATACTATGTACGCAATTGTTGCGTGGAGCAAGCAAGAAACCGAGTACTTCTATCGTATTTTCGCCAGCGCCGCGCCCACGCTGTCCGTCCACAAACGCCCGAGATCGTCGGGATCATGCCAGAGGCGCAACAGCTCTTCGTAGGCCTCGATCGCCCCGGCCGTATCGCCGACAATCACGCTCAGATCGCCAACCTCCTTGAGGCGTGCGACATGCGCCTGTTGACTCAGGCCGTAACCGGGCCAGCGTCGCCGTGCTGCCGCAAGAGCGCGTTCGAACTCACCCCGTTGGCGCAAGAGGCGGGGCACCGCCACCATCGCGGCGCATGCCGGATACTCCCACCCCGTGCCGCGCTGCAGCAGCGAGTCCAGGCGTTCGAGAGCGGGAGCCCCAGGCTGCGCAGGTTGGTACGACTCGAGCAAGGCCTCGACGAGTGCCGGACAGACACCCGCCATGTTTGTTTCGCGGATTAGTGGCTCCAGGCGGCCGATCACCTCACGCACACCTACCGTGTCGCCATGTGCCGCCCGGTACAGCTCGACATGGCACCGCGCGTTGGCCGCCTCCGTGATGGGGCTCCGTTGGACGGCATCGACTTCCTGACTCAATAACTGCCGCAGCGAGTCCGCCGCGACAGCGGCGGCTCCGTCGAGTTGGGGATACAGCAACGACCAGCTGATGAGCATGGTCCAGCGTTGCGCCTCCTGCCAGGTATACAGCCCCCACGGCCCCAGCAGCCCTTCGATCGTCTTATCGAATCGACCTCCCGAAGGTCCAGCGCGCGACAGGTCCCACGCGAAGTGATTGACGGTGTCGATCCGCGTCACCAGGTGTGCGCTGGCGCGCTCGGTGACGAGCTCGGCGTCATCGAATGGCAGTCCCAAATCGCGGGCTGCGTCTCTGAGCGCCAACCCGACCTCCGACGTTGCCACTCGTGGGTCGTTCCGTTCGGCCCGGGCCCGGTACTCTTGCACGGTGGCCGAGTCGCCGCGCAGGAGCGCGATGATCCACGAGGTGGCATGGAAACCCGGTATGATGACGTCACCCGGGTCCGCCGTATCAGCGACTGCAAGGAACTGGGTCCCGACGCGCACCGTCCGTTCCCGATCCCCATCCCGCAGTGCGTTCCACAGCTGCTCGCCAACCAGGTGCGGCGTCGTCGAATCCAGTCGCCAAGCCCTCTCGAGGGCCCGTCTTCGCTCCTCCGCTCGGTTGGGAACCAGCCACACTCCTCTTACCTGGAGTGCGTACTCAACCCATGCCAACGGTTCGTCGGGCGCCGCGTCCGTCCAGGCGCGCGCGACCTCCAACGAATAAGCGCTGGTTCCGGCTCCGACCGTGTCCATCCGCATCGTCACTCGGCGGTAGGCCAACTCCGCCCGATCTCGAGTCCCGAGCCGCTCCTGGTACTCACTCGCCCGCTCGAGCGCCCGCCGCATCCGCGAGTACCATTCTTCCTCACGCTTGCCCTGAACTGACCATACCTGCGCCAAACGCAAGGCAGCCAGCGCATACGTGGAGTCGATTTCGAGCGCCCGTGCGAAGTGCTGGACGGCTTCCGTATTGTCCCTTTGACGGAAGGCGCGCACGCCGGCAAGATAGGCCTTCACGGCGTCCGGGTCCTGGCGTGCGAAGGTCTCGAGTCGCTCTCGATCCTCTCCGAGCTCGCCTCCCATCAGCCCAAGTACCACATTGCTCGGCAGTAGGTGCACGCTGTCAGCTGGCATTTGGAACGTGTAGCGCGCCACTTCGTTCCCGTCCGGGACCCGCTGCAGCAACACGTTCACGGTCAGCCGCGCCCCAGCCTGTACTATCCCTCCACTGATCAGCAGCCCCGCTCCGAGATCCGCCGCGAGCCTGAGCGGCGCGTCCTCCGCCGTGAACTCCCCCCGCGCCTGCATGTCACTCCACTTCCGCAGCAATAGTTCAATGTTCGCAGCTCGGGGCCCAATATCTCCACTAAGGAGACCGAACAACATGTCAGGCAGCCCTTGGTCGAGATTTGCGACCTCGGGGTCGTTCGCCGTCACGCGGAACGGCAGCACCGCGACCGTGTTCGGGTCCACGGGCTGCCGCCGCCACGAGCTGGCGGCGCGGTAGCGTACGGTGCTGAAGGTCCCCCCGGCGATCACTACAACCGCTACAATCGCGATAGCTGGACGCCGGAGGAGCGCACTTCTGCGGTGTCGCCGCTCATACGCCTTGACGTCAACCGAGAGTGCGGCCGTGAACTGCTGCGCCGTCGCAAATCGATCCGCCGGCGTCTTCGCCAATGTTCTCGTGATCGCCTCCTCTACGGGCCCCGGTACCGTCTCCCGCACCACCGATATCCGCGGAGTCGGCTCGCTCATCTTCTTCGCGACGATCACCGCCGCCGTCGGCCCCGTGTACGGGGGCTCCCCCGCCAGCATCTCGTACAGCACACACCCCAGACTGTAGAGATCGCTCCGTGCATCCAGCTTGCCGCTCCCCGCTCCCTGCTCCGGACTCATGTAGGCCGGGGTACCCACCGCGATGCCGGTTTCGGTGAGCTTCTGCCCAGCAGCCTCCGTAACGGCTCGCGCGATCCCGAAGTCGGCAATGGTCGCATGGCCGCCGGACAGCAGGATGTTCTCTGGCTTGATGTCGCGGTGGATGACACCGACGCCGTGGGCGTAACCGAGCCCGTCAGCCACCTCTTTGCTGATCTGGATCGCGTCCTCGAGGGGCAACTGCTGCTCTCGATTCAGTCGGTCCCGCAACGACTCGCCATCAACGAACGGCATCGTGTACCATAGGAAGCCGTTCGCTTCGCCGGAGTCGTGGAGTGGCAAGACATGCGGGTGGTTCAGCTGGGCGGCGATCTGGATCTCGCGGAGGAACCGCTCGGCACCGAGTGACTCAGTAAGATCCGGCCGCAGCACCTTGAGGGCGACGGCACGGTCGTACCTCTTGTCACGGGCGAGGTACACAACCGCCATACCACCGCGACCCAACTCCTTCTCGACGGCATAGCGGTCAGCAACTGCTGACTTCAGGCGCTCCAGCTGGTTGGACACTAGGGATGACCTCGGCTCGAGCCACCACAGTAGGCCTATCCCGATTACCGGGCTAGGGCAAC
>JBDHAN010000115.1:0-4587 GCA_039588055.1 Gemmatimonadota bacterium | reverse complement strand
CTGCGAGATGTTGTCGACGGTCGAGAGGGAAAGCAGGTCCTGACGACGCACGCCGTCGATGCGCTCGATGGCGCGCGTCAGCTCGTGAATCCGCTCGAGTGACGCCGGATTGAATACGCCATCGGGGTCGGCCTCGTTGACCACGCCGACGACGATCAGATCGTACAGATTGAATGTCTGCTTGGCTTCGTTGTGCAGCACTCGCGCGCTCTGGTCGGCCGGCAGCATGTTTTCCGGATCCGTATCGATGACGATCCGCGGGATCTGGCTGCCGAGAGCAACCACGAGCACCGCCACGACGAGCATAACCGCGCGGGGGTACTGCAGCGACATTCGGACGGCGTGGTGAAGCAGTCGCATAGGATCAATCTCCGACGGCCCTCGTTCGCACAGCGGCTCGTCGATCCAGGTGCGTTGTTGTCAGTTGAGGTGGTCGCGGAGGCATCCAGGCTACATCGCGGGGGACCGGGTCCACCGTCCGCCGTTCAGCACCGCCGAACCACGCTTCCAGTTTGGTCGGCATCGGGCGGTGCGAGGTGATCGCCATGCGTGGTGCCGTCATGGCCTCCGTACCAGGCGGCCAGATGAATGATAGAAACTGGACGGACAACTTGCCAGCAAGCCGAGCGGCCGCGCGCATACCGCGTCCGAAGCGGCGCGGCACAGCTAATTGCTCGTCCCCAGGCGAGCTGCGCTGCACCATAACCTCCTGTTGCACAATGAGTTACATGATGACCATTTACATAAATGTGTTATGTAAATAGTTTATGTAAACCTTTTAGGCCTCAACGCTGTCAAAGGAGATATGAGACCACCCGCTGAAAAGGCCGGTCCCGGCGCTCTCTACGGGACCCTCGAGGTCATGATCCTCAACACACTGAACGAACAGGGGCCCAGGCACGGCCTCGAGATCGCGCGACGCATCGAGGAGCGGTCCGACGCGTTCCTGCACGTGGAGGAGGGAGCGCTCTATCCGGCGCTCCATCGTCTCAAGCGACAGGGATTGATCAACGGCGAGTGGCGGATCTCGCAGAAGCGCCGGCGGGCGCGGTTCTATGAAATCACCCCGCGCGGGAAGAAGGCCCTCGAGGAAGAGGTGCAGCAGTGGCTCAGACACACCAACGCGGTGAACAAGGTCCTGGGGCTCGAGGAAGCATGACCGCATGAGACCGCGAGCGGGCTGGCGGCGGCAACGTCGCGAAGGGCACGACCCGGACGCCGACATCCAGGCGGAACTCGAGCTTCACCTCACGGGCCGTGTAGAGGAATACGTCGAGAGCGGGATGACTGAGACTGAAGCCCGCCGCGCGGCACTCGCTCGGTTTGGCAACGTGCAGCGCATTGCCAACCGGTGCCGGCGTGAGGCTGGCACATCGCGGATGGCCCTCCTCAGGAAAGGAAGTGAATTCATGCACTCGGTGCGCCAGGACATTCGCTACGCCGCGCGGGCTCTCATCCGGCGTCCCGGGTACACATCCGCTATCCTCTCGACCCTCCTCCTCGCCATCGGCGCCACCACCGCGGTGTTCAGCGTAGTGAACGGCGTCTTGCTCCATCCCCTGCCCCATCCAGATCCCGAAGAGCTCGTCCTCGTGCACGAGGTCGATCAGCGCCCCGGGTTCTTCGACGACCATAACAGCGTCACGGCGGCAAACTACAAGGATTGGACGGAGCTAAACCGCGTGTTCAGTACCATGGCGGCCTACCAGGCGTTTCCATTCACCTTCCGCGGGCAGGAAGACCCTGAGCGTGTCCTCGTGGGGATTGTCTCCGCCGACTTCTTCCGCACCGTCGGCGTCAACGCGGCGATCGGACGCACGTTTCTTCCCGAAGAAGATCTCCCGGGCAACGACAATGTCGTGATGTTGAGCTACGCGTTCTGGCAGTCTCGGTTCGGCGGGGATTCCTCCGTGCTGGATCAGAGCATCAACCTCGGGAGCGGCACGTTCCCCGTCATCGGCATCCTACCGGCACGGTTCGAGTTCCTGGACCGTGATTTTGCGGTGTGGGTGCCACTCGGACTGACGGAGCGGGCCGTGCAGAATCGTCGGACTCACAATCTCCGGGTGATCGCGCGGCTGAAGCCCGGAGCGACCGTGGAAGCGGCCCAACGAGACATGGACCGCGTCGTGGGCGGTTTGCGCGCGGAGTACCCCCAGTTTCTGACTGGGTGGGGGGTCAACGTCGTGTCGATCACGGATGAAGTGGTGGGAAAGATCCGTCCGGCGCTCCTGGTGTTGCTCGGCGCGGTGGGATTCGTGTTGCTCATCGCGTCGGTGAATGTCGCGAATCTGATGCTGGCTCGCACTGCGGCAGAACAGCGGGAGATGGCGATACGCACCGCGTTGGGTGCGGGAAGCGGTCGCCTCATCCGGCACAAGATGACTGAGAGCGTAGTGCTCGGACTGACCGGCGGGGCCCTGGGTGTGCTCGCCGCCACCGGTGCGACGAGATTGCTGCTCGCCGTCGCCCCCGACAATCTGCCCCAGGTCGATCAGATCGGCATCGACGGCCGCGTGTTGGTTTTCGCATTGGCGGTGGCACTCGTGACGGGCGTGCTGTTTGGAACAGCACCCGGTGTGCAGGCGTCACGCACGAACGTGGCCAACGGTCTCAAGGACGGCAGTCGCGGTGCCACGGTTTCCCGGGGGCATCAGCGACTCCGGGCGGGATTCGTGGTGACCCAGATCGCCTTCTCCCTCGTGCTCCTCGTTTCCGCCGGCCTCATGATGACGACGTTCGCACGCCTCATGCGCGTGGACCCGGGTTTCGAGCCGGAGAGCGTGGCCACCATGAAGGTCGCGCTTCGCAGCGCCGAGTATCCCACCAAAGCCGAGCAGGTGGCACTGTACGACCGAATGCTACCGACGTTGGCGCGCCTGCCCGAGACGCGGCAAGTAGCTGTCACGCGACTGCTGCCGCTAGCGGACGACGAGTGGACGTGGAGCATACAGATCGTAGGAAAGCCCCCCCAACAGGAAGGCGAAAAACGCGATTATGGGTGGCACGCCGTGAGCCCCGAGTATTTCGAGACGATGGGGATCACGCTCTTGCGGGGTCGCAGCTTCAACGAGTTCGACCGGGCTGATGCACCGCGGGTCGTGATCGTCAATGACGCCCTCGTGCGCCGGTTCTTCGCGAACGATGAAGATCCCGTGGGACAACGCATGTTCGTCATGAGCCGTCCGGACGAGATTATGGAAATCGTCGGCGTGATCGAAGACGTACACCAGTACTCCCTGGATGCCGATCCGGTGCCGGCGTATCACGTGCCGTACAGACAGGTCCCGTTTGACTACTTCCTCAGTGAGATGAATCTGGTGCTCCACACAGCCGGCGATCCCACGGCTGCCGTGTCCGGCGCACGCCGAGTTGTTCGCGAGATCGATCCGGCCATCGTGGTCAGCGATGTGCTCACCATGACCGAGCGCGTCTCGCGATCGGTGGCGCGTACCCGCTTCGCGATGATCCTCCTGGGTGTGTTCGCAGGCGTCGCTCTCGCCCTCGCCGTGGTCGGCATCTACGGCGTGATCTCGTACGCCGTCGGGCAACGTGCCCAGGAGATCGGGGTCCGCATGGCTCTCGGCGCCGAGCCGGTTCGCATCGTCGGCCAGTTCGTGAGTGCCGGGCTCAAGCTCGTCGGGGCCGGGCTCGCTGTGGGCCTGGCCGGGGCGGTGGTCTTCACCCGATTCCAAGCCAGCCTCTTGTACGGGGTGGAAGCCGTCGATCCCATGACCTACGGCGTCGTGTCCGGGCTGCTCGGCCTCGTGGCGCTGGCGGCGACCTATCTACCGGCCCGGCGGGCGAGCCGCGTGGATCCAATGGCGGTGCTGCGGCAGGAGTGAGCTCCGCCCCTCCTGCCCCTCCTGCCCCTCCTGCCCCTCCTGCCCCATCCCCTAACGTAAACCCTTGACGAGCAATAAAGTCGGGACTTTCAACATCCATGGTGCCCGACTGCGTCGTCCGTTGCTTCGGCGCAACACCCGACGATCGACCGCATGGAGTGGATGGGGACTGCGCATGGCATGGGAGTTGCCCCCAGGTGGAAGCGGGAGTTGCCCTGTAACGATCGGGATATCTCCAAGCGATGAGGTTCGCGCCATGATCTTTTTCGCTTTCCTTCCCGGACACCGAGGCAGCATCGAAAGACGAATCCGAGAACGCAGAGACCCTGGGGCGTCCGATGGGGTCGTGCAGGTTGAAATCCGATTGGACCTCAGGACGGAACGGCGCGTCGGCCTCGACCGCCGGCGCGCCACGCACCCAATCGTCGGAAGCCGCTCGGGCGTGTCATCGAGCGACGACGCCGCGGAAAGCGCAAATGCCGACGCCCGCGCGTTCCTGATCAATTCGGTCGCTCGTCTGCGAGAACAAGAAATCTCCGCCGCCAGGCCGGGGCGGCGGCGCGGCATCTGGCTGGCGACCGCCGCGGTCGCGGTCACGACGTCGGTCGTGGTGGTGCTCCTCTTCTGATCTAGCTTCCCCCTCCCTTCCCCTCCTCGGCTGCCAGCGGCCAGCCGCTCCAGAACCCTGCCGCTTCTGCCGCTCGCCTCCACTCCACATCCCTCCACCCCAGCTGTTAGCTGT
>JBDHAN010000114.1:0-4715 GCA_039588055.1 Gemmatimonadota bacterium | reverse complement strand
CGCCCCTGCGATGGGGGCATGTCGCTACTGGTCGGGTCGGGGGAGCGTACGTGACGCCGGTGAGTCGCCGGTGTCGTCGAGCAACCGGCGCACGAACTCGGTCTCTTCCCGCAACGCCTCCACCGATTGGGTCAAATCCTGCACGTCAGTTTCCAGGCTCTCTATCCTGTGCGCCAGTTGGGCGACGCCACCCGACCCTCCTCCGGACCGTTCGGACAGTCTCCGGACCACGGGAGTTTCCAGCACGATGGCGAGAATTGGGATCGCCAGTGCTACGAGAACGATGAGCAGCAGAATACCCCAGAGCACCATGTGCGCATTCTACGTGTCTTGAGGTGTTGCTTCAAGGCCGTTCGCCCACGCCTCGCACCCAGCCAGGGCGCTGTCTAACAGCTTCCAGCCGTATCGCACGAGATAGGCCGACACGGTAAAGACCCGCTCCTGGGGCTGACCCAGCGGAAACAAGGCATTGCGCGCGCTGGCGACCTGCCGGAGGGTCGCTTCGTTTCGCTGTTTGAGGTGGGACACCATGCGTTTCTCGAACTCGGCAATACTGGTGAGCATCCCTCGCCGTGCGGCATGCACTTTCTTCTCCAGCGTGGGATCGATGGTGATAGCAGCCCGAAGCAGCGTGGGATGCGTTGCATCGATCGTGTCGCGGAGGGACGCGAAAGCCGTTGTCGCATCCTCCGGCATGCCCTCCTGCACGATTCTGGTCTCGAGCTGGCCGTCCTGCGCGAGCAGTTCGTCCGGGCGTATTTTGTATCGCTCCAAGGTCTTTCGGATTCGGGCCTCGATGATTCGCGCCGACCATCGCGCGACGGCGCCCTGCGGCGGCACTCCCAGTAACCGGTACAACGGTTCCGCCTGGGGCAGGTAGGCCAGCTCGCTTGGGCCCGCCACGTACGCAATCGTCGGGAGGATAGCGGCCTCGACGACCGGTCGCAGCAGGACATTGGCCGATAGCCGGTCTGGTTCCGCGCGCGCCAGATCCTTGAGCTCATTCAATCCCCATCGCTCATCCGATCGACGCGTCCGAAAGCCGGCACCGTCGATGATGAGTCTGTCCCGCCCCTGTTTCCCTTCGATCATGACCGGCGTATGCCCGGCCTGAACGGATACGGGAACCGGTCGGCCGTCACGCTCGAGGTGTGCGGCACGTTGCACGAGGCCTTGGTCTATTTCACGGGAGCGCTCGAGCGCCCCGATCACCCAAGGTGCGGTGATCTCCTTTGCAGCGGGGCTCGTGGGTCGAAACACGACGAGCCCGTAGCGTCCGAGGAGATCGGCAAGCGCCTCGCCGAACGCACTGGCCAGATCGTTCTCCGAATGGTAGTGACGCCGCAGCCACTCCATCACCTCAGACCGGAACTCGCTCAGCGGGGTGATCTCCTCCAAGCGAGACAAGACTTGGCCGATATCGTCCCCTAGCTGTTCGCGATACAAAGGGGTGGAGGCGGCGTCCGAAGCTCGGGAGCGCAACTCGAGCCGTTCAACGCTTTGGGTGGTGCTGAGGACAATGACGTGATTCGCTTCCGCGAAGTCGTGATCGTCTCCCGCCACCCAGAAGACCGGAACCACCGGGCGCTCGAGGGTCGCTTCCCACCGGCGCGCCAGCGCTATGGCGGACAGCGCCTTGTAGATCGTGAATAGCGGGCCCGTGAGCAATCCCGGTTGCTGGCCAGTTGTCACGCAAAGTGAGCCGGGCGAGAAAAGTCGCTCAAGGTTGTCCGTCGCCGCCGGCGATGCGACGAACGCTTCACGTAGCCTGGGATCGATCGGCCCGTTGCGACCGCCATCTGTACGCGACTCGACCGCCGGACGCGGTTTGGGTGACAGAGCTTCGAATTCAGGTATCATTGGCGCTCCGCAACGAGGATGACGCGGGGTGCGCCGCCGGCCGGCGGTTGGCCGTCGTAGTCACCAAAATGCTGGGTGACCGCGAGTCCGGCGTGCTCGATCATGGTGGTAAGCTCGTCCACCGAAAACAGCCGCACCCGTTCGACGAAACTCCTCCCGTCGTCCGTGATGTGTATCTCTTTGATCACGTACCGTCCGTCTTCAATCAGTCTCCGCTTAATCACAACCCGTCGCGTGCCGACGTTACGCTCCTCGAGCGGAACGAGTGCCGTCCGGATCAGATCGGCATTCAGGTAGTCGAGAATGAACCTGCCTTTGGGCACGAGCGTCCGCGCCGCGCCGGCGACCACGGAGAGGTGTTGTCGGTCGTCTGCAAAATAGCCGAAACTCGTGAACAGATTGAGAACCAGATCGAAGCTCGCATCCCGGAACGGGAGCAGGCGCATATCCCCGCGCACGAGGTTCTTGGTCGGGAAATCCCGGTGTTTGGCACGGCTCAAAAGGGGCATCGACAAGTCGAATCCCACCACCTTTGCACCGTTGGCCGCGAGGTGTGCGGCATGCCGCCCCGACCCGCACGCCAGGTCGAGCACTCTGGCCCCGTTGAGCGGAGCAAGCGCGGCCACGAGTGAGATCGCCCTCACCGCGTCGTCGTCGTCACGATGAGGATATACCTGCAGGTATTCTTCTCCGAACCACTGCTCGAACCATTCGGTCACTCTCCGAACACCTCGGCCTCGAACGTCTTGATGACGATGTCCGGATCCCTCCACGCGAGCGGCGGCAATCCCGCCTTGCGGCATGCGAGCGAGAGAAATCCGGGGGCGTCGCACCCCTGCTCCACCGCGACCTGCGGCAGGAGGAGTCCGGTTCGCTGTCCCTTGCTGACAATGACGCCGTGACGACCTGGCACCACGTCATCCGCGGAAGCCGGCTCGGGCGTCGTGAGTCGCGAGATCTCGATCGTGATTTCCGCTACCTCGCTGGAAGCGACCGGGGCAAAACGAGGGTCACGAGCAGCCGCAGCCTGGGTAATGAGCTTCACGACCGCACCCAGGGACGTGTCGGCATGGACTCGCCCCATGCAACCCCGAAGGTCACCGACGCGGCGCAACGTGATAAACACGGCCGCGGGCGTCTCAAACGGTTCTCCTGTCGGCGGGGGTGGCCCCGCCACGCCATCGGCAACGGCACTCAACGTCTGCCGAGCATACGTGAGCAGCTGCCGGCGCGCTTCGTCCGATAGTCTTTCAGTCATCTTTGTGATATGGCTCGCCCCTGAGAATGGTGTGACCCCGATAAATCTGCTCGAGGAGTACTAAACGGGCGACTTCGTGCGGCAACGTCATGGGGGAGAGACTCAGCTGCTCCTCAGAGCGCTCGATGACGGAGCGATCCAGCCCATTTGCTCCACCCACTACGAAGGCGATGTCGAGCGCCCGTTCCTGCCAGTGGCCGAGGCGGCGTGCGAAATCACGGCTTGCTGGCATTGTGCCCTGGCGGGTCAACGCCACGACCCTCGCGTCGTCGGGAATCGCTCGCATGAGGGCATCCGCTTCACGCTGACGGGCCGTCTGAGCCGACCGGCGAGCACGAGGTCCCTCCGTGACCTCACGGATCTCGAGCTTGGCGTATCGACGAGTGCGTTGGGCGTACTCGTCACATGCCGCGCGGAGGTTGGTGTCGCGAACCCGTCCCACCGCGACCACGTGAAAGACCATTAGGCATACATTCCACGAAGTCGGTGGACGGCGGCTACTCGTTCAATCGCCAACATGTAGGCGGCGGTGCGCATGTTGACGGCGTTGCGCTCGGCAAGGGCAACAACATCGTTGAACGACCGCTCCGTAATTGCCCCCAACCTTTCGACGACTGTCGCCTCGTCCCAGAAATATCCGCTCCGGTTTTGCACCCATTCGAAGTAACTGACCGTCACCCCGCCGGCGTTCGCGAGAATGTCGGGGATGACGAAAACACCGTTCTCGTCGAGAATACGATCGGCCCCGGCGGTCGTGGGACCGTTGGCCCCCTCGCAGATGACCTTGGCTCTGATGTCACCGGCATTCCTCCGCGTGATCGCGTTTTCGACTGCGGCAGGTAAAAGGACGTCGATCTCGAGCGTCATGAGGTCGGCATTCGTGATGGGCTCACCGCCGGGATAGCCGGCAATGTACCGGTGCTCCCGTACCCACTGAATCGCCTCATCGATGTAAATCCCATTGGCATTGTAGACGGCGCCGGTTGCATCGCTGACCGCGACGATCGTCAGGCCCTCGTTCTCGAGCAGTTTGGCCGCCACCGACCCCACATTGCCAAAACCCTGCACGGCCACAGTGGAGCCCCGGAGGGGCAGTCCCAGATGCTTGAGTGCCTGTTTGGTGACGATCATGCAACCGCGCCCCGTAGCGTCTCGCCGGCCGAGCGATCCACCGACTTCAATCGGCTTGCCGGTGACGACCGCGGTCGCAGCCTGACGCTTATGCATGGCGTATGTGTCCATGATCCACGCCATGACACGCTCGTTCGTGTTCACGTCAGGCGCAGGAATATCTGACTCTGGCCCAAGGCTGTCGATCAACGCCGCCGTGTATCGACGCGTCACCCGCTCGAGTTCTCGGTCCGACAATACCGTCGGATCACACACCACACCGCCCTTCGCGCCGCCGAACGGGATGTTCACGATCGCGCACTTCCACGTCATCCACGCCGCCAGGGCTTTCACTTCGTCCAGCGTCACTTGGAGGTCGAATCGGATCCCACCCTTGCCGGGGCCACGGGACGTGTTGTGCACCACTCGATAACCGGTGAACACCTCGACCTCACCGCTGTCCAACTGGATGGGAACGGCAATGATG
>JBDHAN010000113.1:0-4816 GCA_039588055.1 Gemmatimonadota bacterium | reverse complement strand
AGTCCTCCCGGGGGACGCATGTCGGCCGGACTGCCACCCCCACCGCCACTGCCCTGCGGTGGCGGCCCGCTTCCGCCACCACTCCCTCCGCTGGGCGGAGCGCGCTCGACGGTCAACTCGAGATTCCACTTTGTCGCGACGTCGTCTGGACGCAGCAAGAGTGCCTCACGAAATCGCCGGCGTGCAATCCCGAGACGCTCGGACCGGCCTGTGGAGTCCGCGCCGGCCAGCCGCAAGTCGAGCAGGCCAAGGTTGTACAAGCCGCGAAAGCGCACCTCGGGCTCAAGAGACCTGGCCGCGCGCTCGAGCGCGCGGCGTGCCAGCGCTGTGTCGCCAATCGCCATCGCAGCCGTTCCAAGGTTGTACCAGACGGTGTCGCCACCCTGCCCTTCCCGGGCTTGCGCAAGGTACAGGTTGGCCGCCTCTCGGAGCGCACCACGCCTCCAGGCTTCATCGGCACGGTTCTGAGGTCCCTGCGCCGCCACCACGTTCGGCGTACCAACCAAGATGGCCAGAGCGGCCAGGGCCATGGACCGTCGAGTGATCGTGTGAACGAGCATGACCAAAGTTCCAGCCAGCAGCGGGATCCACGCGCGTGATACGTCGTGGACCGACGTCGTGGTGGCGAGGGGTGCTCGCTTGAACGACTCCACAAGGTCTCGCGCCGCTCCGGCTTGGTCGTTGATTTCGGCTGCCACTACGACACCTTCTGCTGCGTCGGCCACGGCATTCAAGACGTTGTCACGACGCCAGGTCTGCACAATGTTCCCCTGCGGATCCCGCTGGTAGCCAACGAACGATCGGTCCAGCTCGCGCACCGGGATACGCGCCGGCTCACGCCCTCCCTCTGCAATGAGAATGAGCCGAATGCCTGCACGGCGTAGCCGTTGCGCTTCTTCGAGTACGGTCGCCAGTGAGTC
Organism: Gemmatimonadota bacterium; assembly: GCA_039588055.1. Classification (GTDB taxonomy): domain Bacteria; phylum Gemmatimonadota; class Gemmatimonadetes; order Gemmatimonadales; family GWC2-71-9; genus JAOTVV01. The sequence goes on along the minus strand of JBDHAN010000113.1, from coordinate 3,896 downwards.
GTGCGTTTCGCCGTCGGTGAACAGCACGAGCACTCGATCCGCAACTTCTTCACCGGCCAACAAGAGATCCCGACCTTGTCGGAGTGCTCGCGTCAGTGTCGTTCCTCCTTTGCTGGCAATGTCCGGATCCATCCCCTCGATCAGGAGCTGCAGCGCCCCGGGATCGACGGTAAGAGGCGCCGTGATGTAGCTCCCCCCTGCAAAGGCGATCAACCCGACGCGATCGCCCCGGAGATCATGGACGAGACGCCGGGCTTCCCGTTTTGCTCGACCCAACCGCGACGGCGCGACGTCCTCGGCCAACATCGAGCGCGAGATGTCAACGGCGATCACCAGACTCAGACCCTTCGTGTCGGTGACGACCGTCCGGCTGCCCCACCGCGGACCCGCGAGAGCCACCGTTACCATAATGCCCGCGACACCCAGCGCGATCGAGCCGAATCGCCCGATCTTTGCGGCTCGCTTTCCAAGGGCCTCTGACCAGCGCCGGGCCCGGGCAACTCGCGTGCCTCGTGCCCACAACGCCAGCCCCCACAACACGAAGCCCATCAGCGGCGCGATCCACACCAGCAACGGTACGTCAAAGATCATTATGGTACCCGGACGACGGCGGTGGCGGAGAGCGTCAGCTCGAGAACGAGCGCTGCGAGTCCAAGCAAGAGCAGCAGGCGGTATGACTCGTCGAACTCGGTGTACCGCGTGATGATCACCGGCGTCTTCTCGAGTTGATCGATCTGTTGAAATACGCGGTTCAATGCGCCCGGATCGGTCGCGCGGAAATAGCGCCCCCCCGTGCGATCCGCGACGTCCCGCAGCAGCTCCTCGTCGATCCGTACCGGGAGCGTTTGATAACGCAGCTGCCCCTGCGGCCCCCGTCCGATGGGAAGGGGCGCCTCACCCTCGGTTCCGACACCAATCGTATAGATCTTCACACCGACCGACGCCGCTGCCTCGGCTGCAGTGCGCGGATCGAGCATGCCCCTGGTATTCTCCCCGTCGGTGAGCAGGACGATCACCTTGCTGGCGCCTGGAACCCGACGCAGTCGGTTTGCCGCCGTTGCGATGGCGGTGCCAATCGCCGTACCATCTTCCAGCTCGCCCACCCGCAGGTTTCGGACGGCCTCCTCCAGCACCGCATAGTCCACCGTGATGGGCATCTTTGTGAGCGCCTCGCCGGCAAACGCCACGAGCCCGATGCGGTCGAACTCGCGACCCCGCACGAATGCGACGGATTGCTCCTTCGCAACGTCCAACCGATTCGACGGCGCGAAGTCCTCAGCCAGCATACTGCTCGATACATCGACAGCCAGTACGATGCCAATTCCTTCGCTCGTGCGTTCGACGATGGCACCGCCGATCTGTGGCCCAGCGGCCGCCACGATCCAACTCCCCAGCACCACGGAACGCAGGCCGGGCGGGATTGCTGCCAGCCAGCCCCGTCGGGAAGCGGGTCCTTGGAGCTCAGTCACATCACTGTAGGTGGCGGTGGGTGTAGCACGTCGGCGCCGCAGCCACCACCACGCGGGGATCAGCAGCAGGAACAGCAACAGCACGGGACGCGCGAACGCAATCACTCGCTCGCTCCTTCATCCTCAGCCCCGAGTCGAGCGACCAGCGTTTCGGCCCGTTGCCTGAGCTCCTGTAGGTCGTTGGCCACCGCCGGCGCGAAGCGCGCGCGTTCGAGTGCACGTAGCACGCCCTCCAGGTCGCGCCGAGGCCAATCCGGCCGCTCCTGCCCAATGACCTCAAGGCACTGTTGGATGTTGAGATGGCGCCCTGCCGCCGGAAGCCCATCGGCGATCCGACGGCGGAGTCTGTCTGCAACATTCGCCGCCGCGGCCCGTGGTTCCCCTAGTTCCGCCCACCGTTCGTCAGGCACCGCACCGGGCTCGCCAGATGGCACCGCCCACACAGGCCGCGTCGTTGGCCATCGTCGTCTGATGCCCCACGCGCTGACACTCAAGAGGGTCAACCCGACGAGCAGAACGAGGGGCAGCAGTCGGGTTGCTCGGCGGGGCACGGGTGCGAGCGAGGGCTGGGGATCTGGCGGTGGGTCAAGCTGGGGTAGCACTGACGTCACCACGAGCCACACCGTGTCGCCTGGGACAGTAACGGTTCTCCCATCGGCGTATTGGACCTCGATGGAGGGCATCGATACGCCGACGCGGCCCGGCCGGAACACCGCTAGGGCATAACGAACCGACAGCAGTCCGTCTCGCACGGTGGCCAGCGGGTCACGCAGTGGCTCGATCACATCGGTGCGTTCGAGGGGCTCGAGGCGGGCGTGCGCTCCCACCTCAACCGGGATCTGCCGGTAGAGCCAGAGCGTATCTCCTACAGTGGATGAGTCCGAGTTCGCGGTCCACGGTACGGCTTGCAGCAGCGCGGCCAGGAAAACGGGAATCATCTCTGCAAACGGCGCGCTCGAGCCGCGAAGGCGCGGTGCAGCGCTTCCGCGTACGGGCGGTCCGTGCGCAGCGCAATATGATCTACCTGAGCCTGTTTGAAGGCTCGAGCGCGAGCCAGGCGCCGCTCTTCAGCAGCCATCGCGAGGGCAAGTCGGGTGGGCTCATGCGAGGTATCGACTAGCGTCCGCATCCCAGATTCCGCATCCTCGACTTCCACCCATCCCGATTCGGGGAGCGCAAATTCTCGCGGATCGTCAACGGTGATGGCCACCACGTCGTTCCGCGCAGCGAGGCGCTGCAGGTTCTCTTCCCACCCCGAGGCGCGGAAGTCTGAGAGTATCACGACCACACCGCGGTGTCGTAGAAGCCGCGATGCGTACACCAACGCGGGGGAGAGATTGGTACCGCGCTCCTCCGGTGCGAATGCGAGGAGATCACGAATCACGCGCAACGCGTGTCGGCGGCCCTTCGCCGGCCGGACAACATGGTCCACTCCCGTAGAGAAGACCAGTGCACCGACCCGATCGTTTTGGCGCGCGGCAGCAAGCGCAAGCACCGCCGCGACCTCCACACCCAATTCTGATTTCGCTAGCGGTGCGCCGAACTCGAACGATCCGGACCGGTCCACCACCAGCAGAAGCGTGAGCTCTCGCTCCTCCTCGAAGATCTTGACGTACGGCGAACCCATACGGGCCGACACATTCCAATCGATGGAGCGGAAATCGTCGCCGTGTTGGTAAGCCCGAACCTCGGAGAACTCCATCCCCTGACCGCGGAACACCGAGCGGTACTCCCCCGCGAAAAGGGCGTTGACCAGCCGCCTCGTGCGGAGCTCGATCGTCTTGACTTGGCGGAGGACCTCGGCACTGATTGCTCGCCTGCCGACCATCACGGGACGTCGACTGCCTCCAGAATCTTGGTGACAATATCGTCCGAGGTCATGTCCTCCGCTTCGGCCTCGAACGTCAAGAGCACACGATGCCGCAGCACGTCCGGAGCCATGGCCTTGACGTCTTCCGGAACCACATACGAACGGCTGCGAACATACGCGTGAGCACGGGCTGCCTGGGCGAGATAAATAGAAGCGCGGGGGCTAGCCCCATACGCGATGAGTGGACGGACGTCGTGGAGCCCCACACCCTGCGGCGCTCTGGTAGCACGAACGAGGTCCACAATGTAGTCGACGATCTTCTGGTCCATGTACAGCTCGGCCACGGTACGACGGAGCGCCAAGATCTCGTCGGGATCGGCAATTCGCGAGACCGGGATCGGCTGCCCTCCCGCCATCCGCCACAAGATCTCTTTCTCCTCGTCGCGGGTCGGATACTCGACCTTGATCTTCAGCATGAAGCGGTCGAGCTGCGCTTCCGGTAGAGGGTACGTTCCCTCTTGCTCAATGGGGTTCTGGGTGGCCAACACCAGGAATGATTCTACGAGCGGGTACGTTTCGCCGCCGATCGTTACCTGCTTCTCTTGCATCGCCTCGAG
>JBDHAN010000112.1:0-4819 GCA_039588055.1 Gemmatimonadota bacterium | reverse complement strand
ATCACGGCCGAGCACGGTGGCGATCCCACCGAGCGTCGATGTGCCGTCGTTGAAGTCCTGCTGGAGTCGGGCGACCCCGTACCCGGTTGGAGGCTCCACCCGGAACGACTCGGTGGCTCCCGACCCGTCGAAGGCGGCCAGTCCCGTTTCCTCCTGAGTCAGGGCCACGAGTCCGCCGGCAGACAATCCGCCCGTCGTTCGTCCGGTCACCTTTGCCGCGGCCTGGATCGTTGCGGCCTCGGGAACGTCCGCAAACGCGGCATTATCCGGCGGGCGGCCGTGCGGTGAGCGACCAATCCGGCGGCTGTAATAAAGGTCTTGACCAGCCGACAACGAGAAGTCGAAGATCTGCGCATCTTCCACGAAGAACGGTCGGCGTTCTTCGAAGCGCGTCTCGAAGGCGGTGAGATTGATGACGGCTGGGTCGGCCTCCACCTGACCAAAGTCGGGGTTGATCGTGGCGTCCAGCGTGAATTGCGCGCCGAGCCCGTAGCGGAAGTCGAGCCCTATCTGAGAGCTGAGGTCGGAGCCGTCGAAAAACGGATCCTCCGGTACGGAAGGCGCTGTGTACACACTGCTGAGCGCATACGGTCGGAACTCGATCAGACGTGACGCGCTCGGGATGAGCATGCCCTCGAGGGTCGCGAATTGGCTCACCATTCCCTGCTGCAGCCGAGAGATCAGCGCAAAGTGGGTCTCCTCGCTGGTTCGCAACCGACGCCGGACGAAGTTGACTCCCCAGCTCTGCACATCTCGCGACGCCTCGTAGCGCATCTGTGACAGAGGGATCCGTAACTCCACCGTCCAGCCGAGCGAGTCGCGACTGACCGCAGAGGTCCAGACAGCATCCCAGGCGTCATCCTGCTGATTGTCCTCGAAGAGGTACACGTCGCGCTGGACATTGGCGGCGCTGACCCGAAACAAGTAGCCCGTGCGCCGGTCGCGGTTGGGGTCGAACGCTACCTCGAAGTAGTCGTACTGCCCCCAATCGTCGCGGCGCACGAGCTGATCGGCGATAGCCTCGGCTTCGCGGTCGTGCATGCGGGCCGCGACATATACGGCTGCTTCATCGAACAGAATCCGGACCTCCGTGTCCTCTTCGGCCGGGGCCCCCTCCACGGGCTCCCGCTGTACGAATCCCGTCGCGGCGGCCGCCAACGACCAGGCCTCCTCGTCCATGCGCCCGTCGATGTCAACGGATCCCGAGCGTTCGACCGCCCGCACGGCCGGCGTCGTCGCCATCCCTGCGGTGCTCTCCGCAGGTCCCTGGGCGGCGGCCCGGCTCGACAGCATGAGGAAGCCGCAGAAGGCCGAAATCGTCTGCAGTGTCCCCGCCAGCGGTTTTCGTGTTAGCGCTGAGACCATTCTCATAGACGATTAATGGTGCAAGAGAGACCGTCCGGCGACGGCGTCGATGGCACGTTGCCGCTCGGACAGGGTCCTCAGTGAATTACGCACGAATCGGCCAAGACGTTAACAAGGGACTTCAGGGGGTTGGCCGAGCGCTGCTCCCCAATCTACAGTCGCAGATCATTCTCAAACCCGTTGCCCGTAACCAGTGACGCGTCTCGAAGGACCTTGCCGCCCTACCGTCTTACCGTCCTACCGCCCTACCGTCTCACCGCCCTCCCCGGGAATACTCCCCCAAGGATCTCGCCGTCCCGCACCACAGACGTTCCGCCGACCACCACGTGTCGGATGCCGGTCGACGGAGCGTCCGGTCGCTCGTACGTGGATTCGTCGATGACCGCTTCGGGATCGAAGATGGTGAGATCGGCGTCGGCGCCCACCTGCACGCGACCCTTGCGCCGCGCGTCCGGTGCGGCACCCTCGAGTCGCCGCGCCGGCAGGATCGTCATTTTAGCGAGTGCCTCCATCAGCGTGAGGGCCCCGCGCTCGCGAGCATAATAGCCAAGCACCCGCGAGAACGTCCCGGCGCCGCGCGGATGGGCCGCGACATAAAGGAAAGGGATCCCGTCGCTTGCGAGCAGTACGTCTGGCTGGGCGACGATCCACTCGTTCGTCTCCTCGTTCCGTCCGTGGATGACGACCCATCCGCCCTGCGCTCGATACCGACGAAACGTCGCGGCGGTGAGACGCTCCGTGGTCCCCGCTCGCTGGAGGCGCGCATAGGCCGAGTCGTCCAAGCCTTCCCATGAGTCGAACAGCGCCGATTCGATCAAGGTCGAACCCGCGGTGTAGGGATAGGCTTCGGTCGTTACGTCCATCCCGCGCACCCGCGCACCCCGAATCATCTGCAGCGTGGTGCGTGCCATCTCGTCGGCGCTGCTGTTCATGTGCACGATGTGCGCAGACGCACCGGTGGATGCGACATTAGAGATCACCTCCTGGAACGCTCCCAGGGTGCCACCGGAGTTGGCACCGCGTAGGTGCACGTAGGCAGGCGCGCCCCGCGCGGCGGCGAGTTCGAAGAGTTGCAGGATCTCGGTCCGCGCGGCGCCCGGCGTGTACGTGATCCCGAACCCGATGCCGAGTCCCCCCTCGTCCAGCCCGCGGGCGATGAGTTGGCTCAACTCGGCGACCTGTTCTGCCGTCAGTTCCTGGTAGATGTGCTCGCCACTCCACAGCTGCATGATGTCACTGCCGGGAGGCTGCACCGCGAAGTGACCGATGTCGACACCGGTGAGCAGTTTCATGCGAGCACCCGCATGACCCACCGTCGCTCCATAGTTGATGAGCGCACGGCCCTCGAGCGAAGCCAGCCAGGCGCCGACCGGATACACGCCGATCTCCATCTCGAGCGCCGTGGTGACTCCATCCAGCGCCTGCAGCCGGTAGCTTACCGAGTCCTGTCCATGGGCATGGAGGTCGATGAAGCCGGGCGCCAGTACGAGCCCCGCTGCGTCTATCGTATCACGGCCACTGATCGCGACCGCGGTGACCGCATCGATCACCCCGTCGGTGATCCCAACGTTGCGCACGGCGTCCAACTCAGTCTCCGGATCCATCACGCGAGCGTTGAGAATGACGAGGTCGTATGGGCCGTCACGACCGGCCGTGGTGCAGGCAAGGCCAAGGATCGCTGCGGAGATGAAAAGAGATTTGGGTCGAATCATGTTCGCGTTGCTCGTGAGGTAGCCAAAAGCTATGAGCGTCGGGGGCTAACTTACCGTGATCCGTGATGAAACGCGAGGTGTCGCGACCCCAGTGGGTGCCGGCAAGGAATGTCAGCCACGCCCGACGCGTGTCTCCAGCGCATCGAGCGCGTGTTGACATCGGTCCACCGTCGCGGCGTTGCCCTCGAACGGCTCACCTGCATGCACAGCGACAGAGCAGAAAGGAAGCGGAAAACCGTACCGCCACGGCCGGGGGAGACTGAGACGGCCATACGCTCGTACGACAACCGGGATGACCCACGCGTCGACCGCATGGGCGATCTCGGCCAGTCCGGGCTTGACGCGACCATACGGGCCACCGGCGTCCGGGACGAGTGCGACATGGTGGTGCTGCTCCTGCACCATCCGGATGATTTGCTGTGTTGGGGTGACGGGAGATCGTCTTCTGTACACCCACACCGGAACACCGAACCACGAAACGGCATGCTGAAGCGAACGTGACGCGATACCGTCGTGTCCGATGGCGTGCGGCGTCAATCGCGCCGGAATGTCGCGAAAGGCGAGCAACAGAAACGGCTCGTACTTGTGCCAGCTGTAATAGATGACCGGGCGGCCACCGTCTACGATCGGTCGCGTTACGTCATCGAGCGGTGGTGTCCAGCGAATCTGTGCGGTTCGCCACGGCACGTATACACTGGCCACCACAGCGAGATTGCTTACCACCGCAACAGGAACCGCCAGTCGTGCAGCCCACGAGGGCTCGAAAGGAACCTGCGAGTAAGAAATCCGGCGGTGCCGCGCTGGTCTGTCGTCGCCGGTGGCTGGCGGTGAGTGCGATGTCATTCAAAACCGCGCAGCATGGGCCGTTCTGTGCGGATCTTCGTCTGTGGGACCCTCCGGGAGCGCCGGGATTCTTGCTCCGGCACGAAGCGTGGGGGCATCGAGGCTGAGGGCAGACATTACCGGCTCGTGTTGCTAAAGGTCGCCAAGCTACGGCCAAGGTGTTGGGGTCGCAAGCGTTGGCCCATACCACTGTCGAGGAACCGAGCTGAATGGGGAGTGGTGAAGCTACTCTGCCCGGCATCCCTGCGGAACCAGTGCCGGTCTTGAGCGGGGAGGGGTAGGAGGCGGACCGTGAACAGGGTGGCGGGGCGCCTCCACGGACGCGAAATTTGGCGAACCGCAGTCGACATCCGCCTCCGGAAGGAGATGTTCTCATGAACGAGCTCTCAAGACGAAAATTCTTCGTTGCGGCTGGTTCGGTCGCCGGCGCGTCGCTGCTGCACACCAGAGACGTCGCAGCACGGCAAGTTGGCGTAGCGGTTCCCGCGATCACCCTCGCCTTCACCGAGTATCTCCGGTTTACGCCTCTCGCGACGGGCGACGTGCAACAGGACGATTTGGAGCTGATCTGGGTTCGAGGCCCCCGCAGTGAAATGCTCAGGCGCGCGGCGTCCGACCCGGATGTGGATGGTGGGGAAGGTTCGATGTTGGGACACCTGCTCCGGGTGGATCGTGGTGATCGCTCGCTGGTCGCCGTCCCCGTGTTTCTGCTTCGCAACTTCACGGCCCGTGACCTCTATACCCTGAAAGGCTCGTCCCTCACGCCTACCGGCCTCAATGGCCGCCGCATCGGCATCTACAACTGGGCTGCGAGCGGTGCGACTTGGTATCGCCACCTCGTGCGGTACCTCGGCCAGGATCCCTACGCCATCGAGTGGGTCGTGGGCGGCCCTGACGTT
>JBDHAN010000111.1:0-10384 GCA_039588055.1 Gemmatimonadota bacterium | reverse complement strand
TGATCCACTGTGGTCGAGTAGCAGCAAGCGCACCCGTGCATCAGTCTCAGCACGCAGATACGACGACGTTTCGTCCGTAGACCCATCGTCCACCACGATGAGCTCCCAGTTGCCGTATGTCTGCGCAAGCACCGACGCCACGGCCTCGCGGAGGTAATGAAGTCGGTTGTATGTCGGGACAATCACAGAGACCAAGGGCTCCGCCGTCGATGCCAAGTCGTCCCTCACGTCCCGCACACTAGTTCATCGTAAATCCTACCGATTCGCACGGCCGTTACGTCGGCGTCATGCTCCATGACTTGACGTTGCGCTTCCCGCACCATCGTCATGCGACGCGGGTCGTCCTGCAACAGTGCGATCACCTCCCGCGCAAGCGCGGGAGCGTCACCGACCGGCACGGCCACCGCGGCTTCGGGAGCCCATGCACCGATGTGACCCACCGCCGTTCCCACTGCCGCTACACCCGCCGCCGCCGCTTCGAGTGTAGCGACTTCTCCCCCCTCGTGGAGCGACGACATCACCAGAAGATCCGAAACCTCAACCAGCGGCCTCAGCTCGCGATGTGGCAAGAAGCCGTGAAAACTGACGACGTCGTTCAGGCCAAGTGATTGCGCCAATCTCTGTACCTCACCGCCCAGGGCATCTTCTCCAACCACGTCGAGGTGAAAGCGCGGTCCGTTTTCCCGCATGTGCGCCGCGGCCCGAATGAGCGTACCCTGGTCCTTCACGCGATTGAGGCTACCGACGTGCAGAAGCCTCGCTGTCGAACCGCGAGCCCGGGGCCTCGGCCGGCAGATCGGCCATCGCTTCAAATCCACACCGAGCACTAGCTGTTCTACCGTCACTCCCAATGCTCCACCCTCGGCGATCAGTGCGGGCGACGCCGCGGTGATCCGCGAGGCCCCCCACAGCGCCAGGCGCACCAAGGTCCGCCCGCGCAGCGTGCACCGTCCGCCGTAGCCGATCGCCGGAAGCGCGATGAGCTCGCCGCCCGCCAGATGCAACAGCACAGGTCTTGCCGTGAGCTTCCCGAGCACCGCTGCAGCCGCACCGGCGGGTGTCGCCCAGAAGGCGTGAAACAGGTCAAAGGCCCGCCGACGGTGCTCGCCGAGGACCGCGGTCAGGGTCCGCCGCTCCGTGGCCCGTTCGCCGATGTTGTGCACGGTGGCGCCGAGGAGGTCGTACCGGCTGGGCTCGCGCTCCTGGTGCAATGCGAACACGTGCACCTCGTGATGCCTGGCCAAGCGCTCGATGAGCCAGAGGAGCACGGGAATGACTCGGTACTCCCCACTGCGATCCACACCCCCGGGCACGATCAGCGCGATCTTCACGATTCCCTGAGGACGGACTCGTAAGCGTCACGCAACTGAGCGCCGACGGCGTCAAACGACAGCGCACGCTCGAAGTGAGCTCGCGCGGCCCGGCGGAGTTGCTGATTGTCCCGGCTCGACCATTCGAGGATGTTCCTCGCCATGGCGTCGGCGTCGCCCGGCGGGGACAGCCCACCGATGCGCCCATCCGCCGTAATCTCGCGGAAGGATGGAATGTCGGTCACCAGTGGTATCGTGCCACACGCCAGTGCTTCAACCACGGCATATCCACTTCCCTCACGGTGGCTGCCGAGTACGAGGAAGTCCGCCGCCCGGCACAGCAGTTCGACTGTGGCATGCGGCACTTCTCCCAAAAGATGTACTCGTGCCGCTAGCTCCGGCTCGCTTGCAAGGCACTCTCGCACCGCAGCGAGTCGGGGTGCATCGGTGTAACAGAACCAGCAGTGCGGGTCCGGGAGCTGCGGCATCACCGTGTGCAACGCCTCGATCACCGTCAGGGGGTCTTTGTTGTCGTCCAGGCGGCCAACCCAAAGAAAACACGGATCGCCATACACCCCGGTCTCCGCCCGCGCGCCGTCCCGGTCACCGGGGGTAAATCGACTCGACGACTCCAGAACTTCGAATATCGGCATCCCGGAACGTAAAATCCCCGCGTCGACAAACCGCCTGGCCTGGGCGCGAGCCGTGAACGCGACGCCGTTCACCTTCGCCAGACCCCAGCGATACAGTGGTCGACGCCACGACGCGTGTAACGGATCCGCATGGTCTTGAACGAGAAACGGCACACCGGGCAGCGATCGCTGTAGTTGGCGAACGTGAAGCGGAAAGGACAGTCCCTGAAAATGGACAATATCGGGCCGCAGCTGCCGGGCACGGCGAACGACGTTTCTTCGCCGGGGGGATGCCCACAGCCCGAGCGCGCGCCGCACCCCCGTTCCCTGTCTCTCCCGGACAAAATGAAACTCGGCGCCTTCACGCTGCAGCACGGCATCGCGACCTGCGGGCTGCAGGACCGTGACTTGCACGCCTTGTTGCGCCACGGCACCGGCGACGCCGCCGAGTGCTTGCCACGCCACCAGCAACTCTTCGGGAGAGCGATTCAGCGGATCGCTGTAGCAGCTTACTTGGAGGACGTGCATAGAGTGGCGTCACACCGTCAGGTCGTCAGCTCTACCGAGCTTCGCGAGCAGCATCCCGGCAGCGCGAAGCGCACCGGCAGCCGTCTTGCCCGATTCGAGTTCGGCTTCACAGCCGGACCCCAACACCTCTTCGGCGGCGACAGCCCACGCGGCGATCGTTCGCGAGAGCGTTCGTGGTAGCTCGACTACCTCTCGCTCCGTGACTCCTCAACGATCTCGCGCAGGAGTAATACGCCGTCAGTCGGGTTTGGAGTGAGTCTGGCACGCCAACCCCCACCCGCCGCCAAGCTGGCCGCCCCCCTGGCAGCCAGCTCAGGGTCACGATCGAATCCCGGATCGAGGTCCTCGGTCAGGGCCCGCTCGACCTCGGGTGCCGTCAGCCGCTCGAGCGACGCCCCATCATCGCCGTTCGCCAAAACGCACACTCGCACACGCTCCGCGACGGGTGCCGGCGACGACTCGTCGAAGCTTTGGTACACGGCCACCTTACTCGTGCCGTCTGCAAAGCGAGACGGCGTCATTCCCTGAAGCTCAGGAAAATGTGCGGTGGCGTTTGGGTCCAGCCGCACCCTGCCGGGCACACCCCAAACACGAAACTGCGGTTCGTGCTGCACGTAGGCCACTTCTTCTCCGATGATGCGAAAGCCATTGCGCGAGGCAGCATAGGCGAGGGTGCTCTTGCCGCTTCCCGAGGGACCGACGAGCAGAATCCCCACTCCATCCCGCTCCACCGTGGCCGCATGAAACGGGTACCGTTCGGCGCCGGTGAGTGACGAGAAGGTCATCGCTTCGAGCACGCCATATTGGAACTGCGTTTCGTCGCAGACCAGGGCGGGCGTGACGAACGCGTAGGCCTGCCGCCGGTCCACTTCCACTACGCCGCAACAGGTCGGGCCGGCAATCAGCAGCCGGTTGGGGTCGGGCATGCGGTAGATCAGCGAGGTGTCATCGTGAGACTGTCCGTCGCCGTCGTGCACAAACAGCCGGATCCGGACCGTCGTTGCGGAGACCAGTTCTGGATGCACGGTCAGCGATCTCCATCCACCAAACGTCCGCTCCACCGCTTTCATGACAGTCTCGCTATTCGTCTCATAGCGCACACGCATGCCGAGTACCGGTAGTTCGACCAGATGCGCCAGCGGAGCGGACCGGTACAGCGGATCATCAGGCCGGTCGAACGGGATCTTGCTCACCGCTCCGTCACACTTCTCACTGTTATCGGGTCACTCACGATAAGGGCTCCGGCGGGCTCAGCCAATGACTGACGATTTTCTCCATCGGTAGCGCATAGTAATCGTGGTGGCACCGCCAGCGAGCGATGCGCTGGAATGGCCTCTTCCAGAAGCCAACGCGCTCCCAGGCCACTCGTTGGTAGAATTTGAAACGCTCAACGAGCCGGTATTTGTCACGAGAGACCCACGGGCCCGCGGAACCGATGAAATCAAATCTTGACCACTCGTCGAGGCCACATGGTAGTGCGTAGCCGTTGCGCACGACCTCTTCGGTCAACGCCGAACCGGGATAGGGCTTGAAATAGAATACCGGCGTCTGGAAATCGGGACTCATGGCACGAAGACGTTTTGCGACGTCCAGCGTCGCTCTGACGCTTTGATCGTCTTCGTCAGGAAAGCCAACGATGAACGGAAAGTGCACGGCCACTCCGTGGCGGCGGCAACGCTCCGCGGCAGTGAACACCTGTTCCAGCTTGATGTCCTTCTTGATCCGATCCAGCATCGCCTGCGATCCGGCCTCTACGCCAATCAACAACCGCCTGAGGCCCGATTTTTTGCACTTGACGAAGGCCTCTTCCGACATGCGGTGACACTGATCCGCTCGCATCGTCGCCGCCCAGCTGATCGGCAGCTCACGCCGAATGAATTCGCCGGCGATCGCCTCCACGTGGTCCGAGTACGTAAAAAAGGTCTCGTCCTGAAAGTTCACATCGTCGAAGCGGTACCGACGCCACAGCGTTTCCACCTCGGCACCAACTCGCTCCGGTTCAAACGCCACCCACGACCGTTGATAGACAAACGGATCCGCGCAGAACGCGCAGCGAAACCGACACCCCTGCGAGGAGATGTAGTCGAGCTGTCGCTTTCCTTTCAGATCATAATAGCGCGGCACGTCGATCAGGGTATAATCGTGGCGACGAAACGCATTGATGTCTTGCACGGGACGGGGCGGATTCACACGTATCTCCGCCTCACCGAGTCGATAGGTGCAGCCCAGGCAACCGTCCAGCAACTCACCCCGCAACCAGCCGCTGGACGATCTCGGCAAATGTCGCTTCACCCTGTCCTTGAACCGTGACGTCGACGCTCGATTCCTCGAGACACTCCTTGCCGAACATGGATGGGTGCCAGCCACCCCACACGACGGGTAGATCGGGACGGTGTCGCTTTACCGCTCTGGAGATCCGCACGGCGTCGTGAATCGGCGCTCCGGTCAGGACTGTCACACCGACGCACACGGCTTCATCGATGTGCAGCGCGACCGCTGCCTCAGGATCTTGCTCGAGCCGGCCGTCGATGACGACGACCTCATATCGCGCCGGATCCAGGTGTGAGCCCACGGCCACGAGTGCGAGCGGCATCGTGAAGAAAACCGCCTCTGGATTGTACAGGACCACCTTGTGGCGTCCTTGTTTCGTATGCCGCACCGGCCGCTCGTGGGGAAGTGTCGCGACGGTCATTTCACCTTCCGACGGCATGGAGCGAATCACTGCGCCTGAGCGAGAGCGAACACACACACTTCCGACAAATGGCGTTGCGATGCGTGTCTAAACCCTTTCGCCACGCGATGGCGTCCGAGGAGTTGATCACGGCATCGAGGCTCCCCTGCTCACGGAGATTGCCGAGCGCCGGCTGGAAGAAACACGGCCGCACCGTTCCGTCGGTCTCGACCACGGCGGATACCCAGGGGGCGTTGCAGTCGACCGGGTGAAACTCTTCCCGACCGTTGAGGGCGGCGTAGTACTGATGGAGGCGGCGACGAAGCTTGATTGGACTTTCGGCGATGTAGCCGCTTGCAAAATCGGCCTCACAATCCCGTTCCAACGCGTCCAGCTCCGCAGCCAGGAACGGTAGATCGTCCTTGGCCAGGGCCACCTGCTCGACCCGCTCAGCCTCCCAACCTCCGGGCCGGTTGAATGCCTCGGTGCTGACGTCGGCAGCCAGGAAACTGATCCGGTCGAGTCCAAGCTCCCGTGCTGCTCCAACTGTCGCGCGCAGGTCCCTGAAGTTGTGCCTTTGCACGGTGCAGCGGCCCGAGACCCGCACGTCTGCATCGGCGACCCTCACGGCGGCGACTCCCTCCTCGAGCTTCTCGTAGGCCCGAGGCACGTTGCGAATCCGGTTGTGCACCCCGCGCGGGCCGTCAAGGCTCACGATCACGTCGTCACAGTATCGCACCAAGCGGGTCGCGTCACGCCGGAGCAGCAGGCCGGTGGTGAGTATCGTGACCCCGATCGCCGACTCGCGAAGCAGGGCACATACCTCCCACAAGTGGGAATGCATGAGGGGCTCGCCACCTGAGAGGATGACCCGTCGCACACCGAACGCCTGCCAGTCCGAAAGCCACCGAGCAATGTCCTCAGCGCCGACTTCCTCTTTCGTGGTGTTCTTCCAGCATGACGCACCGACAGTTGCAGCGACTGTGCGGGTAGAGAATGAGGATGGGAAGCTCTGTGATGGGATCTCGGCATGGCACGAGCGGCGGCGACACGTCGCGCGTCACGCTCTCTCTTTCGGCGGTCGGCAGCGGCGTCAGCTTGGTCATCGCCGCACGAGTTCCATCACGTAGTGATCGGCGAGCCACACCAACGGACTCCACAACTCCACGCGGCGCTCCCACCGGTCGAGGCGCTCGACGAGTGCGCGATGTCGCGCGGCCCACTCCTCCACGTAGGTCGGGGGCAGCAATGCGCCGAGGGCGGCGACACGCTGAACGGTAAACCCCGGTGCGAACGCGCGACGCACCGCTCGCACCGACGGGTACCGGATGGTGAACCCGCGCCAGTTCGTTCCACCCGGCCGCAGCCGCCGAAACGCCCGGCGGGGCTCCCCGCGGCACAGGTACCAGCCCCACTCCCAAGGAACCCACGGACCCATCAAACAGAGCACCACGCGAGCGCCGGGCCTGAGCCAGCCCGCTGCAGCGCGAGCCACCTCTGCGACATCAGATACGCAGTTGAGTCCGCCGAAGTTCGAAAGCATGCCGTCGAAGGCCCAACCTTGTGTGACGTCGCCGGATTCGAGATCCTCGATGGCCATCGGAAGCGTTTCAACCATCTCACCGACTCCGGCCTTCGCGATCTTTTCCCGGGCGACGCGAAGCATGGAGGACGAAGCGTCGCTGGCCAGCACCCGCACACCGCGACGCGCCAAATACACGGCATCCTCCCCGGTGCCGCAGTTGACCTCCAACACGCGGTCGCCCCGCCCAAAGCAAACATCCAGCCGTCGCCACACCGCCCGACGCATGATGGCGCCGAGCGTACTGCGCGTGAAGGTGGCGTCGTAGTCCACCGCCATCCGGTCAAACGCCAGCGACCCCTCGGTCATGCTTGCACCTCGTGGGCGAGAGCCGCCATCGCGGCGCGGGCCTCCATCGCCTGCTGTCGTTGCTCGCTGACCTGACCGTCGCCGGTTTCAGCAAGGCGGTGTGCCTCTACTTCATGGCGCAGCCAATCATCGGCATGTTGGTAGTACCCACGCGAATGCCGACCCCGGACGGCGTGGTCACGGTCGGACGCCCTCTCCCAGGGAGTGTCCAGCACGACGCGATCGGCGATCTCGTCGTAGTACGTCGTGTTCTTGATGGGATACGCGACCGTGGTCAGGAAGACATCGGGATTCGTTTGCTTCACGAGTTCGATGGTTGCTTCGATGTCCTCCACCGTCTCGCCGTCGTACCCCCACATGAGAAACATCCCAACCTGGAGGCCATGTCGCTTGGCGGCGCAGCTCGCCCAGTGAACCTGCTCCACCGTGACCCCGCGCTCCATGGCATCCAGAATCCGCTGGCTTCCGCTCTCAGAGCCGATCCAGATACGGTAGCAACCCATCCGTGCCAGGGTCTCGAGGACATCTTCCTTCATCATCCGGTCGGCACGGGAGATCGTCTCGAAGGGAATTCTCAGGTTCCGGCGCTTGAGCTCAGCCGCGTAGTTCGAGAGCCACCGATGGTGGATCGTGAACACATCGTCGGCATACCACACCTGATCCGGGCCGTATGTCTCATGAATGTGCTGCAGCTCGTCGGCACAATCCTCAAAGCTTCTCCGCCGGTGGGTAAACCCGAACACCGCATGGGAACACCAATGACAGCGGTAAGGACAACCCCGGGCCGTGATCAGGTTCACGCTTCCACGCTCATGGTGCTCGCGCCACGTGTCGACGTAGCGTTGCAGGGGAATTTGTTCCCGGTCGGGCCACGGCAGGCTGTCGAGGTCGCCAATTTGGGAACGTGCTGGACCGGTAACGACGGCTCCGTCCTCGTCACGGAACACCGTCCCGGCGACCTCGTGCAGCCGATGCGGCCCGCGGGCCGCGAGGGCCGGCAGGAGCTCGCTCATGGTCACCTCACCCTCTCCCAGCACCACCACATCGGCGCCTCGGAGGAGATACTCACCTGGATAGTTCGCGGATTCGGGCCCTCCGAGGATCACCGTCCACCCGCTGGCCTTCGCCC
Source organism: Gemmatimonadota bacterium (assembly GCA_039588055.1). Classification (GTDB taxonomy): domain Bacteria; phylum Gemmatimonadota; class Gemmatimonadetes; order Gemmatimonadales; family GWC2-71-9; genus JAOTVV01. The sequence goes on along the minus strand of JBDHAN010000111.1, from coordinate 2,223 downwards.
GCCCGACGATGTCGAGCACCATCCCCGAACGCCGCAAATAGCCGGAAATGTAAAGAAGGCCGAGCGGCGGATAAGGCTTCATGACCTTCCGCTCGTGCTCGTCCTCGTGCAGGAAGTAACCGTGTGTCAGGAGTAGGTCGGCGATTGGTCCGTTCCTGGATGTCGCCGGGGTCGCACCACTGCTGCCTCAGTGGCTCGGGCTGCCCCCGGCCGTGAGCGGGTAATGTTACGGAGATCGCCGGGCTGCTGCCAGGACGACAGGACTGACGGCGCTCTCTCTATTCCTTATAAATAGTCAGCCGCATTGAATAGCCGCCCGTGGGATCGGCGCACCACGTCTCTGTGATACTCACCAACCGGATCGGGGTTTCCAGGCACGCCGGCGCTCGGGGGCATCGACCCGAGGCCGGCCCCACTTCGGGACCCGGGCGCTACGTTGGGAACAAAGAGCAGCGCTGCCGTGTTCCCATAGATTGGTGTGTGCGGTAGGCTGGAGCGCTGTGACACCGCCCGATCTGCCGCCAGTTCACACAGGACGCTCCCAATCATGCGATTCCTGTGACGCGTACGGCCCTTCACGGACGCCCTGGCATGTTACCATCGGCCTCAAATGGTTCGCCCATCCTTCTTGCCCACTCGTACTACCTGCGGGCGGACGAGAAACAGTGGCGCAAGATGAAACCGTATCCGCCCCTGGCCACCCTCGTTGCCGCCTCGGTCCTGCGCATGCGGGGACACGCCGTACGCCTGTTCGACGCCATGCTGGCGGACGGTGTGGAGGATTTCCGCCGGCTCGTCAGCGACCTCAGGCCTGCCATCGTCGCCGTCGTCGAGGACAATTTCAACTTCCTGACGAAGATGTGCACCATCCAGATGCGCCAGGCCACATGCAGTATGATCCGGCACGCCAAAGCGGAAGGGTGCCGGGTCGTGGTGAATGGCTCCGACGCCACCGACAACACACACCTCTACCTCGAGGCAGGGGCCGACGCCGTCATCGTCGGTGAGCCCGAACACACGCTCATGGACTTGGTGCAGGCATGGACCGGCGGCTCCCCGGCAACTGTCGGTCACATCCCGGGCGTGGTGGTGGACTCGGGCCCGTCGGGTAACGGATCCCGGGGCCGGCGATTCGGTCCCACGGTGCCACGGCCTTTCCTCGAGGACCTCGATGCAATTCCGTTTCCCGCCTGGGATCTCGTCGACGTCGAACGCTACCGCAAGGCATGGCAGGAAGCCCATGGCCGCCTTTCGTGGAATGTCGTCACGTCCCGCGGCTGTCCGTACCGCTGCAACTGGTGCGCGAAACCGACGTTCGGTACGCGGTATGCCCAACGAAGTCCCGGGAACGTGGCCGAGGAACTCCGCCACCTCAAGGAGACTGTCAGGCCCGAACACCTATGGTTCGCCGACGATATCTTCGGTCTGACGGCGCCCTGGATCGAGGCGTTCGCGAGGGAAGTCAACGCGCGAGATGCACGCATTCCCTTCACCATGCAGTCGCGCGTGAATCTCATGCGACCCAACGTCGTGGCTGCACTGGCCGACGCCGGTGCGGAGGAGGTTTGGCTCGGCGTGGAGTCGGGATCCCAAGAGATCCTCGACGCCATGGAGAAGGGCACAAAGCTAGAGCAGATCCGGCTCGCGACCCGGACGCTCAAAGCGCACGGCATCCGCAGTTGCTGGTTCATCCAGCTCGGATACCTGGGAGAGAACTGGGAAGACATTCTCCTGACGCGTGACCTCATTCGCGAGGAACGACCCGACGATATTGGGGTGTCCGTATCGTACCCTCTCCCGGGAACCGAGTTCTACGAGATCGTCAAGCGGCAACTCGGCGTCAAAACCAACTGGGATGACAGCGACGACCTCGCCATGTTGTTTCACGGCACCTACGAGACTCCGTTCTACAAAACGATCCGCAGGCTGTTACACGACGAGGTGGACGCCGGACCCACGATCGATCCGGCCGTGCAACAGCATTTCGACGATCGCTGGGCGGACATCGCGCGAACCGAGTGGCAGTGTCGGACCGTCAAGACGGCTGCGGCATCCGCCTGACAAGGATATCGGTGGAGTTCAGGGCACCACCAAATTCGATCAAAGGGGGCCAGTGTGGACAGGAATGCACCGACGTTGCATTCCACTGACCAGCGACGGCGGTCGCCAGCGGACCTGTGCGAGCGGTGGCAGCGGTTCCGTAACGCCTACGGCGAGCACCGG
>JBDHAN010000110.1:0-8382 GCA_039588055.1 Gemmatimonadota bacterium | reverse complement strand
TCGTCAACATTCGCGGTAACAGCTACCGCATGCGGCAGCATCGCGAACTGCAGCGCCTGCTCGCCCAGACCGAGCCAGCCGCCACCCGGCCCACCCCACGCCGCGGCCGCCACCGCCAGGAGGCCCCGACGACCTGAGGCTCGTCCCCTCCGAGTGTGACATTTTCAACCGCCGAATGGAGTGAACCCCCTAAGAGTGGACAGGATCGGGTCAGCGGATTGACCTTCGGGGGCGGACGCTCGGAGGGGATATGGCTGTAAGGCGGCATCGTCGGTATAGCACGGAGTTCAAGCCGCTTCGGGATTCATTTTCTGGGTCCCTTTGGTTTGTCCTGTTCATGCGGGGCAAGCCTAGCTGCCCGCCGGGTCGGCAGGGCGGGCGATGATCAGCTCGTTCAGGTCGAGATGCCCGAAGAACGGTAGAAGCCGTTCGCCAAGGAGGAGACGACGCGCGACATGGCCGACCTGGCCGGCCGCGAGCCGCGGCTCGCTGGCGAGCTGCGGGTATCCGCTCAGGGCATGACCGACTTGCTCGACAGAGCGACGCGAGCGCTCGGAGATCCGATCCCAGTCTCCTAGCCACAGCGTCATCGCGCGGAGGAAAGCCCGATGATCGTCATAGGCGTCTCGTGAAGATTGGGGTCTTTCGAGACGACCGTGGAACGGGAGAAGCTCGGGGGCGTGGGCATACGGCTCCACGCTGAGCAGACCGCGCTCATCCGCCGCGTAGACTACGTTTAGCTTTCGTGCTCTGGCGAGCTCCCGGAGGTGGAACTTGATCTGCAGGTCGTCGCATTCGTCGACCAGCAGGTCGAGACCATCCAGGAATTCAGCGGCATTGCTTTGCGAGATCCTCCCTTCGTAGGCGACGACTTCGAGGTATGGGTCGATCTTGACGATTCGCCTTGCGACGAGATGCGCCTTGTTCTCTCCTAGCTCGTCAACACCGGCGTTCAGACGGTTGACGTTTGAAAGTTCGAGCCGGTCGAAATCGGCCAGGACAATCGTGCCACACAGGTGTTCTTGTGCGACGGCTACCGCGATCTCCCCCCCGACGGAGAGACCCACGACGCCGATCCGTTTCGTCCGGAGGAGTTGTTGTTCCCGTCGCGTGATCTTGTCCCGGTTCCGGCTCGTGACGACGTCGAAGTAATCCTCACGATCCAGGAGATGGACGACTTTGGACTCCCAGGGGAAGAAGACCCAATTGCCCCAATACGCCGCTTCCCCATGAGCTACCAGCTTCCACCCTGCAACCTCTTGCCGCTTGCCCAGCTTTCGGGCCGGGTACCTCACGCGAGACAGTTCGGCAAGCTGACAGTCGATCGTATCCAGCAGCGCGATGCCGTGTGTGCGACAGACGGTCTCCAGGTACTGGACTTCACTCGGTGGCAGTCGGATGATCATCGGTGCCCACGACCAATCGGCGGGGGGCGGTGGTGACGCGAGGGCCGACTCGAACCCAGCGAGGTCAACGACAGGCCGGTTCTCGCTCGCTTGAGGGAAGCTGACCCACGAATCTCGACTCACAGCTCCAGCTCCCAGAACTGTCCGACAAGATCGTGTCCGAAGCTGTGGTGGGGCTCCTCCTGCACCAGCACATAGCCTTCCTGCTCGTAGATTCGGCGCGCGGCATGGAGGACGTCATTCGTCCACAGGACGATTTTCCCATATCCGACCTGTCTCGCGAAGCGTGTACACTCGCAGACAAGCCGTCTGCCGATCCCCAGGCCTCGGGCTTCCGGTTCGACCAGCAGCAAACGAAGCTGCGCTACTGAATCGGCCTTCCTCACGAGGAATACCGAGCCGACGTTCTCGCCATCTTTCTCGGCGATCCAACATCGCTCCCGCCTCGAGCTGAAGGTCTGGACGAAGTTCGCGACGATCTCGGCGACCAAGGCTTCGAAGTGCTCGTCCCAGCCATATTCGACGTTGTACAGAACCGCGTGTCTCTGGACTACCCATCCCATGTCTCCCGGCTGGGGCGGCCGGAGGATATACGGAACTCGGTGCTCCGGCTCCGCGCCGAGCACGCGTTGGATGGTGCCCATCGCGGACACCAACCTTTCGCGATCGACATCGGCTAACTCCCCCAAGATGGCGGCGACTTGATTCTGTGAGGCGGCGTTCAGTTGGGCGAAGGCCTCCTGACCGGCGGTGGTCAGAGAGAGAAGCTTCACGCGGCCGTCCTCTGGGCACGCCTCCTTCACGAGAAGTCCCTGTCCCTCAAGTCGCTGTAGCAGTCGGCTCACATACCCCGCGTCAAGACCGAGCTCGTCGCCCAGCTCCGTCGCCGTGGTCTGCCGGTGGTGAGCGACCTCGTAGATCAGGCGTGCCTCTGGGAGCGGATAAGGGCTGTCGAGTAGCCCCTCTCGCAGGACACCGATGTACCCCGTGTAGAAGCGCCCAAAGCGGCGCACGGCCTCGATCTGCTGGTGCTTGGGGTCCGACATGACCAAACCGATCATATGTGCCTCAAGCAATAATATACCCTTAACTCCTTGCTTTTGACAAGCACTTCTCGTCACCATCTTACCGCTGCACCGTGCGGCCGTAGGTGAACAGGTAGCTAGTAATTGCCTGAACGGTGCTGGCGTATGGTGAGGATTGCGAGGTGCCGACGGCCGAGCTCCTGCCAGAGCCCGCCGCCGACCGCGCGTCCCCAACTGCGGGGGGCTTGGATGGACGCTGACCGCGGCGGAAAGATCAAGCCGCCACGCGCTTCCGGCGTCCAATGTGACGTGGGCGAGCCAACCCGGGTATCTATTTGGGTGCGGGGTGCGCTAGCCGAGCTGCCGAGCCCCTCCATCGACGAAATGTCAGAACCTTCACGCCCCACCCGCAGTATAAGTCGCTTAGGTGGAGCCATTTGGAACGGCGTCTCGACGCGTGAGAATCGACCTATGACTACGAACACTCCTCGGCGCACGCTCACCCTCTTCGTGGGGCTGGCGGCGCTATCACTCACGGGCGCCTGCGACCAGACGCCCGTGGGACAGCACTCGGACACCGTGAGTGCCCGGGTGCGCCTGACGGATGCCCCGTTTCCGTTCGATAGGGTATCCCGGGTCGACGTGCACATCGTGAGCGTCGACGCGACCGAGAACGCGGACACGACGGCAGGCACCGTGGCGTGGACGAACATCGCGGCGCCACGCGAGACGTTCAACCTGCTCGAGCTCCAGCGCGGCGTAACCGCCATCGTCGGGGAGGGGGCGATCCCCGCCGGGCAGTATTCCGCCGTGCGCTTGGTCATCGATACCGAGCAGTCGTCCATCACGCTGAGCGACGGCACCGCGGCGACCGTGCACTGGCCGGTGCTCGGCGAGCTGGCGCTGCACGCGCTGGTCCAGGATGCGCTAGCCACGTACGCGCCCGACACCGAGATGAACGTCGTGATCGATTTCGACGTGGGGCGGAGTTTCCAGTTCGTGGAGGCGGGGACCGACACCCTGGGCACGAACCCCTCAAACGGGTACTTCGTGTTCATCCCGTGGATCCGCGCAGTGAACGAGGCAGGGACGGGTGGCATCGCGGGCACTGTCACCGCAGACCTGGACGGCGACGGTGCCGTCGAGCCCGTCGAGAACGCCAGCATCACGGTCATGAGCGGCGACCCCACGTTCGGGCCGTTGACGTGGCACGCGGTCGCCACGGGCCGGACGGATGCCGCCGGGACGTTCGTGGTGGACTTCCTCCTCGTCGGATCCTACATCGTGCAGGCCGCCCCGCCGAGCGGTGTCGAGGCGGGCTCGGCGACGCTCGCGGGTGTGGGTGTCGCGATCGGCCAACGCACGAGCGTGGATCTCGAGCTGCCGGCGGCGGATCCGGCGTCGCTCAAGATCGTGGGGCCGAGCACGCTGGAGCTCAACCACGAAATCGTGCTCCGCGCGGTCGCACTCGACGCGAATGGCGACACGTTGAGCGGCCAGCCCGTGTCGTGGAACGCGTGGCCCGCCGACCGGGTCGCGCTCGCCGACCCACAGGACGGGAGTGCTCCAGTGCGCGAATGGGTCGGGGTGACGGGCCGGAAGGCAGGTGTCGTGTCCATCACGGCCACGAGCTTCGGCCTGTTCGATTCCGTGTCGGTTCACGTCGTCGATCCGAACGCGGCGCCCGTCGCGACCGTGGAGCTGTCGCCTGCGTCACAGACCGTCGCCGTGTTCGACAGCCTCGCCATCGCCGCCGCGGTCAAAGACACCCAAGGGAACGTGCTCGATGATCGGCTCGTGACGTGGGCTGTCAGCGACACCAGCGTGGTGCACCTCGCGCACACCGGGGGCTCGGCCGCCCAGTTCATCGCGAAAACGGCAGGCAGTGCCACGGTGACGGCAACGAGCGAGGGGAAGAGTGGGACGGCGACGGTGACGGTCAGACAGTAGGACAGGAGGGAATGTGGGGGCACCCGATAGCGATGGAAGATCGCGGCGCTGCCGCTCGGGGGACGGGCGGGGATGGAGCGCTGGGTGATGATCGCTCGGGCGCCAGTACCAACAATGCCGCGGAGCGCGAACGCTCAACCATCGCGTCGGGCGGCGCATATCGCCCCTGCGGTCCATATAGGATCGCAAGGTTGATGAAGATCGGTCGGGCTAGACTGTTGAGCGCCGACCGGTGAACCTGGGCAACGGGCGGGACGTGAACAATGTGTCCGATCCAGCTGTCCGCTCTGACCCGCGCGACCACCCGGTCGACCCCCAGCTCCAATGCGGTCAAGACGAGCGTGTCGAACAGAATCTTCCCCAGCCCGCGCTCCCGGTACGCGCGCGCGACCGCCACCTCCACCTCGGCGGATCCGCGCGGCGATCGGACGACGAGGCGGGCAACCCCCACAGCGTCGCGACTGTCGTCGCCGAATGCCGCCCAGGCGGTGGCATCGCCGTCGGTGACCGCTCGAACCGTGGTACGCCGGCCATCTGCCAGCACGACGTCGAATGATCTGGAATCCGGCATCTGACCTCACTCACAGCTGGTACAGGGTGGAGAACGCGCCGATGTCGGCGCACGTCACCGTCTACAGCGCAAGGGCCGTCCCGAACGGCTCATCGTGGTCCCCCAACCAGCGGAACACCTGGTGTGTCACAAGTGTTGTCTGATCTACGCCGTGGAGGACAATACCCCCATCATGCTGATTGATGAAGCCACGCCCTGCTGAAGCGATTGCACTCCTGCTGCTCCTCGCAGCCGGACCGCAGGCCTTTGCCCAAAACACGGCAAGCCTCACGGAGGGCGGTGCGTTGTTTGTGCTGCTCCCCGTGGGTGGGCGCGCGGCGGCACTCGGACAAGCAGCGATCGCCGACGGTGGTCACAGCGAAGCCGCGTTCTGGAACCCGGCTGGGTTGGCGCTCCTCGAAGAGACTGAGCTCGCCGTTCACCACGCGGTCACCTTTGCATCGAACAACACAGCACTATCCGGCTATTTCCCGGTGAGCGGGCTGGGCGTGGTGGGCTTTTCGGCCTATCTCGTCGATCTTGGCTCTCAAGAAATCACCTTCGGACCCGACCTGCCCCGTGGCCGTACCAGCCCCAAGGGGATCGAGCTCCTGGCGTCCTATGCGACTACGGTGGCCTCGGACCTGGCCGTCGGCCTCAACTACAAACTGATCCAATTCCGGCAGGACTGCTCCGGCGATTGCGGCTCCTCCCGCACGGTCGTGGGCACCACGCACGCCGTAGACCTCGGAATGCAATACGGGCTCGCGAACGACGCCGTCCGGTTGGGCTTCGCGCTGCAGCACGCCGGCTTCAAACTCCAGCTGGAGAATGAGGGACAGGCAGACGCCCTCCCGACGCGCGTGGAATTCGGGATCGCCTATCGCGTGATGCTTCCCCAACCCACGGGGGCCGAGGAGGCGCTCGACGCCCGAATTCTGTTCGATGTGCAGGATGAGTGGGGCCACCCGGACAACCCTGACGCCCGTGTGGGACTCGAGTTGGGCTACGGCGACCTCATTCGCCTGCGGAGTGGCTACGCGTTTCTCCAGTCCGAGGGCCGAGGACCGTCTATCGGGCTCGGCATGCGACTCGGTCGCTTCGCCTTCGATTTCGCCCGGGTGTTTTTCGCTTCCTCGAACCTCGACGAGCCGGTCCACATCAGCCTTCGGGCGATCCTCTAAAACCGTGATCCGTCCTGCCACGCTCCTCGGTTCAGGTCGAGGGCCTGCTGTGCGGACAGCCGACTCGGCTCGGTGGCGTCCGAGCATGCGGCGGCGGCCAGGGTCATCACGACGGCGGCACCGAGAGCAAACCTCTGACTGAAACCGCTCATGGACGTGCCTCCAGGATGTCCAAAGCACGCAGTTGTGCCGGGCGCCGGCGAGCCGACCGTCGATGGTGTCTGACCCCTCAACCATGAAATACCCAAGTACGCGCCCGTGCGTCACGGCGCGTGGCCAACGAGGTCCGGTGTGGTGCTGTTTCTCGGGCCGCCTCCCTCAAGACGACGCAGCCATGTGACCCGAGGAAGCCCTGGAGGGTATTCAAGAGAGGAAGCGAAGGGCTCCTCGGAACAAGGAGGTCCTATGCGACGACCTACCCGTGTGATCTCGGCCCTTCCCGTGCTCGCCGTCCCCAGCCTTATGGCCTGTGCGGTCGGGGACGTGCTCGGCCCCATTACGGAGCTCCCCCGTGAGCTCACCGTCGCCGAGACCAAGCTTGTCGAGGCCGACAACCGCTTCGCCTTCACGCTGTTTCGAGCCGTCAACGCACAGGAAGCTCCTGACCGGAACGTCTTCATCTCCCCGCTGAGCGTGGCGATGGCGCTCGGGATGACCTACAACGGCGCCGCGGGCACGACCCGGGAGGCGATGGCACGGGCGCTGGAGCTCGAGGGCATGACCATCGAGGAGGTGAACCAGGCGTATCGCGACCTCATCGATCTCCTGCGCACCCTCGATCCGCGCGTAGAACTCCTGCTCGCGAACTCGATCTGGCACCGGCCAGAGTTCACCCCGCTCCCCGCGTTCCTTGAGGTGAACCGCCAGTTCTTCGACGCCGACGTCCAGGCCCTCGATTTTGCTCGCCCGGATGCGCCGACGGTGATCAATCAATGGGTCGAGGACGCTACGCGGGGCAAGATCCCCACCATCGTGCCCGATCCGATCCCCGACCGGATCGTGGCGTACCTGATCAACGCCGTCTACTTCAAGGGAGACTGGGTACAGCAGTTCGACAAAGACCGCACCCAAGACGAGCCGTTCCGGCTCGGGAACGGCGGTACCGTCGACGTTCCCATGATGTCCCGGGAAGAGGAGCATGCCGTCCGGCTGGTCGTCGGGGACGTGACTGTGCTGGATCTGCCCTATGGTGGGGGAGCCTACAGCATGACGGTTCTGCTCCCCTCGGAGCCGTCGGGCGCCCAGCCGCTCGCAACCGAACTCACGCGGGAACAGTGGAATAGCTGGGTCGTGGCGCTCGATTCGACCGACATCTTCGTCTCGCTGCCCAAGTTCACTCTGGACTACGCCATCCGGCTCAACGACGTGCTCAAGGCGCTGGGGATGGCGGAGGCGTTCGATCCGTGCCGAGCGGACTTCAGCAACATGTTCCACGTCACTCCCGACCGGCGCTTCTGGATCGACGATGTCCGACACAAGACGTTCGTCGACGTGAACGAGGAGGGCACCGAGGCGGCCGCCGCGACCTCCGTCGGGATCGGTGTCACGAGCTTGCCGCCGCGTGTGGTCGTCGACCGCCCCTTCGTCTTCGCGATCCGCGAGCGGTTCTCCGGCACGATCCTGTTCATGGGGAAGATCATGAATCCGGTGGCCGACGAGGACGTCACGATCGAATCCGAGGCAGAACAGTGCGTCGGGTAGGTTGGTCGGTCTGGGGAGCGAGTCGCCCGCCGCGAAGCCTAGAATCCGTTCGGCATCGGACGCGTACGATACCATGCAAACCTGAGAAGCAGGTGATACGCCATCTCGTCCTAGCAGTGGTCCCTTTGCTATGCGTCGCGTGCAGCGTGTCCACCGGCCCCGAAGACCGAGGCGCAGATTTCTCAGGAGTCGTGCTGGAACTGGAATCCCACCCATCACCGCAATACGACTTTGCATTCCGCATCGCGCGGATGGGTGGGGAGACGGCGATTGTTCGGATAGGACACGCAACGCGCGTCTACAAAACGGCACCTGACGGTGGTCTGCGATCAACGGACGCGCGAACTCTGATGGTCGATGACTCCGTAGACGTGTGGACCACAGGCGGGGAATTCCGTTCGCTCCCACCACAATACGATGGGACGCAGGTGGTTATTCGATGACGTGCGCTGGGTAGCAGGCGTGCCGGGCCTTACTGAGCTGCGCTGCGCGCGGCTGCAGAGCAGCACCATGCTACGAGTTCGGCCGCAGTGAGGCCAGTCGCTTCCATAGAGTCAAGCGGCGGC
>JBDHAN010000109.1:0-5025 GCA_039588055.1 Gemmatimonadota bacterium | reverse complement strand
GAGGTGACGGGACTTCCGGGCGACCACCGCACCGGCATCGACCTGAACGCGGAAACCATTCTCCACGGCCCGACCGCATGGCTCCGAACCATGACCACGCAGGCGACGCTGAGCTACGATGCAGGCGACGGGCTTGCGGCACTTTACGCGGGCCTCGGCCGCCAGATCGCCAACACGGTTCGCGTGGATGTGAGGATGGGGTGGTTTCGACAGGGGGGCTACACCTTGGACATCGGCATCACGACCGTCATGCCGGGTCCGCGTTTTGGAAGCCGAAACCAGTTTAGAACGGGAACCGGCACGGACGGCATCCTGTTTGTCGACGGTTCCGTCATTGTCGATCCGGATTCGCGGCTCGTCCGCTTCAGCGACGGCCGCGATCTCGGACGGGCTGGAGTGTCTGGCGTCGTCTTCTTCGACCTGAACGGCAATGGAATTCGCGACCCGGATGAACGGGGACTCGAGGACGTGCCCGTTCGCGTCGGAGGATGGTTCGATGAAACCGACGCGGAGGGTCGCTTTGCCGCCTGGGACCTCTTCCCATACGAAGCGTCGTTCGTCTACGTCGATTCTCTCGCCTTCGACGACCCACGGCTGGTCCTGCCCAATCCGGTCGTCCAGGTCCATCCCACGCCGAACAGCTTCTCGGCAATTGAAGTGCCGGTAGTCGTAGGGGCCGAGGTCAGCGGCTACGTCTTCTTTGAGGACGCCGGACTGCCGAGCGCCCCGGTCGTGTTGCGGAACCTGCAGTCGGGCACGTCCGTTGCACTCACCAGTTTTGGCGACGGCGGCTTCTATCGTGCCGGTGTACCACCTGGTGACTATGTGATCGTCGTCCCGGCGGCGTTCCTCGACCAGATCAACGCCACAGCCATGCCACTCGAAATCAGCATTCCGCACGGAATGGGAGAGAAGCGTTTTGAAGACCTCATCGTCACCGTCAGACGCCGGCCGCAGCAATAGCGGCGTGCGAACGTCTGCCGTTTGGGACTACCCTGCGAGGGAGGGTTACGCCCATATTTCGGTGACGAACGAGGGATTGATCTAGTGGCAATCAAAGGCAGTCTCGAAGAAGCGTCACTGCCCGACGTCCTCCAACTCCTCTCGCTCGGGCGAAAAACCGGCTGCCTGTCGGTCACCGATTGGGCGAGCCTCGGCAACATCTACGTCGATCAGGGTCGCCTCGTCTACGCAACCATCGCCAACCGACGCGATCGGATCGGCGACATTCTCCTCAAGAGCGGGAAGATCACCCAGGAGCAGCTCTCCGAAGCCATACGCATTCAGGACCTGGACCGCGACAGGAAGGTCGGAGAGATCCTTGTGGACAACGGAGCGATCTCCCGGTCTGACCTCGAACATCACATGCGGGTGCAGATCGAGGAAGCCGCGTACTTCATGTTCACGTGGCGGCAAGGTGGGTTTGCGTTCGAGAGTAACGTGACGCCCAAAGGCCAGGACTTCCTGGTGTCGATCGAGCCCGAGTCACTCATGCTCGAAGGAGCGCGCCGCACCGACGAGTGGACGCTGGTCGAGAAGAAGATCCCCTCGTTCAATCTCATCTTTCAGCGCGACGACGAGCGCCTCAAGTCTTCTGACGTGACGCTCTCCGACCATCAGCAACGCATTGTGCCACTGCTGGACGGAAATCGGGATGTGGCGACCATCGTCGATGAGACCGCGATGGTGGAGTTCGACGTCGGGAAAGCGCTGTACGACCTCGTGCAGTCGGGGCTCGCACGCCCCACTGGTCGTCACGCGGCGCCGAGGCTGGACATGGTGCCGGAACAGACCGGTGGCGCGGTACGGGAGTCCGCTGGTTCAAGGCACTTCGACGATCTCCAGCTCATTACGTACGTCTCGCGTGAGGCAGAGTTTGCGAACCCGCAGCGACGGCGCGAAGCCGCAGGGCACATCGCCGACTGCTCGATATGTTCAAACCGGCTGAAGACGATCCATCAGCGGCGAACCGGCAGCATGCCGGCGATGTCGGATGCCTCACTTCCTGACACACTCGTCGATGCAACCGCCGCCAGCGCGCTGAAACACCTCGACGACGTAGAACTCGTTTCCTACGTGGACCGCGAAGGAGCCTTCGCCGACCCCGCACGACGGCGGCTGGCCGCGTTCCATATTGCGGACTGCGCGACCTGTTCCAAGCGCCTGAAGCAGATTCATCGCCGTCGGACCGGCGCCGTCGAGTCCGTCCCGGAAACAACCGCCACCTCGAAGGTCGTGTCGTCAGACGCCGCAGAGCGGCGCGTCGGGCTCGACCGTCGCGTTTCCGACGGCAAGGGTGGCCGCCGTCGATCGACGGACGCAACCGTCCCAACACCGCGCTCGGAGCGACGGACCGCACGCTTCGGCGAACGGCGGACCGGCGTCGATCGCCGAGTGTCCGGTGAGCGAGAAGTCAGTCGGCGACGGCGCGACACCGCCCAGGCAAAGAAGTGGCCTGACTTCGATCGGCGGACCGGGTGGGAACGGCGCGTGGGAGATCGACGAGAGCAGGCCGAGCGGCCGGGTAGGCGCTCTGAGGAGCGACGGACGGGGCGGGACAGACGGAGAGAGATGCGGCGTGTCGCCGATCAGCAGGTGATCCAGCGGGGCGCAGCCGTCGCCGGTCGTCGAAGCACGTCCGCGACCGGTCAGATCGCCACGGCGGGCCACACGAAAACAACTCGACGTGACCCGTCACACGCCCGGCGGAGCACCAGTCGAGAACCGCAACCATCCGGAACGTCCGGGGAGCGGCCGCCGTCGGGCACGCGGTCCGGCAAGAAGCCGTCATCAACGGCTCGGGACGGCGCGGCCTCGAAGCAAGGGAAAAGCAGGAAATCCAAGGCCACGAAGCCGCCCGAAAAGACATCGAAGCCTGCGCGGCAGCCAAGGACGCGCCGGGACGCGGGAAAACCCGACGCCACGGCAGCTCGTGACGTGTACCGATCGCAAGCAGACGAGCTGGTCCCACGGAAGACGCGTCCGCGTGCGCCGTCGCCCGAGGAGAAGATCCGCGAGTCCAAGCCTTCGCCTCCGGGTGACGCATCACCGAAGAGCCCAGTCCCCGAACACCTGGCAGGACTGCCGCTCGTCGGCGTCGAGCCTCCGGCTACTGGCGTGGCATCGGCAGACGGTGAGGCCGACGCGACCACAGCACCACGCGGCACGCCAAAGAGCCTCCGAGCGCTCGTCCCGGACAAAGATGCCACCTCACCGCGCAGCGCTCGCGGCACGCCCAAGCGACTGCAACCACCGGAGCCCGTCGCGGCAGCCGCGCCTGTGCCACGCCCGGCGGTTGCGGCGCCGCCCCCACCGCAACCAGCTCCCGCACGGACCGGCCAAACGCGTCGAACGCGGTGGGTGGCGCTCGCCGCCGCCGCCGTCATCGTCGTGGCCGTGGGCTGGTTTGGCCGACCACTTCTGCAGGGCGGTTCCGGCGACGGACCGGCGCCGGCCGATGTCGCGGCCGCCGCACCATCCGAAGTCCCAGCTCCGCAGCAAGAGCCACTGGCGCTTGCTCAACGCCCCGATTCCACCGTCGAGCGGGCCACACGCGCACCCGACGCTGCACCAACCCGCGTCGTCGAGCGGCCGCCTCCGGAATCACAGCCTCCCGAGCCCGCGGCGACTGATCCAGTCCGCATCGCTGTCGCCCGGCCAAGCGCTCGGCCGCCAGAGCCTCCCCAGCCGGCCCCACCCGTTGCGACGCCGGTGGAGCCCGAGATGACGGCCCCGGTTGTCACAGGCGCAGTGCGTGATGCCGGCAGTGGCGCGGGGGTGGCTAGCGCGCGGGTGTCAATTCCCGAAGCAGGCCTCGCTGCGATAAGCGACGCCGCGGGAGCATTCAGGATCGAAGGCGTACCGGCCGGCACGCTCTCAGTCGTGGTGGAACGCGATGGGTATCTCTCGAGCAGCCAGCGCGTGGTGGCAGAAGCTGGTCGAGACGCGTGGCTCAGCCTTTCAGTGCGCCGACCGCCGCGAGCGCTGGAACCGGACGGCGAGCTGATCCCTGCGCAATGGGTGCGCACCGATCGTGTGGGTGCTCAGGAGGTGCTTGGTCGCCCCGTAGCCGTCGTCGCAGGCCTTTGGGTCGAGAGCATCAGCAAGCCCGCCGCGGGGACCCGCCCGAGAATTCGCGTTGCGCAGCTCACAGGTGCGGGCGAACGCGTCACCCTCACGGTCTCCCGCTCCGGACCCGTCCGCGGCAGCGGTCCAGCACGGGTCACGGCAATTAGGACCATTCCCCCAACCGAGGCCTATCCGGTCACGACCGGGACGGCAAGCTTTGGGAATCTCCTGGTGACGGCAAAGGCCATGCTGCCGGCTGACTCACTTCGCACGCTGCTCGGACGGCTGGAGGAGTCTCCTCCGTAGCCGATTCGATCAGCTTTGTCGTCGCGCCACGGCAAACGCTTCCGCTCGTTCGATCGCCTGTTCCAACCGGACGTGGAACCCGACAAGCGGTCCCTTACACTCCTCACCCAGCCGCTGAAGACCTGCGAGCATCAGCAGCGGGTCCATGGGCGGGTTGGTTTCCAGCGTGTGGCGCCAGAACTCCTCCGTGTGATCGTGGAAAGGAATCACCGCGTCCATTTCGGCTTCGTCGAACACTCCTCGCTCGACCAGATCTCGGAGATCGTACACGATGCTCCCCAAGAGCATCTGGATGTCCTGGCGTGTGCCCCCACCAACCGTGGAGATCCGATCCAGAAACCTGTCCCGCCGACTCTCGCTTGGCACGGTAGCGCCCTCCAACGTGTGTGATCGACCCAACACAGACACTGACCGACCCATGTGCGTGTCACGTTACGTGAGCGTCACCCGAGAATATCACGTGAGAGGGCTCAGAGCCAGGGAGGAACAGACGGGCTGCTCCCTGTCGGGAATTTCACCGACCATTCTGACTACTGTCCGTGAGGCACAATCCGGGTAGTCACCTTCTTCGAGCTGAAGACTGCAGGAAGACGGCGATGTCGGCCATCTCACTGGGCTCCATGATCGGCCAGGAGGCAAGCCCGACCTCCG
>JBDHAN010000108.1:0-9959 GCA_039588055.1 Gemmatimonadota bacterium | reverse complement strand
TGCGATTCCCGACTCGATTCCACCAGGAGGCGAACCGGCGATGCAACCGCCGTCGGTTACCGCAGCGCCGACGATGCGTCCGGGGGACAGCAGTGCCGTTGGCATTGTCCGCTCCGTGGGTGCGATGCCGCTCGAGCAGCTCGTGCTCCAATCCGGCGGTAGGAGCCTCGCCATTACAGGACCGCTCAAGGACGAGGTGGCGCAGCTCGAGGGTGCGGAGGTTCGAGTGTGGGGCCGGCCTGTCGCCAACCAGCCGCCCACACCACCGCGCGCGCTCGATGTGTCGGGCTATGAGGTCGTCGCAGTAGGTGGTGCCACGCCGGTCGTGGGGATCTTGATGAGCCGTGATGAAACGATGTATCTGGTAACGGGAGCCGACACACTCCAGCTTGCGGTTGTGCCCGGGATGCTTCGCACCAAGGAGGGTGCGAAGGTGTGGCTGGTAGGAAGCCGCGACGGGAACGCATTCCGCGTGGGATCGTACGGCATCATTCGCGAGCGCTAACCACCCAGAATCGTCCGACATGACAGAGGCTCCGTTCGGTTCACCGAACGGAGCCTCTGTCATTCATGTCGTCGTAGCTAGGCCACGGTCTGACTACATCCCGCCACGCGTGGCGAAGGAGAACTGCATGGAGAACGAGTCCTCCTTCAGCGTGTTGGAGACGGTGCTACCTACCGGCACGGCCGGATTCAAGAGTGGACCGGTACCCGAGTTCTCAAACGCACGGTAGTAGGCGGCAGCGATTTGGAAGCGTCGCGTGACGTTGTACCCGATGCCGAAGGTTGCGTGATGCTGGACAATCCCGGGCGCCGGGATATTGATCATCGCGCATTCGGCGGGCACGGGGTTCTGCGTGTAGTTGTACCCGCCGCGAATCTGGAGTTCGTCCGTCGGGCGGAACTCAAACCCGCCGTGAATGCTGTAGATGTTCTCCCAGCCGAACCCCGCCACCGATCCGTCGGCCGCGAAGGGTTGCTGCGGATCCGCGAGCGAGAACCCCTCCGTGCTTTCGTAGAACAGGTAGCGGAAGTCACCGGCCAGCGTGAGGTTGGGCAGTGCCTCGATCGCGACGCCGCCTGCCGCCATCGCTGGGACGTTCAACTTGAACGTGATTGTCTTTGGGGTCCCGAACGTGGGCAGGTTGGGGTTGGCCACCACGGAGTTCCACTCGAACTCCTCGAAGAACTGCTCGCTCGAATACGACGCGCCGAGCGCGATCATGTCGTTCACCTGGAACAGCACGCCTGCCTGGAAACCGAAGCCGAACGCCCCGTCGGTCGCCGTCGCGTTCGCGTAGTAGGCCGTGCCCGTGCCCGCATCGAAGTCCGGTGCGCCGACTGGCATGGGCTGGACCGCGAGGCTCGCCCAATCGACGTTGGCCGACAGACCTAACCAAAGCTGTGGCGTCGCCTCAAACGCGATCGCCGGGGTGAACTTCAGGAGCGAGTAGTTGCTGTACACCTCGCCGAACCCGTTGGGCTGTGGTGCCAGAATCGGGTTCGTCGTGCTGGCCGGATAGTCCACGCCGAATCCGCCAATGCCGAGGCCGCCCAGCCCTACCACGATCTTCTCGTTGGCGAGCTTGGCGGAGAAGGCCATCGCTGGGATCGGGACGAACTCGCTCTTGGACCTCGTGGCATCGGAGGCGAAGCCCGGAATGTCGCTCGCCACCGTGCGATCGGCCTTGAACAGCTCGAACCCGAACTCGACGTGGGTTCCGTCGAATGCCATGAGACCGGCCGGATTCAGGTAGAACGTGCCCAACAGGCTCTTAGGCGCGGCCACCCCGGCTCCGCCCATGGCCTGATTCACTGCTCCCACGCCGTGCAGGAAGTGGCCGTCAGTGGCAAACGCCGTTGCCGGAACGGTCACAAACGCTGCCGCGAGGAGTGCGCTCACCAGTTTGCGCTGCATTTGGATCATCCTCCCGTGTGAATACCACCCCCCGGCGGACCTAGAACAGACTCTCTTCAACCTTGTCTCGAATTTCGTTTTCGATGGAGCCAGGCATGCGCATGTTTGCGGCGAACTTCATCTTGCCGGCGTCCTCGAAGTACATCTTCATGCGGAACATCTCGTCGATCAGGTACACGCGAACGCGGTCGCCGTCGGTTCGCAGCACGAGTTCGACGGGAAACGCAGGCGCGTGCGCCAGACCCGGACAGGCGAAGTCTTTGCGCTCTCGATCACCGCCGGCGCGGACGATGCCAAACGCCTTGGCCTCCATCGCTTCGCCGGTGATGCCGATGATGACGATTCCCTGGGCCTCCAGGTCGAGTCGATAGATCGGGCGCGTCTCCCACCGCCGCTCTCCCGCCACGTCCTCGAGCCCGCGGTAGAGCCGATCGGCCGCCTCAGGGAGCCCCGTGGGCCCGTTCACGCGAACCGACGTGATCTCCTCGACTTTGCCGTCGAACGGGCCGCCGGCCATGATCCCCATCGTCTTGCCGATGAGTCCGCGCTCGCGCGTCTGTCCGTACTCACGGCTCGTGGTGTTCTCGGGGAACGCCGCTGCAACGACGGACGTGATGTCGTCGAGCGCCTGGCGAGAGGCGGCGGTGACCGCCGTGTCGTCGACGATCGTCCGGTTCATCGACAGCGGATTCATCGTTGCGACGTGAATGCCGGCCTCGTCCTCGAATACGGCGAGCCGAACCGGCAGGGCAAACGCGGCCATCCAACCTTGTCGGAGGAGGTCCGTCGCGTAGGCCTCGTTGTGGACGGCCAGGACGTGTGCCCCAAAGGAGCAGTCGTCATCGTCCATGCCCACCGCATAATCAGCGACGAGTCCCCATGCGCTGGCCTCGAACGCCTGCTTCAACGCGCCGACCGTCTCGTTCAGGCCTCCAGGAATGGCTTCCGCCAGCCGGACGTAGACGCCGTGCTCACCCTCCTCTTGGGCGACGATGGCGGAAGGGTGCGCCACGACCCACCCACACAGCAGGGCGGCTGCAAGAAGAAACGGCCGGAATACACGCATGTTGCCCTCGCTCCGAATTGGGAACTGCAACGGTCGGCGGGAATGTCTAGCCGGGGAGGGGTGAATTTTCCGTGAAGTGGCTGATAAGTTACTGTTTCACAACGACTTAGGTACTATCGTTCACGGAGAATAGTACGAAAGTACTAGAATGAACCGAAGGCGCTGTGTGGTGACGTAAGTCTAATTTATCAAGAGGCTTACGGCGGTTTCAGCGCCTCGGGTGGGAGCACCTTCCGGAGAATCCGCTGAGCTTGCGATGGCGCACCCCGTAGCTCAACGGCAAGGTCTGCCGAGCGAGCGTCGGTAATCACGTCCTTGAGCGCGAGGGCTCCCGTGTAGTCGATCCGTCCCAACCGACGGAGATCGATCACGAGTTGCTCCGCCTCGGGGTGCTTCCCGAGTTCTCGGAGAAATGCCTCGCTCATGGCGGGCGCCGATGCGAAAAAGAGCACGCCCTGCGGCTCGATGCGGAGAATGCCGTCCTCATAAGAAGACCGCACCAGCACCGGGAGCTCGCGCCAAATGTGCACGGCGATCGCGAAGCCAACGCCGATCAGGACGGCGCGCTCGATATGTGGGGCGAGCGCCAGCGTCAAGACAAACGTGACCCACGCGATCGCCGTCTGTGGGTACGAGTGGCGACTGAAGCCGACCAGGGTCTTGAGGTCGATCAACCGCACGACGGCTGCAATGACAGTCGCCCCCAACACGGCGGCGGGCAGTGCGCTGAGCACGCCGGCGAAGGGAAGGAACGCCAAAACAATGAGCCCCGTGATCGCGCCGCTGAGGCGGGTTTTGCCACCTGCCGCCCGATTGACCGAGCTGCGCGAGAACGATCCGCCGACCGGAAAGCCGCCGGAGATCCCCGACGCAAGGTTGGCGACTCCCTGGCTCACAAACTCGCGGTTGGGATCCCATGCCGTACGGTCTTGAGCCGCGAATGTGCGGGAGATCGCCGTGGCCTCGGCAAACCCGATGAGCGCGATGACCGCTCCTGGGAAGAGCAGCCCAGGGAGGGCGTTCCACGGAAGCTCCATCGAGAACGGCGGGAGCCCCCGCGGCACTGCGCCCACGACCGGGCCACCGTAGCTCGTGACAACGCTGAACACGAGGCTGGCGAGCAGCGCGACAAGAACGCCAGGAAACAGCGTGTGAATCCGGCGTCCCCCCAACACCAGCAGCACGGTCACGAACGACAAGACCACAGACGCGGCATCCCAGCTGGTGGGGTGGACGAGCGCCCAGCCGGCGCGCTCGAGGAGGCCGCCATCGATGGTGATCGAGCCCAGCGCGGTGGGCAGCTGTGACGCGCAGATGAGGATTGCCGCCGCCGCGGTGAACCCGGTGAGGACCGGATGGGACATCAAGAACGCAACCCAGCCGACCCGCATAAGTCCCAAGCCGACCCGCATGATCCCGACCACCAGCGCCAGAAGTGCCGCCAGCGCCACGTACTGACCGGTGCCCGGAACTGCGAGGCCCGCGAGAGCTCCAAAAGTGAGGAGGCTCGTCATAGCTACCGGGCCGGTCTGGAGGTATGGCGAGGACGCGAACAGTGCGGCGGCCATCGGTGGGAGCATGGCCGCGTACAGGCCGTAGTAGGGTGGAAGCCCCGCAAGTTCCGCGTAGGCAAGCGATTGCGGTATCAGCACGAACGCGACACTCACCCCGGCAACGATGTCACCGCCCTTGATGTCGGATATCGGGCTGAGGTGCGGCAGTCGGGGCTCCTGTTGGGGTTGTGTCTACTCTGATATAATGCAATATTACAATATTATTAACTGGTACAATGGCCTCGGCTTAGCAGGGCTCCTCCCATTAGGGGTGCATCCATGACGACTTCGAGCGCAACCATCGATGAAAGCGTCCTCGCCGCCGCGGCGGAGATCATCAAGTGTAGCGGGTGAGAAGACGGTGTCCGATCTTCAAGAATACGCGGGCGCGACACAGGCTGCCGTTTCGCAACAGCTTGCGACGCTTCGGGCCCGGGGTATCGTAGACAACCGACGCGACGGCGCGCACGTGTTCTATCGCATCGTCGAGCCCAAGGTGACTGCCATTCTGGGCTGCATCAGAACATGTGATCTCCGGAAGTGACGGCGCCATCACGGCCGACTACCGCAGCATAGCCACGGGATTCCCTCCATGATCGATCTGGCAGTCGCGCCAACCGAGGAGCGCGCGACGAAGTGGGCGAAAGTCATTGACCACACGCGCTGCATAGGGTGCCACGCGCGCAGCACCGCATGTAAATCCGAAAACGAGGTCCCGCGCGGACGGCTGCGATCCACAGTGGTGCAGCCGCTCCGACTGGCGCTCGTTGCGGCGCACGTCGGCATGCTGGCGGTCGGGTCGGCGGGTGCGCAGGAACCCGCACCCGGTGTGTGGACCTTTGTGTCGAGTCCACACGCCGATCTGTGGTTCCATGGGCTTGCTGTCGTGGGCTTCGAAGGATTTGCCCCGATGCCGCTCTATAATCGCAACTACGCGGAGCGGGTGCAGGAAGCAAAGCGCGAGCGTGGTGTCTATCCAACGCCGCTCGACGCCGTTGCGAGCCGACTGCGGGCTGGCCTCGAACAGGACAGCACCTTCGAGCTCTTCCACTTTGTCCCCCTGTACTTTGGCCTCAGCAGCCCCAGTGAAATGCTCGACGCGTTGCAGGAGCTTGCGCGTGGAGAGGATCCCACCGACTTCGGAAGTGGTGTGGTTGGGTCGGTCATGCAGAGTCGGCGCCAGCGCCAACTGCTCGGCGAGTTCGTCGAGGCGTTGGAGCAGGAGTGGCAGCTTTTCTTCAGATCCTACTGGGCGGAGGAAGGTCGAGCTCCGACGGGCTCGCTTGACGCGACGCAGCAGCTGTGGGATCGGGAGCTGGCGCCACTCCTTGATCCGTTCCTCGTGGAGCGCGGAGCCATCGGTGGCGTGGCCTTCGTATCTCCGGCAGTTGGGCCCGAAGGCCGGGTGTTTGGCGGTCGGCCGGACCGTCCGGATGACAACGTGGCGGTCCTCATGTCACTGGCGGCCGATTCGGCCGCGGCCCTCTTTCTAGTTCGAGAACTCTGTTTTCCCCTCGTGAGTCAACTCACGGAACAGCTTGGCATCGGGGCGGGGGATCGTGTCTTCGCCGAACGAATGAGCAGCCGGGCAGCCGTGCGCTGCGGGGCCTTGCTACTCGATCGGCACGCACCAAGGCTGGCACCGGCATATCGCCGGCTCTTCGTCTCTATGTCTTCGGGCGCCTCGCAGCAAGGCAACGACGCGTTCGCGCGCACGTTCCCGGCGGATCCGGCGCTTATCGCGGAGCTGCGTGCAGTCGTGGGTCGCGACTGAAGGCTACGACCCCGAGGAGCAGGAGAGCAGCTCGGTTGAACTGGAAAACTCGTTGTGCTGGGTCTATGCCGATGCCGCGACGTCCGTGTCGTCGGCACGTTCTTCGTAGCGTCTAAGCCGGGTCCCGAGCTCGCGTCGGCCCTCCAGAAGGCGCTCGACCTCGAGCAGGGCCAGCCAGAGCCGGTTGGCCGCCGCCTCCACTGCCGCGTCGCGCTCCGCCGGCTGCAACTCACCTGTCGCGATGGCCGAGAGCACCTGAAGCGCATTCCGAATGTGGCCCGGTGCGCCTTCTCGTCGGTCGACGGGACGCCGTCGCTGGTGAGCGGCACGGCGGTCACTATCTACTGTGTCCGCGCGGCTGCGGCGGTCGCCGAGCCGTCGCTCTGGGGCCCTTCGCCGGTTGGTGAAATCGCTGTGATGGTGAGGCCCGGAGGGGCTGTGCATGGCACCTACGTTACACAACAGGTATACGGATGGCTAGATGGGTGTCCGGCGGCTTCGGGGCGCGTCGGCGTGAGGCGTCCGCGATGCGGGAACGCGTTTCTCCCGATACCTTTGCTGCGAATGCCAATGCCGAGACCTCGACGAGCTTCCGGAGGACCGCGATGCAATACGCGCGAGAATGCACTGGACGTATCACAGCGGCGATCGTCCTCGCCGTTCTCCTGACGGTACCGCACACGATGTCTGCGCAACGCACGGTCAAACCAGTACTCCACGGGCGCCATTGGGTGGCGATCACCGGAAAGCCGCTCGGCGCCACCGCTGGGGCGCGCATGTTTCACCAGGGTGGGAACGCCGTGGACGCGGCCTGTGCCATGCTCGCCGCCACCTCCACCATGTGGGATGTGCTGAGTTGGGGTGGGGAAACGCAGGCGTTGATCTACAATCCGGAAACCGAAAAGGTCGTCGGCATCAACGCGCTAGGGGTGGCGCCCACCGGTGCCACGGCAGAGTTCTTTCGCGAGCAGGGCATGGATTACCCGCCGAGGTTCGGGCCGCTCGCCGCGGTGACGCCCGGAACGCCAGGTGGTCTCTTCACGATGCTCGCGGAGTGGGGCACACTCAGTCTCGCCCACGTGTTGGAACCCGCGATCGAGATGGCCGACGGGTATCCCATCGAAGCGCAGGCGGCCAACTCCATTGAAGGACAGAAAGCGCGGATAAAGGAGTGGCGATACTCGCGTGACGTCTACCTCACCCACCAGGGAGAGGAGCGTGAGGCGCCGAATCCCGGCGAGATCTTCGTGCAGGCCGATCTGGCTGCAACACTGCGGAAGCTGGTGGACGCGGAACGAGATGCGCTCGCGGCAGGCAAGAACCGCAAAGACGCGATCTACGCAGCATACGATCGGTTCTACACTGGAGATATCGCTGAAGAGTTGGTGCGTGGAGCGCAGGAAGAGGGGGCCCTCATCACGATGCAGGATCTCGCCAACTGGCAGGTACGCATCGAAGAACCCGTATCGACGACCTACAAAGGCATCGACGTCTACAAGCTGACACACTGGGTTCAGGGCCCGGTGATGCTGCAGGCGCTCAACATCCTCGAGAACTTCGACCTTCAGGCGATGGGATACAACAGCGCTCGGTACATCCATACGGTGTACCAGGCGATGAATCTTGCCTTCGCCGATCGAGACTTTTATTACGGCGATCCCTACTTCCCGCCGGAGGAGCCCATTGCTGGGCTTCTATCTAAGGAATACGCGAAGCGACGGGCACAGGAGATCGACGGGACGCGGAACAATCCGGATGTGCGGCCGGGCGATCCCTATCCTTTCATGGGCGAACAGAATCCCTATTCCGAGGTGATCGACGGTTGGCCTCCGGCACGCATGAGCACGACGACTGAGGCGGCAATCGAGTCCGACGATTGGATGGAGACGTTCTACCTCGGGACGACCTCAATTCAGGCTGTGGACAAGGACGGATGGGTCGTCTCGGTCACGCCAAGTGGCGGGTGGATTCCAGCCGTGATCGCTGGGCGAACGGGTGTGGGACTGAGCCAGCGGATGCAGAGCTTTGTCACTGATCCGGCGGAGAATCCGTTCAACGTGGTCGAGCCGGGCAAGCGTCCCCGTGCCACACTCACGCCGATGATCGCGATGAGGGGTGGTCGACCGTACGTCTCGGCGGCGGTGCAGGGTGGCGATACGCAAGATCAGAATCTCCTGCAGTTCTTTCTCAACATGGTCGAGTTCGGCATGAACGTGCAGGAAGCCACCGAGGCGCCGAACATCGCGAGTTACCAGTTGTTCGACTCGTTCGGTCACACACGTCAACCTGGCCGGCTGATATTGAACGAGTCGGTGCCACCGTGGGTGCGCAAAGAGCTCAGCGACATGGGCTATCGATTGGACTATCGCGCGCTCACGTCCGGGCCCATCAATGCCGTGTACTTCGACTGGGCACACGGGAGCTTCTGGGGCGGCTCGAGCAATTACGGAGAGGACTACGGGATCGCCTGGTAGGCTCACCGACGAACAAGTCTGATCACTGCGCGAACTAACAACGGGCCCGGCTGCCAGCCGGGCCCGTTGGGCTGCTAGTTGCCCGGAGGGACTCGGGATTGGTGTGCGTGGGTGAGCTTCCAGCCCTCGACTTGCCGCTCGAATATCTCGGTCCAGGCCACCTCGCCGTTCCACACGGTGTCGCCGGCCGGGCTGATGGCCCGGTACCGACCGCCAATCGTCAACACCAAGGCGTCCGGCGAGATCACCGACACCTGAGCGGGGTGCCACTCGACCTCCTGCCGGTCGAGTTGCTGGTACGCCGTACGCACGTTGTCGGCGAACCGGTCACGAGGCACCACCGCCCCATCCATGACGATGCCGGCATCTGAGGCGAAAATGTGCAGCAGTCGGTCCGCGTCGACCGCCTCGGCGGCGTCGATCAGCTCGCCGTGGACCTGCAACACTGAGTCGATCAGCGCGAGTCGATATTCCTCGGTGATTTCCTGCGCTGGCTGGCAGGCAGCGAGCAGGGGGGCGAGAGCCAAAAGCACTTTGCGCATGTCAGTATTCCGAGCTGTGTGAAGTCCGACCCCAACGTAGCGCACGATCCTGCGCAGTGCGAGACGCCGACTCGTGCCCTCGGGGGGGTGCGGCTCTGGAGTGTACAGCCTCGTTGGTGTACAGCCACCAACTTGCAGAGTTGGTTGACCATAGCTTTAGGGGGCGTGGGTCGTCGTTGACAAAGCGAACCCTGTGGTCAACGTCGCACGCGGTCTCGCGTTCGACGAAGCTGCCACACACCCTGAACACCGCCACGAACCCACATCTGGGTGGAGTGGGACAACCTGAATATGCTCACCCAGCTCGGCCATTTCCCGCCACCGGCGCAGACGGACAGCGTCCCGGATGCATCATGATGACAAGACGCCGTCTAACACCACAGGAGCTAGCGGGCACAGTCCAAAGGCTGATATTGGCGAAGCGACAACCTCACCGCTTCGTGGTCGCGGCCCAGAGGGAGTAGGTGGCGCGTCGTGCCCCGGTGGAGAATGGACGATGCAGTCTCCTACTAGTTAGGCAGCGTAGGGCGTCCGGCCTTGATCCGACTCTACCGGCAAACCTCAACGATGGAGTGCCGTCGTGACCGTTGAAGACCAGATAGACCGGCTTGAGCACTGCGTCAACGCGTTCG
>JBDHAN010000107.1:0-5081 GCA_039588055.1 Gemmatimonadota bacterium | reverse complement strand
GAATGCTCGAGCTCGCGAGGATCGCCTCACGTAATTCCCTACCCCCAGTAGGTCTCAGGGGCTGGAGTTTCCCCGTCGCCAGATCGACCGCGGCGATGCGCAGCGGGAGATTGACCTCGGCGGAATCTCGGATGTACTTGCCCAAGAGCTTGTCGAAGGGCTCGAGCGTGAACACGCTGGGCTTGCGTGACACGATTCGCAGGATGGCTCGAGGAACCCCACCGCGCTTGATGTCACCGTCGTTCCGCAGACCGAACCAGATCTCCTTGAGTTGGGCGATCTGCTGGGCCTGCCCTTCCAGGGTCCCGTCGCCCAGTGCCATGTAGCCGGCCTGGATGGACCCGGTCGAGGTGCCGGCGAACCCGCGGAACAACACGCCGCGCTCGGTGAGTCCTTCGAGGACACCGCCCTGGAACGCACCCTTGGTGCCGCCGCCAGAACCGCAAAACAGGTTGATCATCGGATCTCCTCACAGTCTCGAGGGCCTAAGCCCGTGAGTCAGAGAGGATCCATCTAGTCAATCGCGGTCAACTTCCTGACAAGTCATACACCCGGGGCGGTCAATTGGACGAATACAGCCCAATAATTCGCAAAATGGCTCGCTGACACACCTTGCAGAACCGGATCATGTTACGCGAGAACATGATGCAGTCGATCTCCGAACGGTAAAGTCCCCGCGGTTCGTACGATGCTCCCTCGAACGCGCCTACCTTCCCACTGTACTGCATCGAGCTGAGCATGTTCTGCTCGATCTCCCGCTGCTCGCGGAAGAATGCGTCGAATTCTTCCTCCGGCGCCTGCTCAGCGATCAACTGTTGCCGTCGCTCGAGGATCCACCGTGCGTGTTCCTCGAAGCGTGCCTTCTCCCAGGCAGTGGGGATGGGCACGCCCGGCTCGACCAGGTCGCCCCATTTGAGCTGCGCCGGATCGTGCAGCGCCGTGACGTTCGGCTCCCATGGCTCGATATGCTCGACTCCGCCAGTCTCGTAGGCCACCGGCGAAGTGAAATACTCGTCTGCAAGGGCTGCGAAGTGGTGCCCGAACTCGTGAATGAACAGATACTCGGAGAACTCCGATCCCACCGCAGCAGTCGCCTGCAGATTGTAGATCCCCCCTCCCCCGTACTGGCGCTCGTTGACGAGGATGACGACGAATTCATACGGCACGGCCGAGAGCACATCGCGCATTGTGCGGTTATCGAGCGTGAGAACATAGCGCTCGCTGTCGAAAATGCTGTACCGCGTGCCAACCGGATTGCGCCGGAACTTGCCACCGTGGGGCCGCGAGATCCCCGATTCCGCCGCGGGAAGATCGATGGCGCGGACATTGAACTTCGTTTTGTGACTCTTGAACGGCTCGTACCTGAAGAGCGCACCAACGAGCCGTTCGGCGTCGGCGTGAAACTTGGGAAGCTCGGCATCGGTGTATCCCTCGCCCAACACCACCAGATCGACCTTCTCGCTCGGATGACCATGCTCGAACAGCGTCCACGTCTTCCCGATGGGTGTGAGGTCAGCGGGATTCACCGACCGTGCCGCTGGATCGAGCTCGAGCGATGCGATCTCGACGAAGCGCTGGTCGGGATCGCGCTTCTGGAGCGATATGCGCACGGGTCGCTTGGGCCAGGGGAAGCGCAGCGACTCGTGGAACGTCCGGTACATTATTTTTGCTTCGCCCGTGGTTTCCCACTCGCCATAGATCGAGGCGAAGCCTCGGGAGTACAGCAACCGCTCACTCTCCGTATCGCGGACCTCGAAGAAGTACTTGCCGAGATTGGTGTCATCGAGGAGACGCTTCTTGCTCCCAGCCCAGGGGCCATCCGCGACAACGCGGTCTAGGCTCACGATCTCGGTGGTCGCGTTGCCGGTATGGAAGTAGTCCACCCGCATCGTCCGCTCGGCAAAGAAGACGTCGTACGTGACCGACGCGCCTTGCCCAGCAGCCGGTGTGTATACGAGCACGACGAGCGTAAGCGTGAGGCTGAAGGCTCTGACGACTCGCAACCACCTCATGGCAACCTCTCCGTCTGACAGTCCAGAAAGAGCAAGCTGTACGCAACGTATCCTTCGCGGACCCCGAGTCAATCCGTTTGCTTGGGGTACGGTGAGTTTTGAAACAGAGAGCACGAAGCCTTTTTGTGATCTAGATCACAAAGCTCGATACCCCATTGCCCTATGGTCCCAATATCGACAGTTGATGTCTCACAAGTGGTCTTGACGGACGCTCACGCGGTCCATACCATGGGTTCCCCTGCACGCGAACCTGCTGGGGTGTACCCGTAAGCCAGCCTTTTCGGAGGAGCCGCTAGAGGAGCCATTCAAGGTCAGTGAGCACCGTGGTCGCGACGAGCAGGCGTGTCGTCGTTTGCTCTGCTGCACCACACTCGTTTTGAAAAACTGGGTGGCACGCCCCAACCCAGATGGAAGTTGTTTACGTGAAGCCACAGTCCCCACCAGCTCTGCACCGGACGCACGAGCTTAGCTCGCCTCTCAGCGTAGGATCCTCCGGCGCCACGACGTCTGCCTCTGCGCCAAGCACCGCTCACCGAGCGCCTGAACCCCATCTCGAACCCACGACGCGCATCCTCGTCGCCGGCAACATTCGGCTGTATCGAGATGGGTTGGCATCACTGCTCGACCGCGATGAACGGTTCACCGTGGTTGGCTCAGTGGCCAGCCGGGAAGCGTTGCTCGACGCGGTCGCGATTCTGCGAGCAGATGTGCTCCTCATCGACATGGCCATGCCGAAGGCGCTGGACGCGGTGAGAGCGATTGTGGTATCCCACCCCGACGTCAGAGTGCTGGCGCTCGCGATGCCAGAGACCGAGCACGACGTGTGTGAGGGCGCCGAGGCCGGCGTGTCGGGCTTCGTCCCGCGGTCCGCCTCGTTCGAAGACCTCGCCGGGGCGCTCGAGTGCCTAGACCGCGGTGAGCTACACTGCTCCGCTCAGGCCGCCGGCACGCTGCTCCGCCGCGTGGCGACGTTGGCCGCCGAGCAGCCACGTATCAGCGGGGGCGTTCATCTGACCCGCCGAGAGATCGAGGTACTCGAGCTCATGGAACAGGGCCTATCGAACAAGCAGATCGCTACCTCTCTGGGGATCGAAGTGGCCACCGCCAAGAACCACGTGCACAATATCCTCGAGAAGGTGCAAGTGCACCGGCGCGGTGACGCGGTCTCCCGCATGCGAAGCCGCAGACTCCGGAACCGAGACCGAGACCTCGCTGACACCTCACCTAATTAACCAGCAGGCAACCCAAGCCTTCTCCGTGTCGGCGACCCGGACCTAGCCCCAGACCGTCCCTCACGCGCCGAAAGCCACGCCGCGCCAGTCGGTCTGAGCGTCACGTTCCGTCACCCAATGACTAGACCCTTCTGTGGACCATAGTTGAACCGAACGGTCCATTTCGTTCGCCACCTGCAGACTGAATATTGCCCTACAACCAACACGAGGCAGCTGCCGTGCCCACCACGGGCAGTACGCACCCAATGCGGGTCCTGCTCGTCGGTTTGCCGGGCATCCTCCGCAGCATCATTCGGGAGACCTTGGCGCAGCAGCCAGACATGTGCGTCGTCGAGCCGCCAGACGACTCGAGCGAGGCACCGCACGAACGGAAGGCCGATGTCATCCTTGCAACGATCGCGTTTCCCCATTCGCTGGAGCGGGCTCACGAGTGGGTCACGGCCACGAACGACGAACCAAAGCTCATCGGTATCACCCCAGACGGACGGCACGTGGTCGTCTTCCTCACTGACCTCTCCCCACAAGATCTGGTGCACACAATCCGCGAGACTGTATCGGTCGAAGAGACGCACACCGCCGATTCGACGGATACGCCCCCTCGCCTCGCAAAGTCGAATGCGTTCTGAGGCCTTCGAACCCGTCGGCGACACGCCCGACATTCGAGACTGAGCAGGACATACATATGCGTGGCCGACAGAGGTAGCCATCGCACACGCACACGTTGAACCGTCAACCAGAAGGAGCGACAACCATGCCGGAATACCAGCTGGAGGGTGACTATCAGGCTCTCACCAGCGTGCAGGACGAGCAGCAGGATCAACTGTTCGCCAAGCCGAACGTGGTGGGAGTGGCCGTCGGGAACCGGATCAAGGACGGCACCGACACGGGCAAACCGTGTCTCTCGGTATTCGTTTCGCAGAAGCTACCCAAGGAGTTGCTTGCCGGTGACGAGATGATCGACCGAGAGTACGACGTGGTGGACACGGGGGACATCTTCGCCGGCGCCACGACCACTCGAACAGCTCCACGAACAAAAGAGACCACACCGCGAGCAGTAGCTCCGCCAACACCCCGCTATGCGGAACTCGGCGGTAATGGCGTGCTCACAGCACCAGAACTCGGTCTCGTGCAGCCGGTGGAAGAGGTATGGGAGGAAGTCGGCGTCGAGCTACTGCGGCAGCGCGCCCGGCCGGCGCAAGGCGGCTACAGCGTGGGGCACTACCGCGTCACGGCGGGCACGATGACGACGGCCGTGTACGACGCGCGTGCGTTCCCCGGCATTCCGTCGAGGTACTACATCCTGAGCAACAACCACGTGCTGGCGAACTCGAACATGTGCAGGATCGGCGATCCGATTCTCCAGCCGGGCCGCGTCGATGGAGGACAGCTACCACGCGACGTCGTTGGCCGCGTGTCGCGCTTCGTGCCGATCCGGTTCGGGGGTCCGCCAAATCTGGTCGACGCTGCCATCGCCGAGGCCGATTATCACGACATCGACCGGGCCATCTACTGGATCGGACACCTGACGGGTGTTCGCTTCCTGACGACCGTCGGCGAGTACGTGCGGAAGTCAGGCAGGACAACCAACTACACCACGGGCCGCGTGACGCATCTCAACGCGACCGTGAACGTCAACTATGGCGGCGGCCGCGTCGCCCGCATGATACGGCAGATCGTGACTACCAACATGTCGGCACCGGGCGATTCTGGGAGCTGCCTGTGCGACATGAGCGGCAACGCGGTCGGGTTGCTGTTTGCCGGATCCGACCGAGTCACGACCCACAATCACATGATGTACGTGCAGAGTCCGCTGGGGGTCAGGCTCATCTGACAGGAT
>JBDHAN010000106.1:0-8872 GCA_039588055.1 Gemmatimonadota bacterium | reverse complement strand
GGGCCATTGAGAATGCGGGCCTGACGCCCCTGGACATCGACCTGCTCATTGTTGCCACCGCGACACCAGACAGACCCTGCCCGTCGTGCGCCAGCTTCGTGCAGGAAAAACTGGAAGCATGGAACGCGGCAGCTTTTGACACGGCCGCGGTGTGTTCCGGCGCCTTGTTTTCCATTGCGACAGCCGCACAATTCGTGCGGACGGGCATGTACAAGAACGTGCTGGTCATCGGTGCCGACACCTTTTCCAATATCACCGATTGGAACAGACGGGACGCGGTCTTTTTCGGGGATGGCGCCGGTGCGATGGTGTTGTCACAGACAAAACAAGACAAGGGATTCATCGATTTCCTGTTACACACGGATGGGCGAGGCAAGGAACATTTTACCGTTCCGGCAGGCGGCTCAGAACAGCCGGCCTCCATCCAGACTATCAAGGACGAGCGACACTTCTTCCAAATGAATGGCAAAGCCGTGTTCGAAACCGCCGTTCACGCAGTCCCATCATGCGTTATGGAATTGCTGAAGAAGAATGATGTCGCGATCGAGGACATCAAATGCCTGCTCCCGCATCAGGCGAGCATTCGAGTCCTTCAAGAGATTGCACGAAGAATCGGTATGCCGTTTGAAAAAGTGAAGACCAACATGGACCGATACGCCAACACGTCCGGCGGCACGATTCCAATCGTCCTGGACGAAGTGCACAGAAACGGTGAGTTTAGCGACGGGGACCTGGTGTTGTTCGCTGCGGTAGGGGCTGGATGGACCTGGGGCGCCGGGCTCTACCGATGGTAAAGCCAATCTGAATCAACGCGACTGCAAACGCATGCTCGAGAATCAAACGTACTTAATCACCGGCATCGCCGATGAGCATTCATTGGCGATGTACGTTGCCAAAGAAATAGTAGATCACGGTGGCACCGTCATCTGTACCGGATTGGGTGTGAGTCCCTTTCATACCAATCTGTCTGAGCGAGCGCAGCAATATCTCAACAAGACCTTTGAAGACTGTCGATCAGCGGTCGAGCGAGAGCTGGGAAGTGCCAGGGTCGAGGTGTTGGATGTCACGTTGGACGAGAACATCGACGCCTTGGCACGAACGCTCCGGGACGAAAACGTCCAGCTCAATGGGCTTCTGCATGCGATCGCGATGGACAAGACCATTCGCAACAAGACCATCAAGGCCCTGCTCGATGTCACGACGGATGAGTTCAGCGACACGATGCACGTCTCGGCATTCTCACTCGTGCGATTGGCGCATTACTTCCTCAACCACAATGTCTTGCAACCGGGCGCGTCCATTTGTGCATTGAGTTACATCGCGGCGGAAAAGGTGACACATCATCCGTACCGCAACATGAGCATTGCCAAGGCGGCGCTCGAGCGAATCACCGTCGAATTGGCCGACGAATTGGGACGCAAGCACGGGATCCGAGTCAATGCGGTGCGTTTTTCACCCTACCTGGGGAGCAAGGCTGGAAATGCTACCCTGAGTGAGATCGATGTCGAGACGTCGGGACGAATGAGTCCGCTCGGGAATGCACGGCCGGAGGATTTGGCCCGCGAAGTCGTGCACCTGTTTCGCCCCGACAGCCGCATCACCGGCGAGATCCGCCATGTGGACGGCGGGTACCGCATCACGGGCTGACGGAGGCTGGTAGGAGGGTAGGCCGGTAAGCTGGTAGCCTACCCTCCGACGCGCCTGCCCTCCTACCGCCCGTCGGAACCACCCACGGGTCCGGGGTTATGCATATGTGCACGGGATGCTCCTTCTCGTCCCGACCCGGAGGGTACCATGCGACCATGGCTCCGAACATCCGTCTGTCTCCTGGCAGTTGGCTGCGTCACCACCACCGTGCAGCACGTCGATCAGGCGGCCCGACCGGCACAATCGCCTGATGCCGTGGCGGTGCTCCTCGAGCGGCCGCACCAACCGTTCACCGTCATTGCGGTCATCGAAGCGACCGGCCACACGGTGTTTGACAGCTTCGGGGATCTCCGACACAAGTTGATCGCCGAGGCGGCGAAACTCGGTGGAGAAGCGGTCATCCTGGAACGGGAATCCACCGACACCGAGTTCATCATGAGCGGAACCGCCATGATCCAGTCCGACACACGGCACCTGACAGCCGCGGTCATTGTGTACGACCCAGCCCGGCGTGAATGACGCGTGCGGGCCGACGTGACCGTCAGGACAACGCCCTCTCGAGTCTCTCGAGCGCCGACGGCCGACGGGAGCAGCCGTAACGACGGGAGCGACGGGAGCGACGGGAGCGACGGGAGTCACTGACAACTGATTCTGACAGCCGACGACTGCGAAGCCCGTCAGCGCAGGTAGTACAGGATGCCCGCCAGCGCGCCGAGGGTAAGAGCCCAGAAACCGAACATCCACCTGATGAGGCTGCTGGTTGTTGCACCGAGGCGGCGCTCGAACGTGGTTTCCAGCCGTCCTACGGACAGCTCCAACTCCGAGAGCCGCCGGTTCACGTCTTTGTCGAGGGCCCTGAGCCGCCCGCCCACGTCTTTCTCCAAGCCCATGAACCGCTGTTCCCACCTGGCGTCGGACTCCGCGAACCGCCGTTCAAGATGGGCGCGCAGCTCAGCCAGTCGCTGTTCTACCGTGGCGTCGAAGCGCTGGAAGTTCAGCTCGTTGAGTTCGCGAAGATCCGCCCGATAGGTCGCATCCACGGCGTTGAACCAGTCCACGAGTTCCTGGGCGAGGTCCTCACCGAGGCGCTCGTAGAACTTTTGTGAGAGTTTGGCCGTGACTGGCATGGCGGTGATCCCTCGGTGGCTCACCGCCATCATACATCATACGCTCGGCAAGCCGAGTACCGAAAGAGCGCGCAGCACCATCGATCGGTCCCCGGATAAAAGCTCGCCGTAGCCTCACGGTCGGGTCCCACCTGCGGTGAGAAGCCCCTTGACGTCACGCAAGACGAAAGCGCCCGCTGCGTCCGCAGCGAGCGCTTCGTCTCTTCTCACCAACCCGGTCCGGCGTTACTGCGTGCCCGCGAGACGCACCCAGGTTGCACTGTGCACCAAATCGCGGGTCGCCATGGTTGCCTGGTTGATCGCCGCAAGGTCACGGCCCGCGTGGACCCTTTCGATGAACTCCCCCCATGGGACCGGACCAAGCATGTTGGAGGCATCGACGGTGGCGTAGTTATAGGGAATCGACGTTCCACCGGGGGCCATCAGCTGCCACACCGACCAGCCCACGCGGTGGCCGGCGTCGACGAGCGCCTGGTGGACGGGCTTATAGACTTCGCTCTCCATGGCGGTGTAGTCCGAGCCATTCTCGGTATACATGTAATTCACCGTGATATACTCGGAGGGCTGCGGTGGCACACCGTCGACGAACGCCCAGAGCTCGGAGCGCACGATCACGCGCGACGCGGCGGTGCGCGCCATGGCCTCGTCCCAGCTCTTGCCGGGATGGACCGCGGCAAAGACCTGCTCGTAGGACGTGTCGTCGTTGAGCTGCGCTTCACCCACATAGTGGTTCGACGTGTAGTAGTCACACTCGGATCGATCCCCGAACCGGACCGAGTACAGCGTCCAGCTACCCTTCTTGCCCTGATTCACCATCGCCTGGTGCATGGGCTGCCAGATCTCGGTTTCGACGTTGGTGTAATCCGGCGAGGCCGACTTCATACAGTCGACCACCGCATACTCCGTCTCGCCTTCCTGCGCGACGGACGCTCGGGGCACGGCCAGCGCGATGAGCGCGAATGCGCAAATCGTGCTGCGTGTGGGGTTCACGTGCATTCAGGCACCTTCCTTTTGTGGAGATCTCAGGATCCGCGAAGCCCGAGTCTATCATTCGGGTTTCTCGGCGTCAAGTCGGTGATCGGAACGTGACCCGCTTCGCACGCTGCAGAGCTTGACTGCGTCTCCCGTTCTTGGCTGGCGGTTGTGAAACAAAAGACATATGGTAGCACTCGTCCTCAGCGGGATTCGTGCCGATGGCCGGCCTGCTGGATTCTCTTCGGACCTCGATGGCCGACCGCTATGCGTGGAAACTGAAGCCAAGTAGCGGCTGGGCTGTCGGAGTTTTTCCCCCATCACAATGCAATCGTTACAGCGAGGCTGC
This sequence comes from Gemmatimonadota bacterium, assembly GCA_039588055.1. Classification (GTDB taxonomy): domain Bacteria; phylum Gemmatimonadota; class Gemmatimonadetes; order Gemmatimonadales; family GWC2-71-9; genus JAOTVV01. Next base: position 4,777 of record JBDHAN010000106.1, on the reverse strand, counting down.
TGCCAGGGCTTTGTCACGCACGGCAGCACCTTGGATGACGTCTATCGCTCTTGACGGAATTGGGAAGGTGACATGAGACCTCAGAGTTGGCGACGGACCGTACTCAGGCGCGCCGCACAGCATGGGATTGCCGTAGGGCAGAACGGGGAGATGTATCGCAGGCAGTAATCCGTGGCGGGCGACCCGGAGCAGGCAGGTCACTGCTCCGAGCCGAGCCCGGCGCCGTGGCGAGGAACCGACCGAACGGTGTGTGTCCCCGCTTGGCCGCGCCCTCGGCGATGTTGGCGGTGGGCCGGACCACCGGATTCACGACAGGCACCGTGCAGGCGATCAACGTGATCACGCCGGGCAGCTTTAGCGTCGGCGGCGATTCTGGTGCGTTGGTCGTGGTCGATGGGATGGGCAGGACCAAAAACGACGACCGTTAGCCTGTCGGATTGCTGTTTGCCGGTTCGGCGACACAGACAATCCTCAACCCCATCGATCCCGTGCTCACCCGGTTCGGGGTGACGATCGACGGGAACTGAACCGAAGGGCGGCACCACCGGTGTCAGAAGCCCCGCGTCACGCGGCGCTCGGGGCTTTTGGCTGGGCGGGTGTTCACCCGCCAAGTCCAAACCGCACGCAGCCCGCCAGCATCGCTTGGCGGTCCAACGCATCAATCTCGTTGGTGATGCGCTCGCAAGTGCTGGTTGTCCTTACACTCAGTCCGTACATTGCTGTGAGCACGCCTCGCGAGCGAAGGATCTGCCATGCTCGAAATTGTGATTGCCATAGCTGCCATCCCCGTCGTGGCCATTGCGGGCTGGGCGATCGTCGAAAGCGAACGTGCGCGCGCCCGCGGCCGTCAACGGGCAGATCCAGCCTTGGAGCGACGCCTTGAAAACCTCTCGTCAGCGATCGTCGAGCTCCGCGCAGAGCTCGACGACGTGGCGAGCAAGCAAGACACCGACCGGCAACTCCTCGAGGAACGTCTCGATTTTGCCGAGCGGCTGCTCACCCGCGCTCGAGGTGAGTCGGACTCGCGTTGACAGCCGAGGCTGGAAAGGGCGTAAGAGCGTAGCGTGTATGGTGTCGCCGTTCTCTCACCGCGGATCATCCTCTGGACTGTTGTGATCGTTGGTGTGCTGCTGGCCGCGATCACAGTAACCGTCGGCGTCTGGATCTTCTTGAGTCGGTGTCCGAAGTGTGGTGAGCCAAGGTTCTAGGGCCCCCGAGAGTGAAGTGGCGATGTCGGCGTTGTGACCATATCGTCTGGAAGCTGCCCGAGATCCATTTCGGAGGTAGCTGCGCCCCCCCACCCTCCCCTACGCGCTTACCCTCTTACCGCCCCTCGGCTGGTAGGCGCGTAGGACGGTACGCTGGTAGTCCTACCGCCATGTCCTCCTACCGCCCTGAGTGCTTCACATCCCGCCGTCCCGAAGAAGAGAGCGCAGCGCGTCTTCGATGTCTCACGTACCTTCGCACGCTCAAGCCGGAACGTGCAAGCCAATTGTGCTATCGCGCCCCGCGCGTATGATCACGGAGGTAAGGCTGCCTGAGCGCCTCGCAACGGGCGATCTTCGCCGAAAGGAAAACCGCGATGTTCACGGTGACCGCTGATATGACCCTACCCGCGACCGTAACCGGGTCGTGGCCCCGGCCGCGGTGGTTTGACACCAGCATGTGGGGGCGTCCGCTCGATACCTGCATGATGGACGTTCGCTTTCGCGAGAAGTTCCAAGACGCCCTGGCAGTCGTGCTCAGCGAGCAGGAGCGGGCCGGGCTGGACATCTTGACGCACGGTGACTTCCACATCGACGAAGACTACGCAGGCCGATCCTGGCACCATTACCCATTGCAGCGATGGGCCGGGTTCGAAGGGGACCGGCTCCAGTCGGAGGACACCCGCTCCCCCTGGCTGCGCTACCCGCCCGGAACGCTCCTCAATGAGATCTACACGGGCTGGCGCTGGCCGTGGGTCGTGGACAAGATCGAACACCGACCGCTCGACTATGCGAAGATCTGGCGGATGGCCCAAGTCCGCGGCGATCGGCCCGTCCGGTTCGGGACCTGCTGTTCGCAGGTGATGGGACTGTTTCTGGACATTCACACGGACAAGTACAAGGACAATCGCCAGGTCGTCTGGGACATGGCCGAGGCGATGAACACGGAACTGCTCGCGCTGCGCGACGCCGGATGCCGCTGCATCCAGATCGAGGAACCGACCCTGCATTTTTGGGCGAACACCTACGGCAAGGACCACGAGAATGTCAGGTTCATGCTCGAGGCATTCAACCGCGAAGTCGAGGGACTCGACGACGTGGAACTCTGGATTCACACCTGCTGGGGCAATCCCAACATGCAGCGCGTCATCGAAAACGACAGTTACGCCGAATCGCTCGAATTGTACCTGCACGAATGCCGTGGCGATGTCTGGACGGTCGAGATGACCGATCGCAACATGCGCGAGATTGAACTGTTCGGCACGCTGAAGGGAAACCTCCCCAAGAAGATCTGCGTCGGTGCCGTCAGTCATCGAACGCTGCAGGCGGACACGCCGGAAGATGTGGCGGAGCGCATCCGGACCGCACTGAAGTACATCGACGCGGAGGATCTCATCGTCTCGAGCGACTGTGGTTTCGGCAGACAGGGGTGCAACCGCGAGATCGCGTTCTACAAGGCCGTCGCGATAGCCCAAGGCTGTAACATTGTCCGCGAGGAGCTGGGGCTGGAGACGCGAGACATCCCGGCAGTGAATCCGGATCTTCAGACCGACATCGTTCCCGTATCCGTCAACTGACGAGCGCTGACCGGGGCCGTGGGAGAACTGTCCGACGAGTTGCGGAGGAACCAGCGTCGAGTGTCACGCGGCGTCCGGCACATCAGGACGACGGTAGGCTGGTATGACGGTAGGATGGTAGCCTTACCATCATACCGTCTTACCCTCCTACCACGTTCCGGCGTTCTCGGTGTCGGTGCAACATGACCACGTCGGTGGTCGGGCTCGATCTGGGCGGCACGAAGATCGCCGCAGCGCTCTTCCCCACGCAGGGCGAACCGACGCATCACAAAACCGTAGCCCTGGAAGGGCGGACAGGAGAGGCGGTCGGCGCACTGTTGGTGGAGCAGATGCGCGCGCTATTGGACGCTGCGGAGCGCGAGAGCGAACCGGCCACCGGCGTGGGTATCGCGGTGCCCGGCATCTACCGCGCGGCGGCCGAGACCGTGTGGGCGCCGAACATCCCCGGTTGGGAGAATTACCCGCTCGTGGCAGCGGTGCGCGGCGCGGTGCCGCACGGCATGACGGTCCGCGTGCAGAGTGATCGTGCCTGCGCGATCCTGGGCGAAACTTGGCGTGGCGGCGCGGCCGGAGCACGGAACGCCATCTTCCTGGTCGTAGGCACCGGTATCGGTGCCGGCATCTTGGTGGACGGGCAGATCGTGCAAGGCATCGGCGACGCCGCGGGCGCTATCGGCTGGCTGGCACTGGACCGGCCGTACCGCAAGGGCTACGAGACGGTGGGTTGCTTCGAGTACCACGCCTCGGGCCGGGGCATTGCCGCGAAGGCACGTCGGATGATCGAAGCGGACCGCTCCTACGCCGGCGAGCTGCGCCGCGGAGACGTCCCGACGCTCACCGCGGAGGATGTCTTCGCCGCGTACGACAATGAAGACCCCATCGCGCTACGCGTGCTGGACGACGCAGTCGTCTATTGGGGCATGGCCGTCGCCAATCTGGTGAGCCTCTTCAACCCCGAGACGATCCTCTTCGGCGGCGGCATCTTCGGCCCGGGTGTGCGGTTCCTGGAGCGGATTCGCGACGAGGCGACGCGCTGGGCACAGCCCATCTCCATCCAGCAGGTCGCGCTCAAGGCCGCACAGCTCGGAGACGATGCCGTGCTCTACGGCGCCGGTCGCCTGGCGATGCTATCACAGTCGGAAGATCCTGCACGTTCGAGTGAGCGGACGTGAACGCATACCGACATCGGCTCGTCTTCGCGGCGGCGTGCGTCGGGATGCTGCTCGTCGGCATCGTGCTGACCACGCTGGGCGCGGTCCTTCCATCGATCATCCAGCGCCTGGGACTCGATCGGACGGAGGCGGGCTCGCTGCTCGCGCTGATGAGCCTGGGCATCCTCGCCGGCTCGCTGGTATTCGGACCGGTCGTGGACCGGCGTGGTTACAGGGGTCTGCTCGCGGTGGCCGTAGTGCTGATCGCGCTGGGGCTGGAGGGCATCGCCTTCGCGCCATCGATCACTGTGCTCGCTGCTTCGGCGGTCATCATCGGCGTTGGCGGCGGCGTGGTCAACGGCGGGACCAACGCGCTGGTCGCCGATATCAGCGCCGAGGGTCGTGCCGCGGGGCTCGCATACCTGGGCGTGTTCTTCGGCATCGGGGCCTTCGGCGTGCCCCTCCTGCTCGGGGTGCTGCGCGAGCGACTCGGCGACGCCTGGGTCGTGGCGGGGATCGGCGCGCTCGTGGCACTCGTGCCGGCTTACTATGCGGCGATCCGTTTCCCCGCACCCAAGCAGCCGCAGGGTTTTCCGTTGCGGCACGCGGCCGGACTGCTCCGCGATCCCGTCCTCGTGCTGTTGGGGGTCATCCTGTTCTTCGAGAGCGGCATGGAGATCACGGTCGGCGGTTGGACCGCGACGTATGTGAACCAGGAGTTGGCGCTGTCGCCGGAGTGGGCGCTGTACCTGCTTTCGCTCTACTGGCTGGGCATGACCGGAGCGCGATGGGTGTTGGGGTGGCTGCTCAAACGCGCGTCAACGGTGGCAATCCTCCTGTCGTC
>JBDHAN010000105.1:0-5481 GCA_039588055.1 Gemmatimonadota bacterium | reverse complement strand
GAGAATCGCCCACGCCGTTGACGTTGCAGTCGTAATCGCCGATCCGAAGGTAGTACACGTCCTGCTCGCCGTTGAACGTCGCGGACCACGCCAGGTGGGCCCCCACGTCGTCGGAGATCATGTGATAGTAATCGCCGATCTTGAACTGGTCCGGCCACCCCAGGTAGCTGTCCCACACGTCGCTGAGACGCACGTTCGGAGCCCACGTGGTGCCACCGTCGCTCGACGAGGAGTAGAACAGCTCGCTCTCGTTGGCGAGACCCGTGTTGCGGGTGTCGTTCCAGATCACGTCGATGCGTCCGTTCGGCGCTACGGACATGGTTCCAAACCACTGCCAACCCGTTTGCACGTCGTTCACGCGCACCGGTGTGCTCCAGGTTTGGCCTCCGTCGGTGCTTCGAACGAAGTGCACGTCGAACGGATCGGCCCCGCTCGGGTCGACCGAGCACAGCATGTAGATCCAGCCTGCGGTGGGACCTGAGGAGGGGTCGACGGCGATCCACACCTGTCCCAGCAAACCCGCTGGATTCGGGTCGAGCTGCAACCCAATGGCTCCGCCCATGGCCACGGTTGTCGAAAACTCGAAGAACGGCAACGAGATCGGATCCTTTGCCGAAGAAGATTTGGCGACCGCGAAGCGACTTCTGTCGGCCGATTGGACACCGGCGACCCACAGCGCGCCGTCGGGAGCCACATCCATCGTGCCCCAGATCGGCGAGAGCGCAATGGCGCTGGGCGTTTGGTATGAGATGCCCCCGTTCGTCGAACGCGTGAAGGTGTTCGATCCGCAGCAGCCTGCGTACGGGCTCCAAGCCGAATAGACGTTTCCATCGCCGATGCCGCCGGTTCGATCGAGGGTCATCCATGCTTTGTCACCACCACGTGCCAGATAGGGCCCGGACCAAGACCGACCGCCGTTGCCCGAAATGAACACGTCGCACGTGTAGTCGCCGTTCACGACCTTCAGGCTGTTGTAGTAGAAGTTGCCAGCGGAGTCGAAGGAGAGAACCGGGTCGCTCCGAAACTGGTTCGGGGTCAGCACGCCAGGAAAGGTCCAAGTGCGTCCGCCGTCGCTGCTGTATCCGTACCCCGCCTCACGGAAGTTCGAGAGGATGCTGTCGAACTGACGCCAGCCGATCGCCATTCGGTTGGGTTGCAAGGGGTCGACCGCGATCGACGGCTCGTTGGCCGCGTCACCCACGATGTTGCTGCCGTCGGAAGCCACGTTGACCTGGATGCTCACGAATGACGCCACGCGTGGCCGGGCTGCCGGGGACGTGCGGCGCGAGTGCAGCCTTGCCGGTGGATCGTCGGGCCGCTCCGGAGGGCGAAGCGCCTCGTCACGCGCGAGGCTCGGCCCTGTGAGTAGGGTCACGGCGAACAGCGTGGTCCAGAATGGCCCGGACGCCCGGCGTTCCCGGCGCACCCGCAACATCATGATGTGCTCCTCGGCGCTGTGTTCACCACGCCGGGTGCTTCCCGGCTGGCTGCCTTCCACGGCTCGGTCGGCGAGCCCTCGACGGCAGCGAGACCCGGGAGCGCCGGCGATCCCTCTCGTCCCGGTCCCGGCTCGGGGCCGCGCGGCAATTTTCTCACATCGAGGGCCTCGGCGCGAGCGCCGCGCTCCGGCCGCAAAAACGGTGACCACCGCGTCGCGCTCGTGATGCCGTGCAACCTCCGAGACGTTGGTCTCGTTGACCATGAAAGACGCGTACGCCGAAGCGCGATGATCGAACGAATCGACTTTGCGCACAGCCTACCAATGCACTCTGGTGAAACGGAGTGGGCATGACTCGACGCCCTCTTTTCATGATTGGCGCCGCATCGCTCTCGCTTCTGGCGCTGGAGCTGATCTGGACACGAATCTTCTCGGCGGAGTTCTTCTACACGTTTGCGTTTCTCGTGCTGTCGCTTGCCGTCATGGGACTGGGGCTGGGCGCCCTGGCGTTGCGCCTGTTCCCCGTTTTGCGTCGCGAGAGAGCGCTCGGACTCGCGCTGTCGCTCACGGGATTGATGGCGCTCGCGGCTCCACCGCTCATCTTCAAGATCGGTGTGGACTTCCAGTTGATGTTTGGCAGCTTGGCCATGGTCGCCAAGGTCGCCTTGATGATCTTGCTTCTGAGCGCGGCTTTCTTCTTCGGCGGTATCGCCATCGCCTGGATCCTCAAGTCGAACCACCGCGCCATGCAGCGGGTGTACGCGGCCGATCTCGTCGGGGCGGGTGCCGGCGTGCTTCTGGCGATCTGGGTCATGAACCAGTTCGGCACCCCGGCCGCGGTGTTTCTCGCAGCGCTTCCGGTTCTGCTGGCCGCACTCGTCGCCTGCGAGCGCTGGCTGAAGCTGATTCCGGTCGCGCTGATCGCGGCCATCGTCGGCCTGGTTCCGCGCGCACCCGACCTGCTCGAGCTGCCGCGCGAAGAGCGCGCGCCGGTGATCTACAAGCACTGGGATGCCCTCGCCAAGGTGAAGATGTTCGACTTCGGAACACACCGGGGCCTCAATATCGACAACGTCGCCAACACGCCGGTCGTCCCGTTCGACGGTGATTGGGACAAGTGGTACGAGGATCCAACCAACTCCGAGTGGGACATCGATGTTGGCTACCTGATTGGATTGTTCGACTCTTGCACGTTTCTCTCGCTCGGATCGGGTGCCGGAATGGACGTCTTGCAAGCGCTGGACAAAGGAGCGGCAGAGGTCCACGCCGTCGAGGTCAATGGGCACATCAACAGGATGATGATCGAGGGCGACCCGTCGGGCTACATCTCGCACGACTCCACTGTGGTCGATTCCACGGGCCGCGTCATCACGCTACCGGAGTACACCGGTCGCCTTTATGCCGACCCGCGCGTGACCGTGGTGACTGAGGATGCGCGAACGTATGTCAGACGCCACCGCAACAAGTTCGATGTCGTCTATTCGCTGAGCTCCAACACCTGGGCGGCGTTGGGATCGGGAGCGTTCGCGCTCACCGAAAGCTATCTGTTCACGAACGAGGCATTCCGGGATTATTGGAAGGCGCTCTCCGAGGACGGTTTTCTTTCGATGGAGCACCAGATGTACATGCCACGCCTGGTGAGCGAGGTGATGGAGGCTCTCACGGAGCTCGGCGTCGAGAACCCAACCGAGCATTTTGCCGTGTACAACCTGCCGCGGCTGCGACGGAAGCTCCTGCTGCTGTCGAAACGGCGACTCACGGACGACTTGCGCTACCGCGCCTACGGTGAGCTGACGCCAGAGCATCAGCAGCACATTCATCCGCTGTTCCCGGCTCCCGACTCGCTGCAAGACAACCTGATCAACCAGATCGTCTTGAATGGATGGCGCGCGACGGCCGACTCGGCCGACGTCAACATTTCACCGTGCAGCGATGACCGTCCGTTCGTGGCGCAGATGGGCTTGTGGCGCGGCCTCGAGCGTGGCGAGCGGGGCAGCGTGAGTCGATACGCCGAGTTTCGCGGCTTTCCCATGTCGAAGCTGGTCCTCGTCATCATACTGGCCATCGTCCTCGTGCTTGTGCTGCCGCTCAATCTGCTCCCGTACCTCCGAAAGGGCGACAAGCTGCGACCCGTACCGTGGCTGTACTTCTTCCTGATCGGTGTGGCCTTCATGAGCGTGGAGGTCGTCTTGATCCAGAAGTACACGCTGTTCATGGGCGCGTCGCTGTACAGCATCGGCACGGTGCTGCTGGTGTTATTGGTCGCCTCGGGAGTGGGCAGCCGGTTGTCCGGGCGCGTCAGCACGCGGTTTGTGTTCCTGGGCATCGTCGGCTGGCTGCTGGCCGAGGTCCTCGTGCTCCGCCCGCTCACCGGGGCGCTGGCGTTTCTTCCGATGGGGGCGCGGGTCGCCGTCACCGCGGTGCTGGTCGCGCCCCTGGGGTTCTTCATGGGGATGCCGTTCCCGAAGGGAGCGCTTCGAGTCGGTCCGCTGGTCGACTGGGGCTTTGCGGTCAACGGAGCCGCATCGGTCCTGGGCGGCACGTTGATCGTCTTGGTGGCCATCCACACCGGGTTCACGGTGGCGTTGCTGATCGCGGCGGCGCTCTACGTCGCGGCGTTCGGTGTCGCCTCGCTCCACAAGGGCTGGTTGGCAGTCGGACCCCCGGCCGAGCACGTCTCAACCGCGGGCGCCGATCGCGATTCAAGGCTCACTCGTCCGCACGGAGCGGCGGCTCCGGGTGCGGCGCGAGCCGCTTCGTGATTCAACGCGACTCTCCGTCGGCCGCCTGCCGCGGAACCAACCCGATCACATTGGGAACGGGCCAGGCTCGACCATTGCGGTCATCTTCAAGGAATCCGCTCTCGTAGCTTCCGAAAAGCTCGAGTTTCATAGGTGCCACAAACAGCTGCGCCTCGGGCCCACCTTCCAGGTGGTGCGCCGCAACCAAGCCGATTCCGAGACCAAGCAGCTCATCGTTGAGGTCGTGCATGGTGTACGGCGAGCGGCAGAAGATGAACAGGATGCGACCCTGCTCATCCTCGCCCAAGGCTGCTTCGCTCCACTTCTTGGGTTGCTGTGACCAGCGATTCTCCCCGGATCGGGCGATCAAACGCAGGTTCTGGATGATCGTGCCGTAGCTCTCTGAGAGGCGGGTGATCTCCTGCTTCGGTCGGTCGAGATCCAGCACGTGGAACTCCGCCGCATGAGGCGTCTTGGCGTCGAAGACCGCGACCGAGCGATACTGGTTGACGCGACCGTTGTTCACGTAGTCGCCGTCCACGAAGTAGCCCACGTGAGTCTTCCGATCCAGGTCGAACATGCCGGCATTCGTCGCTGCCACGAGTCCAAAGTGATCGGCCCACCCCCGTGCCGTGTTCTCCGGGAGACCGTTGCGACCTGCACAGACCGTCTTCAACTTCCATTCCTCCGGATCTGCCCGAAGGACGTGAATCTTGGAGTCGTCGTCGGCGTTCTTGTGGCTCGCCTTGAAAACGCCGAGCTCGAGACCGGGGGCCAGTTCCTCCCAGGCAGCGGAAGCCGGCACGGCGCCCAACGCAACAAAGGCCGCACTCCACAGCAAAACACTGCGAACTCTCGAGCGCAACGCATCCACTCGTCGATACACCTTCAACACCTCACTTCAGGAACGCGACCCGAGTATGAAACCCGCGGTGTCCATCGCCTGCAATTGAAATCGGAGCAGGACCGCGACAGCGGCCCGGGGCATCGTGGATGCACACGCACGATGATCCGCGCAACCTTGGCGTCGGGAACGCCCGGCTCCGTCTCGTTGTGAACACCGGAAAGCGCGCGGCTCGAGCGGCGACGGGAATCCCCCTCGGCACCTACCGCGCATGGGTGGTTGCTTCGATTCGGGGTTCACGTGAACCCCGGGTCTGGCCACCAGGGCCACCCTTCAGCGGATTCGGGAGCACACGGGTCAGCGTCGAGATCGGGTCTGCAACGCGTACGCAACGCGCACAAGTTGACCAAGACGACGCCCGCTCCCTCTCGCGACACGACCAGCACCCCATCGCCGTT
>JBDHAN010000104.1:0-5624 GCA_039588055.1 Gemmatimonadota bacterium | reverse complement strand
ACACGACATGGAGGTGACGTCCGACGGTCGCTGGGGCTACGTGACAGACGGAGGACGGGCGACGGTGCACGTGCTCGATTTGAGTACGAACATGCTCTCCGAGTCGATCCAAAGCGCGCACTTCGACACCCCAGCAGGGATGGCACTGTCACCGGACGGGGCGTACGTGTACGTGGCAAATGTCGCGTTCATCAATGCTAGGGTGGGCTTGCCACCCGCACCGGAGAATGTCACGGTGATCCGTACGGCGGACAACACTGTTGTCGGCGCGATCAACCTCGCTCAACACGTCAACCAGTTCGGACCGTGGGACGTTACGGTGCTTCCGGATGGGTCGCGGGCGTACAGCAACGACGGCGACAATGGCGCCAAGATCTTCGAAATCGATACGGACCCGGAAAGCAGCACGTTCCATACGCTGCTCGGGGAGATATCGCTCGGGGGTGGCCTTAGCGGCCCACGGGGGATGGAGAGCGGCCACACTCCGAACGGTGTGAGGGTGTTCGCCGCGGTGGCCGAGGCCGGGAAGGTCGTCGTGATCGATCCCGCCACCAACACGATCGTCGCGCAGGTGCAGACAGGCGTCAACAGTTTTCCCTGGCGGGTACGCCTGTCACCTGACGGTCGCGAGTTGTGGGTTTCGCTGCGCAATGCGAACACCGTCCTAGTTTTGGAAACGGAGACGTACCAGGAAATCGATCGGCTCCAGGGGTTCAAGCAGCCGTCGGACATTGCCTTCTTCGTGCCTCCTACCGTCGTCGATTTGCTGGTGCGGACGGACTTGCTCGTGACGGGTCTGGTAGAGGCCGGATTGGTGAACCAAGGTCAGGCCCGATCGCTGCAGACGAAGCTCGCGAGGACCCATGAGCGGCTCGCTCGGAATAACGTGCGCGCCGCAGTGAACTCGCTGAATGCCTTCATGAATGAGGTCAGGGCGCTCATGCGGGGGCGGCGGTTGGCAACCGCGGACGGACAGCAATTGCTCGATACTGTGCAGCGCGCAATTGACCTGTTGGAGAACTAGCCCTCCAAGTCCTTGAGGAGGCCGGCCGCAGGACGGCCATGATCGCATGACAAGCGCCGCGAATGCAAACATTCGCGGCGCTTTGACATGGCGTGGCAATCGTGGGAGAGGAAGGGAGAATCGGTCGCCCCTACGTCGGGGTGGCTAGAGAGGCTGAACCTCAGGCCCGTACCGAGATTCGTGCGGTCCGACACCGTCTGCGCGGACGCGCGAACCGACCGCGCGCCGGAGGTCCTCATGGAGACGTCGTCAGTGCCAGCCAGGCAGCTAACTGGATGATATGAAACGAGTTATGCCTACGGCCATCCTCATCACGTGGGGTCATTCGCTCCGCAGGGCCACCATCGGGTCGATGGCGGTAGCCCTTCCGGCCGGGACGAGCGTCGCTGCGGCCGCGACGGCCGCGAGCGCCCCGGCGACACCGATAAAGGTGAGTGGGTCGGTGGCGCCGACGCCGAAGAGGAGACCGGTCATCAAACGGGTCAGGGCGAACGAACCCACCAAGCCCAGGGCCAGCCCGGCGCCCACCAGGGCCATTCCCTGACGCAGCACCATCCATAGCACCGAGCTCTGCCGAGCGCCCAGAGCCATCCGGACGCCGATCTCGTTGGTGCGCTGGCTGACGGAGAATCCGATGACGCCGGCGATCCCGGTGGCGCTGATGACCAGAGCGAGCAGGGCGAAGAGGCCCAGCAACAGCGCGGTCAGCCGGGGAGACGCCAGCGATTCCCTGCGCACCTGCGCGAGTGTCCGGACATCCTCGAAGGGGACTTCGGGTTGGAGCGCGCGGATGGCATCCTGGACGGGACCAATGAGCATCCAAGGGTCAGCGGCGCTGCGCACCAACAGCCGGTTGAAGCTGAACGGGAACTGCCGGAACGGGAAGTACACCTCGTCGGCGACGGCGACATCCAGGGACTGTTTCACATCTCCCACCACACCGACGATGGCGAACCAGTCCCGTTGGGAGCCGAACGTCGACGTGAAAATACGCTTCCCAATCGGATCTTCGTCACCGAAGTGATTCTGCGCAAACGATTGGTTGACGATGAGCACGGGTTGTGTGCCCTCACCTCCATCCGTTCGCGTAAACGTCCGACCCCGCAGCAGGGGTTGATTGACCGTCTCAAAATATCTTGGACTGATCCGTCTGAAATTCGCGACGGGTCTGAGCGTCGAGTCAGCCACCGGTCGGCCTTCGATCTCGAACGCGTTGGAGAAGGGCGTCACCTCGCTCAGGGGAAACGACGTTGTGACGGCGGCGGATAACACGCCCGGCTGGGCTTCTACGTCATCGAGGAGCCGTTCGATGAACTGCACCGGATCGATCTGTGCGTTGAACGGAACGGCAATCGTTCCTGTGAGCACGTTCTCGGCGCGGATCCCGGCGTCCACACTCTGAAGCTTGATGAAGCTGCGGATGGCGAGCCCGGCACCGATGAGCAACATGAAGGAGATGGCTATCTGTGAGACCACGAGGGCGCTCCGCAGGCGGAGCTTGCCCGTACTCGCCGTGGTACGCGTTCCCGACTCTCTCAGCGCGTCGGCCGGATTCCTGCGGCCCGGCAGGGCGGGCATCGATCCGAAAATGAGTCCGGTGGCCAGGGACACCAGCAAGGTGAACGCCAGCACGGCTCCGTCGATGTTGATCTCCCTGGCCCGGCGGGTGAACCGTGCCGTGAAGCTCACCAGGAGATCGAGACCACCTGCCGCAACCAAAACACCGAGTGCTCCACCCGCCAGCGCCAAGAGCGTGCTCTCCGTGATGAGCTGTCTGGCGAGGCGACGGCGCCCTGCGCCCAACGCCGTGCGTACGGCCATCTCGCGTTCGCGGCGGGACAACCTGGCGAGCGTGAGATTTGCCACGTTGGCGGACGCGATCAGCAGAACAAGTCCCACTGTTCCCATCAAGATCACCAGGGTCGGTCGTGCATCGCGGACAAGCTGTTCCTTGAGACGAACCGTGTCGACTCGGTGGTCGCTCGCCTCTTCCGGGTAATGCTCCGGATGTTCTTGCCGCATCCTGTGCGCAAGAGCGGCAACCTCGGTCTCTACCTGTTCGTTCAACACGCCGGACTTGACCCGAGTGAACACCGTCAGGCCGCGAACGCTTCGGTTGTCGATCCATCCAGGCCCCGAGCGAAACGGACAGGCGACGCTCGGCATGTACACGTCGTTCTCGCGCGGGTAGTGGGGCACGGGCGGGAGCACGCCGACGATGGTGTGGACCTTGTCGTTCATCCTGACCGTCTGTCCGATGACCGAGGAGTCACCGCCAAAGCTGCTCTGCCAGTACCGGTGACTCAGGACCAACACCGGCTCGGTGCCAAGCACATCGTCCTCCGGACGGAAGACCCTGCCGAGCACGGGCTGCACGCCGAGCGTCTGGAAAAACTGCCACGAGACGACTCCCGATCGGACTCGTTCCGGATCACCACGCCCCAACAGCACAAAGTTGAGCGAGTGATACTCCACCACCTCCTCCAGCATCTCGCTCTGGGCTCGGTAATCGATGAGTTCCTGAACGGAGAACCCCGTGTTTTGCGTGCCGGGTCGGTGCTGCTGCAGGAGGACGAGTCGCTGATCCTCGTGGTAGGGGAGAGGCTGGAGCAACACGCTGTTCACGACGCTGAAGATGGCCGTGTTCGCACCGATACCCAGCGCGAGCGTCACGGCGGCGGCTGCGGTGAAGCCCGGATGCTTGGCGAGTGTCCGCGCGGCATATCGCAGGTCCTGGAGCATCGTGCCCATGATCTCAGCCTTTCGAGAGTCGGTGCGACGGGAGTGTCTGCGGTGCCGTCGGCGCGGCAGGTCCGCGCGCTCGATGTGGTGCTCACGCGCGGCCGTTCGCACGGTGTCGAGGAACGTTCGGATCACCAGGAGCGTGAGGCTTCGACCGGTGTGGTGCGCGGAGTGGGCCAGGTCGGCGAAGTCGCGGACCATGTGATCTGCGTACTCGCGACGAAAGCCTTTTGGATAAAGCAGGGTCAGGCCACGGTAAAACCGCAGGACGAGGTAGGCCGGAAGATCTGGTTGCCGATTCACGATCTGGGCTAGGCGGTCGTCAAGCGTTTGTCTTTGGCAAACTGGATCAACGTGGCCATCCGATCCGCCTCCGCCGCGGCCACCTCGCGTCCGTACTTCGTGATGCGGTAGTAGCGTCGCCGCTCGTCTTCCGCGTTTGGTCTTCCGCCGCAGTCTTCGATGAGATCCGTGGAAACCATCCGCTTGATAGTGCTGTAGAGCGAGCCTGGGAGGAGCCGTACCTTTCCGCCGGTTCGACGCTCGACCTCCTGCATGATGGCGTAGCCGTGGCGCTCGTGGTCGGCGAGCGCGAGCAGGATGTAGAAAACCGGGGGGCTCAGCGGCAGCTCTTCGTCGCTGCGTCTGATCTTGGCAGCCATTAGCTAACCCCTTGACAATTCATTAGTTAACGGTCAGAAGATGTCGCGGGAATATAATGTCTCACATGACATGTATGAAATGGTAACTGCTTTCCGGGAATTGCGCAACACCCGAGTGGACCTCTCCCGGGCCTACTCGTGCGGTCTCGGATTGTTGCTGGGTAGGTGCGAGAGGGCCAGGGGCGGGGGCGGGGGGTGGGCGGGGGGCGGGAACTAGGCTGCCGGACTCTCCTGCATCACATCGGTGGCATCCAGCAGTTGCTCGATCTCACGTGCCGCCAACAAATGCGCTTCCACCTGTGCCTCGACCTCGCGGATGAGTTCGGCGAGCTCCTCGCGGGCCGCGGACGACTCGACAGTCTGCCCTCGCAGCCGCCCGAGGAGGCTCATGACCTCCAGGAGTTGCTGTGTCAATGCATCTCTCATGCGCTCACACCGCGACACGCCTTCGAGCCAGTCAGCTGAAAGTCGTGGGAGCTGCTCCCGGTGTCGTGCGAGCCGCGACAGGCTCTCGTCCAGGTCCGAGAGATCGATGGCGACCTCACAGGAGCGCACGATGAGGTCGGTGATTTGTTCCAGCGCCGCCGCGTGACTGTCCGAGGCGGACAATGTCGTGTGGATCCCCTGGCCGATGCGAATAACGTCGGCAAGGAGGCTGCGCGCAGTACCCACCGGCAGTTGGGCGAAAGTCTCGACGATTTTCTTTTCGAGTTCCGTTGGGAGTTTGGAAACGCGCCGTAGCGGAGCCACCACGGGACGCTGCAGGCGAACTTGCGCTCCGAGCACGAGCAGGCCTGCTACCAGTGGACTCATCCACAGCATGATCGGTAACCCCATGACGCCCGCGGCTCCTCCAATGCCGATCACCAATCCCACCATCCCGTAGAAGCGCCACGGCACGGGCGCCCAAGCGCGACTCGCGTGCACCGCCTGCGCGGGTACCTTGCGCAGCGCGAGGTTCCTGACGACGGTCTCTGCTCCGTCGGACGGCACGCGAACTAGGGCACGGTGCCCGGCGGCCACTGCCTCGACCGCGGCATCCTCGGCCCGACCGGCAAGGAGCGTCTTGAGATAGTCGGAGACGGTGTGCTGCTTCTCGGAGGGAATCGGTCGCCGGATGAAGACTAATGTATCGGCCGCGTCGCTTGACGTCCCGCCGCAGCGGGGGCAGACCTCAAGCCCCAGAGGCTCTGACC
>JBDHAN010000103.1:0-5882 GCA_039588055.1 Gemmatimonadota bacterium | reverse complement strand
CAGCCGGGTGAGTAAAGGTCACTCCGACCGTCCAGATCCTTGCTGCCTGCCGCTTGCTCGGGGCTCATGTACGCGGGGGTGCCAATCGCGATCCCTGTCTCCGTCAGGCGCTCACCACCCGCTGCATCGACGGCGCGCGCAATCCCGAAGTCGGCGACCACCGCGTGCCCGCTTTCCAGCAGGATGTTCTCGGGCTTGATGTCCCGGTGAATCACGCCGTGGCTGTGCGCGGTCGTCGATCGCCAATTGCTTCTCCCGCTCCAGACGATCGCGCAGCGATTCACCCTCGACGTACGGCATGACGTAGAAGAGGAAGTCCGGACTGCCGCCCTGCTGCGCTGCCGCACTGCCGCTGTCGTACAGCGGCAGGATGTGCGGGTGGTGCAGGTTGGCGGCGATCTTGATCTCTTGCAGGAACCGCTCGGGTCCGAGCGCCGCTGCCAGCTCAGGCCGCAAGACCTTTACCGCGACCTGTCGCTCGTGCTTCAGATCCTCGGCAAGGTACACCGTCGCCATCCCACCGCTGCCAATCTCACGCTCGATGCGGTAGCGATCGGCGAGAGCGGTTGTGAGGTGGTCGAGCTTGTCCGTCACGGGAAACGATCTCCGCTCGGTCACCGACTAAGATGGGGCTTGAATCAGTGAGGGGCCAGCGGCTGGGGAGTTGTCAGTTTTCGGTCTTCAGTTCTCAGTTGGCGGTCTGGACGTTGTGGCCGGCGTGGCGGAAGTGGCAGACGCAAAGGTCTGGCAGACCTTGGGCAGCTATCCCATGTGAGTTCGAATCTCACCGCCGGCACCCACCGCACAGACCGTTGCTGGTCGTTTGAGCGACAAGTAAATTACAGCGTCTGCCAGATCGCGTTTTCGTATTCGCCACGCTAAGAGAGCCGAGGTGGCCAAGGCCCCTCGGCTCTCTGCTTTGGCTCGCACGTTCTGGGGAGCGGCGGCCAGTTCGATACTCAGCTGACTGCTAGACCTGACAACTGACAACCGAGAACCGACAACCGCAGTTACGACTAGTACCCCAGCATCCGCGGCAATGCCTCGGTGAGCCACGGCAGGTACACGACGAGGAACAGCACCAGCACCATCACGGCATAGAAGGGCAAGAGCGCCTTGGTGGTTCGCGGCACGGTCGTCCGGCCGATTCCGCACCCCACGAACAGGATCGATCCCACCGGCGGCGTGCACAGCCCAATGCAGAGGTTGAGCACCATCATGATGCCAAAGTGGAGCGGCGAGATTCCCAGCTGCTGGGCCACTGGGAGGAATATCGGCGTGAAGATCAACACCGCCGGCGTAATATCCATGAACGTGCCCACCGCAAGGAGCAGCAGGTTGATGAGAAGGAGAATCAGTACCGGGCTCTCAGTGAGTGAGAGCAAGAACGCGGCGAGATCCTGCGGCACGTTCTCATAGCTCAGGATCCATGACAGGGCCGTCGAGGTCGCGATCAGGAACATCACGATCGCCGTCGTCTCGGCGGATTTGAGCAGGATGTCCGGCAAATCGCGCACGCGCACTTCACGATAGACCGGCACGGCAAGGATCAACGAGTACACGACCGCGACGGCACTCGCCTCCGTGGCGGTGAAGACCCCAGCCACGATTCCCCCCATCACAATCACAATGAGCAAGAGACTCGGGATCGCGCGGAAGAAGGCGCGCACACCTTCGGCGAGATTGGGCCGGCCGGCCACCGGGTACTTGCGGCGAACGGCGATCAGCCCGCCCACCAGCATCAGTGCCAGACCCAACAGGATGCCCGGCACGTATCCGGCGACAAACAGCGCCGCGATCGAGACGCCGCCGCTTGCCAGGGAGTACACGATCAGGACGTTGCTCGGTGGGATGATGAGACCCGTGGCAGACCCCGTCATGGTGACCGCAACGCTGTACTCCCGCTCGTAGCCTTCATCCTCCATCACGGGAATCATGAACCCGCCGACCGCCGACGTCGCTGCTACCGCCGATCCCGAGATGGTGCCGAAGAACATGCTGGCCAGCACGTTCACGTAGGCCAACCCTCCTGCAAAACCACCGACCAACACCTTGGCGAAATCGATGAGGCGCCGCGCCATCCCTCCGTCAGAGATGAGTCGACCCGACAGGATGAAGAATGGAATCGCCAGCAACGCGAAGCTGTCGATGCCAGTCGCCATCCTGAGCGCCGCCGTCGTCACGGCTGGTCCCAGCGGAATCGTGACGAGCATCGTGACCATCGTGGCAATGCCGATACTCACGGCAATGGGTACGCTGAGTGCCAGGCAGGCGAGGAACGTCGCGATGAGCAGGACGACCGCGCTGTCCATCAGCCTTCGTCCTTGGAGGTCACGACACTCGCGATCGACTCGATGGAGAAGACGATCATGAGTCCACCGGCCAGCGGCAGAGCCAAGTAGACGAAGCCCACGCGGATGCCCATTGCCGCCGAGATCTGGTTCAACTGAAAGGCGAGCCGCACGAGCAGGATACCGCCGATCACCATGGCGGAGAGCGCAAACGCCGCGACGAGGGTGTGTGTAATGATCGTCGCGGTTCGTCGTGCCCCACCACGGAGTCGCGACACGAGTAGATCGATCCCGAGATGGGAGCGTGTCCGGAACCCGTACGCGGCGCCCAGGATCCCAATCCAGATGAGCAGGAAGCCCGCGAGCTCCTCGGTGAAGGAACTTGGTGCGCGAAGCAGAAACCGCGACACGACCTGCCAGGTCACATCGACAACCATGACACTCATGAGCAGCACGAGCAGCCACGCCAACCTGTGTTCGACGTAGTCGACGATGCGTGTCAGCAGAGCAGGGAACCCCGTCGCTTCCTTCATCGGATACGTTCGATCGCGCGCAGGAGCTCATGCATGGGCGTCCCGCGATAGCTGTCGAACATCGGCTGGACAACGCGGCGAAACGCAATTCTGTCAGGCTCGATGATCTCGACACCATCCGCGCGGACTTGAGCCAAAGCGTGCTCCGACGCCTCACGCCACAGTCGTCGCTGCTCGATCACCGATGACGCAACGGCCTCGTCTAGCCAGCGTCGCTCCTCACTCGACAGCCGTTGCCACACATGGGTGCTGATCAGCAGCACGTCGGGAACCCATGTGTGCTCGTCCATCGTGTAGTACCGGCTCACCTCGTAGTGCCGCGACAGGAAAAAACTCGGTAGGTTGTTCTCCGCGCCGTCGACCACCCCCTGCTGCAACGCCGAGTAGAGCTCTCCCCAGTCGATTGGCGTCGCGGAGCCACCGAGCGCTCGTACCATGCGCGTGGACGTGATGCTCTTCTGCACCCGGATCTTGAGACCGCTCAGGTCGTCTGGTGTCCGCACCGCCGTGCCGGTCGTGTAGAAGTTTCGGGGCCCCGCATCGTAGTAGCAGAGTCCCCGCAGGTAATACGGCTCGCCGGCCACCAGGAGACTGCGGCCGATTTCCCCATCCAGCACTTGCCAGAGATGCGCGTTGCTTCTGAACACGTAGGGGATGCTGAACACAGCCATCTCCGGCACGAACGACTCGAGCGGGCTCGCCGAGACCTTGGTCATCGCTATGCTGCCGATCTGGAGCATCTCGATCAGCTCGCGCTCTTCCCCCAGCTGACCGCTCGGGTGGATCTCCACGCGCATGCGACCGTCCGACGTCTCCGCAAGACGATCGGCCAAGTGCATCATGGCCCCATGCACGGGATGCGAGACATCCAGACCGTGCGCGAGCTTGAGGACCCGCGTCTCGTCCTGTGGTCGGCAACTGGTGAGCGCCGCGAGTGTGAGCACCACCAGGGTGAAACGAGCGGCGCAGGGGCTCACCCGGGGTCCTTCGTGTCCACAAGTGATGAGATGAACGATCGAATCGTCTCGGCGAACTCATCTCGCTTGAGTGCGAACGCCAGGATCGTGTTCAGATAGTCGAGCTTGTCTCCGATGTCGTAGCGGCGTCCGTTGAACGGCACGGCAACGATCGAAGTGTCCGCAAGCATGCGCGCGAGCGCGTCCGTCAGTTGGATCTCGTCGTTGCGACCGGGTCTCGCCGTTTCGAGTGCGTCAAAGACCTGGGGTGTCAGCACGTAGCGCCCGGCGATCGCCATAGTCGACGTCGTCTCACCCGGTCGGGGTTTCTCGATCAATCGGTCGACGCGGATCCTGCCGTCAGCGAGTGGCGTGCCTTCCACGATCCCGTAGCGACCGATTTTCTGCGCCGGCACGTCTTCCACGGCGAGGATGGGTACTGGCTGCTTTTCGTAGGCGTCGATCAGTTGTCGGGTGACGGGTGTCGGTGCGTCGATCACCGTGTCGCCGAGGAGGACAGCAAACGGCTCCTCCCCGACGAACGCCCGTGCACACCGGATGGCATCCCCCAACCCGGCTTGCGTGGGTTGGCGCACGTAGTGGATCCTGGCAAGCTGCGTGAGCTTGCGGACCGTGTCGAGTGCTGCGCTGTCCCCGCGCCCTTCGAGGTGTGACTCGAGCTCGACGTTCCGATCGAAGTGATCCTCGATGGCGCGCTTGTCCCGGCCGGTGACGAAGAGAATATCTTCGATCCCCGCATCCACCGCTTCCTGGACGACGTACTGAATCGTCGGCGTGTCGAGAATGGGCAGCATTTCCTTGGGCTGCGCCTTTGTGGCGGGGAGCAGCCTGGTTCCTGCGCCAGCGGCTGGGATGACGGCCTTCGTGATCATGGACTGAGCTTCCTCTCCGTCGTTTCTGCTTCGATCACCAGGGCACCAAGTGCGTCGAGGCGTTGGTCAAGGTACTCCTTCACCGCGTTGCTCTCATACACGCCGATGATCGCCCCGCCGGAGCCGGTGAGCTTGGCTGACGCGCCGAGCGCCCTCGCGGCCCCGATCATGGCGAGATCGCGCTCGTCGATGCGCATGATGCGACGGCGCAGGTCGAAGTTCTCGTTCATGAGCGAGGAGAAGCGCTGGTGGTCGCCCTCGAGCAGTATGTCCCTGCCACTGGATGCCAGTGCGGCGATACGTCCGAGCGTCTCGTGCACTTCTGTGTCACCCTGTTCCCACCGGCTCTTGAGATCGTTCAACACCAGCCCCGACACCTTGGTCGGCTGTGTCTGGTACGCGACAAACATGGTCGGAAGGAGGGCAGGGTCGAGCGATTCGTAGACGCCGTATCCGAGGTTCTCCATGTGTTCCCGTGAGAAGTCCATGTACACGAGACCTTCGTATACCTGTGCGACGCGGTCCTGGAGGCCGGCGGTGATTCCCAGCTCCTTGGTTTCGGCCGACAGAATGAGGTTGGCTTGCTCCTCTTTGGGGATGTCCAGCTCGAAGAAGTCCATCAGCGTTCGAAGGGTGGCCGTCACGATTGCACTGGAGCCCGCCAGTCCGACCTGACGCGGAATCGACGATTGATACCGTGCGGAGAAGTTCTGTGTCGGGAGCTCGACGTCATGTCGGTGGCAGTGATCGGAGAACGTCTTGATGGCCGCCTTCACGAGCCTGGCGCCACCGTAATACCCCTCGTGGGTTACGGACTCGACCAGCGCCTGCACGCTGGGAAACACATTGCTGTCGTGTGCATCCGGTTCGATGCGGAGGTGTGTTGACTCCTCGAGTGTGACCGTCGCTCGGAAGTTGCGCAGTGTTACGGACAGCGTGCGGCCGAAGTAGCCGTCGGACGGGTTTCCCAGGAGTCCTGCCCGCGCGAAGGCGTGACGCTCGACGATTCTCCCCGCCAACCCTACGCCTCCAGAATGCCGAGCCCGTGCAGCACGCCGCGCATGTACGCGAAAGACTGTTGCATGCCCGGCAGCGGATGCTGCGCGTCGATCTCGTACTCCAGATTCACGTGCCCCGAGTAGTTCATCGCCGCGAGCTGGCGGAAGATTGCCGGCATCGGCATAGCGCCTTCGCCGACGATGCACTGGC
>JBDHAN010000102.1:0-5870 GCA_039588055.1 Gemmatimonadota bacterium | reverse complement strand
AGCCTCGACCGGGGGCGGCGGGTCGATGGAGATCACGTCGAACCGTGCGCCCTCGCGCGCCAGGAAGCGCCGGCCGTCATCGACGACGACCCGGCCCGCGGGATCGGCCAGGATCTCGGAGGCGTCCGCGTGGTAGTAGTCGAACGCCCGCACGACGCTGGGCACCAGTTCCACGGCCGTGACGTCGATCTCCCACGTCAGCGCCGAGCGGAAGCTCGTGCCCATGCCGAAGCAGAGGATCAACGTCGAATCGGGCGGCCGCTCGAGAAACGCCAGTGGCATGTGGGCCATCACTTTGGTCACGGTGTCCAGCCGGGTCATGCCCACGCCGTTGACGATCAGCCGCTTGTTCAGGCCATCGCCGACCGAGATCACCGTCGCCGTGTGATCCCGGCGCACGACGGGGTTGTCGTACGCGCTGCCGTCCTCGTAGCCGCGGCTGACGAACGCCGAGACGACGTACAGCACAACGAGCAGCGCTGCGGTAACGAAGACCGCTGGCGATCGGGGCTTCGCCGGGCGACGAGACACGGTCCAGCCAAACAGCGCGACGAGCGGCGCAGCCAGGAGCAACGCGGCCGCCCGGGCCCCGATCGCCGGCAGCAGAAGGTAGGTCGCGACGAGCGGACCGAGAATCGAGCCAATCACGTTGATCGCGTAGGAGCTTCCGCCCGGAGCGGGATCGCCGCCGGAGCGACGGTCGATCAGCATCGGCGTCAGGTACCCCATGGCGAAGCAAAAGGGGAAGATACTGACCAGCAATCCGGCGACGCCCGGTCCGACGCGCGGATCACCCACCAGGACCGGCAGCAGCACGCCCACCGCTCCGCCGGCGAGTAGCGACGAGGTGCGCCACGTCGACCCCGCCGCCGCGTGGCGGCGATAGAGCCACGACCCGAGCCACGTTGCCAGCAGGTAGACGGCGAGCACGCCGGCAAAGGCGTAGACCAGCGTCCCCGTCACGGGCGTGAAGGCGCGCATCCAGACCATCTCCAACGCCATCGACACGAACCCGGTCGTGAACAGGATCAGACGCAGCGCACCGGCTCCGACGGAGAAGGGCGCCAGGGCTTGCGTCTCGGAGCCCGGTAACGACGCCCGGGCATCGTCGGGTGCGTCGCGGTACCGATGCTTGCGGGCCAGCGCGAAGCTGACCGCGGCGATCGTCACGTTGAACGATGCGGCGAGCCACAGCGGCCGCTTCAGGCCGAAGAGCTCGATCAGCACGAAGCTGGTCAGGAGGGTGCCCGCCATGGCGCCCACGACGTTCGCCAGGTAGAGAAAGCTGAAACCCGTGGTCTCGTCCCGATCGACCTGCCGCACGAAGGCCATGACCAACGGCAGTGTCGCTCCCATGAAGAAGCACCAGGGGAACATGGCGATCGCGATGACGATGGCCGACAGGACCAGGTAGGTCGTCGAGTCCACGCCCTCCACCGGGAGCAGCCAGCTTCGACCCAGCACGAACAACCGCGGCAGTATCAGCGCGCCGAGGGCGATGAACAGCTCGGTCGCACCGTAGAACGCGATCGGCGACAGACGCGTCGCGGCGGACGACCGGTCGATCCATCGCCCGCCGGCCCACGAGCCGACTGCCAAACCCAGCATGAACACCGACACGACCACCGACACAACCGGTGTGATCACCCCGAAGGAGGCCAGCGCCATGCGGACCCAGACGACCTGGTACAGGAGGCCGCTGAAGCCCGACAGGACGAACATCACGAACAGCGTGCGCTTGAGTGATCGTGGCATCGCCGCAAGACGGTGTGAGCGTCGACGGAGATCGGGACGCATCGAACCGGGATTATAGTCAACTGATGCCATCGGGACGCTATACTCCATCCGCGCAGCCAGCGGAGAGCCTTTGATCCAGCACCTCCCACTGACCCGAATCAAGCTGGGCGTCGCGCGGGTGCTCTACTGGGGCGTGCGTGTGGTCATGCGAGGTGACCGGCACCGCATTCGTCGCGGCGGAATTCGCTACGACGTGGATCTCTCGGAAGGGATCGACCTGTCGCTTTTCCTGTTCGGTCGCTTCCAGTCCCACGTCCTCGAGCAGGCCCGGCACCGCCTCGACCGGAGCGCGGTCATTTTCGACGTCGGGGCAAATTTCGGGAGCATGACACTTCCCCTGGCCCGAGTCGTGCCCGACGGGAAGGTCTATGCCTTCGAACCCACGGAGTATGCGTTTCGCAAGCTCGAGCGCAACGTCACCCTCAATCCTGAGC
Source organism: Gemmatimonadota bacterium (assembly GCA_039588055.1). Lineage (GTDB taxonomy): Bacteria > Gemmatimonadota > Gemmatimonadetes > Gemmatimonadales > GWC2-71-9 > JAOTVV01. The sequence goes on along the minus strand of JBDHAN010000102.1, from coordinate 3,639 downwards.
TCGCGGACCGGATCGTCCTCGTTCGCAGTTTTCTTTCCGACAGCGCCGACCCGGACCACGGGATGCACGCCTACTCCAGCTGGAAGGTGGATCGCTGGCACTCGACAGCTCACCCGCTTCACGGCGGATTGCTGAAAGACGCCGGGAGCGTTGGTGCAACGACCATCGATGCCTTCTGCGCGGCAGACGAGGTGACGCGCGTCGACTTCATCAAGATCGACACCGATGGCTATGAGTACCGAGTGCTTCGGGGCGGCCGGCAGACCATAGGTCGGCATCGCCCGATCTTGGTTTTCGAGTTGGCACAATACGTGATGGAAGAGCACGGAATCACGTTCGATACCTATCATGACTATTTCAGTCCAATGGGCTACCGTCTGATCAGTTGCAGGAATGGCAGGATCGTGACGCCCCGGAACCATCGCAGGGAGATCCCGTCCCGAGCCACCGTGGATCTCCTCGCGCTGCCCTGATTGAAGGAGTCCGACTTGTCTCAGCGGAAAACGAGCTTGCGCGAGCAGATGGATCGGCTGGCCGAAACGCGAGATCACTGGATCGACGTCAACCGGTTCTTCCACGAAGCCGACTACGCCTACCTGCGCTTTCTCGTCCCGGAAGGCACGCGAGTGCTGGACCTGGGTTGCGGAACGGGTCGTCTGCTTGCCGCACTGAAACCATCGCGAGGCATCGGCATCGACATCAGCCCGAGAATGGTGGACGTCGCACGCCGCAAACACGCCGATCTCGAGTTCACCGTGGGCGATGTCGAGGATCCCGATTTTCTGGGGACTCTCCAAGGACCGTTTGACGCCATTGTCCTCTCCGATACCCTGGGCTACCTGGACGACTGCGTATCGGCGTTGGGCGCGTTGCAGCCGCTGTGCGGACCCGACACCCGCATCATCATCACCTACTACTCTCACCTGTGGGAGCCGATCCTTAGGCTGGGGCAGAAGGCCGGCATGCGGATGCCATCCGGCGGTCTGAGCTGGCTGTCGATGAGCGACATCGGCGGGATGCTGCATCTTGCCGGCTTCGAGGTGGTCAAGCACGAGTGGCGTCAGCTGCTGCCCAGGCGCTTCCTGGGGCTGGGGACGCTGGTGAACCGATTCGTGGCTCCCCTGCCGTTCATCCGACGCCTGTGCCTCCGGCACTACGTCGTGGCCAGATCCCTCCAGCCGTCACGGCCGGCAAATCCGTCGTGCTCCGTCCTCATCCCCTGTCGCAATGAACGAGGGAACATCGAAGCCGCGGTCAGACGCCTGCCTCGGCTGTGTGAAGATCTCGAGCTGATCTTCGTCGAGGGCCACAGCCAGGACGGGACGTGGGAGGAGATCCTCAGGGTCAAGGATGTTTACCCGCAGCTGGACATCAAGGCCATGAGGCAGACGGGAGAAGGGAAGGGGAACGCCGTGCGCGAGGCCCTGGCCGTCGCTCGTGGGGAGCTGCTCATGATCCTGGACGCCGACCTGACCGTCGCACCGGAGGATCTTCCCACCTTCTATCGCGTCCTGGCGAGCGGCAAGGCCGAGTTCGTCAACGGCACGCGCTTCGTTTATCCCATGGAAGACCAGTCCATGCGCTTGCTGAACTACTGGGCCAATCGCACCTTCGCCATCATTTTCTCGTATCTGCTCAATGAGAGGTTCACCGACACGCTCTGCGGCACGAAGGCCATGATGCGGACGGCTCATGACAAGATCGCGGAACATCGGAGCTACTTCGGCGACTTCGATCCGTTCGGTGACTTCGACCTCATCTTTGGAGCCGCCAAGCAGAACCTCAAGATCGCGGACGTCCCGGTCCGGTATGCGAGCCGCACTTACGGCAGCACCCAGATCTCGCGTTTTCGCCACGGATGGTTGCTGTTGCGCATGGTGCTGTTCGCCCTGCGCAAGCTGAAAATGATCTGAGCCTCAACCCGGCGAAGTGCCCTCGAGTTCCGCTTGGATCTCTCGGATCGGGTCTTCCACCGTTGGCTCATACCTCGAGAGCTTCGGAACGATGGCTTCGTACTCCGCCAGCGCCTCCTCGAGTCGTCCCAGGCTCCGCAGGTAGCCGGCGTACTCGGCGTGAATCCGCCAGGAGCGGCCCCCCCGACTTTCCCGTGATGCGATCGCCCCCTTGTACAACTGGATCGCCTCGTCCACCCGTCCGAGACGCCGCAAGCACAGTGCACCGCGCCGCACGGGAGGGTTGAGATCCGGATCGGCGCGGATCGCCTCCCTGTAGTGGACGATGGCCTTTTCGTCGTCCTCCACGCGCACGTAGTAGTTACCGAGATTGAAGTGGGCGGTGAAGCAATCGGGACTGACGGTCAGCGTGTGCGTCCACAGCGTGAAGTCGTCCTTCCACGTGCGGGTCTGCTGGACGGTTCGCCAACCGCATCCGACGAGAGCAACAAGGGTCACCGCCAAGACGATGACAGTGCGTCCGCGCGATGGCACCTCGTCTGCGCTGACATTCGCCGCCGGACTCGGCCGCCATCCGTGGCGCCAACGATCGAGCAGCAGGCCGACCATCAGGAAAAGTCCGACCATGGGAACGTACATGTAGTGGTCGGAGACGGCAGCGAACTGAGTCCACGTGAAATGAACGAACCCCAGCACCGGGCCGACGGTCACGAGGAACAGAGCCAGTCCCCAGAACCACAAGTCACCGAGCCACCTGCGATATCGCCAAACCAACGCGGCAGCGCCGGCAAGTGCGAGAAGCGAGATCCAGTAGCGCGGCTCGGCGAGGGTGAGCGGCCACCTGGGGTACATGATCGCCTGATTGATGGGCAGGAATGCTTTGACCACGTAGTGGACGAGCGCAGCGACGGCGATGAATGGCCGCAGCCAGAGCTCGATCGGTACGCCGCTCTTGGCAATCGCCGCTGCCCGCGTGCTGGTCAGGTAGGCCATTTCGGCGCCGAGAATGAGGAACGGTAGTGCCCGCCACACCGACGCCCAGCTCCATCGGCGGTCGAGCACGCGGTCGGTGACGATGAGCATCGGCCCGAGCACCAGGGTTGCCGACTTGCTGAACAGCGCGCCGAGATACAAGGTCAGCGCGAGGATGTATCGCCACGGCTTGTCCGGCTTCCCGATTGTCGGAGGCGCATCGACGTGTCGACGGTGCTGAATGTAGAAGATCAGTGAGAGCCAGAAGAATATGCTCGACAGCGTGTTCTTGCGTTCGGCCAACCAGGCCACCGAGGCCACGTTGACCGGGTGCAGCGCAAACAACGTGGCCGTGAATACGGCCGGCAGGAACGGCACGCCGAGCCCCCGAAGGACGAAGAGCAGCAGCGTCGCGTTGATCGCGTGCAGGAGCATCTGCGTGACGTGGTATAGCGGATGGGAGGGGTGACTGGGGCCCTCGAGGCTAGCCGTGTCAGGCGCAAGTCCGACCAGCGCGTGCTCGAGCCAAAAGGTGGTCGTGGTCAGCGGGTAGTACATCGTCTTGGGGGATTCGGACCACAGATCGCCCCAGATAGCTGCAAGGCCTCCATCGCCGGTGACCAGTGGGTTCTCATAGATGTACTTGCGATCGTCAAAGCGGAGGAAGTTGTTGCCCAACGTGTTCCAATACACCCCCGCGACAGCGACGGCGATCAGCAGCGCCACGATCCACCACCAGCGCCAGGCCGGGTTG
>JBDHAN010000101.1:0-6761 GCA_039588055.1 Gemmatimonadota bacterium | reverse complement strand
AAGTGTAGCAGGCAATATCCGTCACAGTCCTCTTCCATGACACTCGCCGACAGGTAGACGGTGACCTCGTCGGACAGCCCGCGCTCCTTCATGAGCTTCGCCGCATAGGCCATACACGCAACGGCCGGCAGCTCATCCACCGCACCTCGGCCGAACACCTTGCCGTCTTCGAACTTGCCCTTGAATGGATCGAAGTCCCACGCAGCAGGATCACCTACGCCCACACAGTCGATATGTCCGTCCATCAGGATCACGAACGGTCCTTTCCCGACTCGGGCGACCACGTTACCCAATGCGTCGATCCGCACGTCGTCCAATCCCAGCCGCTCGTATTCCACGCGAATGCGCTCGCAGCGCTCTTTTTCGTGCAAGCTCTCCGCTGGAATGGCAATCATGTCGCGCAGGAACGCGACAACCTGGTCCTCGTACCCTCGAGCGGCAGTGAGGGCCTGCTGGCCCGCCTCAGTCATTCCGCACTCCGCTATCCGCGTTGAACTGTGAAATCTGCCGGTCCCACTCCGGCAGCTGCGCCGCGAGGTCCGTCCAGTACGACGGGCTCCACAGCGCGTCCAGCTCCTCGACCGTTCTGCCCTGCTGCTCCACCCACGTGAAGTACTTCAGGTTGTGAATCCGCAGTCGATCCACATCCGCAAGCTCGTTCAAATGATCCGTGTCCGCTCCAACAGCCTCGAGTTCCGTGAGACGCGAGCGATAGAGATGCATCGAGTCGGTAAACGACGTGACGAGCACATCGTGCTCGTCGAGCTCGTGGTGCTTGGCCGTCTTGATTGCGGCCAGCAGGTTGCAAATCGACGAGAGCCCGAGGAGCGGCAACTGCCCGACCGCGGCGTCCGGCAGACCGCGGCGCAGAAGCGCGTCGTGACCCGCCGGTTCGTTGAACAGGCGGAAGAGCTGCATCACCGCTTCGTCATCGATCGCCGTCACGACATCCGTGTTGCGCACGTTGTGAATCCACGGCACATGCTTGTCGCCGATGCCCTCGATCCGATGTGAGCCGAACCCGCCGTACAGCAGCGTGGGACATTGCAGCGCCTCTGCGGCGGTGACGCAAAGATCTGAATGCAACGTCTTCAGGTAGTCTCCGGTCGCGAGCGTTCCTGCGGACCCAGTCGCACCGACCCACCCCGCGAGTCGATCGCCATCGCGCGCGATTCGCTCGAACACTGACTGGGCCGCAGGGCCAGTGACGCCGCAGTGCCAGAGGTAATTGCCAGACTCCTCGAACTGGTTGAAGATCACGCACTCAGGCCGCGTCTTCCGAATCTCCCAGCACGCATCGAAGATCTCTTTGACGTTGCTCTCGCTTCCAGGCGTCCTGATGATCTCGGCGCCGATGCCCTCGAGCCACTCGAAGCGCTCCCGACTCATCTCCTCTGGGAGTATCGCCACCGCCTGACAGCCCAAAAGCGCGCTGTCGAACGCACCGCCACGACAGTAATTCCCTGTGGATGGCCAGACGGCCCGGTGTGTCGTGGGATCGAACTCGCCCGACACCAGCCGCGGTACGAGACAGCCAAACGCTGCACCGACCTTGTGCGCATTGGTGGGGAAATACTCACCGATCAGACCGACGATGCGCGCCGGCACACCAGTAAGCGCTGAGGGCAACTCCACCGCATTCACCGGACCGAATCCACCGGACTCAGGGTCGTTGTGCCACGTAATGCGGAACAGGTTGAGCGGATCCAGCGCCTGCATGTCCACATCCGGCAACGCGCTCGCAACGGCCGAGTCGATGCGGGCCGGATCGCGCATCTCGGCAAACGTCGGAATGAGAATGCCACGATCCCGGCATCGCTCGAGTGCGCGATCGCGAGCGGCTTTCCGCACCTCGCTCATGCCCGCTCGCTCAGCTTCTCAACTGGAATGACGTGTGGCATCAGGATCCGAGAAACCTAGTGCCCCATTTCAGAGCGTGAAACCGCTCCCATAAACCGGGCGCGAGGCTGCGTGCACGACCAGCGAGCTCCGCGACATCGACGGTCGTGTGTCGGAAGTCTTCCAGCAGCACATGGCCGCGAGCCACCGTGTGACGTACTGGCCCTTCGCTGACACCATACACCAAATGCGCGAAGGCATTGTCGCTGTGAATCTCGGTGGGTGGCGCCACGTCGATCACCGCGATGTCTGCAGGCGCCCCTGGTGCCAACTCACCGAGCTGCGGTTCGTCGAAGAACCGGCGCGCCACACGAGCATTGGTGGCTAGAAGATCGGGGAGTGCCGTGAAACCGGCGGCGGGGTCCCGCCGCTCATGGCGCTGCAACAGGAAGGCCATGCGCACCGCGCGCAACACGGCCGACGACATGCCGTCCGTGCCGAGCCCCACCACGCACCCCTCTCCCACCGCGCGGGCGACGTCGAGATGCCCGACACCGTTGTTCGCATTGGACTCCGGATTGTGGATCACGACCGCGTCGTGCTCCGCGATCACGTGATAGTCCTCGCGCCCGAGGTGTATTCCATGCGCCAAGAGACTCTTCGAACCGAGTAACCCAAACCGATGCAGGCGCTCGACCGGCCCCACGCCAAACTGCTCCACCGACTGATCGACGTCGACTGGATCCTCAGCCACGTGAATGTGACAGCCGACGTCCGGGCAGCGCGTCGCCACCTCGGCGAGTGTTTCGTCCCGCAATGTGAAGCTCGCGTGCAGCCCCAGTGTGCCGCGGATGCGTGGGTGGTCACGGCGCGCGTCGAGGAAGCGGCGATTCTCCTCGATCCCAGCCACGGCGCCGTCGCGGCCGTTGCGGTCGGTCACCTCGTAGCAGAGGAGCGCCGACAACCCCGCTGACTCGACGGCCTTCGCGATGATGTCCAGACTTCCGCGTATCGCCGAGGGCGATGCGTGATGATCGAACACGGTCGTGCACCCCGATCGCACACAGTCCGCCAGTGCCAGCTCGGCCGATACACGGATCGTGTCCGCATCCAGCGCACGATCCAGCCGCCACCAGAGCCGATCCAACACCTGCGCGAAATCTGTGATCTCGACCTTCGGGTCGAGCCCGCGAGCGAGAGAGGAATAGAAGTGGTGGTGCAGGTTCACGAGGCCCGGAAGCACGACGCCGCCGTGCGCATCGAGATACCGCGCCTTGGGGAATTCCCGCGTGAGGTCAGCCGCAACGCCCACCGCGACGATTCGGTCACCCGACCACACAACCGCCCCATCGCTGATCACCTCGGGACGAAACGCGTCCGGACCGATCGCACCAGCCAGCACCGTGCCATTGCTGAGCAGTACTGTGTCGGTCATGCCTGCCTGCCCCCTCCAGAGTTCACCGCGTTTGGCGTCGACGACTCGAAGATCGTTTCCCACACCGTGCGCATCCGCAACAGCACGGCCGAGTCGAGTGTCGCGCCCGACTTGAACTCGGCGCCCGCGATTTCGAGTGTAGGCCACACAACCTCAACCCGATAGTCCGGGCCAATCACTTTCGTGTGACCTGCCCGCGAATCCATTGCCGCGCGAAACTGTTCGCCATCGACGCGGCCGTGGAGCGTGTCGCCGTCGCGACAGAATCCGTCGAGCTCCGGAAAGCGCTCGAAATCCTCTACGGAGACGAACACGCGCTCCTTCACTTCAAACGGCGCGCCGTGTTCCGGACAGTACACCTCACAGTTGGAGCACTCGTTACATGCCCCTTCGAGCACGGCCAGCTGATGGCTCTCACGTATCGTGAAATGCGCACCTGCGTGCTCGCGGACCGAGCCATCGGTTCCATGATAGCGCGTCGTCGGTACGTCGATCGGCGTCACCTCATAGGCAAAGATGGCATCGTTGGGACAGGCGGGAATGCACAGGTCGCAATTGATGCAGTCGTAGAGCGCCAAGGTCTCTTCGACCTGCCGCGGCGTCTTAGCGTTGGCTTTCGCGTGATATCGCGCATTGCTCGCGAGCGGGGGGACGATGTCGCACCCATTCAAGCGACCGGCGATACGGGTTGCCTCGAGCACCGTCGCGTCCCCATCGAGTCCGAGGCCCACAGCAGTCGCTCGCAGCGCATCCGGCCATCCATCAGGCTCCCCCGCGGCCGCGGCAACCCGCTGCTCCGTCTCATCGTCGACTTCCCGAGCACCCGCCAGCGATTGGAGCGCCTGCGTCGCTGCCGCCGCCCCATGACCGTGGACGCCCAGCACATATGCATCCCGCGTCGTGACGCCGACACGTCGCATCTCGCGACCGAGAGCTCGCAGATACACCGGGAGCCGCCCGTATCCTCCCTGGCGCAGCAGGTCGGTGCACGTGGTGACCGGCACCATGCCGCAGGCCACGGCTGCAGGGAAGTTCCGGGCATCGACGCCCGCCGAGAACGACACCGGGAACTCGAAACCCAGATCGTCGCGGAACTGCTGCATCAAGTTCATCGAGATGACGTGCAGCGGCTGTCCCGACACATACATGTACGGATCCGACTGGGTCGGGAACACCTCGGTGTTGTTCGCCACCACGAGGGTATTGGTGAACTTGGCACCGATCGTGGAGCCCCGGCTCTCGGCCACCTCTTGCAGGCGCCGCATGATCTCGAGCCCATCATCGTATTGCAGGTCCTTGTCGAAGGCGTCACGCCGCAACTCGAGATGGGTGTAGCCCATGTGCTCGTGTAGCAACTGCGTCACCCGCTCGAAGCCGAGGAGCGTCGGATTGAGTTTGATGATCGTGTGCAGGCGCCGCTCCTCGAGCAGGTAGCGAGCGATGGCCTCGATCTGATCGGCTGGGCACCCGTGAAACGTCGAAAGGGTCACACAGTCGGAGATAGGCTCGGGCAACTCGACGTCGCGATACTGAGCGAGATCGCCGGCAAGCTGATCCCGGAGCTCGTCATACAGTGGCGTTGGCTGCGCGAGTGCAGCGAGAAAGCCGCTCACCTTCTCCGATTTGATCCCGTCGAGATCGTAGCCCACGCTGATGTCGAACACGGTATCCCCGTCGCGGTCCGACAGCTCGAGCGCTCCAAAAGCCTTCGTGCGTTTCAGGATTGCGATCAGGTAGGCTGCCTTGGCGTACTCCAGCGCCGACTGCTCCACCAAGAGCTCCTGCGACCACTCCACGTTGTAGCCGACGTTCGGGATGTGAATGCAGGGACGGGGAATCTGCAATCGATCTTCGACCTGGACGGTCTTGAGCTCGATAATGCGGCTTCCGGCGAGCCAGGCCAGCACGATGTTCTGAGCCAACTGGGTGTGTGGGCCGGCAGCGGGACCGACGGGCGTCGCGGCGCGGCGATTGAAGTGACGCACACTGAAGTCGAGATCGGGTTCCGGCGTGAACCACTTGCGCGCCGGGAGATCGAAGATCGCCTGGCTCACCGCGACCTCGCGTCGCATGCGACGTACGAGGTCGGCAAACGGAATCGGAACGAGCTCGGCTATCTCGTCACCTCGGTGACGGTGGTCGACGGCTCTTCGGTACGGAAGGCCGGGCCGCCGGTGCGTCGCTCATTGGGAGACTCACACGACGCACGCCATCGTAGGAGTGGAGCGCCGCCGCCACGGCGCCCGCCGTGGGCACGAGCCCGATCTCACCCACCCCCTTCGCTCCATAGCCGCCGACTTCGTCAGGGACCTCCACCAAGATGACATCGATCTCGGGCGTGTCCTTGGCCTGGACGATGCCGAGGTCTTTGAGCAACAGCGAGTGGGGATGTCCGCCGCTGCACGGCAGGTCCTCGGACAACGCGTAGCCCAGCCCCATGTGCACCGACCCCTCCAGTTGACCAGAACAGAGGAGCGGATTGACCGCGCGTCCGACATCGTGAGCCGCAACGACCCGCTCAACGCGACCGTCGTCGTCCAGGATCACGACCTGGGTCGCGTACCCGAACGTCAAATGCGTCTTGGGGTTTTCCGCGTCGGTCCCCGGGGGCACCGTGAAGTCGCACACGTACTCACCCTGATATTCTTTACCGACCAGCTCATCGAGCGAATGCGATTGGAGATCGCTCGCCAACTTATGCGCCGCGATCTGTGCGGCGGCAGCACCGAGCGCCGTTGCACGCGATGCCGTCGTCATGCCGCACACCACGTCGTCGTAGCTCACGGTGCGGACGTGCATGGTGTCCGGGTCGAGTCCCGTCTCCTCGTGCACGACCTGCCGCAAAATGGTGAAGAGCCCCTGCCCCATGTCGGTGTAGCCGGTCAAGATTTCGAGGACGCCGCCGGCCAGCACCTCGAGCACGACCCGTCCCGAATCGTCCTGCCCGTTGCCGATGCCGGTGTTCTTGATGCCGCAGGCAATACCGGCGTACTTCGCACGCTTGTAGATGTCCTTGACGGCCTCGAGCGTCTGCCGAATGCCGCAGCTCGCGGTCATGATCTGGCCGGTCGCAAAGGGATCACCACGGCCGAGGATGTTGCGGTCCCTGATGTCGTAGCCGTCCACGCCCACGCGCTCCGCGAGCAGGTCCATCATCCCTTCGATGGCAAACGCCGCCTGATTGGCGCCAAAGCCTCGCATGGCACCGCATGGCGGATTGTTGGTGTAGACGGTCTTCGCCTCCACGTCGACGTTCGGCACACGATAGGGACCGCAGGAATGACCGGCCGCACGCTCCAACACCTTCATGCCCACCGACGCATAGGCACCGGTGTCGCCTACAATCCGCGTCCGCACCGCCGTGAGCTTCCCATCGGCATCGGCACCGACCGTCATGTGCAACGTGATCGGGTGACGCTTGGGGTGCATCCGGATCGACTGCTCGCGAGTGAGCACGGTCCTGACGGGCCGGCCCAGGTTGAATGCC
>JBDHAN010000100.1:0-6341 GCA_039588055.1 Gemmatimonadota bacterium | reverse complement strand
CTGTCTCACGGCCCCCTCCACAGCAGCGCAGATGGAGGACAATCTCAAGGCCCTGGACGCCGGGCCCCTCGACGAGGAGGAGATGGCCCGCGTCCGGCGCATCGGCAAGCACATTTACAAATGAACAGCGCGGCCCCCACTCTGACATCGCTGCCGTCCCAGCAGGTGGGGTTCATATTTGTCCAACCGCTGCACCATCGAGCGGGCGCTCGGCCGCGGTGGGATGGCGACGGGGGGATTTGTACGACATGAGAAACATTAGAGAGGTTCTGACCTGCGTTCTGATCGCCGGATTGATGTCGACGACCGCGAGCGCGCAGGCGGTTCCCGGTCAAGGTGGCGACCAGGCGACCGTTTGGTATCTGCGCCATGCAGGCTGGGCGGTCCGCCTCGGCGACGCGCTGCTGGTCTTCGATTACCAGGAGGCGCTTCAGATGGAGGACGTCAGTGACGACACTCCACGCAATCTCGAGAACGGACTCATCGATCCCGAAGAGATCCGCGATCTCGACGTGTTCGTCTTCGTGACACACGCGCACGGTGACCATTACGACCCCGTCATCTTCGAGTGGCAGGGTGAGATCGAGAACCTCACATACTTCATCGGTTGGGACGAACAGCCGGAATCGCACTGTGAGCGTTTCACCACAGCCGACGCCGACTGCCACACCATGGGGGGGCTGCGGGCAACGGCCGAGGTGGGTGGCCTAGAGGTCTACACGATCGATTCGCATCACAACGACATTCCCGAGGTGGCATACCTGGTCCGTTACGGTGACTGGATTGTGTATCACAACGGCGACTACATGGCCGACTACGTGGATGATTACGCTTATCTGAAGACGATCAGCGACCGAATCGACGTGGCGTTCGTGGCTGGGCTCCCGGGCCACAGATGGCCTCATGTGGCTCGCGCCGTTCACCTTGCTCGACAATTCGATGTGCCGGTGCTGTTCCCGATTCACTTCCGCGATCGTGAGATGTGTGAGATTTTCGTGGCCGAGGTGGCAGCGGAGGGTGTGAGCGCCGAGGTCAAGTGCCCGACGGCGCGGGGGCAGCGGTTCGTGGTGACGAAGACCGGTAGAGGGCGGTAGGTCAGCGGGAGCGGCTATGATCTTCTCGGGCCGCATGGCTCAGGTTCGCTGTCCTGAGTGCGGGACAGAGTTTTCCCGCGTCCTGTCCACCTCGCTCCTTTTTTACCTTCTGCTCCTGGGCGTCGGCGTTGTGCTGAGCTACGGCCCGCTCGCCGCCGTCCTCGGCCACGGACCATGGGTCTCCGTGCTCTGCCTCGTTCTGAACTTCGCTTTCCTCTTCCTGCTGCTGCTCGTTACACACGTGATCATCACACGCACCTCTCCTCTTCCGGACCGCTGCCCCGACTGTGGGGTGGAGATGGAGAGGAGTGGGGGATTGTTCGACTTCAGCTTCATGCCTTCGCTGCAGGACCTGCTGATGCTGGTCGGGTTCGTGGCGGCCGTGTTGGTACTCTGGCGAACGATGCCCTGAAGGCAAGCGTCAGCCAGTCCAGTGCGATTGTAGTATAGGCAACGACGCCGCCTGTAAACGCTGCGTCGCCCTCGGCTGTACTGTTCATGAAGGCGCCAAGGTACTAACTCTGACGGCGATGCACGTGGACAATGTCTCAGACGGCGAATTGGTCATTCAGGCACGGCGGGGGAACGGCGAGGCCTTTGGAGCCTTGGTACGCCGCTACCTCCGGCCGGCGCTCGCCGTCGCTTGGGAATTCGCGCCGACCCGGGATGATGCCGAGGATCTCGTCCAGGACGCGTTTCATCGCGCGTTACGCGCGCTACCCTCATTCGACGAGAACCGGCCGTTTCGGCCCTGGTTCTTCACGATTCTCCGGAACGTGGGTCGGAACGCCGCTGAGCGGCACGCTCGCTGGACCTCGATTCCGGTGCCGGACGAGATGCCGGCCGATGCCGCCGACCCGGAAGACATGGCGCATCGCGCCGAGCTCCGGGAGAGCATTCAGCAGGGACTCGACATCCTGCCGCCGATGCAACGCGCGTGTTTTCGGCTCTGCGACATCGAAGGGTTCGAAGGCAATGAGGTGGCGGATATGCTCGGCGTGAGCGCTGCCACGGTTAGGACCCATCGTCACCGCGCACGCGCGTCGCTGCGCGACGAGTTGCGTCATTTGAAAAAGGACAAAGAGGCCTAAGTGAACGACGAACCGGAACGGAGTCAGTTTGAATCACGCTTGCCAGGCGATCGCGCTTATTGGGACGATTTGGCGGCGCGGGTCGTGGATTCCGCCGAGCCGATCCTGCGCGAATACCGCGAGGTGCAAGCGTGGTGGCAGCCGCTCGCGAAGTGGAGCCCGGCGATTGGCGTGGCCGCGGCGGCCGCAGCGCTGCTGGTTGTCGTTCTAGGCCCGCCCGCGGCCGCACGACCAGGACCGGCATCGCTCGCAGAGATGCTCAGTCCAGAGGATCCTGTGGCACAGGCGGTCGTGAGTAGGGCGGCGGTCCCGGACATCTCAGCCATGTTACTTGTTGAAACTGGAGGTCAGCGATGAGTGATAGGGCTCGTGCGGGTTTTGCAGCCGTGGGACTCGTGTTGCTCGGCTTTGCGCTCGGCGTGTTGGCCGATCACCTGTGGCTCGCTTACCGCATGCATCGGTCCGCGCCGGAGCTGACGCATAACGAAGCTGTGGTCGCAATGCTGGAGTCGCTCGATCTGGCGGACGAGCAGCACGAAGCCATCAATGATGTATTCCGTCGATACCACACGAAAGTCGAGGAGCACCTGGCCGCTATCCACCCGGTACTCTTGTCCGCGGTGGACAGCGCTCGGCAGGAGATCGAGGCCCTGCTCGATCCCGATCAACTCGAAGCTTTTCAGGAATGGCTCCGCGCGGAACAGGAACGCGACCGACCCGCGGGGACTTCCATCATCCTACACTGATCGCGAGAGGCGTATGAAGACCATCTCTATCGCGTTACTAGTGCTGCTCGTTGGGTCCGGCGCATTCTTCGTGACGCGTGGCGGCGAACAGACAGGCAACGGCGACGGCGAGGCGAGTAGTACGACGGTGCAGGCTTCGCGGCGCGATCTGCGTGCCACGGTTCTCGCAACGGGCGTCGTGAGACCGATGGTGGGCGCTGAGGTGCGGGTCGGATCACGTGTCTCCGGAGTGTTGGAGCGACTCTACGTGACGGTCGGCGACCGCGTGAGCAGGGGACAGCTTCTCGCCCAACTCGATTCCGCGGAACTTGCGGCACGCGTCAAACAGGCAGAGGCCGTGCTGGAGAATGCCAGAGCGGAACGTACGTATGCGGTGCAGGAGTACGCCCGCGCCATAGAGCTCGGCGCGAAGGAGATCATCACGGAGACCGAAATCGCGGCCTCGGAGCGGCAGCGGGACGTGACGGCATCCCAGGTTCGTCAAGCCGAGGCCAATCTCGAGTCGGCGCGGATCCAATTGGGCCACACGAAGATCTATGCACCGATCGGCGGTGTCGTAGCGGAGGTGGCCACGCAGGTCGGCGAGACCGTCGCCGCGAGCTTCGCGTCGCCCACGTTCGTCACGATCATCGATCTCGATCGGCTGGAGGTCTGGGCGTACGTCGATGAGGCCGACATCGGACGCGTCGAAGTGGGGCAGCGCGCGGTCTTCACTGTCGACACCTACGCTGACACCGACTTCGAAGGGAAGGTTACGGCTATCCGGCCGATGGCCGAAATCCAGGGTGCGGTGGTCAACTACGTGACGGTGATCCAAATCGCTGATGGCCACGGCAAGATTCTCCGCCCGGAAATGACCACGACGGTAAACGTTCTGTTGGAAAGCCGCGAAAATGTCATCGCGATCCCGAACAGTTCGGTGCGACGAGATCGAGGGGGTACTTACGCGTTCGTGATGCAGGATGGAGCTCGAGTTCGCAAGGACATCCGTGTTGGCTATCGCGGTCGTGATTACACGGAAGTCGTGCAGGGCCTGGATGAAGGAGACCGCGTGATAGTCGGAACCATTTCGCAGTAGAGAACCGGACCTGAACAGGGAAGAGTTTGCGATGAGCATGATTGAAGTGGACGGTGCGTGCAAACGCTATCAGAAAGAAGACAATCTGGTGCATGCGTTGGATGACGTGTCACTCACGATCGAGCGCGGCGAGTTCGTGGCGGTACTCGGCCCGTCCGGGTCGGGAAAATCAACGCTCCTGAACATGTTGGGGTTGCTCGACCGGCCGGACCAGGGCACTTACCGGCTCGATGGTCGCGATGTGAGCACGTTCAGCGCTGATGAGCTCGCGGCGTTTCGCAACCGGAAGATCGGGTTCGTCTTCCAGTCATTTCATCTTTTGCCAAAAACGCCGGCGATAGAGAATGTGGAGCTTCCTCTCATCTATTCGGATCGCTCGAACCTATCGGGCCCCGCGATGAAGGCGCTGAACAGGGTGGGATTGGCCGATCGCTCGTCGCACGTTCCCAGCGAGTTGTCCGGTGGGCAGCAGCAACGCGTGGCGATCGCCCGGGCGCTGGTCAACGAGCCTGACGTCATTCTCGCCGACGAGCCGACGGGGAATCTCGATTCGGAGTCCGGGCTGGCGATTTTGGCGATTCTGCAAGAATTGAACGCAGAGGGCGCGACGATCGTGCTCGTGACACACGACGCCGAGTTGGCCCGGATGGCGAGCCGACGAGTAGAAATCGTCGATGGGCGGATTACGCATGATGAGACGGTGACCGATCGGCGTGATGCTGGCGCGACACTGGCCACGCTCGCTGAAGTCTAATACCGAGGAGAATATGAAAACCAGTCGAGTAATTGGCAGCAGCTTGCGCACGATGGGCCGCAACAAGCTGCGGACATTCTTCATGATGTTGGGGACCTTGATCGGCGTGACAGCGCTCACCGTCGTGATGGCACTGGGGCGCGGAACGCAGGACGCGGTGTTGCGCGAGATCGAGCGGATGTTCTCTGGATCCTCCATAATCCTGAACGCCGGATCGGGTATGCGGGAAGGGGGGCCGCGCGAATCGGGGCCCACGACGACGTTGGTGCCGGATGATATCGATGCCATCGAAGCGGAGGTGCCCGCCGTCCTGATGGCGGACCGGTTACAAGGCACCGGGATGAGCGAAGTCGTGTTTCAGGGCAACGCGGCCGACGCTCGGGTTTACGGCCATGCCGAGACTTCGCCCGAAGTCTGGAACCGCGGGGCGAATCGTGGCTCGTACTTCACGGATGAAGACGTAGCGGCATCTGCCAGGGTGGCGGTGATCGGCACGGCCGTGGTGCGCACCCTGTTCGGCGACATCGACCCGATCGGCCAACAAATCCGGATCGGCACGGTCCCCTTCGAAGTGATCGGGGTGCTGGTGCCGTACGGTATCGACCCGCACGGCAACGATAAGGACAACGAGATTCACGTTCCCTACACGACCGTGTTGCGGCGGCTCCGGAACGTGGACTACATCGCCGCGTCCAAGATCCTGGTCGATCCTGATGCCGACCTCGACGCGACGGTGCTCGCCATCGAGGAGTTGCTCCGTGCGCGCCATAGGCTCGCCCCCGGGGAGCCGAACGACTTCCACATGATCACACCCACACAGGTGAGGGGGATGGTCGCGGCCTCGAACCAGACGTTCGGCGTATTCCTTCCGATCGTTGCCCTCATTTCGATCATTGCAGGCGGGGTGGTCGTTGCCAACCTCATGCTGCTGTCCGTCAACGAACGCCGGAGCGAAATCGGACTTCGCAAGGCTATCGGCGCGCGCACTCGCGACGTGTGGTGGCAGTTCGTGTTAGAGTCGACCGCCATCACGACGGTTAGTGGTGTGCTGGCCATCGGTCTCGGCATCCTGATTCTGCAATTCGTCCGGCTGCATGGCGTGGCTGACTTCATATTCCCGTGGCCGGTGACACTCATGGGGCTCGGCATCGCCGCCGTCGTTGGACTGGTTGCCGGTGCTCTGCCCGCGCGCCGCGCGGCCCAAATGGACCCGATCGAAGCGTTGAGATGAAGTGGGTCCGCAACGTCTCACTGTCCCGGAAGGCGCTCTGGCGTCATAAGACGCGCACCCTACTGGGGCTTACGTCGATGGCGGTCGGCGTAGCGGTGGTGCTAGCCATGGTGGCGATCGGCGAAGGTGCAAAGCGGGAAGTGGTCGCACGTCTACAGGCCATGGGGCGCAACATGCTGGTGGTCAACGCCGCACCGGCCGAGCGACGTGGTGGCCGCTACGTCCGAGGGGCCACGGTGGAAACGCTGACCCTGGGTGATGCAGAGGCGATTGCGGAGCAGAGCGGGTTCGTGGTACGCGTGGCGCCGTCGCAGGATGTCACGATGCAGATCACCTATCTCGATCGC
>JBDHAN010000099.1:0-6425 GCA_039588055.1 Gemmatimonadota bacterium | reverse complement strand
GGGGTCACCATGTATGATCCCTATGTGCACTAGGGATCGAGGCCTGTCATGGGTGGAAGCGATCTGTACACGGGCACGCTGGACGTGCTCATCCTCAAGTCCCTCAGCAGCGGACCGATGCACGGCTACGGCATCGGCCTGTGGCTGCGACGGACGAGCCGGGAGATATTCGATGTAAAAGAGGGAGTACTCTACCCCGCTTTGCACCGGCTGCAACGCAACGGTTGGCTTGCCGCGAAGTGGGGCATGACCGAGACCAACCGCCGGGCAAAGTTCTACCGGATCACGCCCAGCGGCCGCAAGCATCTCGAAGCCGAGTTGGATCGTCTGACGGAACACTCCCAGGCGGTGCTGTCGGTTCTGAAGGCCTCCCCCTCCTAGACCGATGGTCTCGCGTCGTCGCGGCGCGCATGTCGCGCATGATCTTCCCACGAAGCTCGACGTAGAGGTGCGAGAAGAAATCCGCTTCTATCTCGAGATGCGGGCGGGCGAATTGGTCGAAGCAGGGCTGAGTCCCGATGAGGCCCTGCGCGCCGCGCTTGCAGCGTTCGGTGACACTGACGCTGTGGCGGCTGAGTGTCTTGCGATAAACGCCCCTGCGATGCGGAGCGGGGGCTGGAGGGAGTTCATGTACCGCGTTGGCCAAGATCTGCGATACGGTTGGCGCATCGTTCGGCGAAATCCGTCTTTCACTGCCGTCGTCGTTCTCACCCTCGGCATCGGCATTGGCGGCAACGCCGCGATCTTCAGTGTCGTCAACGGCGTGCTCATTCGACCGCTCCCATACCACGAGCCGGATCGTGTTGTGCATTTGTTGGGAACACAACGAGGTGTCTTGTCCCGCCACGTCTACATGTCGTATCCGGCGTTTACGGAGTGGCGAGAACGAAATGAGAGCCTTGTCAACGTAGCAGCGTATGGGGGTTGGAACCCAACCATGCTGGGAGTTGGGGAGCCGTCGCGGCTAGCCGGAGCATCCGTTTCTGCGAACTTCTTTGACGTTCTCGCTGTGCAGCCGGCCCTTGGGCGGTTCTTCCTTCCGGAAGAAGAAGAACTGGGGCATGATCCCGTCGTCGTGCTGAGCTACGGATTATGGCAACGCCGCTTTGGCGGTGATGCCGGGGTGATTGGGCGGACGCTCAACTTGGCCGGTGGGCCGTACACCGTGGTCGGCGTTGCCGGCGCCGACTTCGAGTCGCCTCTCGGACAGCCGCGACTTTGGGAGGCCCGGCCTCCATGGTGGGACGAGACCCAGCTGAATCGCGGCAATCGCAGCTGGCGGGTGATCGGACGGCTCAAACCTGGCGTCTCCCTCGAGCAGGCTCAGGCCGACATGGACGTGATTGCGGCGTGGATGGGGGACGAATATCCGGCGTTCAATACGGCCGAGGGCGTACGCCTCATGACGGTCAAGGAACGCATGGTCGGTACCGCGCGTCCCGCCGTGCTGGTTCTGCTAGGGGCAGTCGGATTGGTGCTGCTCATCGCGTGTGCCAACGTGGCCAACTTGCTCCTCAGCCGCAGTGCTGTCAGAGAACGAGAACTCGCGCTTCGCACCGCCCTCGGCGCCGGGCGCCGTCGGCTCCTCGGGCAGCTATTGACGGAGAGTCTGGTGCTTTCGGTCGCGGGTGGCGCGTTGGGCCTTGCCTTGGCGTGGTCAGGGACGGGGTATCTCGTCGCACTTGGGAGCGCCGGGATACCCCGAGCGAGCGAGATCCAAGTTGACGGCACGGTCCTGCTGTTCACGCTGGGCATCTCGATCTTCACGAGCGTGCTCTTCGGGCTGGTGCCGGCGCTGCAAGCGACCAAGGCCGATTTGACCGACGCGCTCAAGGAGGGCGGGCGGGGTGCTGTGACGAGCGTGCGAAGCCAAGCGTTGCGAGGTGGGCTGGTCGTGGCTGAGATCGCTCTGTCCCTCGTATTGCTAACGGGCGCCGGACTCTTGATCAGAAGTCTCAAGAACCTCGAACGGGTGGACGCTGGGTTGGATACCGAAAATGTGCTGACCATGCAGATCGCGCCTTCGCGGGAAAAGCACCCTGGACACCGGGATCTCACACGATTCTACGACGATCTGACGGCGCGCCTGGAGGGCATTCCCGGAGTGCAAATAGCCGGCGCCATCAGCTTCCTTCCCATGACCGGCTCCTTCAGCTGCGCTGGTGTCTTCCGCGACGACCGCCCGTCGGAGACCCAGCGAGACCGAGAGGGGAGAGTCATATGCGCCGAGGTGCGGGCCGTTACCGTCGACTACTTCCGGGTGATGGGGATGATCCTCGTTCGGGGGAGAGGCTTCACCATCGCCGACGACTCCGGGAGCACGCAGGTGGCTGTCGTCAATGAGGCGCTGGCACGGCAGCAGTATCCCGGTGAAGATCCTATCGGGAAGCGGATGACGGCAAACGGCACGTCACGTGAGATCGTGGGTATCGTCAGGGATGTACGGCAGCTGAATCTGGCAAGCGGCGCGAGTATGGCGTTCTACAGTCCCCAGGCGCAGGAACGGCAAGACTGGATGAGGCGCTGGATGACTCTGGCACTTCGCACGACGGTGGCGCCCCTGTCCGTAGCCGATATGGCGCGACGGACGGTTTGGGAAGTGGATGAGTCTATTCCGATCAATCGTCTCCGCACGATGGAGAGTGTGGTAAGCGCTAACATCGCTCAGCCACGTTTCCGGACTACGCTGCTCGCGATCTTTGCGTCAGTGGCACTGCTGTTGGCATCCATTGGGATCGCCGGCGTCATGGCATACTCGGTGTCTCAGCGCGTGCCGGAGATCGGGCTGCGGAAGGCTCTCGGTGCGCGTGAGCATGACATCTCTGCTCTCGTCGTGCGCCAGGGCTTGAGACTCACATTCCTGGGTGTCGCGCTCGGCCTGGCAGGAGCCTTCGCGACCACTCGGCTGCTGTCGAGCCTGTTATTCAATGTTCCCGCCACTGACTTTGCGACGTTTGTGGGAGTGACGGTGCTGCTGGGTTCGATTGCCATCTTGGCGTGCTACGTTCCCGCGCGGCGCGCTAGTC
The DNA here is from genome assembly GCA_039588055.1 of Gemmatimonadota bacterium. GTDB lineage: Bacteria > Gemmatimonadota > Gemmatimonadetes > Gemmatimonadales > GWC2-71-9 > JAOTVV01. Next base: position 3,399 of record JBDHAN010000099.1, on the reverse strand, counting down.
GGGTCGACCCCATGGTAGCGTTGCGATTGGAGTGATGTTGATGTCTTCTCGTCGTCGCGCACAGCGCGCGCATGAACTGCCATCCAAGCTCGACATAGAGGTCCGCGAGGAGATCCGTTTCTATCTCGCAATGCGTACGCGGGAACTCATGGATGAGGGACTCGCTCCCGATGACGCGTGGCGGGCGGCCCTCGAGGCCTTTGGAGATGCTGATGCCGTGGCGGCCGAGTGCGTCGATAATGTTCGCAGTTCCCATCCACACCTGCGTCAAGGCGTGTTCAGCATTAGTCAGGATGTCCGGTACGCTGTTCGAACTCTGCTCAAGTCCCCCGGCTTCACCGTTGTCGCAGTGTTGACGCTCGCGCTGGGCATCGGGGCCAACTCGGCGATCTTCAGTGTGGTGAGCGGAGTGTTGTTGCAGCCCCTGCCATATGACAATCCGGAAGAACTGGTGGCAATCCACAGCCGGTGGACACCGGAGAGCGGGTACGACTGGCCCAAATACCCCGTCGGATCGCCAGAGTACTTCGACTACGTCAACCAAAACCGAACCATGCAGCACGTCGCGGCGGTGTCCACGGAGGCGCTCACCATTACCGCTGGCACGGGTGACCCGGAGCTCGTAACCGGGGGGCTTGTATCCTCGAGCATGTTCTCGGTGTTGGGCACGCCGCCTCTACTCGGGCGGACGCTCCTCGCAGCCGACGACGGCGCCGAACCGCAACCGGTGTTCGTGTTGGGGTACGAGCTGTGGCAGAGACGCTTCGGCGGTGATTCGAGTGTGATCGGCCAACCACTCGACGTGGGGTTGGAGGTTGAGGAGTACGCCAACGCCGGCCTGATCGTCGGTGTTATGCCCGAGGGCTTTGCCTTTCCTTCGCCGGACGTTGAGCTGTGGACCCAGCTTCCCCTCGATCCCGCCCGTACCTGGCGGCTCGGACACTGGTTCTGGATGGTTGGCCGCCTGGCTCCCGGTGTGCACTATGAGGAAGCCGAAGCCGAGATGGCAACGATCATGACCGGATGGGCGGCGGAATATCCCGATCATCACGTGGGCCATTTCCTTTACGTCATCCCGCTGTTAAATGATTTCGTGGGTAATGTCCGCTCAACGTTGCTCTTGCTGTTTGGCGCAGTGGGTTTTGTATTATTGATTGCCTGCGCCAACGTGGCCAATCTTCTGCTCGCGAGGGGTGAGGGCCGGCGCAGAGAAATCGCTGTGCGTCGTGCTCTCGGAGCCGGACGCGGACGTCTGGCACAACACCTACTGGTTGAAAGCGTGGTGCTGGCGGGGATGGGCGGTGTAGTGGGCGTGTTTCTATCGACCGCAGGTGTGAGAGCGCTGCTCACGCTGGACGCCGGAACCATTCCGCGCGTCGAGTTGGTTGGGCTCGATTGGCGGGTGCTGTTGTTCATCGGTGTGGCCGTGGCGTCGACGAGCATTTTGTTTGGGTTGGCGCCGGCACTGCACGCAGCCACGCCGAATCTCTCCGATGCTTTCAAGGACGGCGGTGGTGCGACTGCGGGCGTGAGACGTCAGCGATTTCGACGATCACTCACCGTTTCGGAGGTCGCGCTCGCCATCGTGCTGGTGATCGGTGCCGGGCTAATGGCAAAGAGCTTCCGCAGTCTGCTCCAGCAGGAGCCGGGTTTCCAAACTGGTGGGCTGTTGTACGCTCGCTTTTCGCTGCCGGCTGCGCGCTACACCGCGGAGGAGGCAGTGCAGTTCTTCTCGCGTCTCACCGAGGAGGTGTCCGGGTTGCCGGGCGTCCGGAGTTCCACCACGGTGTCGCGACCTCCGCTACTAGGTGGGCGGGCCTGGACCCGGTTTCACGAGCCAGGTGATGAAGCGCCGGACGGGGAAGGGAACACAGCCAGCGCCATCACAGCCGGCGCAGGGCTGTTCGCAACCCTGGGCATTCCATTGCGCCAGGGGAGGCTGCTAAACGAGGCCGATCGTGTGGGTACGGAGCACGTGGTGGTGGTCAACGAAGAGATGGCTCGGCGATACTGGCCGAGAGAGGACCCGCTTGGGAAGCGCATACGGTTCGCCAACACGGAGGGGCCTTTCCATAGGGTGGTGGGTGTCGTGGGTAACGTGACCTTCGAGGAGCTTGGCGCCGAGAACCCCACCTTCTACCACCCGTACGAACAGGTCGCTGACTGGATCAGCTTTCTGTCGCGCACCATGACCCTCGTGGTTCGTACGGAGGGCGATCCACTTGCCGTTGCGCGGCCCGTGAGGGAGGTGGCGCGCGCACTGGACCCCAACCTGCCCATCGTGTGGATCCGAACGCAGGATGACATCACGGCTGCATCGGTGGCGCGGCCGCGGTTCATCATGACGCTGCTGGGTGTGTTCGCAGTGGTAGCGCTGCTACTGGCGGCCGTTGGCGTGTACGGTGTGATTTCCCACGGTGTGGCTCAGCGCGTCAACGAAATCGGAATACGGATGGCGCTCGGTGCTGATGGCAGCAGCGTGGCCTGGTTGGTCGTGCGGCAGGGGCTGATGCTCGCGTTGGTTGGTGTGGCGGTCGGCTTGGCCTTTGCTCTGGTCTCAACTCGGGTTATGGCAGGATTCCTGTTCGACGTGAGCACTACGGATCCCTGGATCTTCGCCGGCGTGTCGGTTGTGGTGGCCGGTGTTGCGCTCGTCGCGACCTATCTCCCGGCGCGGCGAGCGAGTCGGGTCGACCCGTTAGTGGCGCTACGGGTGGAGTGATGTTGACCGTGTTCCGACGTTGGCGCGCCAAGGGTCCATATGATCTCCCCACCAAGCTCGACGTCGAGGTCCGGGAGGAGATTCGGTATCACCTGGACATGCGGACTCGTGAACTGATCGCACAGGGATTGAGCCCCACCGAGGCGAGGGAAGCTGCAGTGGATGCGTTCGGAGATCCGGACCTCATCGCCGCCGAATGCGTGGGGCCAAACACGCGGGGAAAGCCAAGTCGAAGGTGGGATGAAGTGATGGGCGTGATTGGCCAAGATATCCGGTACGGCGTGCGCGTGCTACGCAGAAATCGAGTCTTCACCGGCGTCGCGCTGCTCACCCTCGGGCTCGGCATCGGGGCGAACACCACCATCTTCAGCGTCGTCAATGGCGTTCTGTTGAGCCCGCTTCCTTATGAAGACGCCGATCAGCTGGTCGTTGTGCTAGAGCGCAATCTGGAAATGACATTCCCGAGCAGGTGGGCGGCACCACTGAATTTCAGGGATTGGCGCGAGCAAAATCGAACATTTGAATCATTGACAGCATGGCGCTGGAACCCGTTCACCCTCACGGGCGACGGAAACCCGGAGCGGTTGGAGGGCTACGTGGTCTCGGCGGGATTCTTCGGACAGCTGCGCATCACCATGACATTGGGCAGAGGATTTCTGCCGGAGGAGGATCAACCG
>JBDHAN010000098.1:0-6502 GCA_039588055.1 Gemmatimonadota bacterium | reverse complement strand
ACCTGGCCCGGTCAAGGGGCCTACGTGTGAGATTGTCTGGAATTGTCTGGTTGGCAGCCAAGGCCAAGAGACTTCGAGGCCCGAGGCGTGAACACGTCAGACGTTGTCGCCTCGTCAACGTTGTGGGTGGATTGGCGCCAGTTAGGCTCTCACCTCGTTAGGAGGAAGCAAGTGCCGACGATCAGCGAATACATCCATGACGGCGAGTTTTACGACGAACTGAACAAGGACACGACCGACCTCGCGTTCTATCTGCGCGAGTGTCAAGCCGCCGCTGGCCCGGTTCTGGAACTCTGTTGTGGCACCGGACGTCTGACGATCCCCTTGGCTCTCGACGGCATCGCCATCACCGGCGTGGATCGCAGCCCATCCATGCTGCAGCGCGCCCGCGCCAAGTTGAAAGCAGCAGGGGTCACGGTACCGCTCCACGAGGCAGACATACGTGATCTGCGCCTGGATTCGGCATTCGACTTGATCTTCATTCCGTTCAACTCGCTGCAGTGCATCTACGAGATCGACGACGTCGGTCGGGTGTTCGATTCCGTCAGGCGTCATCTAGCCCCAGACGGTCGCCTGATCTTCGATGTGTTCAACCCGAGCATCGATTTCTTGGTGGAGCGCCAACGAGGCTGGCATCCGGTCAGGAGCTACACGGACGCTGGCGGCTGCTCCGTGGAGGTGACTGAGCAGTGCCACTATGATCCGGCTACTCAGATCAATCACGTGACGTGGCGCATCGTCCGTGACGGCGAAGAGCGCCTAGAGCAGCTCGATATGCGGTGCTTCTTTCCCTGCGAGATGGAAGCACTGATCCGACTGTCTGGCTTTCGCAGCGTCGTACGATACGGAGACTTCGATGAAACGCCGTTCACGTCCGAGTCTCCCAAACAGATCTGTGTATGTGAGCCGGACTGAAAGAGACTTTTGATCCGCAGGTCGTGGGTGGAGTCTCACACCGCTCGCACGGCTCGCGGTGTTCGGTATGAAGGCGCCGTTTCCGGCGCCTTCAACGCGAGCCCCACCCCGGTCATTCTTCATCCTCAAGACCATACGGGAAACCTGAGACTTCCTCCCCGCCTCCACGGATGTCGCGGTGACGATCCCGGTGACGATTCCAGTCACCGGCTCTGGCACCGCGCATTTCAGGGGACCGCGCTGGACTTGATTGGTCTCCGTACTTGAGAGCCGCAGGGCTTACGCTCGTTGCTCCCCACTGGCAGGAACCCCATTTTGTGGGAGCCCAAACCAGACTCTCTCAGGCGATTGGCCCTCGGTCTGCCCAATCCCACTGACAGTGTCTGCTGCTCGGGGCCCGTTCTTACGGGGGAGGCCCTTTCATGAGCGACGACGTGCTGGACCGCCTGACGGCCGCACTGGCCGACCGCTATGCGGTCGAGCGTGAGCTCGGCCGCGGCGGTATGGCGACGGTCTATCTTGCGCACGACGTAAGGCACGACCGCAAGGTCGCCGTCAAGGTGCTGCACCCCGAGCTCGCCGCCGTCCTCGGCGCCGAGCGCTTCCTGAACGAGATCAAGGTCACCGCCAATCTGCAGCACCCGCACATCCTGCCGCTCCATGATTCGGGCGAAGCGGAGGGATTCGTCTACTACGTCATGCCCTACGTGGAAGGCGAGTCGCTGCGAGCGAAGCTGGAGCGTGAGAAGGAGCTCTCAATCGAGGAGACGATCGAGATCACGAAGGGCGTCGCCAGCGCCCTCGACTACGCGCACCGCCAGGACGTGATCCACCGGGACATCAAGCCGGAGAACATCCTGCTGCATGATGGGCTGCCGCTGGTGGCGGACTTCGGGATTGCGCTGGCGGTAAACGCGGCCGGCGGAACGCGACTGACCGAGACCGGCCTCTCGCTGGGCACGCCGCAGTACATGAGTCCCGAGCAGGCGATGGGCGACCGCGAGCTGGACGGACGCAGCGACATCTATTCGTTGGCGTGCGTAACGTATGAGATGCTGGTGGGCGAGGCGCCGTATACGGGTCCTACCGCGCAGGCGATCGTGACGAAGATCGTGACCGAGGAGCCAAAGCCGGTTACGAGTTCGCGCAAGACGGTGCCGGCACATGTGGACCTGGCGATCCGCAAGGCGCTCGACAAGCTGCCGGCGGATCGGTTTGAGACGGCGTCCGACTTCATCGATGCGATCATGAGGCCGGGCTCAGTCACGCCGACCTCGACCACGGGTGCACTGCCAGTCGAGCAGCAGCGACACCGGCGCCGGACTGTTGTCGCCATTGCCGGTTGGGTGCTGGCTGTCCTGTCGCTGATCGTGATTGCGTACGGAGCTCTCTTGGGGAGGCGAGACAGGGTCGAGTCGGCGGTGCTGCATCTGAGCATAACGCTCCCGGATTCTGCACCTCTCGCGTTCACCGGACCCGCGCCAGGCATATGGCAGCGGGCGCTCGCTGTCTCTCGGGACAGCCCGACGATCGCCTATGTTGCTCCATCCGGTTCGTCGACGCGCCTGCACGTACGAAGCCTGGGCGATCGCTCGGTCCGGGCCATACCGGGTACGGAAGGAGCCTACCATCCCTTCTTCTCACCGGACGGGGAGTGGATTGGCTTCTTTGCCGGGCTCGAGTTGAAGAAGGTCCATGTGTCAGGGGGGCAACCCATCCCACTGGCACAGGATCTTCTGACTCCGACGGGTGCGTCGTGGGCCGACGACGGGCGAATTTTGGTCGCTGACCACGAAGGCCGACGGCCAACGTGGATACCGGCCGCGGGTGGAGCCGGGGAAGTAGTCGATACCGTGCATGCTTACTTTCAAGCTCCGGAGATCCTTCCGGGCGGCAAGTGGGCCGTCGGCACGCTCGCGTACAGCGGGACGCTCGCTCTCTTGTCTTTGGAGGACGCGACGCTCTACGCCATCACTCGCGAGGGACTTCGTACCGACTCGATAGAACCACAGGATCGACTGGTCGGATACAACCCCGTCTATGCTCCGACCGGGCACCTGGTTTACCTGTCCCCCGGTGACGGTGTGCTCATGGCGGTGCCGTTCGACGCGGAACGGGGTGACGTCTTGGGCGATCCCGCCCCGGTCATGACGGGAGTGCGTAAGGAGGAGACGTACGGTTTCGGCCATTTCGCGATCGGCGACGACGGGACGCTCATCTACGCACCCGGCGGGAATGCTGATATTGGATACCTCGCTTTCCTGCACCCCAGCGGACGCGTGGACACGCTCGCGTTCCCTAGAGCACTGTACGAATCCATCCACCTGTCGCCTGATGGACAGCGTGTGGCGGTTTCGATCCGCAGCGAACTCGGCGTGCGAACCCCCCATGTTCTCGACCTTGTGGGGTGGCGGCAGGAGCCGCTACGGGCGACGGGGGTGCCCAACGCATGGTCGGCCACCGGTGAGGAGCTGGTGCTAGCGCAGCGAGACCTGCGACAGCTCAACTACTTTGCCAATATTTCGAAAGTCGTCTACTCCCTGACCGACGGCTCCACCCGCCCGCTCGATCTCATCGATGCGGCGTGGGTTGACCTGGCACGAAACGCTGACCTGATCGCTTGGAATACCCGCCGGGAGAGAAGCATCTTCGTGGGTCCGTTTCGAGGAGAGGGCGACCCCGTGCGAATGCCGGAAGAGGGTGGTCAAGTCAGCCTGTCACCCGACGGGGACTGGTTGGCCTACCTCCGGCCTGCCGATAGCACGGTGCGGCTGTCGCCGTACCCGCCCACCGGACAGATCATCCAGGTTTCGGATGGCAGGGGGGAGCAGCCGAGGTGGACATCAGGAGGCGACCGACTGATCTACCGCGACGGACGGCGGTTCTTCGAAGTAGACGTCCCGGCAAACCCCGGATCGGCGCTCACCTCGCCTCGTCTCTTGGCCGAGGGTCCCTTCGTTCGGGTCTGGAGCTGGACCTACGATGTCGCGCCTGACGGCCGCTTGCTCGTGGTCCTCGGTCCACCAGAGCGATCGGTAGGCCACCTGAACCTGGTGACCAACTTCTCCAACGAGTTGAACAGGTTGGCACCCAGAGATTGATCAGGGCGGAGTAGAGCGGGCGGTGATCGGAGAATTATAGTTTCTGACGGCGGAAGTGTGGACCTAACGGGGTTGGACCTTACACTGAGTGAACCGTGACAGGCTCGTGGATAAGAACGTCGCCAATGATTGACGCTCTGAAACGAACAGTCCTCATCGCCGCTTTCGCTGCCGCCTGCACCGCGGGAGATGCGCGTACCTACGACACCGTGATCCTGAACGGTCGTGTCACGGACCCGGAAACTCGGCTCGACGCCGTGCGCAACGTCGGAATTCTGGACGGCCAGATCGCGACGATAGCGGAAGGTTCGATTTCCGGCCGCGACACGATCGACGCCACGGGCCTAGTCGTGGCGCCGGGATTCATCGATCTCCACGCGCACGGGCAGGACAGCGTGAGTCGTCGGCTCCAAGCACTGGACGGTGTCACGACGGCGCTGGAGATGGAGATCGGCGTCTACCCGGTCGGAGAGTGGCTGGCGTCGTGGGAGGGCAGGTCCCTCATCAACTACGGCGCCACCGTGAGTCACCCGGGTGCGCGTGCGAAGCTCCTGACCGGCATCGACGTGGGCCATTCGTTGACGCTCCCGCCGGGCAGCGACATCGCCGAGATCTGGAGCGGCGAGCACATGTACGAGCCCATCTCGGTTGACCAGATCAACGGGATCGGAGCTCTCATCAGGCGCGGGCTGGATGAGGGCGGGCTCGGCATAGGCTTCGGGATCACCTACACGCCCGGCGCGTCGCGCACCGAGATCCTGCGGCTGTTTGAACTGGCGGCGGCACGCGGCGTTCCCGCCTACGTGCATCTCCGCGGCGCGAACTCGGGTGGCACGCTGGGCGCGTTTCAAGAGGTGATCGCCAACGCGGCCGCCACCGGCGCGTCGGTCCACATCGTGCACATGAACTCGAGCGCCGACGAGATGGCCCGGACGACCTTGGCGATGATCCGCGGGGCGCAGCAGCGGGGCCTCGACGTCACGACCGAGGCGTACCCTTACACCGCGGGCTCGACCCGGATCGAGTCCGCGCTCTTCGATTCCTGGATGAGTCTCGACGACACGGCGTACGCGCGGCTCCAGCGTGCGGGCACCACGGAGCGGCTGACGAGAAGTAGGTTCGAAGAATATCGCGCGCAGGGCGGCTGGGTGGTCATCCATGGACGCAACGAACAGACGAACGAGTGGATTACAGCGCAGCCGGACGTCATCGTGGCGAGCGACGGGATCCCGTATCTCTACGTCGCAGCGCATCCGCGTGGCGCCGGGACGTTCGCGCGTGTGCTCGGCTACTACGTGCGCGAGCGCGGCGCACTGTCACTCATGGATGCGCTCGCCAAGATGACTATCCTTCCGGCGCGACGCCTGGAGAGTGCGGCGCCAGCCATGCGGCGGAAGGGCCGCGTGCAGGTAGGTGCCGACGCCGACCTCACACTGTTCGATCCTGAGACCGTCATCGATCGGTCCAGCTACGGCCGGCCCGATGCATCCTCTGAGGGAATCCGCGCTCTGCTCGTCGGTGGGACCTCTGTGGTGCGCGACGGGCAGCTGGTCGGGGGGGTGTATCCCGGCAGGACCATTCGTGGGATCGGTGCGGGTGGACTTGAAGACACGGAAAGGGGTGGGTAGCGATGACTCGCGCACCCGACCCTCGCGCAGCTCTAGCCGACCGCTACACGATCGAGCGCGAGCTCGGCGCCGGCGGTATGGCCACCGTCTACCTTGCGCACGATGTCAAGCACGATCGCAAGGTGGCGGTCAAGGTGCTGCACCCCGAACTGGCGGCCGTGCTCGGAGCCGAACGCTTCCTCAACGAGATCAAGGTCACCGCTAACCTGCAACACCCTCACATCCTGCCGCTCCACGACTCGGGCGAGGCAGGTGGTTTCCTCTTCTACGTGATGCCATACGTCGAGGGCGAGTCGCTCCGCGATAGACTCGCGATCGAGCGGCAACTGCCCGTGGACGAGGCCGTCGAAATCGGAACGCAAGTGGCGGCGGCTTTGGAGCACGCGCACCGCCGGGACGTGATACACCGCGACATCAAACCGGGCAACATTCTCATTCAGGAGGGCCAGGCAGTCGTGGCGGATTTCGGGATCGCGCTGGCGGTCACCGCGGCCGGGGGCAATCGTGTCACCGAGACCGGCCTTTCCTTGGGCACACCAGAATACATGAGTCCGGAGCAGGCGACGGCGGATCGACAGGTCGACGCGCGCAGTGACGTCTATTCGCTGGGCGCCGTGGTCTACGAGATGCTCGTCGGCGAACCGCCGCACACGGGACCCACGGTACAAGCGGTGTTGACGAAGGTCGTGACCGAGGACGCGGTGCCCGTTGCAACTCGAAGGCCAATGGTGCCGACCAACGTCGATGCCGCGCTCACGCAGGCGTTGGCCAAGTTGCCGCCGGATCGGTTCGCGAGTGCGGCACAGTTCGCGGAGGCCCTCGCCAACCCGGCGTTCACGCTGCCGGAAGGTGCGAGGC
>JBDHAN010000097.1:0-6769 GCA_039588055.1 Gemmatimonadota bacterium | reverse complement strand
ACTCTATCCTGACAAGCACATCCTCTTTACCGAGGGCACGCCGGCGAGCTTCGAGCCGGAAGGGTATGAGAGATGGGACCTGGGCGAGGCGTACGGCCGGTCGATGATCAACGATTTCAATACAGGGACCGAGGGTTGGGCCGACTGGAACGTCTTGCTCGATGAAGAGGGAGGCCCCAACCATGTGGGGAATTTCTGCTTTGCACCGATCCATGCCGACACCCGGACGGGCGAGCTCGTCTACACCAATTCGTACTACTACATAGGCCACTTCTCGAGGTTCATTCGTCCCGGTGCGAAGCGGATCCTCGCCTCACCGAGCCGCAGCATGCTGCTCACCACCGCCTTCGTCAACGAAGACGGCACGGTGGCTGTGGTGGTGATGAACCCCACACCACAGAGCGCGCAATACCACCTCACGGTGGGTTCTTCCGCTGTGGAGCTCGACGCACTGCCGCACTCGATCCAGACGGTAGTGTTTTAGGGGTTCGTGGCGGTGTGTGGGCGGATTTGCAGGAACCCTTGGATCTCTTCCTGGGTCGGTGCCGAGGGCTGCGCCCCCAGCTTGGTGACCGCCAGCGCCGCCGCCGCGTTGGCAAACCGGACTGCCTTGGTGAGGGGGCTACCGCCGGCCAGTGCGACCGCCAGGGCGCCGTTGAAGACGTCACCGGCGGCGGTGGTGTCCACAGCCTCCACCTCGAAACCGGGGACCAGCTCCCTGTGATCCGAGTCGAAGATGAACGTCCCGCGCGATCCCAGGGTTATCAGGACCGCCTCGACACCGATGGCGTTCAGCCTCTCTGCCGCCGCGAGAGCCGCGGCGTCGTTCGAGACCTCGATGCCCGTCAGCCGCTCGGCCTCAGTTTCGTTGGGCGTCAGTACCGAGACGTGTCGGAGGATACCCTCTCCGAGCGGTCGGGCCGGCGCAGGATTGAGCACGACCCGCACGCCGTGCCTGACCGCCAGCTCCACCGCCGCCTGCACCGCGTCCAGCGGCGTCTCAAGTTGCGTCACCAGCACATCGGCCGACGCGATCGCGTCGCGGGCCGACCATACGTCCTCTGGTGTCAGCCGTGCGTTGGCACCGGATGCCACCGCGATGCTGTTCTCCCCGCGTTCGTCGACGAAGATCAGCGCCACACCCGAGGGCGCGTCCGAGTCCTGGCGAACATGGCTGACGTCGATGCCGTCCGCGACGAACCCCTCCAGGGCCTGCCGGCCGAACATGTCATCACCCACCCGCGCGACGAATGTCAGCTTTCCCCCGGCCCGCGCCGCTGCCACCGCCTGGTTCGCGCCTTTGCCGCCCGCGGCGATGGAGAACTCGCCTCCTATCACCGTCTCGCCCGGCTTGGGAATCCGATCGACCTTGATGATCATGTCGGTATTGGCGCTGCCCACCACGACGATTCTGCTACTCATGCGTAGAACCCCTGGATTCTGGCAGTCTGCGGTCAGGTGCCGGCGTAGACGATCAGACCGAGACCGACGATGTAGAAGACGAACATGAGCGCGAGCAATCTGCCCGTGCCCTCGGGGGCGTCCTTGAACTCCTTCCAGATGAAGACGCCCCAGAGGGCCGCGATCATGGTCGCCCCCTGTCCGAGACCGTACGAGATGGAGGGACCGGCGGCTCCGGACGCGATGATACTGAACGACATGCCAACGTTCCAGATGATCCCGCCCAGGATGCCCACCACGTGGAGCCTGGCGTTGCCCTTGGTCACGTAGTCGTGGTACGGCACCGGGTCGCCAACGAACGGCTTCTTCATCGCGATGGAATTCCACACAAAATTGCTGAGTAGGAGCCCCACCGAGAAGAAGAACACCGCTGTGTATGGGGTGAGCCGTCCCGGTTCTGGATTCGCGAAGTCGGTCGCCATGGAGGCCACGACGAACCGGAAGAAGAATCCCATCAGCACGCCCGCGGCAATCGAGATCAGGATTCCCTTGGCGGTGGTCTGCTTGTCGGTCGGGAGCCGCCGGTAGGCGAGCGCGTCGATAACGATTGCGACCACCACCGCGATCACACCAACGAGCAGCAGCACCGGATCGCCCACGGGTAGCTTCACGTAATTGATGACCACACCCAGCACCAGGGCCAGACCCACACCGATCGGAAACGCCACGGCCATGCCGGCTATGTCGATCGCGGCCACCAGCAGAATATTGGAGAGGTTGAACACGATCCCGCCCAAGAGCGCCGACCAGATCGCGCTACCGCTGGCCTGGCCGAGGTCGGCGAGGAACGGTCTGCCCCCGGAACCGAAGCTGCCGAGCGTGAAGGAGAAGACCAGCGACAGCACAAGCACGCCGATCGCGTAGTCCCAATAGAACAACTGGAACCGCCACTCCTTGCTGGCCAGTTTCTGGGTGTTGGCCCACGAGCCCCAGCACAACATCGTGACAAAGCACATGGAGACCGCGATCGGATAGGACTCGACGACAAGCACTGCCTACCTCCCTCGTTGCTGCTGGTCGGTCAGGGTTTCCTGTGGTTTCACCCCGCGACTACCTGGCGCTATCTGAACACTACCAGGTACGACAGTGAGATTTCGGTTCCCTTCGATTCGTCCCCGCCAATCCCCCGGTACGGCTCACCGTTCACCACTACCCGCACTCGGTGTTCACCGTTCTCGAGGCCGAATGCGTGCCACACCGATTCGCCATGCTTGTTCGCTTCTTCATCGGAATAGACATCGACGGTGCGGTGCAGCCGGCCGTCGAGGTAGATGTCAGCGGTGCCCCCTGATGACATGTAGGAGCCGGCGAGGATCGCACCAGTGCCCTCGAAGCCGATCGTGGCCTCGGCTCCCTTGGTACCCGTACGTCGTCCCCGACGCCCAGGCTCCCAATCACCCCTGAACGTCCAGCGAGCGTCATCGACAGAGACCCTCTCCTGTGGGGTACCGTAGTCGTCCCATACCGTAACTTGCGCCGGTAGGGGCACCTGGGTCTTGATATTGATGCTGTCTCCTTCCACGAATCCGCCGTGGCGTTCCACCAGGGCGATAGCCCGGTCCACAGTGCTGCTGACGATCGTGTTGAACGTGTAATCCGTATGGGAGAACGTCTGGTCGGCGATTGCATCGATACCGCTCTTGAACTCATCGGGAATACCGCTGTAGCCCAAGACGACACCCAAGATCCCAACGGCGCTGGCCGGATTGCAGTCGGAATCCTGGCCGGCACGCGTGGCAATCGCCATCGTGTCATAGAGGTCGCCGTCGCCGTACAGGAGACCGAGTGCGACGTAGGCGCCGTTGATCTTGGCGTCGATGTTGAACGGGTGCAGCGCGCCGGCGGGACACGGCTCACGACCGTTCCACTTCTCCTCGATCAACTGCCACACCTCGGTCCAGTCATCAGGGTGTTGTCGCGACCACTCGAGTACGTCGCTGACAAGCTGAGCGTACGGGCTCTCCGGCGGCAACGTTGCAAGGCCCGCCTCGACGATCCTCCGGGGGTCGCTCTCGAAGAACGCCGCAGCGTACATGCCGCTCACGAACACCCCACCGAGGATGCCGTCGCCGTAGTTCATGACCCGGCCGGCGCGGAGACAGATATCGTTGGAGGCCTGGGGCAAACCCGGAGACATCAGCCCGATGAAGTCCGCCTCGATCTGAAAGTCGATATCGTTGGCATGTGCGTTGTATTCCGGCGTGCCACTGAGTGTGGCCGACACGCCCCGTCTCAGGGCCCGACGCGCAGCCAGATTGGCGTGCCAGAGGCGATACTTGGCCTCCCGGAACATGGCCCCGAAGTCGTCAGTGGTGGCGTCGACTCCCTTCTCGTCCAGCACGGCCGCGAAGGTCATATCCACGTATAGGTCGTCCTGGTCGAGCGCGCTGGTCACCATCCCCGGTCGCCACTCTGGGAGCGCTTCCTCAGGGATCATCTCGCCCAGGTACCGGAACTCGGTGGGCTCGCCGAAGCTGACTCCGATCATCTGCCCGGCCCAGCCTCCGCGGATCTTGTCTTCCAGCACAGACAAGCGTTGGGTTTCGTACGTGGCGCTGTCCTGTACACAGGCCGCCACGCTGACCGCCACGGTGACAACGAGTGCAGCGAGTGAAAGGCGCGATGTCATATGCTCCTCCCGGGTTCGTCTTTCGAGCGTGTGGCTGCTGCATCAGCCCAACAAAGATGTCGATAACCGTTTGGCAGCGCCCGTTGTGGATCGGCTCCTCCAACTTTGCGGTACGGAGCGCGAGAGGTGGTGCGGAGGCGCGCTCGAAAGGGAGCCAATTCCGTCCCCGGAGAACGCTCAGGCTCACACGGGATGCCGCAGTACCAAGCAACGGCTGTGGACAGCTCCATTGCGGAAAGGCATACTTGGCAGGCGGCAAAGGAAATTCCCATCGAGACGCCAGACCAGACATGAACCTGCGACGCGTGGAGTCTGACATGAGTACACGCAGCGTGCTCTGCATTGTGGCCATGGGACCAATAATGATAGGTGCCTGTTCAACACATTCCGAGTCGCCGGCCGCGGGCAAGATCAGGATCCTCCTGGATACCGATGCCAACAATGAACTGGACGATCAACACGCAATTGCCTATATGCTTCTCAATGGCGGCGTTTTCGAGGTCGAGGGTATCACGATCAACCGCACCAGTAGTGGTGGCGACATCGACGAACATGCCAGAGAGGCGGAGCGCATCGTGAGACTCTGTACCCTCTTCCCGCAACTGCAGGTGCATAAAGGTGCATCGGGCACGTTCGAAGAAATACAGGACCATATCGAGGCCACAGATTTCGACGGTGTCGATGCTGTACGGCATATCATCGCCAGGGCCAACATCCCTTCCGACCGCAGACTGGTGCTGGTACCGGTGGGCAAGTTGACCAATGTTGCTCTGGCACTCAGAAAAGATCCCGCGATCGCCGAACGGGTGCGCATCGTCTGGCTGGGCTCGAATTATCCGAAGCCCGGCGAGTACAACCAGACGAATGATGAACCTGCGTTGAACTACATCCTCAACAGCAAGGCCGCTCTTGAGATTGCGCTGGTTCGTTATGGCGAACCTTCCGGGACGGATGCCGTCCGGCTTACACGCGAAGAGATCCGCCGGAATATGCCGCGGAGAGGACCTTCGGCGACAGTCCCTGTGACTGGCAGGCGTGGAGGTACCTTCACGAACTTTGGCGATTATTCGGTCGACTTGTTCGACCATGCCGATCTGTACGGCGATCCGCCTTCGCGGGCCCTTTTTGACATGGCAGCTGTTGCCATCGTCAAGAATCCTGCATGGGCGAGGTCGCGCAGCATCCCTGCTCCCATGTTGCAGGACGGCAAGTGGATGGAACGTCAGGACAACAAACGAGAAATTGTCCTGTGGGAGAACTTCGATGGCGCGGCCATCATATCGGACTTTTTTGCCACGATGAATGACTACACGTTGACAGACATCGCGCGCTGACACCTGACGACAACGGACAGGGAGCCAACGCTGAGCCTGGCAGTCTGATGATGGGCATCGCGTGATTCGCCGCGACAGAGACCGGTTCGCTACCTGGTGATGCAAGCGAGGTGCTCCACCAACCCCTAGACTCCCGCAATCCTCCGCTTGTACTCGCGGAGCGCCGCGTCCAGCCGGTCGCGCGCCGTCGTGTCGCCGGGAATGTTGTGCGACGGATGGATGAACAACCTGACGCCGCGCTCGACCAAACATTCCGCCGCCGTGGTGATGATCATCCAGACGGCGGCCGTGAAGGCGATGGTCGAGACCGGGCCGACCTTGTCGACGTGAGCGGGGAGCGGAATCGACGCATCGACGGCCGGCACGCAGGTGTCCACTACCACGTCGGCCAGCTCGAACAGCTTCTTCCCGGACGAGTGCCGCGGCGGCTCGTCCCGGTAGGCTGCCTGCGAGCCCGTCACGACCAGCTTCAATCCGCGCGTCTTCGCCTCCATCGCCACGTCGATGTTCACCGGGTTGAGACCCGAGTGCGAGAAGATCCACATCGTGTCACGCGGATCGAAGTCGTAGCTCTTCATGATCTCCCGGCCGAACCCCTCGGCGCGCTCGAGGAACAGGAATTGGTGAATCCCCATCTCCCCCCTGATCTACGTTAACTACGTGAGCGGTAGCTCGATCATCGGGTGGAAGCCGACGAAGCCGCCGATGCGTGGATACATCTCCTCGACCGGCAGCGTCGCGTGGCCGCAGCCGAACGTGTGCACCCACCGCTCGACGGCGATCGAGTCCGCCATGATCTCCGCCGCCCTGCGGATGTTGTGCAACTGCGTTGCCTCGATGCGGTCCAGCACGCCGCGCGCGTTTTCCAGCCAGGTTGTTGCAAGCATCGTCACTCTATCCCGGTGATCGTGATGTGTCGTCGTGTCCGCGAGGCACTCATCCACGCACCTCCGGCGGCCTCGCTAACCGCGGCCGCGCGATACTGAAGAGCAGCGCCACACAGACGATGCCCGTCGGCACGATCGCCAGCGACGGCCTGAGCCCGAACGCGTCGCCCAGGACGCCGGTCACGTACGGCAGAGTCGTTCCGCCGGTCAGTGCCATGACGAACACGACACCGAACGCCGTCCCCGACAGCCGCTCGTAGCGATCGCCCACGTAGCCGAGGATGACCGGAAAGACCGCGGCGAAGCCAGCACCCGTCAGTAGCGTTCCCGCGCCGGCCGAAACCGTCGTCCGGGCGCCGATCAGGATCAGCGCGCCGGCGAACGCAACACCCAACGACGACAGGAGGATTGCCACCGTTGACGCGCGTTTGAGCAGCCACCCCAACACCCATCGCGCT
>JBDHAN010000096.1:0-6813 GCA_039588055.1 Gemmatimonadota bacterium | reverse complement strand
GTATCGGGTGCCCGTTCGGCAAGCCAGCCCGTGAGCCTGTACGGCAGTACGTTCCACAGCGCGCCATATGCGGCAAACGGCAGGCCCAGAGCACCCCAAATCACGAACCGTGTGGCGGCGCCCGGAATCGAAGTGCCACGTTCCTGCCTCAGGAGGTCGTCCTTGATTCGCAGGCGTTCCAGCCGCCCCCGATACTCTCTCAGCATCTGACGAACGCGCCAGATCAGCTCGGGTCTGTGCTCCAGGAAATAGCTGAGCGCGCGCGGAAGCTCGCGCGACAACCACTGGTTCTGCTCGAACCTGGAGTCGCCGGGAACGTCCAGCCCCTCCCGGGCCAGCAGCTCGTCCTTGTAGAGCATTTCCAGGTCGCGCACGAGCTCCTCGAACTCGGAGTGCTCGATGTCGATCACGATGTCACGAATCGCGTCGCGAAGCTCCACGGTGAGGGCGTTGACCGTCTCAACCGGGTCAGTCGCGAACCGAGCTCGGTAATCGAGCGCTTCGATCGGCGGCCCAAAGCGCAGCAGAACGCGGCTGCGAAAGCGTTGACTGCTTTCGAAGTTGAGGCCCACGGGAACGATCTTGACCCCGAGCGACCACCCGGCCTCGTCCTCGCTTTGGAGCGCGATCCGAGCCGTGCCCGTCTTGAGCCGTTGCACGCGAGGCTCCTCGGCGCTCGCTCCTTCGGGGAAGATGCCGATCACTCCCTGGCGCCGCATCACGTCGTGGCAGGCCGCGAACATCTGGACGTTCTGGTCGCCCGCGTCGGCGCTGTCTTGCGCCCGATAGACCGGAATGACGCCGACCTGGCGCAGGAACCAGGCCTGCAGCCGCTTCCGGAACAGGCCGCTGTGCGCCAGGTAGCACACCATGCGGCGGCAGCCGGCACCGAGCACGAGCGCATCCGTGACGGATTGCGGATGGTTGGCGGCGAGAATCACCGGACCGTCGTCCGGAACGTTCTCGAGCCCCGTGACCTCGAGCTTGCGGAAATAGACGGTCAACGCGATTCGGATGATCCATCGCGTCAACCGGTAAAGGGGAGGCGTTCGCATTCCCAACCCCGACTCCCAGCCACACGGAAGATCGCTGTCCCAGTCTACTACAGGTCGCGCGGCACGCCGAACTCGAACGGACCGCCCCCCGGAGGTCCAGGGAGGTGGGCGGTGTGGCACGGGTGATCCGGATGACTACCGAAGGGTCGCGTGAGGCGTTACTCTTGGAAATCAACCTCGACGGAGGTCCGAACCGCCTCGACCACCCTGGGGGACCCGATGCAAGTTCACAGCTTGATGACGACCGATGTGATCACGGTGCGCGACGACACACCGCTGAGCGAAGTGGCGCGGCGAATGTCGGAGCGTGGCATCAGCGGTGTGCCAGTGCTCGACGAAGATGGCAGGCTGGCCGGGATCATCACCGAGCTGGACCTGATCGCGCGAAACGCACGCCTGGAGGTCCCGGTTTTTCTACAGATCCTCGACGCCAGCATCCCGCTGGAGCTTCCGAGTCACCTGCGGGACAAGCTGCGACACATGTTCGGTACCGAGGCGCGTGACGTGATGACGGAGAAAGTGCACACGGTCACGCACGACACCGAGCTCGAGGATCTCGTGGACCTCATGCTCAAGAAGCGTGTGAACCCCGTGCCGGTGACGGAGAACGATCGCTTGGTCGGCATCGTCAGTCGCTCCGATCTCGTGCGCATGATGGCCGCCGAGCTGTGATCGCCGGCCCCATCACAATACTCATCGACTCCGTTGAATTCTGGGCACGCGTCGGTTGACGCTGCCATCCCGGACCCGCAGCCTCCAGTTAGAGCCCTCGTGTCGTAACGCACTGGAGCCTTCGGTCGTCCAGAGCCGTTGGTCATCGCGATTGCATCGGAGACTCAGGTATGGGGAAGGTGTCGGACCGCGAAGTCGACCTTGCGGGGTTCGAGCCGCCCCCCCTCTCCCCGGAGATGCGACAGCTGATCGAGCGGATCGCCACGTTCCCGCGTGGTGTCGCATTCCTGGACACCGGTGCATTGGAGTGCGTCGCCATCACGTTTGGCGTATGTCCCGACGTCATCTCGCAGGCGCGGGCGTATCTCGCCTCAGCCCCAACTCGCGCCTGGTTTCTCGACCAGGTGCGACGGGCGCAGAGCGCCGATCCGAAACCGTGGCACGCCCCGAGGCCTCAGCTCGCGTCGCTCCCCCCGGCGCCCCGGACGGCGGCGGCGCTGGTTCGGGCGGCCGAGAACCACTAGTACGGGATCACCTTCCTGCTGGAATCGCCGCCGGAAACGGTGGCGATCGTCTTTCACGTTCATCCACGCATGGTCTTTCGAGCTCGCGCTCTTTTCGCACGCTGGAGCGCGCGCAGAGAACCCAGCTCATGAGGATGTCGCGCGCCCACCGCGGCAACAATCGCCAGAGGAGACGGGCATGGAGATTGGAATCGTTGGATACGGGGCCTACGTCCCGCGCCATCGAATCAAGCTCGAGGAGATCGCCAAGATCTGGGGTGCCGACGCACCGTCCTACAAGAGAGGATTGATGCTGCACGAGAAGTCCGTGCCGACGCCCGACCAGGACACGATCACGATGTCGGTCGAGGCCACGCGTCACGCGCTTCGCCGCAGCGGGATCGATCCGGCGCGCATCGGTGCGGTCTACGTCGGTTCCGAATCACATCCCTACGCCGTCAAGCCGAGCGGCACCGTCGTGGCCGAGGCCATCGGCGCCACGCCGGAGGTCCACTGTGCCGACCTCGAGTTCGCCTGCAAGGCCGGAAGCGAAGGGATGTTCCTCGGGCTTTCGCTCGTGAAGGCCGGCGAGGTCGACTTCGCGCTGGCCATCGGCGCCGACACCTCGCAGGGTGCGCCCGGCGACGCGCTCGAGTACTCGGCGTCCGCGGGCGCGGCGGCCTTCCTGTTCGGCAAGGACAACCTGCTCGCCGTCTGCGAGGAAACGTACTCGTTCATGACCGACACGCCGGATTTCTGGCGTCGCGAGTACCAGTTCTACCCGCGTCACGCGGGGCGCTTCACCGGCGAGCCTGCGTACTTCAAGCACGTCTCGTCCTGTGCCCAGGGTCTCATGAAAAAGGCGGGATTGACACCCGACGATTTGCAATGGGCCGTGTTCCATCAGCCGAACGGGAAGTTCCCGCTGAAGGTGTCTCAGAGGCTCGGCTTCCCCAAGGAAAAGGTCGAGCAGGGCTGGCTGTGCCCGACGCTCGGCAACACGTACTCGGGCTCGTCGCCGATGGGCTTGACCGCCATCCTCGACGTCGCCAAGCCCGGTGACCGCATTCTCATGGTGAGCTACGGATCCGGCGCTGGCAGCGACGGCTTCATCTGGCGCGTCACCGATGCGATCGCCGCGGTGCAGAACGCCGCGCCCAAGACGCGCGACCAGCTCGAGAATCAGCCCATCTACATCGACTACGGCACGTACGCGAAGTTCCGCGGCAAAATCAAGACGCTGAAGACTTGAACGGAGGTGATGAGCATGCGTGAAGTCGCCGTAATCGGTGTCGGGATGAATTCGTGGGGCGAACTCTGGGAGAAGTCCCACCGCGCGATCTGGACCGAGGCTGCCTTGCAAGCCATCGAGGACGCAGGCGTCGACCACGTGGATGCGATGTACGTGGGATGCATGAGCGGCGGTCTCTTCGTGGGCCAGGAACACCTGGGCGCGTTGCTCAGCGACCAGCTGGGCATGGGGCCCATTCCCGGCACGCGCGTGGAGTCGGCGTGCGCCTCGGGTGGCTTGTCGTTCCGGCACGCCTACATGGCTGTCGCTTCGGGAATGCACGACGTCGTTCTGGCTACGGGCGTCGAAAAGATGACCGACGTGGACGGCGCTGCCGCGACCTATGCGCTCTCGACGGCTGCCGATCAGGAGTACGAGTGCTACAACGGGATCACGTTCCCCGGGCTGTACGCGATGATGGCGAACGTGCACATGAACAAGTACGGCACCACGCGCGAGCAGCTGGCCGCGGTTGCAGTGAAGAACCACGACAACGGATCGCTGAATCCGTTGGCGCAGTTCCGGGGCAAGGTGACCGCGGAACAGGTGATGAACTCGGTGATGGTGGCGGACCCCCTGCGCGTCCTGGATTGCTCTCCCATCACGGACGGCGCCGCCGCGGTGGTGGTTGCACCGCTGGACATGGCGCGCAGCATGGCACGCAGTCCGCTGGTGCGGGTCGCGGCTTCGGCGCACGCCACCGATGCGATCGCCCTGCACGATCGCGAGGACCTGGCGGTGCTGTCGTCCACCGAGAAGGCCGCCGAAGGCGCCTACCGGCAAGCCGGCGTCGGCACGTCCGACCTGTCCTTCTGCGAGGTGCACGATTGCTTCACGATCGCGGAGATCATGGTGTCCGAGGCGCTGGGTCTGTTCGATCGTGGCTCGGGCGGCGCCGCGGCGGCGTCGGGTGCGACGGCACTCGACGGCAAGATCCCGATCAACCCGTCCGGCGGCTTGAAGTCCAAGGGGCACCCGGTCGGCGCGACCGGAATCGCGCAGATTCGCGAAGCGGTGCTGCAGTTGCGCGGCGAGTGCGGCGACCGCCAGGTCCAAAACGCCCGGTACGGGCTCACGCAGAACATGGGTGGCACCGGCGCGAGCAGCGTCATTCACATCTTCGAGCGGGCGTAGGAGGCAAGAGACCATGACAGGACCAGCGCGATACTGGCGAGAGATCCCTCAGCGCTATCGCTACGAGGCTGCAAAATGCAAGGGGTGCGGAAAGGTGTTTTTCCCGCCGCGCACGGTGTGTAACGGCTGCCGCGGACAGGCATTCGATGACATCAGGCTGGCACAAACGGGAACGGTCGAGACGTTCACGGTGATTCGCGTCGCGCCGTCCGGATTCGCGGATCAGGCGCCGTACGCTGTGGGAATCATCAAGCTGGACGACGGCGTCAAGCTCACGGCGCAAATCGTCGACTGCGACCCCGAGAAGGTCGCCATCGGCGACCCCGTCAAGCTGGAGTTTCGGCGCCTGCAGGAAGATGGCGAATCAGGGATCCTCTGCTACGGCTACAAGTTCGTCCCGGCGACGTAGCGGCAAGCGAGGGGGCACCCGAACGCATCGTTCGCTCGCGCGCGAGCAGCGACGCGCATCGGAGTGGCGACCGGGCGCAGTCGAGAAACGATCTTGAGCACGTCCGCGTTCAGACTTTGATTCGATCCGGAATCTCGTCCAGGGGAGTCCGCTCCATCAAGAAGTCGATGAGATCGGCTCCGTGGCTGGCCACCCACGTCTTCTCCAGTGTGTCCTCGATGTCGGGAAACAGAATCAGAGCGAGGTTGAGCACCACCAGCATGAGCACGACGTAGATGAGGCTCGTGAACAGCGCGCCCAGGATCGAGTTCGCGAGTCCAACCACCGTCGGCTTCAGCGCCCGGCTGATCGTCCGGGCGAGGATGTGCATCACCGTGATGATGACGAGAAACACGACCACGAACGCGACGGCTACGGTGACCTCATCGGCGTAGAGCTTGATGCCGCTGCCTTCGGCGATCGGGTGGCAGAAGCGAGACGCGGCCAAGTAGCCCACGACGAACGACCCGAGCCAGACGACCTGATTGATCAGGCCACGTTTGTAGCCGGTGTAGAACGAGAGTCCGACAACACCAAACACGGCGACGTCGATCCACACGTATTTCCATTCCATACAGCAACCCGCCCCAGTGTGCCACCGAACTGGGCAGATCTGCCCAGGCGAACGCCCGCAGCATAACATTACTCATGGCGACGCATGGCTGCACTCATGGCGAGTCAAGGTTGCCGGCTCATGGTCGTCGGCTCACGGCAGCCGAGCTTCTCGCGTGTCTTTGGAATGTCCGCGCACTGCGTTTCGTGAGGCATCCAGGTCGACCGGAATGGGATTCGCTTTACGCGAGCCGCAGTGCGGTGGTACGAGTGGCGGGGGATCGTCCGGATTGCTCATCCAGGGAGGCTGAAAGATGCGGCGCTCGGGCTTGCGGCTCGTCAAGATCTCCGGTTGGATTGCGGGTGTTGGGGCGTGGTGTGTACTCGGGATTGCTTGCGGAGGCGCCCCGCGTCCCGGAGACCCGCTGCAACGCTTGACGGAGGAAGAACGACAACGCTTCGAGGATGGCAGAAAGGTTTTCGAACGCCGGTTCGCGGCCAGCGAAGGGCTCGGGCCGCTGTTCAACGCGGAGGGCTGTGCCGTGTGCCATGCGGAGCCTGCCGTGGGCGGCAGCAGCGCCATCGCCGAGGTGCACGCGACCCGGTTCTTCGAATCGGGTGACTGCGATCCGCTCTTTCAGGAAGGCGGACCGGTCATTCAGCAGCGCGCCACGGAAGCGCTCCGCGAATTCGGGATCGAAAAGGAAGCCATCCCGCCCAGCGCCACGGGACAGGGGCTGCGCTCGTCGCCACCGCTCTTTGGTCTCGGCCTGGTCGAAGCCATACCGGAAGCAACGATCGTCGCGAACGCCGACCCCGACGACGCCGACGGCGACGGGATCTCCGGCAAGATCAACCGCTTCATCGACGGGCGGTTGGGGCGATTCGGTCGCAAGGCGTTCTTGGCGACATTGGCCGATTTCAACGCCGGCGCTTTTCCGCTTGAGCAGGGGCTGACGACACCGCTGCAGCCGGTGGAGGAGACGGTCAACGGCACGCCGGTCCCGCCGGAGTCGGATCCCGTTCCCGAGCCGGAGGTGCCGTTGCACGATGTCGAAGCGGTGATCGACTTCGTACGTTTCCTTGCGGCCCCGCCGCGCGACAAGTCGAGCCGGCAGGACGTCCTGCGCCGGGGTGCCCGCCTCTTCGAGTCGATCG
>JBDHAN010000095.1:0-7079 GCA_039588055.1 Gemmatimonadota bacterium | reverse complement strand
CGAGCACATCCGGCCCGGCATGACCGGGCGCGAAGCCGATCAGTTGGCACGGGAGACCATTGACGGCAGGGGGTTTGGCGACGCGTTCGGACACTCGCTGGGACACGGGCTTGGCCTCGAGGTGCATGAGGGTCCGCGGCTGAGCAAGGTGAATGACAAGCCGCTACCGGTAAATGCGGTCGTCACGGTCGAGCCGGGGATCTATCTGGAAGGGTGGGGCGGCGTCCGCATCGAGGACGATGTGCAGTTGACAGCTGACGGTGTGGTCGTCCTGTCCGACGGGAGAACCGAGTTGAGAGAGTTGACATAACGCGATGGCCAGCACAGCGGATTTCCGGAACGGGATGGTCCTCGATATTGACGGACAGCTGTTCCAGATCGTCTATTTCCAGCATGTCAAACCGGGCAAAGGCGGGGCCTTCGTCCGGAGCAAGCTTAAGAGCATCATGACCGGCGCGGTCACCGATCGGCGGTGGAACGCTGGCGAGCGTGTCAATGAAGTGCGCCTGGAGCGTCGGCCCGTCCAGTACTCGTATCACGACGGGCACCTCTACCACTTCATGGACATGCAGACGTACGAGGACATCCCGATCAACGATGATGTGATCGGCGACGATCAGTTGAAGTACCTGAAGGAGGGAATGGAGTGTTCGGGCCTCGTCCATGACGAGAAGGTGCTCATGATCGAGCTGCCCAACTTCATCGAACTCAAGGTGGTCGAGACGGACGCGGGCATTCGCGGCGATACCGCGCAGGGCGGGACCAAGCCGGCGAAGCTCGAGACAGGGGCGGTGGTGCAGGTGCCCCTGTTCATCGAGGAAGGCCAACTGATCCGCGTCGACCGCCGGGAAGACAAATACCTCGAGCGCGTATGAAAGAGATCGATCTTCTTCAAAAGCTCCTGGAGCTCCTGAACGAATCGAATGCGGGGGCAATCGAGGTTCGCAAGAACCTCTGGAGCACGACCATCAAGGTCTCAAAGAACAGCTTCCCGTCGCACGGCGGGCCGGTGACATATCAGGTGGCGGCGGCAGCCCCACCCGAGTCGGCCAATCCCGTCGCTCCCGTCGCTCCCGCCGCTCCCGCCGCCCCAGCGGCAGAGGCGGCAGCCGCACCCCACCTCACCGACATCACCGCCCCTATGGTCGGCACGTTTTACGCCCAGCCGGAGCCGGGGGCCGAGCCGTACGTTCATGTTGGCAGTCGTATCAGGCCCGGGACGACACTCTGCATCGTCGAGGCGATGAAGATCATGAATCCGATCGATGCGGAGATCTCGGGTGTCATCAAGGAGATCTGCGTGAAGGATGCGCAGCCCGTCGAGTTTGGACAGGCGCTTTTCAGGGTGGATGCCAATGACTGACGCAGCACAGGTCTCGGAGTTCAACTTCAAGGAAGCTATCACGGAGATGGTGCAGCGCGACGCGTCCGACCTTCATCTGAAGGTGGGCCGTCCGCCGACCATCCGCATCGCCGGTGAGCTCGCGCAGCTCAAGCAAGCGCCGCTCAAGCCGGAAGAACTCAAGGCGCTGGCCGAGCAATTGATGACGCCGCGTCAGGTGAAGGAGTTCGCCGAGCACAAGGAAGCGGATTTTGCGATCGGCGTGCCGGGCGTGGGTCGATTCCGGACCAACGTGTTTCAACAGCGCGGTACGCTGTCGTTCGTGTTCCGGTCGATCCCGTACGAGGTGAAGACGATGAAGGATCTGAACCTCCCGGACGTGTTAGAAGGTGTCTCCATGAAGCCGCGTGGATTGGTGCTCGTGACGGGGGTGACCGGCTCAGGCAAGTCCACGGCGTTGGCGGCAATGATCAATCACATCAACCACAACCGTCGCTGCAACATCATCACCATCGAGGACCCGATCGAGTTCCTCCATCGTGACGGTGAGGCGAACGTGGCCCAGCGCGAGGTGGGGACCGACACCCTCTCGTTCGAGGCGGCCCTCCGGCACGTATTGCGTCAGGACCCGGACGTGATCCTGATCGGTGAGATCCGAGACCGCGTGACCCTGGACACGGCCATGAAGGCGGCCGATACCGGACACCTCGTGTTCTCGACGCTGCACACGACCGATTGCACCCAGACCATCAATCGTGTGATCTCCTTCTTCCCGCCGCACGAGCACACCGCCGTGCGGAGTCTGTTGGCGACGGCGCTTGAGGCGGTGGTCTCGCTGCGTCTCGTGCCGACCAAGGATGGTGTACACCGATTGCCCGCCTGTGAAGTGCTCATCAATACGGCGGCGGTGCGCGACAACATCCGGGATGCCGAGAAGGCGCTCAACATTCCCGATTTGATCAAGGAAGGCACGATCCAGTACGGGATGCAGTCGTTTGACCAGTCCCTGATGCAGTGGTTCCAGAAGGGCAAGATCGACTACGAGATGGCGCTCTTCTACTCGACCAACCCGAACGAGTTTGCGCTGAGGGTGTCGGGCATCGAGGGCACGTCCGATCGGACGTTCGCTGAGGAAGTGATGAGTGACGAGGACAAGGGTGGCGAGATAGGTCTGGAGGGGCTCGCGCCCTAAGCCGGTGTTCAAACGCATTCTGATCGCCAACCGCGGGGAAATCGCCCTGCGGGTCATACGCGCCTGTCGAGAACTTGACATTGAGACTGTCGCGGTCTTCAGCGAGGCGGACCGTGAGTCGTTGCACGTGCGGTTCGCCGACGACGACATGTGTATCGGTCCCCCGCCCAGCAGACTTTCCTACCTGAAGATCCCGAATCTCATCGCCGCCGCGGAAATCACCGGCGCCGACGCGATCCATCCAGGTTATGGGTTCCTCGCCGAGAGCGCGGAGTTCGCCGAGACGTGTGCGGCATCCAATATCGCGTTCATCGGACCCACCGCCGAGCAGATTCGGCTCATGGGCGACAAGGCTGCCGCCAGAAAACTCGCGGTGGAGCACGATATCCCGGTCGTTCCCGGATCAAAGGAGACCATCGACGACTCGGCCGAAGCGGTCGAGGTCGCCCGAGACATCGGCTACCCGGTGATCATCAAGGCGACAGCTGGTGGAGGTGGGAAGGGCATGCGCGTGGCGAACGACGACGGGGCGTTCGAGCGGGCGTTTGCGCTGGCGCGCAATGAAGCGCTCGCGGCGTTCGGATCGGCGGAAGTCTACATCGAGAAGTATCTCGACCGACCGCGGCACGTCGAGATCCAGATTATGGGTGACCGGCACGGCAAGGTGGTGCATCTCTGTGAGCGCGACTGTTCCGTGCAGCGTCGACATCAGAAGGTGGTCGAAGAGGCGCCGAGCCCTGCCGTGGATCAAGAACTACGCGAACGCATGGGCGAGGCGGCGGTCCGCATGGCGTCGCACATCGGCTATGTGGGGGCGGGAACGGTCGAATTCCTGCTCAATCCGGACGGCCACTTCTACTTCATGGAGATGAACACGCGGATCCAGGTGGAGCATCCCGTCACCGAGATGGTGACGAACTTCGACTTGGTGAAGGAGCAGATCCGGGTCTCGGCTGGAGAGCCGGTCAAGTTGGAGCTGAAGGGGAGTCGCGTCCGCGGACACGCGATCGAGTGCCGGGTGAACGCCGAAGATCCGTTTCGCAACTTCCAGCCGTCACCAGGCATGATCACGACGTTTCATCCGCCGGGCGGTCCCGGTGTCAGAGTGGATACGCACATCTACTCTGGATATACGGTGCCGCCGTTCTACGACTCGCTCATCGCCAAACTCATCGTGCACGGCCGCTCCCGTGAAGAGGCCCTGACTCGGATGCACCACGCGCTCGACTTCTTCATTGTCGAGGGGATCACGACGAACATTCCGTTTCTGCAGCGGGTCATCAACCATCCCGAGTTCAAGGCTGGGGCGGTGGACACCAAATTCCTGGAGCGTGAACAACAGCTGTTCGAGCCGCCGGCATGAAGCTCTCGGTCTATTTCACGCCGCTCGGCGTGAAGCCGCAGGACATCCAGAACAAGCCCGTCATCGTGGTCGACGTGCTGCGGACGACAACGACCGCCGTCGCGGCACTCGCCAATGGAGCGAAAGCAGTGCTGCCGGTGGCGACTCAGGAGGAAGCCCTCAGGCTCGCGCAGGCGCTGGAACGCGACGCGGTGGTGCTCTGCGGCGAGCGGAACATGCAGAAGATCCTGGGCTTTGATCTGGGGAACTCGCCCCTCGAGGTGACGGAGGAGGTTGTCGCTGGGAAGACGCTGGTCATGGCGACCACCAACGGCACGCCTGCCATCGTCGCGGCCGAATTCGGCGAACCGGTGCTGATCGGTGCGGTCACCAACTTCACCGCTGTTGTGGACGAGGCCAAGGCCATCTTTGAAGAACACCAGGAGATCCACATCATGTGCAGCGGCAGAGAGCGGATGTTTGCGCTGGAGGACGCGTACACCGCGGGCCGCTTTGCGCAGGCGATCATTCCGGGGCGTCAGCGACGCTCGGCGGATCTCAACGACGCGGCTATCGCCGCGCTCGAACTGGTGCGAAGGTACGGCGACAAGTGGCGGCACGCGATCACCGCAAGCGCCGGCGCGAAGGGCCTCAAGGCCGCCAAGTTCCGCAACGACCTTGTCGCTGCGACGGAAGTCGATACCTATTCAGTGGTTCCGCACTACGTCGATCGGCTGATCACGGTTCCCAAGCGAGGCTAGGCATGGCGTTGACGCCACGACACCGTCAGGAGCTCATCGCGATCGGAGCCCTCCTGGCGGGTGTCTTTGTGGCGCTCACACTCCTGCCGTGGGACGTGACCGGTCCGGTAGGGCGGGGCATCGGTGACTTCTTCTGGCGGGCACTCGGTATCGGTGCCGCGCTCATCCCCCTCTACGGCCTCACTGCGGGCTTGGGCGGCTTCGGCCGCGTGCCGCGGCTTGATATTCTCCGTGTGACGGTCCTCTTCGCCGGGCTGATCGTGCTCGTGCCGTTCGCTATTGCTGTTGCCACCGGTGCCGCGCGGCCCGGTGACTTCCCTGCGGATTACGAGACATGGACCGCGAGTCAGAAGCTCACGGGCATCGCGCCAGCGGCGGTCGCCGTCGGCGTCGCGAGCTTCATCGGGACCGCGGGGGCGGTGATCGTGGGTGTGCTGGGGCTCTCGGCGCTCACGATCTATTCGCTGGATTGGCATCCGTTCAAGCGGCTGGACGCCGCTGCGGCAGGGCGGCAGGGCGGCAGGGCGGCAGAACTTGGTGAGCACGATTGGGCCAGGTCACAACGCACAGCTCATGGCGTTGACGACCCCGACAGCCCGCCCGCCCGACCGCCTGCCCGACCGAAGAAGCGCCGTCCCTTCTTCCGCCGCTCGAAGGACGACGACAACGACGACATCTTCGACGAGCTGCCGCCGGTCGAGCTGCTCACGTCGCCCAGTGTCCGAGAGATTCACGACTGGGACGATGCGATCGAGCGGCAGGGAGAGATCCTGATCGACACGCTTGCGACCTTCCGGGTCGAAGGATCGATCGTGGGGCGGACGACAGGGCCCGTGGTGACGCAGTACGAGGTGGCGCCTGCGCCGGGTGTGAAGGTTGGTCGCATTGCGGCCTTGGCTGATGACTTAGCGCTCGCGATGCGTGCGCAGTCGATCCGCATCGTGGCCCCGATCCCCGGGAAGGGTGCGGTCGGGGTGGAGGTGCCGAACCCGGCGCCCAGAATCGTCGCCCTTCGCGAG
This sequence comes from Gemmatimonadota bacterium, assembly GCA_039588055.1. GTDB lineage: Bacteria > Gemmatimonadota > Gemmatimonadetes > Gemmatimonadales > GWC2-71-9 > JAOTVV01. The sequence continues at coordinate 1,423 of JBDHAN010000095.1, read as the reverse complement.
CTACTGGACGCGCCCGAATGGGAGCACGCACGCGGTGTGTTACCCATCGCGTTGGGGCACGATCTCGCGGGCAAGCCGATCGTCACCGATCTCGCGCGCATGCCGCACTTGTTGATCGCGGGTGCCACGGGCTCCGGCAAGTCGATCTGCATCAACACGATCATCACCAGCCTGATCTATCGGTACAGCCCGCGCGACCTCCGGCTCTTGATGATCGATCCCAAGATGGTCGAGCTCTCGCTCTACAACGCGCTGCCACATCTGCGCCACCCGGTCGTCACCGACAACCGCGAAGCCGCGCAGGTCCTCAAGTGGATCATGGTCGAGATGGAGCGGCGGTATCGGTTGTTCCATGCCAACGGTGCCAGGGGGATGGCGGATTTCAATCGGTTTCTCGACGAAGGGAGAGAGCTGGTCGATGTTGGTATAGGTGAGCGGGGAGCTGTGCGCGGGGGCAGTCGGGACGGTGACGTTTTCGGGTCGGAGGAAGAGGACTCACCGTCTGGCCCAGCTCACGGCTCACAGCGCACCTACGAAAGTGGACCGCTTCCCTACATCGTCCTCATCGTTGACGAACTGGCCGACCTGATGATGACCGTGCAGGGAGAGGTGGAGAAACCGTTGGCAATCCTGGCGCAGAAGGCACGAGCCACGGGCATTCATCTCATCCTCGCGACCCAGCGGCCCAGTGTGAACGTGATCACGGGGTTGATCAAGGCGAACTTCCCGTGTCGAATCGCGTTCCGTGTGGCATCCAAGGTCGACAGTCGTACGATTCTCGACCAGAACGGTGCGGAGGCGTTGCTCAGCAACGGTGACGGCCTGTTCTTGCCGCCCGGAAAGAGCGAACCGGTGCGGTTTCAGGGGGCATACATCTCGACGCCCGAGACCGAGGACCTGACCAAGTGGTACGCCGACAAGGCGAGAGCACTGGAAGAGGAGCGCGAAGCCGAAGGCCTCGTGCCGGAGCGGGAAGACGACATCCTGGACCTTGTCATGGCAATTGAGGAATCAGCGGCAGATGCGGCAGGGGCGGCAGTGGCGGCAGACGGGGATCGCGATCCCCTCTTTATCGAGGCGGCGCAGGTCTGTATCAGCAACCAGGGCGGTTCGACCTCGCTGTTGCAGCGTCGCTTGAAGATCGGCTACGGCCGCGCGGCCAGGATCATGGATCAGCTGGAGGATGCTGGGATACTCGGGCCGTCGGAGGGATCGAAGGGACGGGAAGTGTTGATCGGGATGGAGGAGCTGGGGGACTACTGACGACCGCGGCCGCTTTCGCAACTCACCATTTACATATCGCTCGAACCATGACTGTTCACAGTGGGTTGGTCTCATTCGAGACCGGCGTGACGAGAAGTCGCACCTAGATGAGCACGAGAGTCGATCGCAAGATGCCGACTTGGATCCGTCGCGTGGCTTG
>JBDHAN010000094.1:7200-7692 GCA_039588055.1 Gemmatimonadota bacterium | reverse complement strand
CGGGTGGCTCACGGGAGGGCGGTGAACCGTCCTCTTGACTCGGGGGCGTGACGGTCAAGCGCAGCGCCGGCGCCCCTTCTTTACCTTCCGTGCACCGCGCGGCGGGAGCAGCTGACAGCTGTCGGCTGTAGGCTGTTGGCTGATAGCTGACTGCTCTCTCAGTCGTCTCAGTCGTCTGACAAGAGCGCCATCGTGGCCCCCATCCCATCATCCGACTACAATCCAGGTGTTCCCCTTCCTGGCTCACGCCGACCGAGGAGGCCTCCGGTGGCACGCCGAATCCTGTTTGCGACCACTCGAACGTTGCTCGTTCCGCTGATCGCGATCGCATCGATCCCCTTCGCTCCGGTCACCGCTCAGGAGGCCGATAACCAGCGAGCCGTGCTCATCACCGGGACCAGCACCGGCATCGGGCTCCGCATGACGGAAGTCCTCTCCGAGAACGGCTTCTTCGTCTATGCCGGGGCTCGCAAGGCGGCGGATCTCGCACGC
>JBDHAN010000094.1:0-7190 GCA_039588055.1 Gemmatimonadota bacterium | reverse complement strand
AAGGCGGTACGCCTCGACGTGACGATCCAGAGTGAGATCGACGCGGCGGTGGCGCTCGTGCGGGCCGAAGGACGAGGGCTCTACGGGTTGATCAACAACGCGGGTGTCGCGGTCATGGGACCGCTCATCGAGCAGCCGGAGGAGGAGCTCGACTTCATCATCGACATCAATCTCATGGGCCCCTACCGCGTGACGAAGGCGTTCGCGGATCTGCTCATCGAGAGCGAGGGCCGAGTGTTGACCGTGAGCTCGATCGCCGGCATCCTGTCCGGCCCATTCATGGGCGCGTACAGCATCACCAAGCACGGGGTGGAGGCCTACACCGACGCGTTGGCCGCGGAGCTCGCCCGCTTCAACGTGGCGGTCGCCGCCGTGGAGCCCGGGAACTACAAGTCCCAGATCACGGCCTCGATGGTGCGGCGTATGCGCGAGTCCGGCTATTCGGGCGCAGGTTCCCGCTACGGCTCGATGCTCGACCTGTTCACCGGTCCCCTCGATCGCGCCGAGTACCAGGAGCCGACGGACGTGGCACTCGCGGCCCTCGATTTCCTCACCAGTGCGTCGCCCAAGCGACGCTACATGGTGGTCCCGAACCGGATGGAGGCGGAGATCACCATCCGGGGGGCACTGTTGGAGCTGGTGCAGCTGAACCAGGACCAGCCGTACGCGTTCACGCGGGACGAGCTGGTGCGGATGCTCGATGAGGCCTTGGGCGTGTCGGAAGGGGACCGCGAGGTCGGCCTTCACGAAGCGATCATGCAGGGAGACCTTGAGGCCGTTCGAGCGCTCATCGAAACGGGGGCCGATCTGAACGCACGGGAGGGGTTGGGAGGGTCGAGCCCGCTCATCACCGCGGCGACCTTCGGTCAGACGGAAGCAGCCAGCGCGTTGATCGAGGCAGGCGCCGCGTTGGATCAGCAGAACGACGAGGGATCGACGGCACTCATCGCTGCGGCCTTCTTAGCGCACGCCGACATCGTCGAGCTGCTGCTCGCGGCCGGGGCCGACAAGAGTATCAGGAACACCACCGGGATAACGGCGCTCGACGTGGTGGCCCCGCCCTTCGAGGACCTGAGAAACATCTACGACTTGGTCGGTGCTGCCCTTGCGCCGTACGGCTTGGAACTGGATTACGAGCGGATCGAGGCGACGCGGCCGCGGATTGCGGAAATGCTGCGGTAGGAACTGCAGCGGTAGGAGCGTCCGAGGGTAGGCTGGTAGGAATACCGTCATACCAGCCTACCCTCTTACCGCCTTATACCCGGCACACATTGGCACCCACCTGAGCGGTTTCGCCTAACCACCAGCCGAGCGTAGCTTGTATGGTGTCGGCGTTCCCTGTCTACGGAGCGCTGGCGTGCCAGTCACAGCGAAGTTGTCGAAGGCCTTTTACGATCGTCTCGGCGAGCAGATCGCCAACGAACTCGTGGAGTGGTTCAACCAAGTGGACGCCACCTACCGCAACGATCTGCGCGAGCTCAACGAGCTCAACTTCCAGCGCTTCAGCGCCCGCCTCGACGAACGCGTCGCGGCGTCAGAGGCGAAGCTCGAGGTGCGGTTGGCCGGGCTCGAATCCAAGGTTGATCGCGGACTGGCCCGGCTGGAGGCGATGCTCGAACGCCGGCTGGGCGAGCAGATACGCTGGCTGTTCGTCGCCTGGGCGTCCCTGCTCGTCCCGATTGTGGGGCTCTGGATGAAAGGCTGAAGAGGGCGGTAGGAGCGTACGAGGGTAGGCTGGTACGTACACGCTTGGCGGAGTCAGGAGAGGCAGACGGGAAGGACGGGAGAGACGGGAAAGACGGGAGGGACGGAAAACGCTGTGGGCTGATGGCTGTTGGCTCATGGCTGTCCGGGCCGTCTGTGTCGTCAAAGTCGTTTGTCCCCCCATCGCCCTTCATCGCCTCTCATCGCCATCATCGCCTTCTCATCGCTGCCGCCACGTCGTTGGATTCGGAACCAGGACAACGGGACGTGGCGCACCGGTCATTGGTGAAGGAGTCGTGATTCGTCCAGGAACCACTCAAGAAGGTCAAGATGGCGAGGGCTCACCGTCGCGACGCGAACGATAGCGGAGGGTCGGTGAGCCGATTGCCGGCTGGACGATGCATCCAAGCCCGAGCGACATCTGTTGCTGCTGGCCGTCCTTTGTGTCGCGGGCCATGTTTACCGCGCACGGCCACTCCGGAGGTACACCATGGCCGCCCGTCGTCTCTTCGCCCTCGCAGCAATCCTCGGCCTTGCCGCTTGTGCGGGGGACGAGACATCGCTCACCGACAATCCCCTTCACTTCGCCGCCGTCATCGACCGCGCGGTAGCCGCGGGGTCGGAACTCCCCGCTGGCCTTCCGGAGCCCGTCGAGTGGCGCTTTGACGATGCGCAGGTTGGCTGGAAGCCCGCTGTTCCCTTCAACCCAACGATCGCCCCGCCACGCGTCACTCGGACGGAGGACGCGCTCCGACTGACGCTCACTGAGGCCACGCGCAACCCGAATGGCGTTCCGCGAGGCGGGATCTATGTCGACTTGCCCGGTTGGGCGCCGGAGAACTGGGGACATGTCGAGGTGCGAGCGCGAACCACCGACATGGAGGCCTTCAGTGTCGGTTTCAATCGGCGCGAGGGCTCGGGGTCACAAACCAGCGCGCCCTATCCGTTCCAGATCGGCGGTGGGTTCGCGAATACGAACAACGACGGCGACGTGCACACGTATCAGCTGCGAGCCGACCGGCCGCAGATGCCACAAGGTGAGTGGCGGCAACTCGGGCTCTGGTTCGGCGCGGCTGGCCCAGCCAGCATCGACATCCTCTCCATACGAGCCGTTCCGAAGGAAGCTCCATTCGCTGAGTCTGCTATCGGTGCGCGCACAGTCGGCGAAGCGAACGTCCCCACGATGTACGCCCGAGCACCGGGTCGCATCGAGTTCCCCGTGCGCGTTCCCAGTGATGGCCGCCTTGACGTCTCCCTTGGTGTGCTTCGCGACGATGCCCCGGTCACCTTCAGAGTCATTGTCACTCCAGACGGGAGTCAGCCTGACACGCTGCTCCACGAATCCTGGGCCGACCGAACACAGTGGGCGAAGCGTTCCCTTGACTTGAGCGGCGTGGCCGGTCGAACAGCGCGCCTCACATTCGAGGCAGATGCGCAACGAACCGGTACGGTGGCACTCTGGGGTGCACCGACGCTGTACACGCCCAGCAGGATGTCCGTCGGCGTGCTGGACGACGCGACGGGCTCCCCCACGCCGGTTCGGGTGCGACTCGTGGATGCCAGAGGCGCGACGGCGCCCCTCTCCGATGACGCGATCGCGATTATGTGGGGACCCAACGACCGCGCATCGGGATACGGCTTTCAGCCGGACAGTTCCTTTTATGTGGACGGTGGCTTCGGCGTCGAGTTGCAGCCTGGCACCTATCAGCTATCACTCTCGAAGGGCCAGGAGTACCTGAAGCAGCATCACGAGTTGGTAGTCGAGCCTGGGGGTCACCTCTCGGAGACATTTCGGCTGAAACGCTGGATCGATATGCCTGAGCGGGGCTGGTACTCAGCCGACGATCACATTCATCTCCGTCGGTCGCCGCGAGAGAACCCGCTCATTCTCAAGTGGGTGGCTGCCGAGGATATCCATGTGGGTGCGCTGCTCCAGATGGGCGACTTCTGGACGACGTACTTCGCCCAGTACGCGTGGGGGCGTGACGGGGTGTACCAGCTCGAGGATTACATGCTCTCGTCCGGGCAGGAAGAGCCACGCACCCACGAGGTGGGGCACACGATCTCCCTCGCCGCCGACGACTTCGTGCGGTTCAGTGGCAACTACTACCATTACGATCGGGTGTTCGATCGCGTCCAAGAGCTGGGCGGCGTGAGCGGTTACGCGCACCAGGGAGTGCTTTTCCACGGTTACCGGGGCCTGACGCTCGATGTGTTGCGGGGCAAGGTCGACTTCGTTGAGTTGCTCCAGTTCTGTACCTCGCAAGAGCCGCTCCACCTCGAGCATTACTACCACTTCCTCGACCTCGGCTTCAAGCTGACGGCGACGGCTGGATCGGACTTTCCTTGGTGCGGTATCGGCCCCGGCTGGTCCTCTCGGATCGGCGACGCCCGGTTCTACGCCTACCTTGGCGACGATTTCTCCTTCGACAACTGGCGGGCGAGCCTCCACGCCGGCAACACGTTCGTCAGTAGTGGCCCGGTCATCGATCTCAAGGTCAACGGTAGGATTCCGGGCGACGAGCTGGATGTGCCGCCGGGCTCTCGCTTGACGATCACAGCGACCGCATCCGGACACGCCGAACAGGTGCCGCTCGAAAGACTCGAGATTGTGGCGCACGGCGAGGTGTTGCAGACAGTCACTGACGCCGAGCCAGGACAGACAGCCGCGCAACTCGTCGTCGAGATGGAGCTGACCGTGGAGCATGGAGTGTGGATTGCGGCGCGAGCCCAGGCGGGTTTGCAGCAAGCTGCTCACACAACGCCCGTCTACGTGACCGTCGACGGCTCGGGTTTCCACAACCCAGAGACGGCACTCGCGTATCTCGCCCTCAACGAGCAATACCTCGCCGAGCTCGAACGTGAGATCGCACAGCCCAATGAGACGGTCAATCAGCTGGCGTGGCGTTTCAGGGAGGGGTTGGAGGCACGCATCCTGGAGACTCGCGCGGTCATCGGGAAGCTTCGGGCGCAATTCGCGGCGGATCAGCACTGAGAACAACGGACAGTCCTGGAGAACGTAGAAGTCATGAATCCCTCGGCGGTGCCATCGAGCCTTGGCACCGGAGGAACACGGTGACGTCAGTGGGCGTCACCTGGCGTCACTATGCTGCCGAAGACCGGCCATTCTGCATCAAATGGCGGGTCGTTGCGGTCTATCGCGCTCTCAATTGGCTCGGGCCCGAGTGATCTGCATACTGCACGGCTATTTGCTCGAGGGTTCGGGCAGCAACCTCTGGACCGGTGCAATCGTGCGCGCGTTGTGCCGTGAGGGACAAGCGGTCCATCTCGTGTGCCAAGAGCTCCATCCGCACACCTACGACTTCATCGCCGCAGCGAACGTGTATGAGCACGATGGCTCCGTGACGAAGCTGTTCACGCGGGAGACGCCCTACGCCGCAGGGTGCGTGATGCACAAGCCGCGGCTTGGCGAGACCCTGCCCGTGTATGTGCGGGACCAGTACGAGGAATTTGCACATGTGGTCCCGATGGTCGAGCTGGCGGATGAGGCGATCGAGGCTTATCTCGCGCGTAATGTCATGGTCGTCGAACGCGTCGTGCGAGAACACGGCGTTACATCCATGCATGCAAACCACGCTGTGCTCATGTCGGTCGTCGCCGAACGCGTGAGTACTGCGACGGGCGTTCCCTTCGCAATCATGCCGCATGGCAGCGCAATCGAATATGGCGTCAAGAAGGACCGTCGCATGCACGACCTGGCGGCCGCCGCGTTCAATCGAGCGGCCCGCATATTCGCGATCGGCCCAGAGATGCGTCGCAGGATCATCGGCGTCTTTCCGGACCAATTCGGGCTCGAGTCCAAAATCTCGGAGCTCAACCTCGGAGTGGATACCGACGCGTTCTCAGTAGTCGACCGCAATGATCGCGGAAATCGGATCGCGAGGCTGTCGGGGGTCCTGAAGGACGTGAGGCGCGGAAAGCCACCGGAGGCAGAACGAAAACTTCGCGAGCGGCTCTCCTCCAATATCGGAGTTGAGTCGTTGCGGGATACCTTGGCGGAGGTGAGAGGCTACGAGGGGAAACGGCCCGATGTCGGCGTCGAGGCAAAGCTCGCGACCGTCGAGTGGGACCGCGACGAGGTATTGCTGTTCGTCGGCCGACTCATCGCGAGCAAAGGACCGCAGAACATCGTCGCGGCGCTGCCGCGCATCATCGCGTCACATCCCCGCGCGCGTCTCCTCATTGTCGGTCACGGACCGCTCAGGGAAGTCCTGGAGGCCCTTCTGTGGGCACTGGCGCACGGCGATCGCACGCTGGCCAGCAATATCGTCCTGTGGGGTAGCGCGCTCGAAGGCGGCGAAGCGACACCCTTCGAGGAGATCCGGCTCTATTTCGAAGCCCTCGAGGCCCGCAGCCAACTCGATGACTACTTCACGACCGCGCAAGCAGTCGCGAGGCCGGAGCGCGTAATCTTCACCGGATATCTCACCCACGCGAACCTCAGATACCTCATGCCCTGCTGCGACGTGGCGATCTTTCCGTCGATTGTGGCCGAGGCTGGGCCACTGGTGTTCCTGGAGGCCTTGGCATCGGGCGTGTTCCCGCTGGGCACGTACTTTGGCGGCATGGCCGCGAGCATCGATTCCGTAGCCGGCGACCTCCCCGTGGACGATGCGGCGCTCATGAAGGTGAGCCCGGATCCAAACAAGACCATTGCCAACATCATCGCCAATACCGAAGACGCGTTGGCGCTGGGCCGCCGCCATGCCGACAGGCTGCACCGCTCGGTGGTTGCACGCTACGATTGGGTCGAGGTAGCCCGGAAGCTCGCTGCGGAATTGGCCGCGCTCGAGTCCTAGCAAACCGCGATTCGACTTCGAGCAGCTTCGGTCGGGGTCTTGCTGGCTAGCTTGTTGCCTCTCCGTATCAGCGAGGAGGGCGAGAGGCCGACACCCGCCCGGCCTCGCGCCGGGCGGAACCGCGACCCCCAACGGCTTTTGTGGTAGATTGGAATTCGGTGGTCGGTGGCCAGCATGAGGGCAGGGGTTTTTGTTATCCCCCTACGCTCCTACCCACCTACTGACCTTCGGGACGTGGCGCAGTGGTTGATTGCAGCCTCGAAGCGCACCGCTCGGCACGCCGGCGGCTCGCTTCAACGCCGCAACCCCGCCGCGCGTCGCAAGCTCCGCGACGGCGTGCGCACCTGAATGGGGTGGACCGGCGGCGGCTGTGCCGCCTCGGTCGTGGCGCTTCGCCGACTCGCTCCGCTCGCGGACTCCGCACCACCAGGGGGTCGAACGGAAGGTCGTTAAATTCGATAAGGCAGCACTCGGGACGTGGCGCAGTCCGGTAGCGCACCTGAATGGGGTTCAGGGGGTCGTGGGTTCAAATCCCACCGTCCCGACTCGCGTAACTCAAAGTGAAGTAAGCACTTCAATGACGAGGGCGTCCTTCGGGATTCCCTCGTTTTTGGCGTTGGTGTGCGAATAGTGTGCGAACTTGTCGAGGAGCCCACCTAGTGGCAA
>JBDHAN010000093.1:0-7211 GCA_039588055.1 Gemmatimonadota bacterium | reverse complement strand
GCTGGCACCCATCCATGTTCGGCAAGGAGTGTCTCGAGGAATCGAGCGTCGACGTCACGGTTCAAGGACAGGGTGAAGCGACATTTGCCGAGATCGTCCAGCGGCTGGTTGCGGATGAGTCGCTGGACGGCTGCCTGGGCTGCACCTATCGAGTCAGCGAGGCGGAGATACGGGTGAACCCGCCCCGCCCTGTGCAAGATATCAATGCGTTTCGTCGCCACGATTACACCCTGATTGACGTGCCGCGCTACTATGATCTGAAAGGAAAGCGACAACTTGACTACATCTCCTCGCAGGGGTGTCGGTTCCGCTGCGCGTTCTGCGCGGATCCGTTTGTCTATCAACGGTCGTGGGTGGCGTTTGAACCGGAGCGAGTGGGCGCCGAGGTGGAAAGGCTGTGGCGGCGCTACCGCTTCGACGACGTGAACTTTCAGGACGAGACTTTTTTTACGTACTCGGACCACGTGGAGGCGATCGCCGACGAGTTCATTCGGCGGGAGCTGCCGATCAGCTGGGCAGCGACGATGCGAGCGGATCAGTGCGACCGCCTGTCGGAAGAGGTCTTCGTCAAGTGCAAAGCATCGGGCCTCAGGCGGGTGTTGATTGGCGTCGAGGCCGGGTCGCAGGCGATGTTAGATCGGATTAAGAAGGACATCAAGCTGGAGCAGGTGTTCGCTGCCGCGGAGCGTTGCCGCCGCTACGGAGTGGCCGTGCACTTCCCGTTCATCGTTGGCTTTCCTGACGAAGACGATCGAAGCGTCAAAGCGACGCTGGATGTCGCAAAACGTCTTCGTGCCATGAGTCCCGATTTCCAGACGCCGGTATTCTATTTCAAGCCGTATCCCGGTTCGGCGCTGACGGAGGAGGCCGTGCGCAACGGCTATGCACTGCCATGTTCTCTCGACGAGTGGTCGAGATTTGATTTCATCGGTTCCGCGGGCCCATGGGTCTCCCGCGAGCGATACCGGCTCGTTGAGCGTTTCAAGTTCTACCAACGAGTTGCCTGGGAGAGGGCCAGTGTCTGGAAGAGGCCATTCCAGAGGATAGCTCGCTGGCGGTGCCACCACGACTATTATGCGCTACCGATGGAGAAACTCGTCAGCCATTGGCTGAGCCCGCCGGAGCCGCTGTCGTGAGTGACCCGATGACATTGGTGAGTGTGACAGCGCGGTGAGCGAGATCCAGTTCGACCGGCCCGGTGATCCGCTGTACCGAGGCGCACCGCTTTCGCATGTCGTAGAGCTGCCGGTGCTCGGCATACTGGTTCGGTTCGAAACGAACAGCGAAGCCGTCATGACGGCGGTGGAGCGGACGTTTGGCGGATGGAGGGCGCTGACTGCCCATCCGCAGCTCATCTCCTCAACCACGGTCCGCGTTCGGCTGTTCGTGCATGACGGCGACCGAACGGTGTGCGATCCCGCATCGCTGGTGTACCGCCTGCCCGACCCCGACCGATTGTTGCTCGCTGGACCGGATAGTTTCGGCGTCGTAGAGGTGGACCGGCGAGAAGCGTACGCGTTCGTCACGCCTGCCCTCGTGTCCGACGAACTGCAATTCCAGTACGGCGTGCTCGAGGCCATGACCTTCACGTTACTCGCCGGCCCGGAGCGCTACCCGTTTCATGCGGCGACGGTGGAGCGGGATGGCGTGGGAATCCTGCTCGTCGGTCCCTCCGGGAGTGGGAAGAGCACGCTCGCGTACGCCGCGTCGCGCAGCGGCTTTCGCATCATCGGAGAAGAAGTGGCATACGTGCAGCTCGAACCACAACTTCGTGTCTGGGGTGTGCCCGGTAGAGTGCGGCTGAGCGGAGATGCCGCGAGGCATTTTCTTGAACTAAAGGGACTGCCGTCCTCTGATTTCGCGGACGGCACGAGAAAGGTGGCCGTACACCAAAGGTTCGACGAATCGTCGCCGGCACCCGTTGCGGAGCGTGTGCGAGTGTGCGTTTTGGCGAACGGCGATGATGCGGCGTCGCTCGACAGATTGACGGCACCCGAGGTGGAGCGGGCTCTGAGCGAGAAACTCGATCCGGGCTTCGACCGCGATCTCGCTATGGTAGCCAAGGCGGCGGCCCGATTGGCGGGTGGTGGGGGCTGGCGCGCCACACTCTCTCAAGATCCCGCTGAAGGCGCTGTGCTGTTGCATGAGATCGTTGAGGACCTCCGGAGAGAAGGTTAGGTGACGTTCACTGTCATTCCCGTGCGAGGCCAGCGCCGGCACGCTTCGCTGCCGGAAGTCTGTAAGCGGACAGCCGGGAGACCCGGCCGGTTCACTTGCCGCGGTTCTCGCTACGACGTAAGGAAAACATGACTCGTCCGCCTAGGAGCAGCTTCAGCCGCCTGCCGTACGTTGCCCATCGACTGGAGGAATCTGATGGCTGAACCGTGGGCCACAGGACTTCTGATACGTTTTGCACGAGCTCCCGCGGTCCCCGGGCCCACATGAGCTTGTCGGTCAAGGACCTCTGCATGAAGCCTTCGAGGCCGGTGGCATCGATGGCATCAACGACGTGGCGCATGCGGGAAGTGGACACCGCCGTAATCTGTTGGCGGACCAGTGGGTCGATCGTGCCGGGCACGAGGCGCTCTGCCAGCTCGAGGGCTGGATACACGAAGCGGGCCGTTCCCGTACTCGCCAGCAAATCGGCAAGCTCGGTCCACCTAAGGTGGCCTCGAGAGGTGTCCTGGCGTATGACAAACGCGAGTTCAGCCAAGTGTAGGAGGCGAAGCTCGTGGGCACTGTATGAGGCGTTGAGCGCGAGGTACGCCGTGAGCAGGGGTTGGGCCAGGATCTGTGCTTGTCGTCCCTCGAATTCCCAGGACGCCAGGTCGGCGCCGGTCGGTGTGCCGAATCCCGCACCGCGGCCGCGGAAGTACTGTCGCGCCAGATCCACGTGGAGATCTACGGACCACGGGTTATCCGCGTGGTCGAGCTCGAGCGATTGGAATTCCTGCGACTGTCCTGTGGGGATCCACTCCGAGCGCGTGGGATTGATGGCTTGCCGACGTTCGGTCAGATCAATGGCGCGCAATACTTCGCGGGCGCGGTCGAACTGGTTGGGCCGAACGAGCAAATCGATATCGGATGCCGGGCGGGTACCTGGCTCGGGGAAGTAACCGCGGGCGGTGTGCGCTCCTTTGAACACGGTTGCGGTGATATCGGCTTTTTGCAGGGCATCGATGATGCGTCGGAGCGCGACGCCGAGCGTGGCGGCGCGGCGTCTTCCGTGATCCAGGTGCCGGGCCAGCAGAACCGCCAAGGAGGGGGCCGCATCCACGACACCCCTCTCGATCCAATGGCCGAGGAGAGCTCCCATCCCTGAGGCGAAGGCGCTGACGCCAGTCGCCGCCACTTCGATGTCGCTTGCTCCGTCGAGCGTGACTCGTTTGGCGGCGCCGTTCAGGACGGTTCGCGTAACAGCGGCGATGCGGGCGTGGGCGGTCCGGCGATCTTGCTGGCCCACGTGCGGCCACAGCGCGGCTGGATCGGCGGTGGCCTGGAAGGCGCGCAAGCGAGCCTCAATGTCGCTGCTTGGAGGATGCATGTTTCTCCGTTGCCAGCATTACTGTGCGGGTCCCCAGCCGCAAGTTGCAGTGCTTGTCCGCAGTCGGCAAGATCACCGAAACGGCGTCGTCCTCACCGTGGGGTGCATGGCGACGGAATCTCACCCGTGGGAGCGTGGTGACGCTTCGAGGATGACGTGATCACTCAGGAACCGTTGGTATCGGTCATCATTCCAACCCACAACCGGGAAGGATATCTCAGAGAGGCGGTCCAGTCGGTACTGGATCAAACATACCGGAACTGGGAGCTCATCGTCGTCGACGATGGATCCACAGACGGCACTGCGAGTTTTCTGTGCGGGCTGGGAGATTCGCGTGTCGTGGTCATTGAACACGAGCACTGCCGCAACCCGTCGTTGCTACGCAACCTGGCCATAAGCAAGGCATCCGGTGAATACATCGCCTTCCTGGATTCCGACGATCTCTGGATGCGTGAGAAGCTCGCTGTTCAGGTTCAGACTCTCCGAGCGGATCGTGCACGCAAATGGAGCTACACTGACTTCGTGAGAATCGACAGCAGTGGTCTGGCCATCGAGCACGTGCCGAGGAAACCGTGGATACCGTATTCGGGGTTTATCCTGGAAAAGTTGCTCACGCTGGACGCCATTGTCATCAGTAGTGCGGTGTTGGTCGAGAAGCAGCTCCTCGATGCGGTTCACGGGTTCGATGAGGATCAACTGTTTTGTGAGGATTACGATCTCTGGTTTCGCCTGGCGGCCACGGGAGGTGTGCTCGCGATCCCACGTGCACTCAGCAAGGTGCGAAACCACTCGGCGCACTACTCCGCCGATCGACTGGGAGTTCATCGGGGGTGGGTCCGCGCATACGAGACGGTGTGGGCGGCCAACAGCGATGACACCATAGGGCGATTGTGCCATCAGGAATGCGCTCGACACTCAGTCAAGGCGGCGGCCATTTACCTGGCACGGAGGAAAGTCGGGCATGCGGCAAAATCATTGTTTGGCGCGTTCCGCTACGACATTTGGTCGGTGCGGTGGTGGGGTGTGCTCGCGAAACCGCTCGCGCGCATGGTAATCCCTCAGGTGCTGTGGCAAAAGTCCGGTAAGGCGAGCTGAGGTAACGCTAGGGTTGCCCGATTTCATGCACGTCCTCCAAGTGAGCTGCTACTGCGATCCGCTGAATCGCTCTCCCGAAGAGTTGCTTGCGGCGTGGCAAGCACTCGGCGGCGTCGCCGGGGCGGTGGCGCAACAGGGCGTGCAGGTCACGGTGTTACAGCCCGCAGCTCGCGATGCCGTGCTGCAGCGTGAAGGGGCTGAGTTGCATTTTGTCCGGGAGAGACAGGGAACTGGGATGCGGCGTGCGCTTGGGCTGTGGGCGTCTCCCGTGAGAAGAAACGTCACCCGCCGGGCCCGGCAGCTGCGACCCGATCTCGTCCATTTCCACGGACTGTCCTTTCCACTTCACGTTCGCCAACTGCAGCGATCGCTGCCCGGTGTGCCGGTTCTCGTTCAAGACCATGCGGATCCGTTACACGCGTCGTGGCGTCACCCGCTGTACCGCTGGGGTCTAGCGAGGGTCAACGGCGTTGCGTTCACGTCTCGCGCCCAGGCCGCGCGGTTTGTCGACGCGGGGATTTTGCGTTCCGGGATGCCGATATTCGAGGTCCTGGAGTCGTCGAGTCGATTCACCCCCGGTGACCGGGATAACGCCCGGGCGGAGACCGGGGTCTACGGCGATCCGTGTTTCGTTTGGGTTGGTCGCCTGGACGACAACAAAGATCCCCTGACGGTGATCGAGGCGCTGTGCCGGTCGATGCCCCAGCTCCGGGACCCACACTGCTGGTTCTGTTATACGGACGCACCCCGACTCGGTGCCGTGCGCGAGCGCCTCGCAAGCGCACCCGAGCTCGCGCCGCGGTTACATCTCTTGGGAGAAGTGCCGCATGCCACGGTTGAGCTGTTGTGTCGAGCAGCGGACTTTCTCGTCCTCGGCAGTCACCGTGAGGGCAGTGGGTACGCCGTCATCGAAGCGCTGGCGTGCGGCACGACACCACTGGTGACGGACATTCCGTCTTTCCGCAAGATCACGGCGGATGGGAGCGCCGGTGGGCTGTCCCCGCCGGGCGACGCCGACGCCATGGCGAGGAACATCCTCGCATGGTCGAAGCGGGACATGCAGCAGCTCCGCCAGGCCGCGCGAGCTCACTTCGAGCACGCGCTGTCGTTCGACGCCGTCGGGGCTCAGTTGCGTGACGCCTACGAGTCCGTCCTGAGGGAATCGTGAAGATCGCGCTGATCGTGCCCGGGGGTGTGGACCGCAGTGGGGAATACCGGGTCATTCCCGCGTTCCTCTGGCTCATCGAGCGTTTGGCCAGGCATCACGAGGTGCACGTGTTCGCATTGCACCAGGAGCGTGAACGCTGTCAGTACGAGCTTCTCGGCGCCAGGGTCCACAACATTGGAGAACGGGCCACCGGACGGCGGACTCTGACCGCGGTTCTCAGCGAGCACCGTCGTCGGTCATTTGACATGTTTCACGCCTTCTGGGCGACCCCGGCCGGTGCGGCTGCAGCAGTGCTCGGGAAAGTCACGACAAAACCGGTCCTGTTGCATCTGGGAGGCGGTGAGCTCATTGCGCTTCCGGCGATCGGCTACGGCGGACGGCTCACGTTGCGCGGGCGGATCTTGGTGCGCCTGGCGCTGTGGGGCGCCTCGCGGATCACGGCGGAGTCTCCCGCCCTAGTCGCCGAAGGTGAGGCATTGGGAGTGACGGTGGAACAGCTAGTGCTCGGTGTGGACTTGAAGCGGTGGCCGATCTGTCGACCCAGACCGCGCATCAGTGGCCGTCCGGCGAGGCTTCTGCACGTCGGTAGCCTCAATCGCGTGAAGGACCAGCGGACGCTCATTCGAGCTGCCGGGCACATGCGGGATCTCGACTTGAAATTCCATCTCGACGTGGTTGGGGAAGATATCCTGGGCGGTGAGCTACAGGCACTGGCGCAATCGCTGGGCCTGAACGACATCGTCAGTTTTCACGGCTTCCTGCCGCATCGCGAGCTGAGGCCGCTGGTTGAGGCTTCAGATCTCCTGGTGATGTCGTCGCTCCACGAGGGCGGGGGCGTGGCCACGCTCGAGGCGGCGGCAGCGGGTGTGCCGGCGGTGGGAACCTCCGTAGGTCACATCGGCGCATGGTCTCCGGAAGCGGCCGTGGCAGTTCCCGTCGGTGACGCTCCCGCGCTTGCACGAGCAGCGGCTTCTTTGCTGTGGAACGACGCACGCCTGCTGACGATCGCTCGGGAAGCCCAGCGTCGTGTCGTGCAGAACGACGCCGATGTAACCGCCGAGCGGATCGATGCGATTTATGGGGAGCTCGTGACCGCCGGATAAACGGTCCTCTAGCCGTGTCTGAACCTTTTCCTTAGTATAGCCACGCGATCACAAAACCCCGAATATCCCAATGGAGGGCTACCGATGGCTCCGTTTCTCCGACCGACCTTCTTACTCGTCTTTGCTTTGTCCGCTCTGGCCCCATGGAGGCAGGGAGTGGCGCAACAGCAGCAACCCATCCGGGGCTTCCCCGAAGATGCGCTGGCCGAACATGCACGGTTGGCGGCCATCCTGCGTGAAACGCCGGATACGGCGAGGCTGCGAGAGTACATGTCGGTGATGACCGAGGAGCCACACCACG
>JBDHAN010000092.1:0-7408 GCA_039588055.1 Gemmatimonadota bacterium | reverse complement strand
CGATGATGACGAAGGCAATCACGTTGTCCATGAAGACCCCGTAATTGACGGTGACGGCCTCGGCGTCCTCCGTCGCCTCTTGCAGTACGACGACGAGCTCGGAGAACTTCACGTTGCCCATGAGGAGTCCGATCGGCGGCATGATCACGTCGGACACGAGAGATTTCACGATCGTGCCGAACGCTCCGCCGATGATGATGCCGACGGCCATGTCGACCACGTTCCCCCGCATGGCAAACTCTTTGAAATCCTTTAACACGTTGATCGCTCCTGTGGCGATGAGTGGTGGTGGTGGGTGCCACCGCAGATGCGGCGGCACCCGAGTTTGAATCCGAAATACGCTACTGGTCAGTCCGCCGCAACTCGACGCGCCGGTTCTGTGCGCGGCCGTCACGAGTGGCGTTGCTGGCCACTGGATTGTCGGGGCCGTAGCCGCGTGCCTCCATGCGATCGGCACTGACACCCTGCTGCACCAAGTAGGCGACGACCGACTCGGCCCGGGCCTGAGACAGCTGAACATTGTACGCCCGCGCACCCGTGTTGTCCGTATATCCGCCGACCTCGACGCGGACCTCAGGATTGCCACTGAGGGACTGCGCCACGCGATCGAGCACGGTGCGGGCGCCCGCAGTCAACTCGGCGCTGTTGGTCTCAAAGTTGACGCCCTCGAGAATAATGCGCGTGGCCGCCTGCTCGAACAGCACGGGACACCCGTTGGCGTCCACCGGCGTTCCGGCCGTCGTGTCCGGGCAGCGGTCGATGCCGTCTGCCACACCGTCGTTGTCGCTATCCATCGGACACCCGTTGGCGTCCACGGTGGCACCCGCCGGCGTATTGGCACAGCGGTCCTGATAGTCGGCAACGCCGTCGCCATCGCTGTCGCGCGGGCACCCGCTTGCGTCAACCGGGGCGCCCTGTGGCGTGTTGGGGACAGCGATCGCTGGCGTCGGCCACGCCGTCGCTGTCGGCATCCGGCCGGCAACCATTCTGATTAACCGAGACACCGGCAGGCGTGTTGGCGCAGCGGTCCTGGTAGTCGGCGACGCCGTCTCCATCGCTGTCACGCGGACCCCCGTCGGCGGTTACTGCGGCACCCTGTGGCGTGTTGGGGCACTGGTCGCGCATGTCAGAAACACCGTCGTTATCGCTGTCGAGCGCGCACCCGCGCGCGTCAACCATCTCGCCAGCCGCAGTGCCCGGGCACGCGTCGATCTCGTCAGCCACGCCGTCGCCATCTGCATCGGGCGCGCTGCCGCCCAGCAGGGCGCTGAACCCGAACTGGATGCCCCAGTTGAGGTTCGTGTCGCCGACCTTTGGTGACGGCATGTCCGCGCGGGCACGACCGGCTTGGGCCTCCATTACTGCCGGATCACCGTCGAGAGCTGGGGTGGACGAATCGGGTACGAGCCTCGTCGCGGCGGTGGCTCACGCTTCTGGTTCACATTGCTAGGGGCGCCGTCGTAAGACAGGAGATGACGGATGTTCGTTTCGGCCAAACGAGAACGGGGCCCCGAATGGGGCCCCGTCGTCTTTTATGAGAGGTCGGTATCGACCCCAGCGCCTGCCTACCGGGTAAAGGGCGCGGTCAGCAGGATGCGGATCGGCGCGCCAGCGTCCAGGTAGACGTCCTCACCCTTGGTCGCGACGGCGACACCGACACCGGCTGCGGTTCCCACTGCGGCGCCGACGGCGGTGCCCGTCCTGTTTCCGCCAATGATGCGTCCGGCGATGGCACCGACGACAGCACCGGCACCCACCTTGGCGGCGTCACCCGCCGACACGCCACCTTTTTGCGTGCGCGTCCCGACGCTCATGGTGGATGCCTGAACGCCGTAGCTCTGCCCATCGAATGAAACCTGCTCGAAGCGCAACAGCATGTGACCGTCGAACGTGCTGTCTGCCTCTTCGATGTTCGCGATGTGACCGGAGAACACCGCCCCTGCGGGGATCACCTCGCGACCCCTCGAGTCGAACAGCGAGGCTGCGAGCGTCGCGGTGACCGGATCTCCAACCTCGCGATCTTTTGCCACGATCGTGTCAGTGGCGAGCAGGGTCATTGCCGTACCGGCCTCCAGCTCACGCGGAGCAGGTGGAGCCGGCGGCGGACGCCGAGTCATGGTCGGCTGGTCCGTCTGCGCCAACGACCGTGGCGTCGATTCCGGACTTGTCGGAGCGCCTACCTCGGGTGGTGCAGCGTCATCCAACGCGGCTAGCGATTCTGCAGGGGCCAGGCTCAGATCCCTGGCCTCGTCCATTTCCCCCTCGCCGCCGCACGCCGCGAGCGCGAACGCGACAACGGGGATCAACCGTCCGATGCGTGTCATGCGAATGCCTCCTCCGCCGCAGCGGTTAGACTTTTTCTCCACGCACTGCCCGGTGCCACTCCTCGAGCTGGCGCGCGGCGATCTCGCGACCACCAATTCCAAAGGCCACCGCGGCTGCGACCGCGATCGACCCAAGGGTCAATCCGAAAGCTAACGTAATGATCTCGTCGGCAAGGCCGAGCTGGCGAAGTGCCATGGCGCCGGCCAGGACCAAGATTGCGCCGCGTGCCAACAGTGCCAAAATGCGTGCCTGCGAGGCTTTCCCGGCTTCAATCGTGTTGCCGGCGAGGTTGGCCAGGAAGAGCCCGGCACCGAAGATGACGAGTCCCATCAGGACCTGGCTGCCAAACACGAGCAGCTGTGCAACCAGCTCGGAGAGCATGCCGAAGCCAAGGAGCGCGAAGGCCTCGATCACCGCGAAGAGGATGATAGCCACCAAGGCCAGATAGCCAGCCATCGCGGACGGCCGTCGGTTCTCTGGGCGGTCTTCGCTCTTCACGCCGACATGTCCCATCAGTTTGTCGAAGCCCGCACCTCGTAGCACGTTGCTCAGGAGGTCGGAGACAATCCGGCCCACCACGTACGCGATCGCGATGACTAGGCCGGCAGCGAAGAGCCGCGGCAGTGCCGCGAGCATCGTATCGAGCATGTTGCTGGCCGGACGCGTGATGGCGTCGAGGCCCAGCGCGTTCAAGCCAGACACAATCACGGGAATGAGGATCAGCACGTAGACGACGAGTCCCAGTAGCTGCGAGAGACTCTGAGATCCCAGTGCCTTCGACACGCCAACCTTCTCCGCCAAGCTGTCGACCCCGACCGCGGCGAGGAGACCCGACACGACCCGCTGCACGATGCGGGCGACGAACCAGCCAATCAGGATGATGGCGGCGGCACTCGCGATGTTTGGCACGTACTCGAGCACCTTGTTCACCATCGACTGCACAGGCTCGAGCAAGCCCTCGAGCGCCAGGGCGCCCAGAATCGCGGGGAGGAACAGCAGCAAGACGAGCCAAAACACGGCGTCACCCAGCGTCTTGCTGAGCGGGACCTTGCGGCCTTCGCCAGCCTGCTCGCTAATCTTCTCGTCCAGAGACGTCCGACCGAGAACCTGGCCGATGATCATCCGCAGTGCCGTAGCGACAAGCCAAGCCACTGCCGCCAGCGCCGCACCACCAAGCACACGGGGCGCAAAGGCGAAGACCTGACTCAGCAGGATGTTCAGCGGCTCGGTGAGCTGGGTGAGTCCGACCGTCTGGAAGAACGCGATGAGCACGAACACCATGATCGTATAGAAGACGATCTTGGCGACCACTTTTTCGACGGCGATCGCTTTACCCTTTTCCTCGCCGGCCATCCACGCGGCCAAACGGTTGTCGAGGCTCGTTCGCTTGAGCCCCGCCCGCACGAGGGCGGAGATAACCCACGCTGCCAGCCACCCCAGAATGAGGATGGCCAGTCCGCCCAGGATGCTCGGCAGGAACTCCCGAACTGACTGGAGCAACTGATCGAAGTTTTCCATGAGATTCCCCTCGATTGATTGTGCGAAGTGCTTGGTACGATGGAAGGCAACGGGTATGCCACAGACCAGCACTGACCACGTAGTGGCATAAGTACCTATATGACAATGGATTGGCAATCTTCCGACAGAAGCTTCCGTCCCGAGGCGGAGTCGTCGAGGATCCCTTTGGGACCAACGGGTCCGCGAACGGGACCCCCAGATTTTCCATTTTGGCCACGCGGATCGAGATCTGGAATCGCGGAACAACCGAATCTATTGAAAGATATGGGGTTATGGTTTGCCTATCGGGTGGCATGCTCCTTTCTTAGGAGTCGTGGGCGCCTGACGCATGCTCGGTTGTCGAGGGTGCGCTTGGATCGGACACCAGGCGCCGGAAACCGTGAAGACGGTGAGGCGTTACGAAGTCACTCTGCAAGCTGAACGGAAAGGACAGAACGAGATGAGCTACAAGATTCAAGAAATCGAGGGCATCGGACCCTCGTACGCCGAGAAACTGATGGTGGCCAAGATCAAGACCACGAACGATCTTCTCAAGTACTGCTGCGACGCCAAGGGTCGGGTGTCGGTCAGTGCCAGAACCGGTGTCGGTGAGCCTCAGCTGCTCAAGTGGGCAAACATGGCTGACCTGATGCGGGTTTCGGGGATCGGGTCGGAGTTCTCTGAGCTCCTGGAGGCCGCCGGGGTCGACACGGTGAAGGAGCTGCGCATGCGCAATGCGGACAACCTCTCCGAAAAGATGCGTGAGGTGAACGCGGCGCGGCGCCTCACCCGCACGACCCCGAGTGCCAAGACCGTACAGAAGTGGATCTCGCATGCGGCAGGGCTCAGTCCCGTCATCACGCATTAACGATTCGGACGAAACGAGGGAACTACCATGAGTATTGCAAAGATCACCGAGATCAGCGCCTCCTCCAAGAAGAGCTTCGAAGACGCGGTTCGGATGGGTGTGCGGCGTGCCTCGAAGACCCTCGACAACATCGAGGGGGCGTGGGTGCAGGACATGAAGGTGGACGTCGAAGGTGGCAAGGTCACGGGATTTCGCGTGATCCTCAAGGTGACGTTCGTGCTCAACGACTAGCCAGTAGGTAGGTCTCGAGCGGTGCACAATGGCCGGCCGGTGGGCCGGCCATTGTCATTCGTATGCGGGTTCTGCGATCCCGGACTCGTCGATCCACCACGGGAGCCACACGAGACCGAATTGGCCTACATTGATGTCGGTCTTCCGCGGGCGGATCACCTGTGTCTTGAATTCGTAGGCATCGGGGTCGATCGACACGTCGAGGTCAGCGACCTCGTCCTGAAACTCCGCTTCGAGATCCTGGTATTGTGTGGACAGCGCCTCGATGTCCCGAGCGGCGCGGGCCATGTCCTGCTTTTCGCGAGCCGCTCGCCCAACGCCGCGGGCGGCAGTCGTCGCGCGCCCGACCGTCCCAATGCTCGCGACCTTTCTCCCGAACATCGCTCCGAGCACGGTCGCACCCATCGAGATGGCGGTCTGCATCTTCTGCTGTTTGTACTGCGACTGCTCGCGACCGAGCTTCTCTTCGGCGCGCCGTATTCTGTCCTGAAGACGCTTGAGCTTGGGCGCGTAGCGCTTGCGGAGCCTTTCGACCGCCGTGTCGCGTTTCTCCCGAGCAGCCTCTCGCACACGAACGCGAAATAATGCCTCAGTCTCGTCTGGCAGCGACGCAAGCTTGAGTTCTGCACATTTGAGTAGGGTAATGCCCCGGTTTTGGTACAGGTGTGTCTTGAAGGACTTTTGCCAGGACTGATAGGACTTGACGCGTGTGGCTGCGTTGGGCAGCGCTGCAAACTCGGCGTCGGTTTCGGGTGTGTTCTCGAGCTGCGGCTCGCCGTTCTCCAGCGACTCCGCCTTGTCCCAGAGCTTGGCCGTCACTTTTGTACCGAGAGGCGTGACGTAGCCGACCGTCTCCCACGAATCGATGCCCGCTCGTGCGTTCGCAAAGTGCAGGTCTGCGGTGCCAAGCAAGGCGGGGCGGTATACCAGTCGTGCCCCGGCTTCCCGACCGCTCGCCGTCGGCACGAACGACTCAGTCACGTCATCTGGCAGAACCGGGCGGTCCGCCGATGCCCGCCCCGGCTTGGCCTTGGCGGCGACCGGGCGCGAGACTGCGGCGGCTTCACCGGCCTCGGCGGCTGCGGCTTTACGATCGGCCATTAGTGTTTGTATCTGCGCCCGGGTGAGCGGGCCGCGCAGATACGACATCGCCCAGCGGGTGTGGAACAGGGCGGGGGCGTCGTCGTGCACGTTGTGCATCAGGAACACGCGGCTCTTGAGTCCGGACAGTGTGCGTTCCACGTCCTTCCGATCGAAGTGAGCGCCAGCCGTGGCCGACACGCCTTCCAGCCCGTCCATGACGCGCAGCTTGTCACGCTCCGTTTGGAGCCTTCCGAGAAACCACGTGCCGGTGTTCGACAGTCCTTTGTAATCGAGATCTACGGGATTCTGTGTCGCCAGCACGACGCCGAGTCCGTATGCTCGCGCCTGCTTGAGCAGTGTCAGCATCGCGGACTTGGACGGCGGATTCGCGGTGGGCGGGAAGTAACCGAAAACTTCGTCCATATAGAGAAGGGCGCGCAAGCTTGCTGTCCCCGCCTGTGTGCGCATCCAGGCAATGACCTCGTTGAGCAGGAGCGTCACGAAGAACATTCGCTCCGCATCGCTGAGGTGCGCGATCGACAGCACCGAGATGCGCGGGTGGCCGTCTTCCGTCCAAAGGAGCTGCGGCACATCGAGTGGTTCGCCTTCCATCCACGCGGCGAAGCCAGGCGAGGCCAGCAAGTTGTTGAGCGTCATCGAGAGCTCGAACCGCTCCTTGCTCGGATAGAACGTGTCGAGCTCCATCACACCAACGCGCTCGATGGGTGGCGACTGCACCTCGTTGATGAGGGACGCGAGGTCGAGATCTCGTCCCTGGCTCCACGCTCGCTCGAAGAGGTGGGATAGGAGGATGTGCTCGCGACTCCGTACTGGATCCGCCTCGATTCCCAGAAGCGCGAGCAATCCTGAGACGGTCGCGGAGATCCGATCGCGAAACGCGTCTGCGTCCTCGACGAGTGCTGCATCCGGTGCGGCAAACGATCGGAGCACCGTGAGTTGGAGTCCGGCGCTGCTTCCCGGCGTGTAGATCGCGACGTCTGCGGCGCTGCGGAGTCGGGTGATCCGCTTGCCGTCCTGTCCCCAGTCGCCGAGGCCCTTCTTCCACAGTTGGGCCGTGCTCGAGGCATACTCGTCCGGTGACATGCCCTTCCGAGCAGCCTGCGCTTCCTCGATCCAGGGTCGGAAGTCGTCCGGACGCAGCTTGGGGAACGTCAGCATGAGGTTGCCGAGGTCGCCTTTCGGGTCGATAGCGATGGTAGGGATGCCATCGATGGCTGCTTCCTCGAGCAGAGAAATGCAGAGGCCGGTCTTTCCGCTCCCCGTCATGCCGACGCAGACGGCGTGCGTTGTGAGATCCTTGGCGTCGTACAGCAGTGGATCGGGACCGACGGAGCCGGCGTCCGCGTCAAAGCTTCGACCCAGGTAGAAGGCGCCGAGCTTCTC
>JBDHAN010000091.1:0-7531 GCA_039588055.1 Gemmatimonadota bacterium | reverse complement strand
CTCTTCGTCGGAAACTTCAAAACCGCGTTGACCGTCTTCGTCACCAAGGGCCGAACGAGCCGTAGCGACTGGCTCAGGGCCGCCACTGCGGGGCTGACTCGTTGGCCTGGTTGGCGTCGAAAATCGACGCCTGACTGCCGTCGGTGTTCGCCAACAGGATGTCCCAATTCCCGAACCGGTTGCTCTCGAACGCGATGCGCGAGCCATCCGGAGACCAGGCCACGGCGCTTTCATTCGAACGAAGCTGGCTAACGTTGAGTGGCTCACCACCACCGACTCCCCTCACGAAGATCTCCCAGTCTCCCTGACGGTTACTCTCGAACGCGATGCGCCTGCCATCCGGTGACCACGCTGGGTTCTCATCGAACGCCGCACTGTTGGAAAGATTCAACAAGCCAGTGCCATCGGCGTTCGTCACGAAGAGCTCGCTCGCGCCCACCCGGGTGCTGGTAAATGCCAACCGTGTGCCCGAAGGATCCCACACTGGCTTCACGTCGTCGGCATCCGAACCGTTGGTGATATTCGAGACTTCACTGCCGTCGACGTACATGACGTAGATTTCGCTCCGTGGATCGCGCGTCGTGACGAACGCGATGCGCAATCCGTCAGGAGACCAGGCAGGATCCGTATCGCGGGCAGGATGGTTTGTGAGGTTACGTACTTCGCCTCCGTCCCATCGTAGGACGTAGATCTCCGGATCACCGTCTCGCTCACTCTCGAAGGCGAGCTGTTTGCTATCCGGCGCCCACGATGGCGATCCGTCCCGAGCTGGATGTCTGCTCACATTGCGGATACTTGGTCGTAGTGAGAGAAAGTCGGCAACGTACACATCGTCGCTCCCCTCCCGGTTGCTTACGAAGGCCAGCCGCCACCCGTCGGGTGACCAACGAGGATCGCGGTCGCGCGCGGGATGATCACTCACATTGAGCAGCCGACCGTTCTCGAATACCACGTAGACTTCTTCATTCCCGTCCCGGTTGCTCACGAAGGCCATGGCAGGTATCGAGCCGGGCCCGGTGGCCGAGCGGCAGCCAAAACAGGCAAACGCGAGCAGCAGGAGCCGCGGAGCGACCGGGTGCACAGCTGACCGATTCAGGGGCGAGCCGTTTCCCCCGCACCCGCCCATACCGAGGAGTGATCGAGCAGGTAGCGCCTGAGATCACCGAGGTCGTAGCGACCGTTCCCGTTCCCAATCGAGTCGAGATACTCGATGTCCTCGGTCGAAAGGGCGCCAGGATCTCCCAAGACCGGCGCGATCAACTGGGTGAGGGAGATGGTAGTGGTCGACAGCCGAACCCGCGCTCGGTCCTCATCGAGGGCAATGGCATAGATCGCCACCGGAGAGCTGGCTCCGGAATTCAGGCGGGTCGACGGGATGGTGGAGTTGGTGAGTCGGGTCGCCTGCCGGCCGAAGACGTCTCCGGCCTCACCCCGATTCCCACCATTGAGCAGCTCGAGTCGGAGTCCGTCATTGCCGTCGGCCTCCAGCAGCTGCACATGGTAGATCCGCTCGCACGACCGGCATGGTCGCCTCAGCCGGTTGCTGTCCACGTGGTACACCAGAACGCCTGCAGCGGGAAGGTCCTGGTCGAAACCCTGACCGTCTCGATACTCCAACAACAGGTACTCGGTCGATGAAAGCGGGATTTGGAGCACGTGTCCCGTCGTGCGCACGGGCAACATCTCGAATTCAGCGTTGCGTACGTCACCCACCAACTCGAGGTCGAGCCATCCCAACTGGAGCTTCTCCCACGCACCGAAATGCGGTGGCCGCAGCACGACCCGGTCGGGAGACGTGCCACATCCCCACGCGCCCGCCGCCATGAGGGCCCAACACCCCACCACCCATCGACGGCGCTCCGGGAGCAGGCCTTCGGTGCTGTCGTAGAGATCGGGCAGCCCCAGCACATGCCCTAGCTCATGCGCGATCGTCGCGGCGGTTTGGATCTCGAGTCCATCGCACGTCACGGTGCTCTGGACGATGTAGTCATTGACCACCACCGGAGTACCGTCGGGCCGCAGATCGTTGGTCTCATAGGGCGCCTCGTTCCAATTCGCCAACGTCGAGCGGTGCGGCCAGATCCCCGGCCCCGAGCAGGACGCCGCGACTTCGATGAACTGAAATGCGACGGCGTCCGCCATTCCGTCATCGTCACCACTGTTGGGGACGCCGTCGGGACCGTCATTGTCAAACCGACCGAAGTCCGTCGTGGGATCAGCCAATTCGAGTGCCATCGCCAGATAGGTGCCCGTTTGCGTCCCGCCCAGACCGAAATTGTCCCCGACCGTCTCTGCCAACGTGATCTGCGTCCGCACCCAGGGCAGCGCCTGGCCCTGCACAGCAAACCGTCCCCCCGAGGCCTCTGCATAGAACTCGGTCAAGGTCCCGTTGCTGGCGGGACCGTCGAAGAGGGCCCGCTGAACATCCGCCTGTGAGAAGATGGGATCCGGAGAGTCGGCGAACAGCGCGAGGATCACGACCATCGGCAGCGTGCCTGAGAGTGGCTGACCCAGGGCCGCCAGCTGGGCGGTCCGCGCCTTCCAACCGCGCTCGATCTCGAAGAAGTTCGGCTGCGTCGCGACGCGCTGGAAATACACCTGTGGGAGCGACTGCCCGGTGACCTGCGAGGTCATCTCGATATCTTGCGCAGCAACGCCCCCACCGAGAGCGGCTGTTGCCATGCAGGCCAGGACAGCAACGCGTGAGAACCGGCGGGTCACCGGGAATCCCCTAGCGGCTCAAACTGAACGCTGTATTCCGTTAGCGTCGTGCGCGGTCGGTCGTCGGGATCCGCCACCTCGAGCACAGCCGCAATGGGCGGGGCGGCGATGTCATCGACCTCGAGAACAAACTCGATCGTGCCTGGCTGCTCGAGCACGATGATCACGCGCAGCACGTCATCGGTTGCCTCGGTGAACACGAGACCGCTCTTCGCGGTGAGCTCGCCCAGGCCAGTGCCGACGAGGTCTATGACCGCGGCGCCCTCCGGCCCGCTGGGCGAGCGCAGGACACCCACGAGGCGACCGGGCCCGCTGACCGCCGCCGGTTGCGAATCACACGCGACAAAAGCCAGCGAGACCATCCAAAGCACCGCAAGTCGCCGAATGATCGGGATCCGTCTCATCGCACAGTGGATTAGTGACAACAGGGGGCAGCTCGATACGGGAGACCCCCGGCAGGGTACTATTACTACCCCGATATCGGAAGGGTCCATCGCCACGACGATAGCGACCCTTCCGTCATCCGCGCGAAAGCCACACCACCTTGGGCGGCGGCTCGCCCCAGCCCGCCGCCGTGTGCTGTGTCAGCCGCGGGCGGCTACTAGCTGGACGCGCGTGTCCTGCAGACGAGAGAGTAGCGCCTTCCCAAGTTCTCGCAGCATGACCGCGTACACCTTCAGATCGAGTTCGCAGATCTCGCGTAGCTTTCGTCCGTCGATCCTGAGCACCCGGCTGGGACACCTGGCGCGAACCGTCCCCTCGTACACATGGGGTTCGAAGAGCACTGAGATCCCGAAGAACTCGCCGGGGTTGATCTCGCTGATAAAGAACTCTTTGCGGAGTTCGGGATTGATCTCGTCGGCAACGATGTAGTGCAGCTCGACGCAGCCATCCACGAGGACGAAGAGTCGGTCCGCCGGTCGACCAACCTCGAACACCGTCTCATCAGTCTCGTACACGACTTCGTCCGTGAGCACTGCAAGTGTATTCAGGTGGTTGGCCTCCAACCCGGCGAAGATCGGATACCGGCGCAACACTTCAGGCGATACCATGGGTCTGCACCTCCTGCCCATGCAGGGCTGCGACAGCCAGCGAAGCCGCCCGGGGGATGGCAGCCTCTACCGGTGCCGTGAGGTCCTCGGAGAAAACGAATTCCAGTGGCGTCTCAATCGTGATAACTGTGACCGACTCCGGCAGGGGGGCACCTATCGCGCGCCCTACAGCCAGGGCGGTCTGCAGTGAGGTATCGTGGGCCGACGTGCTGTGTCCCACACTCGGATCCGGCAGGTCGTTGAGCGGCCACCGCGAGACAGTTCCCGTCGGTTGGCGACCGGTATGGATAGCGTCCACGATCACTGCGCAATCGTATCCGACGAGCCGCTCCATCAATTGCAGGCCGCCGACGGCGGCCCAATCGACCTCAATATGATCGGACGACCCACCTATGCGCCGCTCGACTTCGGCGGCAGCCCGCCAGCCCACTCCGTCATCCCCAAGGATCGGGTTGCCGAGGCCAATGACGAGCGCGCGGTTGCCCATAGTCTTGCGTCTCCTAGCAGTACTGCTTCAAGACCTCGACCGGGTTGCCTCTCGCGTCACGAATGGTGACCTCGAGTGGCATCCGTCCAGGCAACGAGTGCGTCGCGCAGGCCATGCACGGATCATAGGCACGGAAGGCCATCTCGACTCTGTTGAGCAACCCTTCGGTCACCACGGTGCCCTTCGTAATCAGACTCTTCGCGGCCTTCTTGATGGACATGCTGATAGGGGCGTAGTTGTTGGTCGTGCCCACGATCAGATTGACCCTCGTGAGCACACCGCGCTCATCGGTCCAGTAGTGATGAGTCAGCGTACCTCGCGGCGCCTCGACAATCCCGACCCCAGTCGTGGGCGTCTCCGTCGGCACCGTGTGCACGTTGTCCGACGCGATCTCCGGGTCGTTGGTGAGCTCCACGATTCGCTCTGCCGCATAGAGCAGCTCGATCAATCGGGCCCAGTGAGCTGCGAGACGGTGATGGACGACTTGGGTCTTGGCCCCACGCCCCGACTCCGGTGCCAGCGTCTCGTAGAATCGCTCGTACTCCTCTTGCGCGAGGGGCGTTGCCATGCCGTCAGCAGCGTTGAGTCGCGAAAGGGGTGTTGCACAGTACACGCCGGAATCTCTGCCGTCGACGAACCCCTTCCAACCGATCTTCTTGAGATACGGAAACTTCAAGTAGGTCCATGGCTCGACGTGTTCTGCGATCCAGTCTCCGTAGTCTGGCGCAGCATACTTGCCAATGCGCTCCCCGTCGGGTGACACGACGCTGACTCGGCCGTCGTAGAAGTTGACTCTGTTGTTCTCGTCCACCGTCCCGATGTAATACGTTCGGTGGCAGTAGGTATCTGCCAAGACGAGATCCACATACTCCTGGTTGCCAAGCACGATCTCGTTGAAGAGTTGGAGCGAGAACTTGGCGAACTCCACGGCCCATTCTCCCATCTTGGCGATTTCGGCACGTTGCTCGTGGCTGATACCCTTCGTCAGCCCTCCAGGGATGGAGGTGCAAGGGTGGACCTTTCGTCCGCCGATGATCTCGACGATCTCGTGCCCGTACTTCCGGGCCTGGATGACCTTCCCGCCGATCTCGAGACCGACCTTATGGATGACTCCGAGGATGTTCCGCTGCGCGACCGGCGCATCGGGCCCCATCACGAAGTCCGGGCCGCCGAGCGCGTAGAAGTGGGTAGTGTGGTCGGTGAAGTAGAATCCGCTGTACAACAGTTCGCGGAGTAGCTTCGCCGGATGCGGTGGGTCCACATGGTAGACCGCATCGGCGGCCTTGGCCGCTGCCATATGGTGCGCTTCCGGACACACGCCGCAGATACGATTCGTCAACAGCGGCATCTCTTCGACCGGCCGGCCCACACAGAACTGCTCGAACCCCCGGAGCTCGGGCACCTGAAAGTACGTGTTGGCAACATCGCCATCCGCATCGAGGAAGATCTCGATCTTCCCATGGCCCTCGAGCCGCGTAATGGGATCGATCGTTATGCGTGTCATAGGTGCCTCTCTTCGCTCGTCCGCCACGCTGGCTTCGCCGCTCTCATCAGCGACGCGGCAAGATTGAAGCGATAGAACTGACCAACCGGGTCGGGGAGCGTATCGAGAATCTCGTCGATCTCGTCGGGATCCTCGCTATCGATCACCGATGCGAACGCGGTCATGAGCCGCGCGCCGAAGTCGACCACACCGTCGGCCGCTCCATAGCAGCCGATACACTGGGCGCCCGCAAGGGGACACAGCGCACCGCACCCGCTTCGCGTGGCGGGGCCGTTGCACGGAATCCCCTGCTCGAGCAAGCACAGCTCCGGATCGATGTGGTTGAGCTCCTGAATTCGCGTGAACCGCCTGATCGTCTTCACGTCGCGGCTGCGGGGACATTCGTCGCATACCGTGGAGCTGTCGGCACCGATGACACTTCCCGGAGGCGGTAGCTCCGCTTTGCCTTTCAGCGCTTCGATGACGAGGTCAATGACCGCCGCAATCTGATGGGATTCCGGTGGGCACCCCGGCATGTAGTAGTCGACCTTGACCACCTGGTCCAGGGTCTTGAGCACCGGGTAGAACTCGGGAATCCCGATCTGTCCCTCCGGCATCTGGGACGTGCACTGCGGTCGCAGTCCCTGCGGGTTGTCCGTGGTCACCGTAGCGTAGACCGTGTCGAAGATCTGCTGCTGACTCGACAAGTTCGCCAGACCGGGAATGCATCCTTCACACGCACAGGAACCG
Source organism: Gemmatimonadota bacterium (assembly GCA_039588055.1). Taxonomy (GTDB): domain Bacteria; phylum Gemmatimonadota; class Gemmatimonadetes; order Gemmatimonadales; family GWC2-71-9; genus JAOTVV01. The sequence continues at coordinate 1,038 of JBDHAN010000091.1, read as the reverse complement.
AAGGCAACGAGGATCTTGGACTTTCGGCGCAGGAGCTTTGCAAGTTCCTCGTTCTCGGTGTTCCGAATGCCACCGTCGAACAACGTCAACGTGATCGACTCGTCGGCCAGATCTTCGACGTCCCTGTATTTCGCGTCCATCGCTACGGGCCAGAAGACGATGTCGAAGTTGGCATCCACGTCGAGGATCTTTTCCCCGATGTTCAGGACCGCGATCTCACAGCCGCCGCATCCAGCGGCCCAGTACATGGCGAACTTCGGTTTATCGCTCATGTCCCCACCTCCGCTGACACCGGCGTCGCTTCGTCGACTGTGACTCGTGTGGGTCGGGCGCCGTCCGTCGCACGCATCCAGTTGAGCGGACCGAGCGATCGGATCTCGTCAACCATCTGCTCGATCTTGCGAGCAAGTTGCGCACCTTCGGCCGCGCTCGCCCATACGAGCTGCACCCGCTCCGGCTCGACGCCCAGCTGCGCCAACGTCCGTTGCAGCAGTCGAAACCGCCGCAGGGTCTTGTAGTTCTGTTCCACGTAGTGGCACTCGCCCGGATGGCAGCCGGTGATCAACACCGCATCTGCCCCGCCGGCAAGCGCCTTGAGGACGAACGTGGGGTCCAGTCGGCCAGAGCACATCAGCCGGATCAGCCGCACGTTGGGCGGATATTTGATCCGCGCCGTTCCAGCCAGGTCGGCGGCCCGGTAGCTACACCAATTGCACGTGAAGCCGACGATGACGGGCTCGAATTGCGCAGTGTGATCACTCATGGTGTCTCCCCCATGCTGTCCGGGGCGGGAAGCCCGTGATTTGACGGCGCCCGCCACACTTGCCCGTTAGGCGACCGCCGGCTCCGCGGCGGGGTCTACGTTGACCATGAGCAGCCCCTCGATCTGTGAGAGGATCTGCTCGTTGCTGAATCCGCTGCCCGCGATCGCACCCGCCGGGCACGCGGCGACACACGTTCCACATCCCTGGCACAGTGCTGGGTTGATCTCGGTCACCATGCGATCCTCGAGGAACGTGATCGCATTGAACGGACACA
>JBDHAN010000090.1:0-7805 GCA_039588055.1 Gemmatimonadota bacterium | reverse complement strand
TGGTCGATCTATCGCAAAATGCGTCAGCGGAACCGCCCGTTCGAGGAAATCTACGACCTCATGGCGTTCCGGGTTCTCGTGCAGAGCGTTCCGGACTGCTATCACGTGTTAGGCGTGTTGCACCACCATTGGACGCCAGTCCAGGAGCGGATCAAGGACTACATCGCGTCACCGAAGTCGAACGGCTATCAGTCGCTCCACACAACCATCTTTGGGCCCGGCGGGCAGCTCTACGAAATCCAGATCCGCACGCGCGACATGCACCGCACCGCCGAATACGGCATTGCTGCGCATTGGGTCTACAAGGAGCAGAAAGATCGTGATGAGCTGGACGCGCGCTTCGAGTGGTTCCGCCAACTGCTCGAGCTGCAGCAGGATACGCGAAACCCCGAGGAGTTTCTCGAGTTCCTGAAGATCGACCTGTATCAGGACGAGATCTTTGTCTTCACGCCACTGGGAGACGTGAAGCGGCTGCCAACGGGTGCCACGCCCCTCGACTTCGCGTTTGCGGTGCACACCGAGGTAGGCTTGCGGTGCCAGGGTGCCAAGGTGAATGGGCGGATTGCGCCGCTTCATCGCCCCCTCAGGAACGGTGATACCGTCGAGGTCCTTACGGGTCCGTTCGCGCGCCCCAGCAAGGACTGGCTGAGCCACGTCAAGACGGCCCGTGCCCGTCAAAAGGTGCGGCAGTGGATCAACAAGGAAGAAGCGGAGCGGAGCGGGGCACTCGGCAGGGAGATCCTCGAGCGCGAGCTACGCCGCCGGCGCCTGGCCATGCCGCCCCAGGAAGCGCTCGAAGGTGCGGCCAAACAGCTCTCGGTCGCCTCGGCGGACGTTCTCTACTCCGTGCTGGGCCGCGGCGATTCGCCGATCGGTCAGGTCATCAAGGCGCTGTACCCCGACCGCCCGACGGGTGAGCTCCAGGCGCCCAAGCCCACGAAGTTCGGGCGGGTCATCGATCGCATTCGGTTGGGGCGCGGCGTCAAGATCCACGGCGTCGATGGTCTCATGGTGCGGTACGCGCAGTGTTGCCAACCGGTGCCGGGAGATCCCGTCGTCGGGTTTGTGACGAAAGGGCGGGGGATCTCGATTCACCGCAGTGACTGTCCGAACCTCCTCACGATATCCGACGATCCCGAGCGCCGCGTCGAGATCGACTGGCAAGTGATGGAAGGCGAGGTGTTCGTGGTCTGTCTCGGCGTAGTCGGTGAGGATCGGCGCGGCCTGTATGCCGATTTGATGGAGGCCATCTCGGGAACAGGAACCAACATTCGCAGCGCCGAGCTCTCCAGCAAGGACGCGGCGATGTTCGGCTCAGTCTTGGTCGAGGTCGAGAACCACGCGCATCTCGCCAAGGTCATGCGCGCAATGCGGAGGGTCAAAGGGGTGGGGACCGTGGAACGGCGGGAGCCGGCGCGGAGCGGATAACGGTAGAGTGCAAATTGCAGAGTGCAGATTGCGGATCAGCGATTGCAGATTTGAATGCTGTGCGGTCGAGGTTGCGCCACGGAGCCGTGGACGCCGATAGTCAATCTGCAATCTCCAATCTAGAATGTGCAATCTGACAATCCATGTCTCTTTTCGATCTCCAAATGCCTTTCGTGCTCGCGGGGGATCAGCCGCGTGCGATCGGCGAGTTGATACAGGGGCTCGAGCGGGCCGACCGGTACCAGACGCTGCTCGGTGTCACCGGATCGGGCAAGACGGTGACAATGGCCAGCACGATCGCGTCGTTTGGCAAGCCCACGCTCGTGCTGTCCCACAACAAGACGCTGGCCGCGCAGCTCTACGGGGAGCTCAAGCAGTTCTTCCCGCAGAACGCGGTCGAGTACTTCATCTCCTATTACGACTACTACCAGCCTGAGGCCTACGTACCGACCACCGACACCTACATCGAGAAGGACGCATCGATCAACGAGGACATCGACGCTCTCCGTCTGCGGGCGACGTCCAGCCTGGTCGAGCGGAATGATGTCGTTATCGTCGCGACCGTGAGCGCCATTTACGGGTTGGGCGATCCGGCGGAGTATCGATCGCTCATGGTGACGGTGGACGTGGGCGACGAGCGACCCCGGGATGAAGTGCTCGAGGAACTCGTTCGGATTCAATACCGCAGAAACGACGTGGCGCTCGAACGCGGGACGTTCCGCGTGCGAGGCGACACGGTGGAAATCCTGCCGGCCTACGAAGAGCAGGCCGTGCGGATTGAATTTTGGGGTGACGAGGTCGAACGGATATCCAAGATCGACCCGCTGACCGGCAACACGATTACCGAACTACCCCGCTGTGCCGTCTATCCAGCGACACACTTTGTGATGCGGCGGCCGACGATCGAACGGGCGGTTAGAGCAATCCGTGAGGAGCTGGCAGAGCGACTCAGGGACTTCCGCTCCGACGGCAAGCTCCTCGAAGCCCAGCGACTGGAATCGCGCACGATGTTCGACATCGACATGCTGCTCGAGATCGGGACCTGTGCTGGTGTGGAGAATTACAGTCGACACCTCACCGGTCGCCAGAAGGGGGAGCGCCCGGCCTGTCTCCTCGACTATTTTCCGGACGACTACCTGACCATCGTCGATGAGTCGCACGTCACGATCCCGCAGGTTGGGGGGATGTACCACGGCGACCGTTCCCGCAAGCTCACCCTCGTCGAGTATGGGTTCCGGCTACCATCGGCCTTGGACAACCGACCGCTTCACTTTGACGAGTTCATGCAGCTCACCCCGCGGATGCTGTTCGTGTCGGCCACGCCCGGCGAGCTCGAGCTTCAGTTGTCGGGCGGAGTCGTCGTGGAACAGATCATTCGCCCGACCGGGCTCGTCGATCCCGAGGTCGAGATTCGTCCTGTCAGAGGACAGGTCGATGACCTTCTCGTGGAGATCCGCTCGGCTGAAGCGGCGCATGAGCGAGTCCTTGTTACAACGCTCACAAAGCGCATGTCCGAGGACCTAACGGACTACCTGCAACAGACGGGTGTGCGCGTGCGATACATGCACTCCGACATCGATGCCATCGAACGCATGGAGATCGTGCGTGGCCTTCGGCTGGGTGAGTTCGATGTGCTGATCGGCATCAATCTGCTCCGCGAAGGGCTCGACCTCCCGGAAGTGGCACTCGTGGCGATCCTGGATGCGGATCAGGAGGGCTTTCTCCGATCGGAGCGCTCGCTCATTCAGACGGTGGGCCGAGCTGCCCGCAACGTGCGGGGGCGCGCGGTGATGTACGCGGACCGGGTGACCGGCTCTATGGATCGCGCCATCTCCGAGATGGACCGCCGTCGCGCGCTGCAGCGGGAGCACAACGAGAAACATGGGATCACGCCGGCCTCGATCTTCAAATCCGTCGACCAGGTACGGCTCGTGACGAGGGTCGCCGATGCTCGGGCCGCAAAGGCCGATGAGGCGGCTGCCAAGAAGGACGCCGGGACATTGGATCGCGCCGCACTCATCGAGGTGCTGGAGCAGCAGATGCGCGAGGCGGCGGCCGAGCTGGACTTCGAGCTTGCGGCGGAGCTGCGCGATCAGATCTTCCAACTGAAAGCCGATGCCGATCCCGAACGGCGAAGACCCAGAGGAGCCAATGCCCGCGAGCGGCGGCGCGCCTGAATCCGTCGCAGAGGAGGACATGCGCATCCTGGCGGACCGCCTGTGGCGGGAGCTGGCGCCAGGATCGGTCGTGTGGCTTCGCGGCGACCTGGGAACCGGCAAGACGACCTTTGCACAGGCAATGACGGCCGCAGCTGGAGCCGTGATGGCGCGGAGCCCATCGTTCGCGCTGGTTCACGAGTACGATTGCCCTGAGGGCGTAATCGCGCACGTGGACTGCTACCGGTTGCGCGAGCCGACCGAGGCCATAGACCTGGACTTCCCCGGTCTGGCGCATCGTGCCCGGCTCCTGCTCGTGGAGTGGCCCGAGAAGGCCGGCGGGTTTGTCCCTGAGCCCGACGCACACCTCGTGTTCGCCCACACGGACGATCCCCATCGGCGACTGGTGGAGCGGGTCGCGTGAGCGTGCACCTCGCGATCGATACGGCCACCGACCTCGGAAGCGTGGCGGTGGGGGTCCCGGGAGACGTGAAGGCCGAAGTCGTCTTCTCCGAGCGCCGTCATGCGTCGGTGCTGACACCTGCGATCGAAGCAGTGTTGAGGCTTGCGGGCGTCTCGTACGCCCACCTCACCGGCATTGTCGTGGCCGACGGGCCCGGCAGCTTCACTGGGCTCCGGATCGGCTTTGCAGCGGCGCAGGGCATCATTGCGGGACATGAGGACATCCAGTTGAGCACAGTCTCGTCCCTGGTGTCTGCAGCGTGGCCGACGCTGCGGATCCTCCAAGAGCCCGTTGCGGCACTCTACGACGCCTATCGAGGAGAGGTCTTTGCCGGCGTGTTCGAGCTGGCACAGGGCAGGGTTCGTCCGCTGGTCTCACCGATGTGCGGCTCGATCGACGATGTCATTTCCGACTCACCGGTCGCGCCTGCATGTGCCGTGGGGGAGGGGGCTCTCCTCTATGCCGACCGAGTGCGTGGCTGGACGGGGCGTGATCCCGTCGGACCTCCTCAGGGATCCCCGCGAGCCGCAACCCTGCTCGAGTTGTTGGGCCTGAAAGGGATCGTGACACCGGTGGGTGATCCCGATGCTTTCGAGCCCCACTATGGGCGCCGCGCTGCGGCGCAGGACCGCTGGGAGGAGAAACATGGCCGCCCCCTGCACGATCCGCCCAGCAACTGAGCCCGATCTGGTGAGCGTCCTCACCATCGAGCGACGTGCGTTCACAGATCCGTGGTCACTCTCCAGCCTTCGTACCATGCTCGAGGACACCTTTCTGGTCGCTGTGACTGGAGCTGAGGTCCTTGGCTATGTGATCGCGCGACACGCGTGGGATACGGGAGAGATCCTGAATGTTGCGGTCGAACCGGATTCACGGGGGCGAGGAATCGCGAAGGCCCTCGTGGACGGGGCGATCCAGCTGCTGGAAACGGCCGGCGTCGCGACCGTATTCCTCGAGGTGCGGGCCTCGAATGTCGAAGCGCTGCGCCTGTATGACGGGATGGGATTCGCTGAGGTCGGCCGACGCGAGCGGTACTACAGCAATCCGGTTGACGATGCACTCGTGCTGGCGCGACAGTCGGGAGAATCGCGGGACGTCCGTCCGGTTGACAAGCCTCTTTGAGCGTCGTTTGGTACATGGCTGAGAGCAATCAGACGACGTAGACGACTGAAACCCTGCCGCTCTGCCGCTGCTGCCGCCCTGCCGCAGTAACCGAGTGGTCAACTAGGATACTTGAGCCAATCCATGTCCCAGATTATCGAATGCGTTCCGAACTTCTCCGAGGGGCGCGACCGCAAAGTCATTGACGCGATAGCCGATGCCGTGCGGGCGACGCCGGGGTGCGCGCTCCTCGATGTCGATCCCGGTGCATCGACGAATCGAACGGTCTTCACGTTTGTGGGAGGCCCCGGGGCGGTGGTGGACGGAGCACTCAACGCGGCCCGTGTCGCCAAGGACCTGATCGACATGCGCACCCATACCGGTGAGCATCCACGCATGGGAGCGATGGATGTCTGTCCGTTTGTGCCGGTGTCGTGTGTGACGATGGATGACTGCGTCGCGTGCGCCAACGAGTTCGGACGGCGGGCCGCCGAGGAGCTACACATCCCGATCTTTCTGTACGAAGAAGCGGCCCAGCACGAGGATCGCAGAAGTCTCAAGGACATACGGGTGGGCGAGTACGAAGGATTGTCCGACAGGATCACGCGCCCCGCTTGGAAGCCTGACTATGGTCCGGCGGAGTTCGTTCCGGGGTGGGGAGCGACGGCTGTCGGCGCGCGGTTCTTCCTCATCGCGTACAACGTGAACGTGCTCGGGACGAAGGAGCAGGCGCACCGCATCGCGCTGGACGTTCGCGAGCAAGGGCGGGGACCCGACGGGCCAGGACGTCTCGAAAAGGTCAAGGGCATCGGCTGGTACGTCGACGAGTACGGCATGGCGCAGGTGTCCATGAACCTCGACGACTATCGGATAACTCCCCCGCACGTGGCCTTCGAGGCGTGCGTCGAGCGTGCGAAGGCCATCAACGTGGCGGTGGCCGGCTCAGAGTTGGTCGGCCTCATTCCTCGTGATGCGGTGCTCATGGCGGCGGATTACTACATCGAGCGTGAGGGCCTGTTCATTCTGGACGAGCGCCAGAAAGTGCGCCTCGCAGTCGAGCGGCTCGGCCTCAACTCCGTCGCGCCCTTCGACCCGGATGCGCGGATCATCGAATACATGGTGACCGACGCGGCCGCCGAACCCCTCGCGTCGTCCTCGGTGCGTGCGTTTGTGGAATCACTCGGGGCGCGAACGTCAGCGCCTGGTGGCGGATCGGCAGCAGCAGCGATCGCGGCGATGGGGGCGGCTCTCGGGGCCATGGTGGGATGGATGACGTACGGGCGGCGAAAATTCGAGGCGCTCGATCCGGTCATGCGGAAGAACATCCCGCCCGTGTACGAGGCGATGCAGGGTCTCATTCCGATGATCGACGCGGACACCGAGGCGTTTGGCGAATACATGACTGCCGCGTCACTCCCGCGGGACACCGAGACAGAGCGAACCGCGCGAGCGCGCGCGATGGAGGAGGGGCTCAAGCACGCGGTAGAGGTCCCGCTCACGACGATGCGCACGGCCGACGCGGCCTGGGATGCGATGGTGGAGCTGGCGCGGCACGGGAATGCGTCGCTGCGATCGGATCTTGAGGTAGGCGCCAAGGCGCTCGAGACAGGAATCTGGGGCGCCTGTCGCAATGTGCTGATCAATGTGAGCGATATCGCCGATGACGCGTTCACGAAACGCGTGACGAGCGAGGCCGAGGAGCTCGCGGCCCGTGCTCAGGCCCAGTTGGAGGCGGTGATGGACGTCATGGAATCGCGCTGACAGGGTTTCGCACATTGTCTGAACGCGGGCTGCGGACCCGATTGTCGACCCGCCGCAACATCCCGAAAATCGGCCGAAGTGGCGAACGAATTTTTTGGCGCCAAATCGCGTATCTTTGGTTGACAAAAGGACTTGCAGCCCCTATAGTTTGAGGCCTGTCCGGGTCCGACCCTGCGGTTTTTGGAGGCTCTAGTGAGTCGAAGTCTGAACAAAGTCATGCTGATCGGGAACCTCGGGGCCGATCCCGAGGTCCGAACCACTGGTGGTGGGACCCGTGTGGCGACGCTGTCCGTCGCGACGAGTCGCTCGTGGACCAATCAGTCCGGCGAGCGGCAAGAGAAGACCGAATGGCACCGCGTGGTGCTGTGGAACAACCGGAACCGCGGTCTGGCGGATATCGCCGAGAAGTACATGAAGAAGGGCGACCGAGTCTACGTCGAAGGTCGCATCGAGTATCGCACGTGGGAGGATCGCGAGGGGAAGACCCGCTACACGACCGAGGTCAACGCCCGCGAAATCCTCATGCTCTCGCCACGTGGGGGCGGGGAGGAGATCGATTCCGGATCCCGTCCCGCTGTTCCTTCGGCTGTTACCGACACGCCGTCGGAGTCCTACAACGACTTCCCGGAGGCGCTTGATGAGGAAGAGGACGATCTCCCGTTCTAAGCTCATGGTCGCGTGGTGCGCCGCTCTGGCCCTTGGAGCTGGCGCGGTCCACGCGCAGGAGCCGCAACAGCTGCCCCCAGTGCCGGACGTGCACGTCGTCGTGGAGGGTGAGACGTTGTGGGGCATTTCCACCCGGTACTTCGGCGATCCCCTCTTGTGGCCGGAGATCTATCGGCTGAACACCACCGTGGTGGAAGATCCGCACTGGATTTTCCCCGGTGAGGAGCTCC
>JBDHAN010000089.1:0-7999 GCA_039588055.1 Gemmatimonadota bacterium | reverse complement strand
CGGCCTGGCGCACCGACTTGGTGGCGCCAAGATCTTTGACGGAACCTGTGAGGAGTGTCGATAGAGGGGGCAGAGGGGGCAGAGGGGGCAGAGGGGGCAGAAGGGGCAGAAATGCAGCGGCAGGGCGGCCCAGCCCGTCATCGCTCGTCTTCACTGCTCGGTCATGCAGCGGCAGAGGCCGCAGGGTGGCAGTCAACAGCTGACGCCCGATGGCCGACAGCTGTTGGCTTATAACTGAAGACTCACGACTACTGATCCGGCCGCCGAATCCCGCCGCCCGGCATCCCCAGCCGACTTCCGAGATTTCTCACCCGCTCGGGCAGTATATCCCACTGCTCGTCCGTCAGCACCTCGCGGACCGCCGCCAGGCCACGCGTGAGGTTCTCCTGCACCCTTTGCATGGCCGGCCGAATCACTTCCATGAGTGCCCGGGGGTCCTGTTCCGCGCCGGCCGCAGCCTCCTCGATCTCAGTCTGCAGGGCCGTACCGATACTGTCGTTCACGATCCCGAGTGAGTCGCGCAGGAAGTCGAGGCGATCGATCTGCTGGTGCGTCAGGTCGAGTAAGTCCACCAAGTCCAACACATACTCGGCCGGGTTGACGAGCAGCGACCTGAACCGCTCGAGGAAATTGGCGCCAGTAATGCCGCCTCCGCGGAAGCCGCCGGCACCTGCACCGGGACGACCACCTATTCCTGGACGCCCTCCCCGACCCATCATTCCACCTCCGGCACCCCGCATCCGCAGCAACGCATCGCGGCCGCGATCGGGGCCGAGCGATACCCGCGCCTGAATGCCAATCTGAAACGGCTGCTGGAAGGCCGTCCGCTGTGGGTCGCTGGCGCCGAAGCGCTCGTTCACTGCATACAGGAACTGCTGCGCGACCGGATCGAAGTCGGTGACATAGAGCAATCGTGAATCCGGCTGCGCCCGCATTCCCCAACCCTTCAGGCCATCAGATCCATGGAGCAGGCGGTCCAACCCACCCAAGAAGTTGATGGTGGTGAGCGAGACCATGAGCCGATGGTTGAGGTCCCAGAAGCTCGGACGGTAGTTGACCTGGAACTCGAGTGTGCCTTCCCACGGTCCCAAACAGCTGTTGCGCGACGCGACGGTGCCGATCTGGCGCTCCAAGCATTCACGCGCGCCGGACGACGTGCTTCCGAGCAGCTGCGCCATGCCCTGATTCGTTGCCGGATCGAAGATGAACGCCTGGTCGTTGGCCGCTCCGTCACCGTTGATATCGGTCGCAACCACCGGCGTGTACGGGCGACCCGACGAGAGACGGCCAATACTGGTCACGTCCAGGCTCGGGCCGAACGGGTAACTGACGGTGAGCAGAAACGAGTGGCGACGTTCGAGACTGCTTCGGCCCCACTCCGGCACATTCGGGTTTCCCGACGTGGTGCCCCCAGTGCTTCCACCAAAGCCAGACCCACTGCGGCCTCCACCACCTCCCCCACCACCTCGCAGCGACGACTGGTCGCGCACGTGTGACCAGGTGTACGCACTCCGCACCACCACACCACTCCGGGTCACACCCCCCAACGAGAACGTCAGCTGCTTGGACTCGTTCTCGAGATGCGACCCGATGTGCAGCACCTGGGCGAAGGACGAATCAATGCGTGAGGCGCGCGAGTTCACAGCCCCGGTTGCCGGAGCGATCGTGCTGGCGGGCACGAAGACAGGTCGATTTTCCTCTGATGCGATAGTGAATCCGCCATCCGTGTCGAGATTCACGTCCTGATAGCCGTATTGGTCCACGCCCCTCGCATACGTAAAGTTGACCGACGCGCGGAGCAGCGTGGTCAGGCTGCGCTGAACACCAAGCGAGGCGCGCCACGATTTTGTGGATCCGAAGTCCTGGGCGAACGCCGTCACCGCCGGGGTGCCAAGATCGACCAGGGTCGGCGGTCCAACGCATTCATCGAGGATCATTGCAGCATCGTTCCGATAGAGGCTCCAGTCCGGTATCGGAACGGAGGACCCGGTGCATTCCAGAATCGACTCGGAATCGGCGAGGCCCGTGCCCGACTGCGCCTGCGATACAAGACGCAGGGACATCGGGCTGCGGAACTTCCCGACACCTCCGGTGATGATGAATGCCGGCGGTGTCGCAAAACCCGTGCTTCCAACCCGCCAGGTGAAACCGAGGCGCGGGCTCACGTCGAACTCCGATGGGAGCTCGTCCGTCTTCACACCGAGGCTTGCATCGACGGTGGGGTTGTAGGCTGGGACGTTCTTGAGTGTGGTAACCTCGGCCCGCAATCCGTAGTTGACCTGAAAGGTCCTGGACGGCATCCACGCATCACCGACATAGGCGGCCCATTCGAGCATCGTTGCTTTGCGGTCCGGAGCGTTCAGCACTCGACGGAAGGACGCGGGCGAGTCGGTCTCGAGCGCTTCCAATGAACTGTAGGTGTAGACGCCAAACTGGTTGTTCGACGCAAAGTCGTCCGTCTCCTCGACCCGAAATAGCGTGCCAAGCTTCAGTCGGTGGCTCGCGCCACCCGTGAACACCGACACCTCGTCACTCACTTCAATCGACCGCGACGTTGAGCCCGTCGGGGTGAAAGTATTCCCACCCATAGTCAGCGTATTGATTCCTGTCGAGCCGTCGTCGAACACCGATCTGACCTGCACACGGCCCTGTGGCAGCAGCCAATACGGATCTCCCGCGCGGGTGTTGATCGACGCATAGGCACGCAGCTGGTTGATCGCGCGCTGACCGAATTGCGATGCCAGGCTCACCATCAGGCCGCCAGCCGACGTGACATTGTCCCCACCGGTCTCCGGAAGCGCCGTCGCGCCCACCCGTGTGGGCTCCTGACCGACGTCGCGGATGTCCCCGCGCAGCATGAGGGTGTGGCGGTTCGAGATCAGGTAGTCCATGCGAAGCATCCCGGACAGCTTGTCGTTCCGCCGGTTGCCCTCATACCGGCTCTCCGGGGCCGCGCCGACGTCGTTCACGATAGTCATGAACCGATCGACCGAATCCGGCGCCACGCCGAGTCGGATGGGATCGTCGACCGTGGCGCTCGTCAGCGAGGCAAACGGATCCCGACGGGCACGCAGCGATCCCGACACGTAGGCGAACAGTCGATTGTGGATCACCGGGATGCCGACGCCCGCCCCAAATGCATGCTGGGTCGATCCCGCGGCGAACGTCGTCAGTCCGCCCTCGCCGAAAGCCAGGTCGTCGTCTCGCAGGGAGTAACTCAACGATGCCTGCACGTTGTTGGAGCCCGTCCGTGTGGTGGACGCCATCATGCCCCCGCTGAAGCGCCCACGCGAGACGTCGTACGTGCTGGTAACGACACGGGTGGCACGCAGGCCCTCCTGCGGCATCTGCCCCGATCCGAAGGTCATGCCGTCCAACGTCGTTACGTTCGCGTCGGTACCCTGCCCGGCGATCGAATACGCTGCATCGGTGGAATCGGTCGCGTCGATCAACACGGCCCCCGGTACGAGCGCGGCAAGCATGGCCAGGTCTTCAGGATCGATCGGGAGATTTGCCACCATGTCGGGGGTGAACGCAATCTGTCTTTCGCCGGGGTTTCGCCCTTCCCGTGGCTGGACCCGCCTAATCGTCGAGTCTCCCGTCACGACCAGCGGGTCGAGCACGAAGCCGGCCTCCCGGAGCTGCACGTCCCAGATGAGCCGGTCTTCGTCCGCCTGACGCACCATGATCACCGTCTGCGGCATGGCACCGATCAGCCGAGCGGTCAACCGGTACTGCCCACCCCCGTCCGGGAAGAGGATCATATATCGGCCGCTCCGATCGGTCGCGGCGATTCTCGAGATTTCGAGGTCGAGCGAGAACGCCTCGATCTCGACGCCAGCGAGGGGTTCCCCGTAGACGTCGGCGACGATGCCTGTGATGATGTCCGTCGTCTCGCCGACCTGTGCCCGCACCGGTGCCGTACCCAGCACAAGACCCAGCAGCGCGACAAAGGACGCGAAGACACTGACGTGCCGCACGAGAGGAGTCCGTTGAGAGGTCACATCTCTGCATACGTGCGAGCCCCGGCTGATGTTAAGGCAAAGGGGGCAGTGGGGGCAGAGCAGCAGGGCGGCAGAGCGGCAGACAGCTGATGGCCAACGTCTGACAACTGTTAACTGTTAACTGTTAGCTGATTAAGGCGCGTAGGGCACCACCAGCTGTCCGGCGACCGGCCTTCCCTCGAGAGTTCGCGCGGCGTAGAAGGTCCACGACGAGACGCGATCGAGTAGGATCTTTCTGAACCGTTTGTCGTCGATCTCCGGCAAGACCGTAACGCTGTCCACGCGACCGCGGGCATCCACCCAAAACCGAATGCGAAACTGGCGGCCTCTAACAGACGCCGGTGGTTCCTCGAAGGGATAGATGACCGCTCTCGGCTCGGGCGCATAGGCGGGAACACCTGGTCCCACCCCAGGACCGGACCCGCTTCCGACTCCACTCCCCTGCCCTGAGCCAATGCCCCCACCGGTACCCGATCCAGCCCCTGGTCCAACGCCGAACCCCCGTCCGGGCCCCTCGGTCCGGGCAGTGGCCGACACCGGCATCTCGAGTGGTAGGTTGGGCATTATCGCCAACTCGGGCTCGTCTTCCGGTTCTTCCATGCGCGCGAGTGCCGGTTTTGGAACAACGACCTCCGGCTGCGGCGCGGTGACGGGCTGCGCTCGGTCTGCAGCTGGTGCGAGCCGCGACGCCGGCGGGAGTGCCACGAATCGAAGACTCCCTCCGCCGCCACCACCACCCCCACCACCGCCACGCAGCGCGTCCTCATCCGCGGTGCCAGGCGAAGCTTTGATGACAAGCATGAGCACCACAGCCAGCGCGTGCGTCAGCGCAAGAACGACGACTCCGGCTCCATAACGAGCGTCCGATCGTGGCAGCCGAGCTGTGGGCACGCGCCTCGTGCGCGCGGGCGTCCCAACGTTCCGCGTCTCAGACATGCGATCTCGCTACGGACTCCGAATCTGCTGGCGAAGTTTCAGGGAGACGGCCGGATCCAGATAATACACGCGCTCGAATGCGGCAACGGTCGCGCTTTCCTCTGCTCCTACCGCATCGAGAAACGCCCGCCGATATCTGCCGGCGTGCTGGGGAGCGTAGAAATCGAGCAGCAGCGCTCCGCACCTGACCGCCGCGGTCCGCTGCAGATCCTCGCGGTCATCAACAGCTAGCGAGGCCGGACTCAGCTTCTGGTCATCGACCAGGAGGAAGCACAATTCCTTGAGAAAGGCAAAAACGGTTGCCCCCGGTCCGTCGCTCAGCAATGGCTGCTGTACGGCCACGACCTGATCGGTCGGAGAGTACTCCTGAAGCTCGATGATTCGGCCCTCCGGGCCGAGGGCCGGCGACGGCATGACCAAACCGCCCGTGAGACGCCGCCGCCCCAGATAGTCGGCGAGCCCCGGTGCAATCTCTTCATCCCACATGACCTGCATGGCTCGTGACTCGGAGCTGCGCTGTTCCTCCTGATCTTCCCAGTACTGGCGGTAGAATGCTTGCCACTCCTGCTCAGCGGCGTCGACAAGGCGCTGCAGGATGCGGCGCGCCCGTCCATCTTGCGCCCCCTGACTGACCACGGCGACACCAAACCCGACGTCGCGACCGGCCGTTGCCTCGTTACCGAAGTTCCGGGTCGCGACCGCCCGCAGCGCGGCCAGCATCCGCTCGGGCTCGGCGCGCGGAAAGTAGAGCGGTGCGAAATGCAGGAATTCGAGGTCCCGGCCGTCTCCGATGTCCGCCCGTAGCGACGGGGCCACCGAGTCGAGCACGGTCGGGTACACGCCCAGTTGCTGCTTGAAGTCGCGGATGTACCTGGCGTAGTCGGCACTGTAGAGGCCCAGTGGTCCCGGCTGATCGGCGGCAATCACCGCCAGCGCGTGAAACCACAAACTGAACTGAGCGGCAGGTCGAACCTGCCAACCGCCGTTGGCAGCGGAGTCGAGTTCGGGAGGCACCACGGGACCTGCTCGTCTCCCTCCCGGCCCCGGCCTTTCACCCTCTCCGGGCGGCCTCACTTGTGCCGAGATGGGCTGCGACAACACACTCATGGCCACCGCGACGGCAATGACGATAAGCCAACTTGTTCCGCTACGGCTCACGTGTCTCATGCGGCTTCCCGCTCCTCTGTGGCGCCCGGTCTTGGTGCACGCGTGATGAAACCCGCGCTGCGGAATTGAGTTCCCACCTGGCGCGGCCAGCGGCTCGGGATCTCATAGTTATGTGGCGTGGCACCCCGACGCTACGGCCTTGGGCCGTCCGCGCTGCGGAGAACAGGCGCTGCCCGATTGCCTCCAGCATTATCCCACGAGACGACCCCAGTGACGCCGCGATACCCGCTCTGGTCGGCGAGAGCATCGCGCAGAGCCGCGTGGTTGAGACCACTTTGGAGCAGCGATGATACCAGCATGTTGACGGCGTCGTAGGCGTACGCGGCGGCGGGCGTCGGCACCATGCCAACTCGCGCTCGATAGGTTTGCGCAAACGCGTGGTACTCCGGGTTCGACCCCTCCTCGAACGGCCAGACATGCAGCACCGGTCCGCGGTCTTGAGCGCTGAGTTCGGTCGGGTCGAGTCCCGGGACCCACGGAACCAACACGGGAGCACGGAGCCCCTGGCGTTGAAGGTGACCCAGGAGATCGAGCGTCTCAGCGGACGGTAACCGTACGATCAGCCCGTCCGGACGAAACGATGCGGCTCGGGCGACTACCTCACCAAGCCTCGCGCCGGTCGGCGACACTTCAAAATGAAAGGCAGCGGCGACCCCGCCCTGCTCCATGGCGGTGAGCATCTGATCGGCGAAGACACGACCATCATGGTCCGTCGTGGTGATGACACCAACAGTCTCCAGCGATCGCACCTGCAGGCCATCACGCACGATGACGGCAGCCTGCTGACCGTCGTCCGGCGGCAGCCTAAACATCCAAGGGATGCGAATGTAGGTGAGGGTCGGATCGGCGGAAACCGGTGAAAGCAGCGGGAGCCACGCCTTCGTCACCACCTGCTCGGCCACATGTGTGTGATCTCCGCTCACCGATCCGATCACTGCCCACACGCTGTCTTCGTAGACCAGTCGGATCATCTCCTTCGAGCCACCCTGCCACGGGTCGTCGTCCCAACGCACGAGCAGCGAGAGCGGCACGCCGTGATAGCCGCCCGACTGATTGAACTGATCGATGGCCAGGCGCGCTGCTGCTGCGACTGGGCCGCCGACCGGATGGTCAACGCCATCAGGTGCGAAGAGTCCAATCCGGATCTCGGCCAGGTCCCGAGGATCACGGGTCGCTCCGTGCGATCCGGAGAACGCCACCGGTGTGTCGAACACACTCGGCGGCCGTGTGGGGTCGATGGTCGAGTCGGGTGGCGTAGAGGGCGTGAGGGTCTGACAGGCGGCAAGTGCGCTAAGCAGCGCGATCGATGGCCGAAGCTTGGAGCTGGCAGGCCGGCACGAAGTCATGGAGAGTTCGGCGAGTCGCGATTGGCTTCCTCGGCAAACAGCTCATCGCGCGTCAGGTACTCGAATCGACCGTCTCGCAGAATGGCCAGCACCGCTGGACTCCGGTCGCTGAACACCGGATCCATACGGATTTGACCGGTCACCCCATGGTACCGTTTCATGGCTGCGAGCTCGTCACGGATGAGCGCGCGGTTCAGCCCTCCGCGCTCGATCGCCTCGACGAGCATGTTCATGCCGTCGTAAGCGTGCGCGGCGTAGGTCTCCGGGTATTCCCCGAACTTGTCGTGGAAATCTTCGACGAATTGCAGATATCCGAGGTCTTCACTGTCAGGGTCGTAGGGAAATCCGGCAGCCACCTTGCCATGGTGCGGCCCTACAATGTCGAGAAACTCCTGCGTCACCATCCGATCGCTGCCGAAGAACCACTGGTCCATCCCCATCTCGCGCATCTGCCTGAGCAGGAGCGCCGACTCTTTGGAGTTGCCGTACGTGATCACGGCATCGACGTCCAGCGATCGCACGCGTTCCAGTTGGGCCGTGAAATCC
>JBDHAN010000088.1:0-8205 GCA_039588055.1 Gemmatimonadota bacterium | reverse complement strand
ACTCAAGCACAGTCGGGAGCTGGGCGATTGCAGTTGCAACATCAAAAATGATATCGGAGCGATTCTGCGGCGGGCGGCGAGTTCATCGAAGCAGATCGGCGAGCTCGGAGCCCTGCACCGTGTCGCGCGGCCTTCCGCCAGCAGCAGAGGGAGGAATCGTCCGATGAAGAAGTTCGAGTCGGTTGATGAGCTGCTCGATTTCGCCATCAGCGAAGAGGAGGCGGCCGCCAGGTTCTACAAGCGTCTAGCCGGCAAGATGGATCGGCCCGCGATGCGCGAAGTGTTCGAAGAGTTCTCCCGCGAAGAGGAAGGGCACAAGGCCAAGCTACTCAAGATCAAGGCCGGGAAGGTGCCCGCGCCGCCGCGGGAGCAGGTGCAGGATCTGAAGATCGCCGACTACCTGGTGGACGTCGAGCCCCGAGATGACATGGACTACCAGCACGCGCTTATTCTGGCAATGAAGAAAGAGAAGGCGGCGTTCAGGTTGTACAGTGACCTCGCATCCCTTGCCGGGGACGACAAGGATGTACGAGATCTCTTCCTCTCCTTGGCCCACGAGGAAGCCAAGCACAAGCTCCGCTTCGAGGTGGAGTATGACGAGGAGATCTTGAGGGAGAACTGAAGCGCACCAGGTATTCCGCTCATCCCCTTTCCAGGCTGAATTCGCCGGCAGCAGCCGCCGCAGGGACAGCACGTCGGCCCATACGCGGGACCTCGTGTCCGTTAGCGCTCGGCGTACGGCGATTCCGGGTTGCACGCCTTTCTGATAAGTATCCGGCGGTGCCGGACACACTCGCAGAACGCCTCGCCAACTATGTGGTTTCGGCACGATTCGAGGACGTGCCGGCGGGTGTGGTACACGAGACGAAACGGCGGCTGATCGACGCGCTCGGCTGCGCACTGGGCGCCCGCCATGCCGACGCCCCTCGGGCAGCCGAGCGGGTGGCCTCACGGATCGCGGCCACCGAGGGCGCGACCACGCTCTACGGCAGCCGCACGAGCCCGGATATGGCAGCCTTTGTCAACGGGATTCTGATCCGCTACCTCGATTTCAACGACACGTACCTATCGAAGGAGCCGGCGCATCCGAGCGACAACGTGGCGGCGGTGCTCGCTGCAGGCGAAGTGTCACGCTCAACCGGCAAGGATCTCCTTTCGGCTGTCGTCGTCGCATACGAAGTCCAGTGCCGGCTTGCCGACGTCTGGAGCATCCGTTCGCAG
Organism: Gemmatimonadota bacterium; assembly: GCA_039588055.1. GTDB lineage: Bacteria > Gemmatimonadota > Gemmatimonadetes > Gemmatimonadales > GWC2-71-9 > JAOTVV01. The sequence goes on along the minus strand of JBDHAN010000088.1, from coordinate 6,984 downwards.
GGCTGGGACCACGTGTGCTACGCGGCGTTCTCCACTGCGCTCGCAGCAGGAAAACTGCTCGGTCTCGATGTTCCTTCCCTCGTCCACGCGCAAGGCATCTCCGGTGTGGCTCACATGGCCATGCGCCAAACCCGCGCCGGTGCGCTGTCGATGTGGAAGGGAGCGGCGTCCGCCAACGCCGCACGCAATGGCGTGCTGGCGGCGCTGCTTGCCGCGGAAGGCATGACCGGTCCGGCGCCGATCTTCGAGGGGGAGATGGGTTTCTTCGCAGAGGTGGCACACGGGGCGTTCGACCTGCCGCGCCTCGGCGGGAGAAATGGTGCCGAACACCTGCTGCCCAAAACGTGTCTCAAGAACTGGCCGGCCGAATACCACGCGCAGAGCGCCATCGACGCCGCGCTCCAACTGCGGGACGAAATCGGCGGCCCGGCCGCCGTCGATCGCGTGCTGGTGGAGACATTCACCGCGGCCGTGGAGATCATTGCCGACCCAGAGAAGTGGCACCCGAAGACCCGTGAAACGGCCGACCATAGCCTCCCATACTGCGTCGCGGTGGCGCTCCAGGACGGGGACGTCGGGCCGGACCAGTTCTCCGAAGAGCGAGTGGCGGACCAGACACTGCTCGATCTCGTCTCCCGCGTCGAGGTCAGAGCGGACGCCGCTTTTGACGAGCGCTATCCGGCAAGCACACCGAATCGGATCACGGTAACGACAAGAGACGGTCGCCGTGCTCTTCGAGAGGTCGAGTTCCCGAAGGGCCATTGGGGCAACCCCATGACCGACGAGGAAGTCGAAGACAAGTTCAGGCGCCTCACCGATGGGAAGATCGCACCTGGCCGGCAGGCGGAGGCGCTGCGCCGACTCTGGGCGCTCGAGGTCGAGTCGGATCTGCGTTCGTTGCTGGCGCTCTTCCTGCCAAACGAATAGATGGGTGTGATACCGATGGAAAAAGGCAGATCACCGGCTGCGCGGCTGCGCACCGCATGCGCCGATCGGTGCATCGCCATGCCCGGTGTGTTCAATGCCCTTGTGGCCAAGATGGCCGAGCGCGCCCGATTCGAGGGCATGTACCTGTCAGGCGCAGCGCTGTCGGCCAGCGCCGGCCTGCCCGACGTCGGGCTGCTGTCCATGTGCGAAGTCGTCGAGCAGGCCCGCCGCATCACGGCCGCATCGAGTCTGCCGCTTTTGGCCGACGCTGAGACCGGGTTCGGTGGTCCATTGAACGTGGAGCGGGTAGTGAAGGAGTTCGCGCGTGCCGGAGTTGCCGCCATCCAACTCGAGGACCAACGGCTGCCCAAGCGGTGCGGTCACCTCTCAGGGAAGTCGCTGATCAGCGCCGAGGAAATGGAGCAGAAGATCCGAGCGGCCACGACCGCACGCCCGGACCCGGACTTCGTGATCGTCGCGCGGACCGACGCTCGTGGGGTGGAGGGCTTTGACGCCGCCGTGGGGCGTGCCCGTCGCTACCTGGCCGCGGGGGCAGACATGATTCTTCCTGAAGCACTGGAAGACCGCGACGAGTTCGCCAGCTTCGGCCGCGCGCTCAATGCGCTGCTCGTAGCGAACATGACCGAGTTCGGGCGCAGCCCTTTGCTGAGCGTTCGGGAGCTACACGAGCTCGGCTACCGCATCGCGCTGTTTCCGGTAACGACGTTTCGGGCGGCCATGAAGGCAGCGGAGCGCATGCTCACGGAGATCAGCCGCTCCGGCACGCAAAGCCCCGTACTCGACTGGATGCAGACGAGAGCCGACCTGTACGACCTACTCGGTTACGACGGCTACGAGGCCCGTGATCGGGCCTATTTTGGAGGGTCATTCGGTGCCGACGAGGACACCACGTGACCAGCGCCGCCGCCACCGAGGCCATCATGGTCCATAATGTGCCCACTTCCGTCCCGGGCGTAGGTTGGCCCACCACGGAGCATGCGAGATGAGCCGAGCTGGTGGCACGCTGGTGCGATCGCGAGCCCCGGTGTGGATCCTCGTTGGGCTCGGCATCTTTCTCGTCGGCTTCCGTCACTCCGAACGCTTTCCGACCATCGCCAACGACTTCGCGACCAGCGGCGTCATCGAAGGATTCTTCGGTCCCGTCTACTCCTTCGAGGCCCGTCGACATCTCTTCGAGTTCACGGCACGGGCCGGTCTCAATACGTACATATACGCACCCAAGAACGACCCGTTTCACCGCGATCGGTGGCGGGATCCATATCCACCGGAGCACCTGGCTCACTTCCAGGATATGGCCGCGCTCGGCGCCGACATCGGTGTACGGTTCGTCTTCGCCATCGCGCCGGGGCTCAGCTACGACCCGCAGAGCAACGACATCGATCTGCTCACGGACAAGCTCACCAGCCTCTTCAACGTCGGCGTGCGTGACTTTTGCGTGCTCTTCGACGACGTCTTCGGCTCGACCACCGGTCCAGACCCGGATCTGCAGGCCGACGTCGTGACGGCCGTCTTCGCCTTCCTGCAGGCGCTCGATCCCGACACGTCCCTCTGCTTCATTTCGCATTTCTACGAAGGCACGGTGGAGCAGCTGCAGACCGATTCGTCCCGCCTGGCCATCCTGTACCCACAGTGGTCGTCGTCCGCCGCGTATGCCGTCTACGAGCGCATTCCACCCGAGGTAGCGATCATGTGGACCGGGCCGGCGGTCTTCACGGACCGTCTGACGGTGGTGGATGCGAGTGCCTTTCGAAGCTTCGTCGAGCGGCCGGTCATCGTGTGGGACAACTATCCGGTCAACGACTCGCTGCTCGCGAACGAGCTTTTTCTCGGTCCGTATCAGGGCCGCGAGGCGGGGATCGACGCGGTGCTCGATGGCATCGTCGTCAATCCCATGCAGCAGCCCGAGGCGACGAAGATCCCGCTCTGGACGGTGGGCCGCGCGCTCGGCCTGGCGGGAGGGTACGACCCGTGGGTCGCGTGGAGCGAGGCACTCATGGTGGCCGCCAACGGGGGAAAGGCGGCCGTCCGAACGTTGGAACGTCTGGCCAGTCATTTTCAAAGTCATCCACTCATCGGTGAAAACCCCGAGTCCCCGGAGCTCGCAGTCGCGGTCGAGAAGTTCCTCGACACCCGCTCGCGCCGCCATCGAGCGGTGCTGCGGCGCCTCTTCCGACGCTACGCGAAGAACCACCGGCGCCTCGAGCGACGGCTCGCGCCGTCTCGACCGCGACCGCATTCCAACCCCGCGCTCTTCGCCGAGATCGAATCGGCATCGGAAAAGCTGGCACTCCTCGGCGAGGCCGGCGGGCTGGCTCTGGACCTCCTTCGGCGAGCGGAGGCGGGCGAGGAGGTGGACGTCACGCCGCTTGAGGACACACTCGCCGCGGCGAGTGCGATTCCATGGAGGGTGGGGGTGAATCTCGTGCCCGATGCCATCGCGCCGCTTCTTGCCGACAAGTTCCCGCCGAATAACCAAGACGTGTTCCAGGGGTTTTTCGATCGCATACTCGCAGAGCTCGTTGGAACACTACGGGCACACGACCATCTGGACTGACGTCTCACTGTAACTTTCTCACCCAGGCCGACAAATGTCCTCCATGAGCGGCGAGTCTCGCCCCGAGCCACGGTGCGAGATCTCGTCGACCAACCACATACTCAAGCAGGAGGCCAATATGATGCGACGTACCCTACTCATTCCATGGATCGTGGCGATAGGCAGCGTGTTCGTGCAGGAGACTGCCTACGCTGGACCACGACGGTACGAGGTGACGGTGACCAACCTCACCCGCGGGGAGAGTTTCACACCTATCCTCGTAGCGACTCACAGGGTCAGGCCGAGCGTGCCGCTCTTCCAGCCGGGAGCGGCTGCGAGCGCCGAGCTCGCAACGCTCGCCGAGGGCGGTGACACGGTACCGCTGGCGACGGTCTTGAGTGCATCCGGTGACGTCAGTGCGGTGAACACGTCCGAGGGTCTGCTGGCCCCCGGACAATCCGTGACGATCACCGTGGAGGCTCGCCGCGGTTCGAAACAGCTGAGTCTCGCGGCAATGCTGATCCCAACGAACGACGCGTTCGTCGCCCTGAACGGCGTGTCGCTTCCCGCCCGCCGCGGGTCTCAGGCCATGTACTCGGCCGTTGCCTACGATGCCGGCAGCGAAGCCAACGACGAACTCTGTGCCAACATCCCAGGGCCGGTCTGCGGCGGTGAGGGAGAATCGCCCGGCACCACCGCAGAAGGCTACGTCCACGTGCACGCCGGCATTCACGGAATCGGGGATCTGTCCTCGGCAACATACGACTGGCGAAACCCCGTGGCACGCGTCTCGATCGAGCGTACACGCTAGCCCGGGTCATTCATGGGTTGCCGTCGCGAGAGCGTCGAGCGCGCCGGAGATTCGGGGCCCTCGGACCGGAGGCCGACGCAGGCATAGTTGAACACCATGTTGAGGAGGCTGGAGGGAGAAGGTCCTGAAGATGCGGTGCGCTCGACGCTCGCAGTAGGGAACTCATGAATACTCCGGGCTAGCAGGCACGGCGGCTCCCGTGCGCGCCTCGGCAGCTTGCGCCGTCAGGGCAAACTGGTCCATGGTCTGAGCCTCGGACGCCGGGGACCCAGCATGAAATCGGCGGCGCCAAGCAGCCTGGGCGATCGCGCCAGACGGCGCACGGCGCTCATGAGGCGCGTCCAGGAGGGCGATGCCGACGCGTACCGTGCTCTCCTCGATGACATCAAGCCGGCCCTGCTCAACCTGCTCCGTCGCTGGGCCGCGAATCGAGATGAGCTTCAGGACCTCGTCCAAGAGGTCCTGTTGGCGCTGCACCGGAGTCGCCACACCTATGACCCGCTGCAACCGTTCGAGCCCTGGCTCTTCTCGATCGCTCGATACGTTGCGACTCGCTCCCAGCACCGCCGGATGCGGCGGATGTCGTGGGAGGTCCTTGTCGACGTTCCCCCGGATCAGCCATCGGAATCCGATTTCGGCACCGGCTCACGATTCGAGGAGGTACTGGGGCAACTCCCTCCCGCCCAGCGCGAGGCCTTCGTACTCCTGAAGCTCGAAGGGTTGTCCGTGGAGGAGGCAGCGTCGCAGGCAGGCACAACCACGGCGGCACTGAAGGTACGCGCCCACCGTGCCTACGCAGCCATCAAAGCGTTGCTGCACCGATGATGCCGTTCAGGGAAACCATCTGTAACTTTCGCTCTCGGTGCGGCAATTCCCTCAGTAAAGGGGGCTGCACCGAAAAGGGTGCTGCACCGACACAAAGGAGGCTGCTATGCTCGAACCACGAAGCTGTCGTTGGCATTCGTACTGCCTGCTCGCGGTGATGGCGATCGCGATCCGTCCCGTCGGCGCCGGCGCTGACACGATCACCGTGGCCCCTGGCGAGTCCATCCAGGTGGCGATCGCCGCCGCACATGACGGGGATACGGTCGCGGTGGCGGCCGGAGTGTTCGAGGAGAACATCGATTTTCTGGGCAAGCCAATCACCGTCGTCGGTGCAGGCCACGACTCCGTCATCCGCGGCACGGGATCGGGACCGGTGGTGACGTTCGCGACGGCGGAAGGGCTCGACAGTGTCCTCGACTCCTTTACGATTACGGGTGGTGTCACAGACCGTGGCGGCGGCATCTTCATCCACAACAGTAACCCGACCATCGTCCGCAACGTTGTCTTTTCGAATCAGGCCATGGTCCAGGGTAGCGGGATCTACATCGAGGGATCGAGCGCCCACGTGTACAATAACCTCGTCCTCTACAATCACACGGCTCAGGCCGATCCTCACTCGATCGAGGTCGTCGATGCGGCCCCCCGCATCGTCAACAACACGATCGTGCGAAACGACAGCAACGGCATCATCCTAAGAGGGGCCTCGCCGGCGGTCGTGATGAACAACCTGATCGCGCTCAACGGCTCGCGTGGCCGCGGCCGTGGCATCTGCGACTTCAGCGCTGGTGGAATCGCAGTGATTCAGTACAATCTGTTCTACCGCAACCGAGTTGCAGCGCTACTCACCGACGGGAGAGACTTTCGACGTATCAATCGGGCACAGCAAGCGATTGCCCCACCGCGTCTCGAGGGGAACATCGACGGCAAGCCGAACTACGTACAGCGACGCAAGCCGCCCCGATTGGGAAGCCGACGGATGCTAAAGACGCCCGTGGCGGCCTTCGTCGCAGGGCTCCGCCTGTCGACGATGCGGCGGAAGATACGGGCAACGGATGCCGGAAATCCCGATCCTGGGTTCGATGATCTCGACGGCACGCGCAATGACATTGGCTTCACCGGCGGACCGTTCGCGGTGGCTCCCTAGCCCGTAATATTCATGGGTTCTCTGCTGCAAGCCCCAACTGCACGCCATCTCGGGCCGTGCTCGCTCGTCGCTCCTCAACATACTGTCCAGTATGCCTCCGTCGCTCCTCACTACGCGCGGCCCGATCTGACGCACACATGGCGCTCTCGCGACGGCAACCCATGAATAATCCGGGCTAGCGGGGGCACGATGGAGACTGAGGCCTCGACGTCGGGTACGCGGGACCAGGGACTCGACGCGTACGACGTGATCGTGGAGCGGCTCGTGGCCGATTCGCAAGCAGTGGGCAGGCTGCGCCCGCTGTCGGTCCGCGTTGCGCTGTGCGTCGCGTTCGGCGGCATGGTGATGGCTATCTTTGCCATCGCCACACCACGGCCCGACGTGGCCCACCAGATTGCGGTATCGACCTTCGCCGTCGAGCTGCTCGCCTTGGCCGCAGCGAGTGTCCTACTCACCGGGCTCGCGCTGCGTGGTGCGGTGCCGGCCCGCGAGCCGGGAGTGGCCGCGTGGACGGTCGCGCTCAGTGTCGCGGTCTTGGCCGCTGCTGCGGCCCTGGGTCACTCGCGTGATGCCCACGTCTTCGTCGGACCGTTCGTGGACGCCGGCGTCCCGTGCGCCGTCACCACGCTGGGGCTGTCGCTGGCACCGGGACTTGCATGCTTCGTCGCGTTGCGTCGCGGCGCTCCGCTTGCACCCGCTAGCTCAGGGGCGCTCGTCGCTATT
>JBDHAN010000087.1:0-9398 GCA_039588055.1 Gemmatimonadota bacterium | reverse complement strand
GACACACCCCCTGCAACCCTGATGTGCGCCAGCGTGTCATGGGACCGCGCGACGATGCTGTCGACCCGATACGTGGTTCGCGCCGCGACGGTCGTTGCGGCGTCTCCAAGTCCGATTCCTGCACGGAGCTCGGCCACGCCACGCCACTGCCTGCCGCTCCGCATCGGCCGGTCCGGCAACACCATGCCGCGAACTCCCGACACCAGCGACACAAGGAGATGCTCGACGGCTGGGTCGGAGCGGTCCCGCACCTGAAGGTGCAACTGCCCGTCCGCCTCGAGTTGCACCCATGCGCCCGACGTCGGAGCCACCCGCTGTTCCTGCCACACTCCACCGTTCTCCCGCTGGCGCACGGTGAGCGAGTCGAGTCCCAGGTGCACCACGGTCGCGTCACGGGCGCGCAGAGTGGCCTGCGTCACGGTTCCCTGTTGCACCGTCTCGCGGATTCGCCGCGTCACGCCGTCGGCGTCCTCCACAACAAGGCGCACGTGATCTCGAAAAGCTCGCTGCATGACGAGTCCATCGGGCGGCGCAAACCGCAGCAACACCGTGCGCTGCGCCAAAAGCGGTGGTGCAGCCAGCGCTGCCACGACGACGGCGCACAAGGCACGACTCATCGGCGGACCTGGAAGCGCGTCGAGATGTCTGCGTCGAGGACGAGCCTGGGCACCTCGGCTTCCGGACGACCGCTGAATGTCGACATGCGCACCTGGTAGCGGAGGGCCCCGGCGACGAAGGCCTGCCAACCGGTCGACCAGATCAGACGACCACCGAAGGCGCCACCCAGTCGTGCGCGGCCCGCGGCCACCTCGCCTGCTGACGCGAGCGTCGTCGGCAGGAACGTACCGCGAACCTGGAGGTAGGCCAGCGTGTCGGTGCTCCGCACCACGATGCTGTCGAGGGTCACCGTGCTTCGCGCGACGATATCGCTCGCCTGCGCGAGCCACGCCGCGATACCCGGTTCCTCCTCGATCCCGATGGGCTCGTCGAAAGGAATCACGACGTCCGCTGTCCAGGTCGCACCGGGAGCCTGCGGCTCATCCGGAAAGGACAGCTCGAATCCGGCGGCGAACGCGCGGAGTGTTCCGGTTCGCGCCGAACCAGTCTCATTCGGGGCGAGAAGCTCGAAGCGCTGTACCCGCAGCCGATCGTCGACTTCCAGCCGAGCCGTCGCCTGGGACTGTCCGGAGTCGGCAATCACCGTCCACAGCCCGCCGGCCGGTCGTCGCCTGAGACGCAGGGAATCCCGTGTCACCTCCACGATCCGCCGGTTCCCGGCAGCGTCCACCACTCGTTGCGTCATACTCCGAAGACCCGAGGCCTCAATGGTGAGGTCGTCCCCCCGTCCGTCGGCAAGGGAACTCGTAACATCGAACCACCAGAGCGTGTGCACGACCGCACCAGGGCTGGGTCGATAGCGCAACTGCATGCTCTCCTGCGCCTCGGTCGACGCCAGCGGAATCGTCAGCAGCCACAATGTGGCACACACTGCGAGCACCGTCCTACGTCGCATAGGGATCCTCCACCGAACGAAGCGGCGACCCGACGGGTGCCCGCGACGTCACCCGTTCTCGTGCCACCGCGGGTCCGAGTGCCGCAACAAAGTACCCCAGCACATCGGTCGGCTCCGTGCGCTTCGTCGCCAGCAGCGCGCGTCGCACATCGTCGTCCCGACGATCGGCGATCGCATCGCGCACGCGGACCGCGGGAACCTTCGGGTCCAAGGATGCGAGCTGACGCACTACCGCCTCTTCGAACGGCACGTCGGCTGCGGGCGGGAAGCGCCTGACCCCCTCGGGCCCGCTCAAAACCGCCGGACGTGGAAATCGTACGAAGATCGGCTGGGTGAAGTGCGGATGACGCACCATCAGCTGGCCCTTCGGCAGGGTGGCGAGCTTGATCTTAGTGGCCGGCGACAGCACCTGATAGCCCGGCGTCGCCAGCTCGTCCATGTCCATCCGGCCAAACAGCACCGTTCCGGCATTGCCGACGATGCGCCGGTGCACCTGCGAGCGAAACTGCTGCGCCGCGAACAATACGAGTCCGAGATACCGGCCGCGTTCGGAGATATCGAGTAGCATGCGACGCACGTACGTGTCGGGACCGTCGCCGGGCGCATACTTGTTGAGCTCGTCGACGACGACGACCACCTGATCCACACCCAGGTCACGGCGCTCCAGGTGCTCGCGCAACATCGTCACGACGCGCGTGAACACGAGGTCCTGCGCCACCTGATCCATCCCCGCCACATCGAGCACGTAGACGCCACGATCTTGGAACTCGCCAAACGGCAGGTCACTCACGGATCCGTCGTCGGTGACCAGTCCTTTGCACCGAGTGGAGATGTTGATCAGTCGGTTCCGTACCTTGCGCATCGTCGCGATATGGTGCGTGCGCCAGACATCCGAGCGGCCGGAGCTTTCGAGGCCGTCGAAGATGGCCCGAAACAGGCGGTCCAAATCCGAGAAGGTCTGGACCCGATGCGTGCCACCCCACTCGTCACGGAACTCCTTCTCGACCACGCGATCGGTGAGGAAATCCAGGAGGGCATCGGCCTTCGCGTCGATATCGTCGCGATTGAGCAGCACCTCGTGATACCCGAGCACCTCGCGCAGTCCCCATACGAGCGGTTTCACCGATCCCAAGAGATCCGAATGCGAGCGCAACGTGTTCAGGTTGACGCCATCCGGCTTGAACGGGGCATAGTAGTGCACGTGCTCGAACGGTCGTGGCTCCATACCCACGATCGAGTAGAGCTCCCGATCGGCATCGGTCACCGTGCCCGGCTGATCCAGAAAACAGAGATCCGGGCCTTTGACGTTGAAACATACGGCGGCAACAGTGCCCCGATGCTCGGGTAACCGCTGAAACACGCTCGAGAGCAGGAACTCGACGGCACTGGTCTTGGTGGCCAGGCCCGACACGCCACTGATGTTGAGGTGCGCCGACTCGGGACCCAGCAGGAAATCCGCATCGATGTAGACCGGTGCGGCGAGGCCGCCCGCTCGATACACGCCGACGGGCACACCGGTTGGAGTCGCCGAGTGGAGGAACGCGTCCATGCGGAGCGCCATCTCGACATCTGTCTCGTCGGCGGCGAACACGTTGGCCAAGGGAACCGGCTGCACCGGCTCTTCCGGCTCGTGCCGCAAGACGGCCGCGGTCCAGAGCCGGACCTCCGTGCGCCGCGTCGGTGCTCGCATCGTACTCGGATCGCCGTCCGCTACAACGACTTCGTGCAGCGGCGTGGCGAGATCGGAGTAGGCCTTCCCGTCCACCACGACGGCGTACACCGATCGGTCGAGGGGCGCGTCGACGCGGACGATGGCCCCGATCCCGATCGCGGTTTCGATCGCCGTCCAGAAATGAAACTGGTGTGGACCTGCGGGCAGCGCCTCTGTCGCGATCACGCGACCGATCGGTTCCCGCGGTCGTGCTTGCGTCACCACCAACCTCCTGCCTCCGCACGCAAATAGGTCTCGACCTGCTGGATCGGATAGATCAAGCGGTCCCAGCGGCCGTCACGGGCCGCGAGTGGAGCACGCTCTCCAAGCAACCAGCGACTGACCGCAGTCGCCTCGGCGACGGTCGCATCGCCGGCCGCCCGTTCGACACGAACGAGACCGTGCAAGAGCTCGTGCTCATCCCACGGCCACAATCGAAGATACCACGTGTAGACCGATCCCTGTCGACCGGAACGGGCAAATACGCTGGTGCGATGGGCGGCAGGCAACGTGAGGGCCACCATGAGATCCGCCCCGTCGAGGAATTGGGTTTCGTGGCTCTTGATCACTCCTAACACGCGCGAGTCGTCCGAAGGCTCCAGAACCAGCCCGGTAATCGATCCATCAACCACCAGCCACCGGTCCGGCGCCGTCGCGATCTGCCGACGGGCCACGCGCACCTCGACTTCCTCGCGCCGCTCCTCGACCACTTTGGCGGCCAGTTGGACGTCCAGAATCGGGTGCGACCGTTCCGCCGCTGCGCAGTCGACAACTGGCAACCCGGTGGCTTCGAGCGCCGCACGGGCAGATGCCTCCAGACGCGCGAGCGGCGCCACCACGAATTCCTCCGTCTCCGAATCCGACATGCTGAGCTCACCCCGCTCCCGGTGCAGCACGGCCGCCGCGACATAGCCGCGTACGATCGGAACGAGCCCAATGCGCCCTTCCACGGCGTACCGTTGAATCCCGTCGAGGAAACCAACGCGCTCCGGTGCCTCGTCGGGGGACCCAAGCGGCTCCGCCCGGACGCTTTCGTGCTCGACATGACTCGCGGAGGCGAACGGTGCCACAACCGGAGGAGCGGCGTGTGTGAGCGGCACCCCGGCCGCTACCGTGCCGCCCGCTTCCCGGACGGCTTCGCACAATCGAAGGCGTGCGGACGGCGTCAGGCGCTCACCTTCACGCCGACGGTCAGCCCATCACGGATCGGCACGATCGTCGCAATGAGACGCGGGTCCTCGCTCGCGAGCCGATTGATCGCCCGTACCCCCTCGACGTCGGCGGCCACGTCATCGGAATCGACGACACGGGCATGGATGTACGCGTTGTCACACAAGAGCACGCCGCCGACGCGCAGCAGCCGCATCGCCTCACGGTAGTAGGCGCCGAGCGGCTCCTTGTCCGCGTCGAGAAACACCGCATCGAAGTGAGGCTCGAGTGTCGCGAGCACGGCTTGGCCATCGCCCACCAGGATCTCGACCCGGTCGGCGACGCCCGCGAGCCCAAACGCATCACGCGCGATCGCCGCCCGTTCGGCATCACACTCAATGGTCACCAGCATCCCGTCTCGCGGCAGGGCGCGCATGATCCAGACTCCGCTGTATCCACCGAGTGTCCCGACTTCCAGCACGCGGCGCGCGTTGATCGCGCGGAGCAGCACCTGAATGAGCCGTGCCTCGTCCGGCGAAATGAAGATGTCGGGAAGCGCGGCCTCCTGATGCCGCTCGCGGATGGCGCGCAGGACGTCGTCTTCCGGCGCGAAGAGCGCCCTCGTGTATTCGGTCAGTCGCTCGTCCACGCTCACGGCGATAGGGGCTCCTGTGCGAACACCCATCGCCCCGCGACCATCGTGCGGACGACGTGGACGTCTTTGATCCGCTCCGGCGGGATAGTCGTCAGGTCCTGCGACAACACGACGAGGTCGGCGACGTAGCCGGGTGCGAGCCGGCCCTTCCAGCTTTCCTCAAACGCCGCATATGCGGCGTTGACCGTGTATGCCTCGAGGGCATCCTCGACGGCGATTCGCTCACCCGGGTACCATCCACCGGCGGGTTCCCCGTCGAGCGTGCGACGCACCACGGCCGCAAAGATGCCGAGCACGGGATCCGCCGGATACCATGACGCGTTGGTGCCCGGCCAGTCGGAGCCGAACACCAGGAGGGCGCCGCCCTCCTTGAGTGACCGGAACGCATAGGCGCCGCGCGCGCGATCGCCGATCCGGTCTTCCATCCACCGCATGTCGTCGATCGTGTGGAACGGCTGGACTTCCGCGATGATATCGAGCTCTCCAAACCGCGCGAAGTCATCCTCGTCCACGACCTGCGCGTGAATCATGCGAAATCGCCGGTCGCGCGGTCCGTTGGTGGCGATGGCCTTGGCATACAGATCGAGCAGCGTGTCGACCGCCATATCCCCAATGGCGTGGATGTGCGGAGTAAGTCCGGCAGAGTCAGCCGCAATGATGAGACGCTGCATGTTGCCGGGCGGCGACATCATCGTACGCCACCGACCGCGGGTATCGGGTCGGTGATCGTACGGCTCGCGAAACATCGCCGAGGAATTCCCCATGATGCCGTCTACGAACCCTTTGAGTCCGCACACGTTGAGCATCTCCGTGCCGAACCCCGTCTGAACGCCGACCGCCGCAAGATCCTCCCAGTGATCGAGGGTGGGCCTCGCACACACACGCACCGTGAGCGAGTCATGCGCCACCAGATACTGATAGAGGCGCATGGCCTCCGCACTGGTGATGTCGTGGATGGTCGTGACACCGTGGCGCGCCAGGTCGGCGAGCGCCAACCGCGCCTCGGCAAGCCGTTGTTCGACGGGCGGCGCCGGCATCACCTGCCGAATTTGGCGCACCTCCTCGTTCGACACGAGGCCGTCATGGCCCGATGGATCGATACCGGCAGCGGTCAGCGCGGCCTCGCTCGCGAGGTACTGCGAGCCGTCCCATTTGTTGAGGAGTGTCGGCCGCCCGCTCACCAGTGAATCGAGGAGCGCGCGTCGCGGCACCCATGCGGTCTCGAGATCATACGCCCCCCAGTCGCCACCCACCATCCATGACTGGGCCGGCAGCCGTTGGTGCGCTTCGGTCACTCGGCGGCGGAAACTCGCGTCCTCCGACACGTCCAACAGGTTTGCACCCAGAAGCAACGCGCCAGCAGAGAGGAAGTGCGTGTGGGTATCGATGAACCCCGGTGTCACGAACCGACCGTTCAGGTCCTCGACGGGCGCGGATGGTCCGGCCATCGCCTGTACCCGGTCCCGTTCTCCCACGGCGATCACGCGACCCTGATGAACCGCCACGGCCTCGGCCCAGGGCCGGGCCGAATCACCCGTCCAGATTCGTGCGTTGACGAGCACGCGCGACCCGTCAGAATCCTGCGCGCCGACCGTCGCCGCGAGAACGAGACTCGCGACAAGCGTTGTGACGGGAATCCGCAGGCAGTCACACTTCATGGCGTGTCCTTCCCGGTTGGGAACACCGGCACTTCGAGCAGCCAAAAGCCCCCCAGTTCACCGTCGTTGTCGACCTCCATCAAGAGGTTCTCGGCCAGTTGTACCACTTTGAAGGGTCGGCGTGGACCCACCCTCAGATGCATCACCGATTCATCCTGACTGCTTTCCACGGCCAGCGAAATGTCGACTTCGACCACGGCAACACCGGGCTGGGATGGTCGTGCCGGTACGACGAAGCGGCCTTGGCTCGCGGGCGTCGGCGGCGTGAGGCGTTCCTCAGTCCGGACCGACGGCCAGACAACAACCTCCACACCGCGCATGATGCCGCCCGTGAAGTCGAGTGTCACCACCGCACCTTTTGCATCCTCCAACTCGATCGAGCCGGTGAGACCTCGTTCACCCTGCACGTCGGCGGCGGTGCCCGAGAGGATCTCGGTCTCCGAATCCCAGTGAAAATCCAGGCGGGGCAGTGGACCGTCCAGCGCTTCCATTCGTCCGCCGAGTCTGTTCAGCTGCGTCACGGCATCCTCCCCTTCGTCAGCGCGTCCGCGAACTCCGCCATCCGCTCCAACCCCCGGTCGAGATCCTCGTCCGGGGCAGCGTACGTGAGACGGGCCCAGCGCCCGTCCCCGAAGACATCGCCTGCCGCCAACGCCACGCCCTGTTCATCCAGCAGGCGCTCGCAAAAGGCCGCTGCTCCGTCGATCTCGCCTTCGAAAAAGGCGTCCACGCGGAAGAACACATACAGTCCGCCGAGCGGATCGACGAACTCGATACCGGCCAATCGATCACGAAAGAACTGTACGACACGGTCTCGCTTCTCGCGAAGCAGGTCGATCGTCTGCTGTCGTTCCGCTTCCGCCCGCTCGTCGGTGAGCACGGCTGCAGCACTCCGCTGCGCCGGTACCGACGCGCCGCCGGTCGTGTACTGCTGCAGCAGTACCATTGCCCGTGCCACGTCGGCCGGCGCTGCAGCGACGCCGACCCGCCACCCCACCATGCCCGGTGACGGACCGAGGGCCGACGTGACGATCGCCCGCTGCACCAACTCATCCGGCAGATCAAACACAGACGGTGCGGGTCCCGATCCATAATGCAACTGACGATAGGACTCGTCGACAATGACCCACAAGCTGCGCCCGCTGGCCCATTCGAGGATGGACTTGAGCTCGGCACGCGTGTAGACCGCGCCGGTCGGATCGACCGGTGAGTTCAGGATCACACCCGCCGTACGAGCGTCGCTGCGCTCCTCCAGCTCCCGCGCGCTGACCTTGAGGCTCCAGTCGACAGCGCCGGGGACCGTAACCGGTGTTGCGCGAGCCAGGCGCACAATGCCGGTCACCCATGGAGACGATGGCACGGGGACCAGCACGTGGTCGCCCGTCTCGAACAGCACAAAACACGCGCTGAACAGGGAGCAGTGAGAAGAGCCGCGCCGCCGCGGCCCGTAGGTCGAGAATACCGCCGGCGTCGGGATGCCGCATGTCTTCTTGCTCGACGGCTCGCGCCGCGATGCCCAATATCGACCGCGAGGCTTCGAGCCCGGATTCATCTGATCCCAGGTCAATGATGTCGTCACCCGCAGCCCGTCGACGCTCGACCTCGCGACGGATCGGGCCGAGTCGCCCAGGTTCGACATGCGCCAGGTTCTTGGACCGCACAAAGGGCGGCGATGACACTTCGCTTGTGCTCACTGAATCACTCCGTAGCGCTCGAGAATGCGGTGACCGGGCGGCACACCGCCCCCGACTCCCCTCAAGTGATACCGCCCGAACTCCAGCCCGGGCATCACTCGACGGATCATCTCGCTCCTCATCTCACTCGCCGCTAGCTCCATGCGCCGCGGAGACCGGCGGCGGATACGTCTCTCGTTTCCATCGATACGGCAGCTCGATCACCGCACCGGTCTCCGTGATGCGATGAACCGCATCGAGTGCGTCCCGCAGCACGGCTTGCTGCTGTGCGACGTGGCCCGGCTCCCCAAACACCTGGCCGAGTCGAAATCTGACAAACACGTTCCGCGGCGCCGGCAGCGCGTCGGTCATGCTTCGAACCACACTCAGGGTCACCGTCGGAATCCCTTCCGCCTCAATCTGACGGGCAACCAGCCCCACGGACTGGTGACAGGTCGTTCATCCAGGTGTTGCCAGCACCAGGTGAACCCCGTCGGACCGCATGATGGCAGCGACTTCCGTCGCGCTGTCGCGGACGAGACGCTCGACGTGCGATCCCATGATGTGGCCCATCATTCCGACGTGGCGAGGTGCGACTGCTCCGACTTCTCCCGCTGCCACCAGTTCTCGCAGCCGCTCAATCGGGAACACGCAGTTGATGTCGCGATCTGCGGCGGAGTGGTCGTAGTAGTCGTGGGTAATCCGCAGATTGCGCGTGTCCACGTTCCCCGGGATCTCTCGGACGGTCGGATCGCCGTCGGGATCCTGCATGTCGAAGGGTCGCTGGCCCGCCACGTGCACGCCAGCGGCGGTCACCACCGCGATCCGGGCCTCGGGAAGCGGCACGCGCAACGGCACAAGCGCCGGCAGCGGAGCATCCGGCGTCCGGTTTGCCCGGGACCGCGCAGCCCACTCCGGAAGCCAGCGGAGTCGGGAGTAGACGACGGACTGAAGCTGGTTCCACCAGCGAGCCATGCGGGACCTCGGAGAGCGAGAGGCTCGGTTGCGTCCGACTCCCGTGCAAACTACCATGCTTCCA
>JBDHAN010000086.1:0-8895 GCA_039588055.1 Gemmatimonadota bacterium | reverse complement strand
CGGCGGAGGCGACGCCGCATCACTTCGCTCTCACGCACGAGGCGTGCGAAGGCTACGACACCAACGCAAAGATGAACCCGCCGTTGCGAGAAGCCGAAGATGTGGCAGCCGTCCGAGAGGGGCTGGCCGATGGCACGCTCGACGTGATCGCCACCGACCATGCGCCACACCACTACGAAGCAAAGGAACGGGAATTCGACGACGCTCCGTTCGGGGTGGTGGGGCTCGAGACAGCACTCGGACTGGGCATGAAGGAACTGGTGGGCCGGCAGCACTTGAGCCTGCCTGGGCTCATTGACCGCATGAGCACTCGTCCGGCCAACGCCTTCCATCTGCCGGCGGGGACGCTTCGGCGCGGCGCTCCCGCCGATGTTGTTGTCTTCGATCCAGCGGCCCGCTGGCGGGTCGAGCCGGAGCGATTTCAGTCCAGGAGCAGGAACACGCCGTTTGCCGGTTGGGAACTGATCGGGAAGGTCGAGCGAACGGTCGTTGGAGGGCTGACCGTCTTCCAATCCTAAGAGGCCTGCCGATCAGGCCTCGGTCCAGATGATTGACCCGCGGGCCCAATTCCTTTAATCTCAGCAGGATAGATCACCACGAAGCCGGCGATGCCGGGTCCGGAGACAGGCGCAGACGGTCCGGCTGACGCGCGAGGGGCGGATGGCTAAGCGAGACAAAGACTCCAAAGGCGCAATCCAGAGCTTGCTCACCGAGAAGGGACCGACGAGACGCCAAACCATGTGCGTGACAAGGTGCGGTCGGACTACGGGCGTAGGCTGGGGACGCTGCTGGAGGAGCTCCAAGGGTACCGTGACGAGCTGGTTTCGGAACTCGACAATCACAAGGGACGCCAGGAGAAGCTGGAGCAGCGAGAGCGGGACGCGTCGGAGCATCTGGCCGAAGCCGAGCTTCGGCATTCGGTTGGCGAGTATGATGAAGGCAAGTGGTCGAGTATCCAGTCGGAGATACTCGAGTCGCTCAACAGGGTTCGCTCGGACCTTGAAGGGGTCAACAAGGAGATCGAGGGGCTCGAAGAGGTCCTGACTGCCATTGACGCCCCGGTGGCCGACAACGACGACGCGTCGGAAGATTTCGAGGAGCTGGAGGAACTGCCGGAGCTGGACGACGCAGAACTCTCTTCCGGGGACGGCGGACGGCGTCGGAAATCGACCGATGAGATGGAGTTTCTGAAGTCGGTGATCAGCGGAGAGCGCTCGGCGGACGCGCTGGCCGCGAAGACGAAAGCAAAGAGGCGTGGGAAGGCGAGCGACGAGGAGCAGCTGCAGGTGGGTGCTGAGGGAACTCAGCAGCCGAAGCGAAAGCAGCACCCCCCGTCTAAGGGGTCGAACAAGAAGACAGTGAAATGTGCGGAGTGCGGGACCCTCAATCTGCCCACGGAGTGGTACTGCGAGAACTGTGGCGCGGAACTGACCGCCCTCTAATCAGCTGGACTTTTTGGCAACCACTGCACGCAGGCGGCGCTTGGTTCGGGCCGCCGCGTTCTTTGCGATCAGTCGCTTCCGCGCGCTTCGATCCAGGATGCGTTCGGCGGCCTTGAAGGCAGCATCCGCCTCACCAGCCGTGGCCGCCTCGCGCACCTTCTTCATGGCAGTGCGCACGGAGGCACGGCTCACCCTGTTACGAGCCCGGCGCGCGGTGCTTTGCCGCATGCGCTTCTTGGACGATCGAATGTTGGGCACGACAACTCCTTGACTGTCAAAAATGGGGCCCCAAAGCCCCGAAAAACCGGCGTGTATTCTACCTCGCAAGTCTCAGTCAGTCAAGGCAATACGCCTTTGACACCCGCTTCGGGGGCCGTTAGGTTTCGCGCGGCCAACCTCTGGACATTCCCCGACGGTGCAAGAATTTCTCATCGCGCTCCCAGTGCTGCTGCTCTCCATGGTGGCGCACGAGTATGCCCATGGTTACGCGGCGCTCAAGCAAGGTGATCCGACGGCGGCACTTCGCGGGAGACTCACGCTCAATCCGCTGCGGCACATCGATCCGTTCCTCACGGTGTTGATGCCGCTGATCCTGTTCTTCGGGTCGGGCGGTCAAGTGATTTTTGGAGGGGCGAAGCCCGTTCCAGTCGATCCCCGGAATTACCGGAATTACAGGCGGGGGGACGTGATTGTCTCGCTGGCGGGGATCGCCGTCAACATGGCGTTGTTCGGCGTCTGCGTGATCGCGAGTGTGGGCATTGGCCTGCTGGCAAGCGTAGTTGGGGGGGTCGGGGGGGGGCTCGCGGTGCTACAACGGATGTTGACGTGGGGCGTCTGGCTCAATCTGTTGCTCGCGTTCTTCAATCTGATTCCCGTACCGCCGCTCGACGGATCGCATGTGCTGTATCATGCCCTTCCGGCCTCATGGGCGGCTCGCTACCGGGCAATTGGACGGTATGGAATCTTGGTGCTCCTCGTGCTCCTTTTGGCGGCACCTGGTGCGCTCTACACGCTGCTCACACCTGCCTTTGCACTGCAGCGACTCGCGTGCATCATGATGGCTCCGCACGCACTCGGCCGAATACCGGTGTGTGGCTTTTGACGGGCCCGTTCACCAGCTCCGACACACCATTTGTGGTGCAGGTGGAGGCCTTCTCCGGACCGCTCGACCTGTTGTTGCATCTGATCCGCGAGCAGGAAATCGAGATCACCGATATCCCCATCGCGAACATCGCCAGCCAGTTCCTCGCAACGATCCATGACCTCGGCCTGAACGAGGCCGCGGACTACCTCGAGATGGCCGCGCAGCTGCTGCGCATCAAGATCCAGATGCTGCTGCCCCGTCCGTTCGACGAAGAAGGCTGGGAGGATCCGAGAGCGGAGCTGGTGCGCAGGCTCCTCGAATACGAGCAGATCCGAGAGGTCGCCGATTGGCTTGCCCAGCAGGCGAGCCAGCACGGGAACCGCTTTGCGCGGGGCTGGGTGCCGGATCCTCCTCCGCCGACCCCGGCGCCCCTGCTGATCTCGCTTGAGGATCTTCTCCTCGCCGTTGAACGGGCTGTCGAGGCGATGCCCGAACCTGTACTCCATCGCGTGGTGCCCAGACCGCTGGATGTCGAGGGCGCGACTTCTCGCATCCGTGGGCTCCTTGCCGATCGCGAGGAACTCACGCTGCTGGATGTGATCGGGAGCGACACGTCAATTGTCGGGGTGCTCTCGTCACTGCTGGCACTCCTCGAGCTGGCGCGGGTCGGCGCTTTACGCTTGGCACAGCAACAACCCTTTGGATCAGTGACCATTCGACGTGAAACCGCTCACGCAGCTGCTTGAAGCCGCGCTCTTTGCCGCGGCCCATCCCCTGACGACTGCGGAGCTCTCGCGCCTGGCGCCCGAGGCTTCGACCGATGACATCCTGTCTGGGATGGCGGACCTCCGCACACACTATGCCGAAGGCGGCCACGCCGTCGAGATTGTCGAGGTGGCCGAAGGCTTCCAAATCGTGACGCGCCGACAGTTCGCCCAAGCCGTGGCCGACGCTCAGTTGGTTCGGCGACCCCGGAAGCTGAGTCGTGCGGCGCTCGAAACGTTGGCGGTCATCGTCTATCGACAGCCGACAAGCCGGGCCGAGATCGAAGAGATTCGAGGTGTCTCGGTGGAGGGTGTCCTCCGTGCGCTGCAAGAACGGGAGCTTGTCGAGGTCGTTGGACGGGCTGACGGACTCGGGAGGCCGCTGCTGTACGGGACCACGCCGCTCTTTCTCGAGTTGATCGGACTTCGCTCGCGCGACGAATTGCCGAGACTCGAGGAGTTCTCCGTTGCCCTGCGACCGCTGGGTGAGCAGTCCGGATCGATCGAGTCGTGAGCCGCATGCGGCTCCAACGCGCGTTGGCGAGGGCAGGCGTGGCGTCGCGGCGCCAGGCCGAAGATCTGATCCTGCGTGGCGGCGTACGCGTGAACGGGCAGCTCGCGACGATCGGCCTCACGGTGGATCCAGAGCAGGATGTGATCACGGTTCGCGGCCGTCGAGTGAAGCCCGTTCGGACAGTCTGGATCGCACTGCACAAACCCATCGGCTACGTGGTGTCCCGTCGCGATTCGCGAGGTCGCCAAACGGTGTTCGAGCTGCTGCCGTCCATTCCTGCACTCACGTACGTGGGACGGCTCGATGTGATGACGTCGGGACTCTTGCTGCTGACCACGGACGGGACTGGGGCGCACCGGTTGGCCCATCCTCGATACGCGGTGGAGCGATCCTATCGGGTACTGGTGCACGGACGGCCAGCGCACGAAATTCGGCAAAGGCTCGCGCGACCCATTGCCATCGACGGGCGTAGGGTGAACATCGTACAGTTTGAGGTCCGCGAACGGCAGAAGACGGCCGAGCTGCAGCTAGTGTTGGCGGAGGGTCGATATCGTATCGTGCGCCGACTTTGCAAGCATCTTGGCTTGAAGGTCGAGCGCCTCGTTCGACTGGCATACGGGCCCGTGCGTCTTGGACGGCTCGCGCCGGGCACGTGGCGATATCTCACGAAACGGGAACTCGAGGCGGTTGACGGGCTGCGCACCGCCTAGGGCCGAAACGGAAGGGCCATGGAACTGCAAGGGAAGACGGTATTGATCTTGGGTGGGAGCGGGTTGGTGGGGCGCGCAGTGGCTCGGCGTCTCCTGGATTTCGGCCCGCGTCGCATCGTGCTCGTCGCGCTGTTCGAGGACGAAGTTCGAGATGGGGAGGCTTGGCTCAAACCACTGGCGGGCGACACCGATGTCGACGCGGAGTGGGGCGACATCTTTTTGCCGGCCTCCGTCGCTAAGCTGGCGCGGGGTGAGTTGATTGCTGATCCCGCGACCCGAGGAATCGTGCTCGGTGATCTCCTCGACCACATGACACCAGCAGTGCTGGAGCGGAGTTTTCTCTTCCAGCTCTTCAAGCGTTACAATCCCGACGCCGTCGTAGACTGCATTAACACCGCAACCGCGTTCGCCTACCGCGATGTCTTTCGTAGCTCACGTGACCTTCTAAGAGCTGCGGAGCGCGGCACGGTCACGCGAGAGCTCGTGGAAGAGCACATACTCTCGATTCCAATGCCGCAGCTGATTCGACACGTCCAGATCATGCTCGAGTGCCTGCGGAGCGTGGATACCGAGGCCTACGTGAAGATTGGGACGAGCGGAACGGGCGGCATGGGGCTGAATATTCCCTACACGCATTCCGAGGAGCGGCCGTCGCGGACCCTACTCGCCAAATCTGCGGTGGCAGGATCGCACTCGCTGCTGCTCTTCCTCGTCGCTCGTACGCCCGGCGCACCGGCCACCATCGAGATCAAGCCGACCACCGCAATCGCGTGGCGCGAGATCTCGTATGGTCCGATCCGCCAGAAGGGACGTCCCGTCCGGAAGGTCGACTGCCCGGCTCCCGTCCCGCTCGCTGACGCGTTGGACGAGGCACAGCACCCGTGGAACGATCTCGGATGCACTCTGGAATCGGTCTATGCAGATCTCGGTGAAAACGGTCTCTTTGCCCGCGATGAGTTCGAAACGGTCACGGCGCTGAGGCAGATGGAGTTCATCACTCCGGAGGAAGTCGCAGGGTATGTCGTATCAGAGCTTCTCGGGCATCCAACGGGGCGCGACATCGTGAGCGCACTCGATGCCGCGACGGCCGGCCCGACATATCAAGCCGGTGTACTTCGCTCGGCGGCGATTGATCGTCTCCGAGCGCTGGAGGAAGAACACGGCGTTCGCTCGATTGCGTTCGAAATGCTCGGACCGCCTCGGCTCACGAAGCTGCTCTACGAAGCGTTCATTCTCTCGGGACTTCGGACTTCCGTCCGTGCGCTGGCGGATAGCGATGCGGTGACGCTGTCTCGGGAGGCGGCAAGTCTGGTGAGCGACGACTCGGAACTCCGTGCCACGATCATATCGATCGGCCTGCCGATGGTTGTCGACGGTGATCAGGTCTACCGAGGTGAGACTGTCATTATCCAGCCCGAACGCGGGGACATGGAGCAAGCTGTGGCTCGGGGATGGGTCGATTTGCGCTCGGAAAGCATGCAGGTGTGGATCGAACGAGCTCAGCGGATGGTGGAACAATCGGGATCGCGCGAGCGAGGGTCTGACAGCGGCATTGACTGGATGGCAGTCGAGCCGCAGGACGCGATCAGCCCACCAAGATTTGCCACGTGGATCTTCCGATATGAGGACGGAGGGGAGCGAATCAAACGATGAGACCAGCGGTGATGCGCAGCCACCAGAGGATTGACCCGTGACGGCGCGTCCGGTGCGGACTCCCGATGCCAACCTCACGACGGCCATTGTGCAGGAGGTCGGCAAGAGAGTTGTTGGCCAAGAACTGATGGTCGAGCGTCTTCTCATCGGACTGCTGACCGGAGGACACATTCTCCTTGAAGGTGTTCCAGGCCTTGCGAAGACGCTGGCGGTACGAACACTTGCCGATGCCGTTCGCACCGCGTTTTCGCGGATTCAGTTCACGCCTGACCTGCTGCCGGCAGACATCATCGGAACGATGGTGTTCGATCAACGAACGAGCGAATTCCATCCCAAACGAGGTCCGCTGTTCGCGAACATCATCCTCGCCGACGAGATCAATCGCGCACCGGCCAAAGTGCAAGCGGCGCTCCTCGAAGCCATGCAGGAAAAACAAGTCACGATCGGGAACGAGACCTATGCGCTCGACGAGCCGTTCCTGGTGCTCGCCACCCAGAATCCGATCGAGCAGGAAGGCACCTATCCGCTCCCGGAAGCACAGCTCGACCGGTTCATGCTCAAGGTGTTCGTGGGCTACCCGTCGCGTGACGACGAGAAGGAGATCCTCTGGCGCATGGCCGGCGGTGACGAGATCCCAGTCGATCAGGTTGTCGAGCCTCATGACATCCTGGCGTTGCGGCAGGCCATCGCCCAGCTGTACATGGATCAGAAGATCGTCGATTACATCGTCGACGTGGTGCGGGCCACTCGTGACCCGCAGTCGATCGGTCTGCACGAGGTCCGCCCGCTCATCGCGTACGGCGCCAGTCCGCGAGCATCCATCTACTTGGCGCAAGCGGCCCGGGCACATGCCTTTCTCCGGGGACGGCCGTATGTGGTTCCGGAGGACGTGAAGGCGATGGCACCCGACGTGCTTCGGCACCGCGTGCTCCTCACCTTCGAGGCCGAGGCCGAAGACGTGACCTCGGATGGGGTGATCGTGAAAATCCTGGAGGGTGTGGACGTCCCATGACCGCGCCGTCCGCCCTCGTCGGGGCCGACGTGTTGCGCCAGGTGAAGACGATCGAGCTCCGCACCCGTCGACTCGTCAACACGTTGTTTTCCGGAGAGTATCGATCCGTCTTTCGCGGGCAGGGCATGGAGTTCGCGGAGGTGCGAGCGTACGAACACGGAGACGACTACCGATCGATTGACTGGAACGTCTCGGCCCGCATGGGCTCCCCGTATGTCAAAACGTTTGTCGAGGAGCGCGAACTGACGCTCCTGCTGGTGGTCGACCGGTCGGGATCCGAAGAGTTCGGGGCTCCGGTCACCAAGGCAGATCGCGGCGCCGAAGTTGCTGCCGTATTGGCGCTCGCCGCAGCGAAACAAAACGACCGAGTCGGAACGCTCATCTTCTCTGAGGGAATCGACCATGTTGTCCCGCCGGCCAAGGGACGCCCCCATGCGCTTCGCATCATCCGGGACCTGCTCGCATTTCGTCCAGAGAATCGCCAGACCAACATCGCCACCGCCCTCGGGTACGCGTCTAGATTGCTCCGCCACCGTTCAATCGTCGTGGTGTTGTCGGATTTTCGAGCGGCAGGGTGGGAGGAGCCGCTGATTCGGCTGGCGGGCCGACACGAGGTCGTAGCAGTCACCGTCGACGATCCGCGCGAGACGACGCTCCCAGCAGCCGGGTGGATCGAGTTGGAAGATGCCGAGACGGGTGAACGTATACTGGTGGACGCCGCGCACGATCGTACCAGGCTCGAACTTGCCATGGCCGCTGAGGAGGTACGGCTGGCTCGGGCGCGCACGCTCAAGCAGGCGCAGGTCGATCACATCGCGCTTTCGACCGATCGACCGTACGCTGAAGCACTCCATCGCGCGTTTGCTGAGCGCGCGAGGCGTCTCAGACGATGAACGCCATGCTCGTGATGCTGCTCCTGCAGTCGGCACCGTGGCTCGTCACGCCGCGCATGGTCACGGTAGGCGATACGGTACGTCTGACGCGACGCCTGACTGCGACACCGGGGGTGCTCGCGCGGCTCTCGCCACTCGAGTCTACAGGGGTCATTGAACCGCTGCAGCCGCCGCAGTGGAGCTACGCTGAAGGTGAGGTTGCGCTGACGTACACCGTCGCGTTCTTCGAAGCGGGCGCACATCGTGTCGCCATGCCAGCTGTGGAGTTGGTCCACGCCGATGGGCGAGTCGAAGGGGTTGCGGGTGAGACCGCCTTGGTACAGGTCGCCTCCGTCCTGCCACAGTCGGATACTCTGCCGGATCCCATGCCGTCCAGAGCTCCGATTGCCCGACGTCGGTCGTCACCGTTCCCGCTTCTCGGCTTCATTGTGGGTGCCGTCGCCACGGTCATCGTGTGGGGTGTGCTCCGACGTCGCCGACGGAGGCATGTACCCCCCGCCGTCTCTGCAATGTCCCCGGCGATCCCTCCGATCGACGTATGGGTTGCCACTGGCGAGTCTCGCGCTGTCGCGGCGACCGTGTCGAGCCACTTCCGCCAGCGATTGGCGGAGAGAGTGCCGGAGGCGGGCAGTCACCTGGACACCGACGAGTGCATTCAGGCCGTCCTCGCAAGCGAGATCGGTGACCAGGCGAGAGAAATCGCAGGAATCCTTCGGGCGCTCGAGCGCGCGAGGTTCTCGCCGGCAGCGCCGGGTGACGTCTTGGACATTGTCGATCAGACGGAGGCGCTGCTCGACAGGCTCGGCGCTGTTCCGGAGACGCC
>JBDHAN010000085.1:0-8215 GCA_039588055.1 Gemmatimonadota bacterium | reverse complement strand
GGCCGCAACACCGTCATCGACGGCCGGCGATACTGGTGTCGCGTTGACGAAGATGGCGCACGTCTTAGGCGTGTAGGTGTGCCCCACTGTCGCCGGAAACGATGTCGTGTATAGGCTGTTGTCGTAGAGGTAGGCTTCCTGCTGAGTCGCCAAGTTCCGCAGATCGGTTTTCATCTGCGCCAGGTAGGCCTTTTCCTTTGTGAAGCCGAACTTGGGTATTGCGATGGTCGCGAGCAGTCCGATGATGACGACTACGATCAGTAGCTCGATCAGCGTGAAGCCGTCTGCTCTACGTGTCGTCCGCATGATCGCCCCGCGCCTCATGGCGCCAGTGTGATTGCGAGGAAGTGGAGCGGGCGGTCCCGAGGGACCGCCCGCCACTGTTTGCGACCCCTACCCTACGGGGTGCACTTAGGCTCGCCCTCGTTGTTCGCAGGAGCGAGCGCAGTCGTGCCGATATAGATCGCGCAGGTCTTGGACGTCAGGCCATGACCGACCCAACCGGTCCAGCCGTCACCCGTAAGGGCGAGCGTGGGACCAGTCACGCCAGCCGTGACGGTGTAGATCGTCGCGGCAAAACTCGTCGTGTAAGCGACGTTGTCCGCGAAGTAGGCTTCCTCCGCCGTGGTCAGGTTCTTCAAGTCCGACTTCATGGCGGTCAGGTAAGCCTTCTCCTTGGTCGTGGCGAACTTCGGGATGGCGATCGCCGCCAAGATCCCGATGATGACTACCACGATCAGGAGCTCGATAAGGGTGAAACCCTTGCGGTTGAACATCTGCTTCCTCCAGCAGTTGAGTGACGAAGTGGGCCGTGATGCCGCCCCTGAAATTGGCAAGCTCCGTTCCAAACGGCGCCCATAATCGTAAGTCATTCTCCTACAACAGCTTGTTGGCACTCCGGGTCGCCGTCTCGCGCCCCGTGCCGAGTCGCGAGGCTCTCATTATGCAAGTCCCGCCGCTCAGCGCAAGTGCGGCCTTCCAAGCGCCCCCGAGCCCGGTCATGTGTTCCGGCGGACCTCGACACCATCGCGACAGCTTGAACTC
This sequence comes from Gemmatimonadota bacterium, assembly GCA_039588055.1. GTDB lineage: Bacteria > Gemmatimonadota > Gemmatimonadetes > Gemmatimonadales > GWC2-71-9 > JAOTVV01. Next base: position 7,171 of record JBDHAN010000085.1, on the reverse strand, counting down.
ATTGCGACAGCGATTTCGGATCCAGGGCGCAGCGGGGGTCGCTGGCGGCACCACGGGCCTCGAGCGACCGCGCCAATTCGGGCTTGAGCGCCCGGACAATCCCGACCGCCCGTCGGACCGCGGCACAGTCGTCAGCAACCGTGAAGACCGACGGCACGTCCGCCGCCAGCGTATCGAGCTGTGCGGCTGCCCTCACGAGATCGCCGACCACCCACGCCCGTTGGGCTCCGCCCAGAAGCTGACGCCAGCGAGGGGCATTGGTCGCACTCAGCGCGAGCCGATACTGCTCAAGCAGCTCGGCTGAGAACGGCATGGCATCCACGCCCCGCGTGAGCACCGCCCGCGCGGAATCCAACGCACCGAGTTCCGCATACGCGGCAGCGAGTTGTTTCACGATGACCGGGTCGTCGGACAAGAGATCGTAGGCTCGCCTTGCCTCCCGGAGTGCCAGGAACCGTCTGCCCTGGGTGGCCGCATGATGCGTTGCGATCACCGCAGCCCCCGGGTCAGTGGGAAGCAGCGCCCCCGCGACCAGCAGCTCGGCGAGCGCCCACGATGAATCGCCGAGGGCCGCAAGTTGCCGCCCCAAGACGACCCGCGTCTGAAAGTTCTCGGGATGTGCTGCCCGTTCTTCGGCAATCGGCGTCTGCGCATCGCGCCAAAACGGAATCCGCTCGACCGAGCGGTAGCCGAACGCCAAGAGGACTACGCCCGCACCGACCAGCACGGCTCGCCGGTACTGCTTCCCACCACTCACAGCCAATCCCCAACCGAGTAGGAGTGCCGGGAGGAGGATCGCGAGATAGAGATTCCGTTCCGCAACGACGACGCCCGACGCAAACAGCAGGTTCGACGTGGGGAAGTACGTCACCGCCGCGAAGAAGATCGCGAACGCCACGACCGGAACCCGCTTGACCAACAGCACACCAAGGGTGAGCGATGCTGCGCTCGACGCCAGGCCCAACGCACCAACCCAGCTCAGGGTCAACCGGACCGGAATGACCTGTGGCGAGTAGTCGGACGCAAGTGAGAACGGCCAGGCGAGGAGTCGCAAGGCTTCGAGATAGGCCGGCAGCATAGTCGTCACGCGTTCTGCCGGCGTCAGGTATGCCAGTGCCGTATGTCCGGCGCCGGCCACGTAGGCCCCAGCAATGCCGCGCCACACAAAGAGCCACGCGATTGTCAGCACCGCGACTCCCGCATATAGCGAGACCGAATCGTGAGTCGACCGTTCACGGTCGAATGCGTGATCGAGCGCGATGAGTGCGATCGCGACGACTCCTTGTTCCTTCGAGAAGATCGCGAACGCCACCGCACCGATCGTCACCGTCAGCCACGCCGCCCTCTGCCGTCGAGACCCCGCGCGTCGGTATCGGCGAGCAGCGAGCAGCGCCAAGACGAGCCCCGCTGCCACCAGGAGCTCGGCGCGTCCGACCGTGTTCGCCACAGCCTCGACGTGCACCGGGTGCACGGCAAACAGCAGTCCGGCTCCGAGGGCGCCCAAGACCGGGAGCCATGCCGCCGCGACCAGAACGACGAGCCCCGTGACCAGCGCGTGGAGCCCCACGTTCACCGCGTGAAACCACCACGTCGCGCCACCGGAGAGCGTCCAATCGACTCCGTAGGTGAGAACCGTGAATGGACGGTAGAGCCCAGCCCAGCGGAAGTTCTCAGGCCAATAGGGATCGAACCACGCATTGAGCGCCGCCCGGACAGAATGCGCAGCGGGATTGTCGCGGATGGCCACCATGTCGTCGCCGGCCCATCCGTTGCGGAGCGACAGTGCATACACGGCCGCGGCAGCGGCGGCGGCGAGCCATGCCGCGCGAGCCCTCGTCAATTGGGGCATCGGAACTGGGAGAGTTGAGGCCCGTCCGTCACCCGGAACAGCTCCACGAGGGTAGACTCACGCACTGCGCCGAGTGGCTCCAGTATGTGCCTGACGCCACTTCCCGACACGGACGCGGCAACATGCGAGACACCGTGCTCACAGAAATACGCTGCGGTGACCCGAGGCCCAGAAGACTCGAAGTCGCGCCCGTCCACTGTGTAGAGATCCAGCGGAACGGTATGTCGCCCAGTGTAGAGGTGCACCAAGGCCTCGCCATCAGTTGCCACCACCGCGTCATCCGGCGTGCCGCTGACAATGGCGGTCGTGAGCAATCGAAACGGCATGCTGGTGCGCTCCGCCGTCAGGGCAAAGCCACGCCCGGCAAGCGAGCGGACCTCTCGTGGCACGTACCACACCAGCACCGCGATTCCGATCACGATCGGAACGAGCCGGGCGTGCCAACCCCAACGCCACGCTCGCGCTGCTCCGGTCGCTCCCACGACGGCGATCCACGGTAGCAGGATCCACACGAATCGATCGGGCGTGTACGGCCACACCGTGACGATCACGAGGTATGGCACGAGTGACGACAGGAGTGCAGGAAGTCGCGGTACAAGCGTCACCGCACCGAGCACGAGCACCGCAGCCAGGCCTAGTGTGAGCACGGCATTGAGCACCCACGGCCCACCGGGTAGCAGAAGCCGTTGAATTGGCGCGAGCGCTCCCAAATCGAGCCCGGTCAGCATTCCCCGCAGCCCCGCCTGGCCGGCGAATTGTCCATACGTGCCGTAGTTGGCAGCAATCCGCGGATCGATGTCGCCACCGTGGATGCTCAACCACACTATCCACGGCACAATGACGAGAACACCGGCCGCCGCCGCAAGAGATGCGCTCTTTCTTCCCCCACGCAGCCAGAGCGAGATCGGTATCCCAATCAGGGCGGCAAGGCCAATCGACCTGGTGAGCATCGCGAGGCCGGCCAAAAGACCGGCAGCCATCGCCCCGCGAGCACCCAACCGTTCTCGGTCGGCGAGTGACACCGCACTGGCAAACAGGAGGAGAAAGAGGGGCTCCGAAAACGGCACGCCGACGATGGTGAGGAGCGGGAACGCGGTGAAGCCGGCCACGAGTGCCAGCGCTAGCGCCGGTCCGGCAAGCCGCGAACGCCGCCCATGGACGGCGATGATCCATGCCGCACTTCCCAGTGCAAGCGCATCGAACAATTGGAACAGGACCACGTTCGCCGGGAAGTCCGGCCACACCCTCCACAGCACGGAGAGCACCACCGGATAGAGCGGTGGGTAGTGCACCGCCCACGGTGCATCCGGAAGATGAATCGATCGATATCCTTCGCCTTGGGCCAGCGCCTTGGCCAGTGTCACATAAATGCCGTCGTCGTAGAACACCCCCACCAGCGCGCCGGTTTGGGCCCAAAGCGCCACGGCAAACACAAACAGCGCGAGAGTCGTGGGCCAGTGTGCTTGAGCGGCGACCGCGAGCTGCCGCGCGAGCGTGCTAGTCATCGTCGGGAGAAGCCAGGCTAGGGGGGATCATCACCGGGAGGCTACGAGGATTGCCATCGAGTGGTGTGTAACGCCACACGGGCCAGCCTTCGTAGCGGGCCAGCAGCTCGTCGTTCCCCTCGAAGAGATCGCGCGCGAAGACGATGCCGTCTTCCGACCCAACGGTACTGCGCCAGGCAACATTGCCATAGGTCGTGAAGCCCTCCAGGTCGCGCTGCATCCCGACTCGACAGCTCGCCGGCTTCGGAGTACTCAGGTCCATTCGCAGATACGGATCGGGCCACAGCGGTATTTGTGGCACGGGAACTGGATGTGCCGCAATCAACCGTTCGAGCTCCGCAGATACTGCGTCTGCCGGTGTCCGATTCAGTCGGGCACGACGCCTCACCCGGTCCAGCATGCATGCGTCGAGTCGGCGATATGCTCGCTCGACCAGTCCCGGCTTCACACCAATCGCCCACAGATCCGTGATGATGCGACTACCCCAGCTCGTCTTCACCAAAACCAACGCCCGATCGACACCTGCGTCGCGCAGCACCTCTTCGGGATGGAGCTTGAACGTGGGAAGCTCTCCGCGGTACTGGCTCACTCTGGCCGGCAACACGCCGACCCAACCCCACACCAGGACGATCACAGGAGCCGCGACGGCCGCCACGTTCCACCGCACCAATCGGCTGGGCGAGCGTCGCGCGACGGCATATCCCCAGCACCAGGCGCGCGCCGTCCCGATCACGAGCCACGGGGCAATGGCGTAGTAGAACCGGGGACCCAAGAAGAACCCGGAGTGCCAGTAGAAGAAGTAGAGGGCGGGTGCGGCGATCAATCCCACCGCCAGGATCAAATCCTTCTCCGTGCGCTGCCGACCGCACGCGGCCCAGATGCCCAACGGCAGCAGCGCCGGGATCGGCCACTCGAACAGGTAGAGGTGCAGGCGCCGGATGGCGACCGCGGCGTTGGAGAGCGCCACTGCTGGGGTGAATGGTCGCCCCCAGGGATCGATATGGAATCCGAGACCGTGCTCCTTCCCGTAGAGCACCGAGTACCCCAGCGCGAGCGGACTGCCGTGGAGCCGCCAGTTGAGGTAACCCCACGCGAGCGCGACGGGCACACCACCCAGTGCAAACCAGCCGACCGTGCGCCATCGCCCACGCGCCATCCACACCAGCACGGGGAGGGCTGCCGCCACACCGTCCAGCGGCCTTGTCGCCGTCGCGCAGGCCAGGGCAAGGCCCGCGGCGGCGAAATGCCAACTCCTGAGCTTGCGCGGCCCCCAGACAAACGCCCAGCCCACGAGAGCGAAGGTCACCGCACCCACGTGATTCATGTAGCTCGCCGACATGAACATCACCCACGCCGACACCGCCCACAGCAGCACCGCCACCCTGGCAACCGGTCGCCCGAATAGTCCGCGTGCGACAAAGAACACGCATACCGCGCCCACGCCGGCCAGGAGCGGGTCGATCACCCATTCGGCTCGCAGCAGGAGCCCAATGGTGAGTAGCACTGTATGGCCAGGAGGGTACTGCGAGATCCACCCCGACTCCGCGACCCATGTGTGCGAGACGACGAAGGCCGCTGCGGGTTCCGGCGCGGGCAACGCGAGACGTCCCGCCGCAAACGCGCGCGCATGGAGCAGCTGCGCCATCTCGTCGACGAGGTGGGGATTGCGCGAGAACACCGTCCACGACGCGACGACCGACGCCAGCGTCACCAGCAAGGTGAGAACGCCCACAACCCACCGGTCATCGATCTGTATCTCGGGAACGAGGCGCGCGGGTGCCCGCGTCGCCAATCTGCCGACCAAGACAGCCAGCACCACGACGACGAGCACCCCGATGCCCCACGAGAGCATATGGGGCGCCCAACTCGGGCCCTCGTCGGGCGCACCACTCCAGGCCGAGAGCGGTGGGAGGGGCAACACGACGACGGCGGTCGCGATGGCCACCCACAACCACCGGGTGAGCCTGCGCGTCACGATTGCTTTTTGCGTGGTGGAAACAGGTTGAAGCGAATGATGTGCCAGAGCGCCGCCAGACCATCGCGCCAGTTGATCTTCTTGCCCTCCGCGTACGTCCGGCCGCTGTAGGTGATGGGCACTTCCCAGATGCGCGCGCCAGCTGCAGCCAGCCGTGCCGTCAGCTCGGGCTCGATCCCGAATCGATTCGACGCCAGCGGCAACGACTTCAGCAGATCGGCCCGCACCATCTTATAGCACGTCTCCATGTCCGTCAGATTCAGATCCGTGAGCATGTTCGACAAGAGTGTCAGGAAGCGGTTGCCCACGGCGTGCCAGAAGTAGAGCACGCGTCGCGCACCCGCCTGGAAGCGCGAGCCATAGACAACATCCGCTCGATCGGAGCTGATCGGCTCGAGCAAGATCGGATATTCCCGCGGATCGTATTCGAGGTCGGCGTCCTGAATGACAATGACATGGCCAGTCGCTGCCTGGATCCCGGCTCGCACGGCCGCACCCTTGCCACGGTTCTCCGGTTGGTGAATGACACGGTCGATCATGCCCTGCTCGTGCAATCGATCGAGGATCGCGCCGGTTCCGTCCTTCGACGCGTCGTTCACGGCAACCACCTCGATGTGGAGGGGAACGGACTGCACGCGCTCGATCGCCATCTCGATCGTCTGCTCTTCGTTATAGGCCGGCATAACGACAGATACGACGATCTGGTCCTGGGCGCTCGGAAGAGGATCGCCGTAGAACTTGCGCTCATGTCGTCTCAGCATCGTACCTCGCGAGCTTGCGGTAGAGCGTCGAAGGGTCAATCCCCAGCACCTCGGCGGCACGGCTCTTGTTCCCGCCTTCCGCGTGCAGAACCCACATGATGTAGGCACGCTCGATTACCTCGAGCGTCGGGTTCTCGGGCGTGCGAGACGCCACGATCGGTTCACTCTTCCGCGCCGTGACCCGGGTCGGGAGCGCTTCGGCCGTCACCTCCGGTCCGTCGGCTGATACGACCGCGTGTTCCAGCGCATTCTCGAGCTCGCGGACATTGCCCGGCCAGTCGTAGTGCGTCGCCGCGTCCAGCGCGCTGCTCGACAGTCGCTGTTGTTTCTGGTCGCGCTCGTGTGCTAGCCGCTTGAGGAACGCCTCCGCCAGGATCGGGATATCTTCCGGTCGGTCGCGCAACGGTGGCAAGTGCATCGCGATCACGTTCAGACGGTAGTACAGGTCTGACCGGAACGTCCCCTGTTTGAGCTCGACATCGAGATCGCGGTTCGTCGCCGCAATGACCCGCACGTCCACCGGAATTGGCTCGGTGCCACCAACCGGCAACGCCTCGCGCTCTTGCAGCACACGCAGAAGCTTCACCTGAGTGGAAGGTTTGGTCTCGGCGATCTCGTCGAGAAAGAAGGTGCCCCCCCTGGCTGCCGCGAACAGTCCTTCCTTGTCCCGGTCGGCACCTGTGAAGGAGCCCTTGATGTGGCCGAACAGCTCCGATTCAAGGAGACTCTCCGGTAGCGCTCCGCAGTTGATCGAGAAGAAGGGGCCGTTGCTACGTCCCGAAAGCTCGTGGATGTAGCGGGCCATGACCTCCTTTCCCGTACCGCTTTCACCGAGGATCAGTACCGTTGACTCAGTTGGCGCGACCTGCTCTGCCAGCCGCATCACCTCGAGAAACCCCTTGTCGGTACCGAGTGGCTTGATCGACTGTGATCGCTCGCGACGCCGAATCTCCTGTTTGAGCTCCTTGTTCTCGGTCTTGAGCGTCCGCTGCTCTGCAGCCCGCCGGCAGATCGCCACCAGTTCTTCGTTGGCAAACGGCTTTTGGATGTAGTAGAACGCACCTTCATTGACCGCTTGGAT
>JBDHAN010000084.1:0-8240 GCA_039588055.1 Gemmatimonadota bacterium | reverse complement strand
GTGCGACAAGGATTGCGGTGAGAGCGTATCTACACGATTTCTGGATGAGGCAGGACATCACCCACGGCCCCACGTGGGACTCCACTTCTCACGAGCGCAGCTCGCTACCAATACGCCGTAAGCCGCGCCCGGCCTCCCCCCCACGCCCATCCAAAGCCCGCATCCCATCCGCCCCCTAGCAGCACCTTCGCCCGGTCGGAGAATCGCCAGCCGATGTCGAAGATCCATCGAGAGGTGTCGCCGATCCCCGGCGGGGACCGTGGGTCCCCTGCAACCTGGCCTACCCCTCGCACTATGTCACCGAAGTCGAGCAGAACGGCGAGATCGAGGAGGAAGCCACCGGGCGCCTCGTAGAAGACCATCGTTCGATTTCGATACATCCGAAGCTCGTAGTCCACATTGCCTTGCGCTGAGTCGCTGTAGGTTCGCCGTTCCGGAAGCCAGTCTCGAACAAACCGATGCTCGATCATCCACCGGCGACCGAGTCTTGTCACTACGAATCCACCAACCTGCGTGGTGCTCTCGATGAGGTCGTAGGCGTTGACGCCGGCTCCCGGAGAAAGAGCAGCGCGCTCGGTGCGGGCCCTGAGGTATGTGACGAATGCCCCCGTTCGCACCGCGGTGAAAGGCGCCCATTCGACCATCGCACCACCATACGCAAACCGCTCTTCTTGCCGAAAACCGGAGCTCCGATCCCTCCCCTCATAGGACAATATGGTAGACGGGAGCATCACGGCACCGTAACCCTCGAGGCGAATACCGTGGCCGAGAGGAAGGACGGCAGACGTGCGCAGCGCGACGGGCCGCGTCTCATATTCCAGCGTGCTGTCGATCGGAGCCTGGTCCGCTGCGTTCAAGTCCACATAGATGAGGTTGTTGAACAGATCAAGGAGAGTGACAAACGCCGTGATTTCTGCGCCACCGCCACTGCGCCATCTAACCCCGGTCTCCACGTCGGAGCCCGGCTTTATGGGATCGAGATGGGTACCCGCAGAGACCGAGGTAGTCTGCGATAACCGATGATCGAACGAAACCCGCACCGCGTTGCGCGAGACCTCCGGAATTTCCACCCGATCGAAGCGGACCCCCATCGACCATACACTACCGAGTGGAACGCTGGCTTTGACTTCCGCGAAGGTCGCGAAGTCACGCTTCGTGATGCTCCCCGCGCGCCAGCGCAATCCTTGCTCGCGCTGATACCAGGCGTATTCGTCTGCCAGACTGAACTCCATCGACAACAGATCGAGCCGATACTTATTGTCGATGTCCTCATGAAATCGCTGGAGAATACCTCGATCGCTCGTTCGACCACCGAAAGCGCCGTTGCGGTCGAGAATCACCAGCCACGCGTTTTCAGCCCATCCTCGAAGCGAGCCGTGCAACATCGCGGTGTCGAGCTGGGCTCGCGCCGAGCCCGGCCAGAAGATACAGAGGCACCCGAGCACCCAGAAGAGTTTTGATCGCAAGTGTGTACCAGGTGAAGATCGTGGATGCATGGGCACAAGCGTTCGATGCGTATCGATGAATCTCTGGACCTCGTCGGAGATCCCCTGGGAGACGATGCGGCTCCCGTCGGGCGAGAACGCCGCAGCGTCGGCCGATAGAAAGGCCATCACCGCCACACGCAGCGGTAGTGACCGGTCGCCGTTTTATGACGGGCTCCTGACTAATGTCCCACCGAATCCCCCAGCGGCCACCGAGAGCGATGAGCACGGAGATCGGGTGGGTCGAGCAAGAGAGCTAAGATAAGCTATAAGAGCAAGCAGGGCGAGGAGTTGACCCTGCACAGGGCTGTTCCTGGAATCAACTGCCGGACCCGCCGATCGCATTGACCGCCGGCAACCGGACAGCAATCTGCCACTCGAACACTACGACAGGAGGACTTGCCTTCACCCCGTATCTTACGGCAGCGGTTTATCGTCGAGCACGAACGATTCCACGAACAGCCGTGCGACACCCGACTCCATGACATCTCCACGGCCCATGTAGTAGGCGCCACTCATGCGCCTCGTGTTGGCCGCCGCCACGAACGTCAGCTTCTTCTCCGGCGCCCGCAGCAGGAGCGCTGACTGTGCATCCCACTCGCCGCCGTGCCATTCCAGGGTGACGCCCTCGTACGTCTGCACATACCAGCCCAGACCGTACGACTTGCCGTCGTCGGCATCGATCCACACGGAGGGCGACAACATCAGGTTCTTGGTCTCCCGATCCAGCAACCGATCCTGGTCGAGGGCGATCGAGATGGCGGCAACGTCCCGGACCGATGCGAGGAGCCCCCCCGAGGCGCTGAAGTGACGGGGATGTGAGAGGGGAATGACTTGGCCGTCTACCAGCTCATATGGCCTCGCCATGTTGGCGTAGAATGCGCGGCGGTCGAAGCCCGTCACGAGAAAATCCCCAAGCAACTCGACGTTCGGCGCGGTGTGCCTGAGCTCCAACGGTTGCAGGATTCGCTCGACGAGCAGCTCGGCGAGTGTGCGTCCCGTCGCCGCCAGGATTACGTTGCCAAGCTCCAGGTAGCGCATGCCATCGTACCTGTGGACGTCCCCGGGAGCGCCTTCACTCGTGTGATCCAACAGGTGCCTGACGTAAATGGTGCCGGCACTCGGAAGGTCAATGCCGTACTGAGCGATTGGATCGTCCAGACTAATGACCCCCTGTTCTACGAGCTGCATGACGATGATGGCGGCAATGGGCTTGGTCACCGAAGCCAGGTGAAACGACGTCGTGTCGCTGGCGAGCCTGCCTTCATCCACATCCGCGTATCCAAAGCCTCGCGACCAGACTATCTCATCATCCTGTGCGATGGCGGCAGCCATGCCTGGGATCCGGAGGGCAAAACGGATGCTGTCCAGCTGAGCCTCGAACCCCACGAGCCCGTCTGTGGCGAATACCCCAACCGGCTCGACGGGAGCGTCACCACACGCGAGCAACACCATTCCGAGACCGGCGCATGCGATTCGCCATCTGGCACGGCGCGCCGGAGGATGCTCCGGGATGTACCTTGGCATACTCACTTGATTCCTCCTCCCTCATCTACCCACGGGTAGCATGAAGCCTGCCGACAGATACCCCGTCACCAGTCTCATATACCCCGGGGGTGTCGGCTCGCCGTTCAGATCCCGCAGGCCAATGTTGCCAAGGGCATCCACAAAGAGCGTCCCTTTTCCGATCGGGTACCCGATGCCAATTCCCACGATAGTCCCAAAATCGAGCTTCCGCCGCCGGAGAGCGATCGCTGTATCATCGCAGCCAACTGCTCCCACGCCCGGCAGCTCGGTGACGGTGCAACCCAGCTCGAAGCCGACTACGGGACCGAAGAGCAGATGGGGTGAGAGCCGCGTTGGAAGCCGTACATTGAGCAGGAGAGGAAATTCCAGGAATTCGATTTTGCGCCCGCCCCCTGTGTGGAACTCAGCCCATCCCTTTTGGGTGTAGCGCGCTTCCAACTGCACCGCCACAACACGGTGCAACTGGTACTGCGATACGCCACCAAAGTGAAATCCCCACCTTTGCTGCGCCCAGCCGTTGGCGAGTTCGTCCTCGAACCACGCACCGACCCGATTTGCCCCGGCGCGGGCGCCCAGCGATATCCGCTGAGCGGAAGCCTCGCTGGCAGCAAGCAGAGCGAGGAGGATCGAGGCGGTCGCCAACACGGAGGTCTTGCGCATCGCGGATGTCATTCGACCATCTCCTGCCTTCTTCAGTCGCTGCCCGTCTTCGCAACATGTGTGCCTTAACCCAGCTATTGCGTAACACGTTTACGCCGATAGGGTTGATTAAACCGGAGCAAAGGAGTCTGATTTTTGAACATGTCCGGAGAAGCGAACAGGAGAATGGAAACGGGGACAGCCAGGTCGGCGCACTACAGCGCGGAACCTGTGGTTCAGGATAATCAAGAGTGAACACGCAGCCGTCGCACCCGCCCCGATTGGCGCGACGCCCTCAACCGAATAATGTTCACTGGCATCCGTACCCCGAGACTGATCATCGAGACCACCGACGCAGCGTACTATGACTGCCCAGACGACCCGCGCCATCCTGATCGAACGCCACGGCCGACCCGAAGTGCTGGTCGAGCGAGACGTCCCCGTTCGTCAAGCCGGTCCCGACGAGGTGCAGGTCAAGGTGCACGCCGTCGGCGTGAATTTCGCCGACCTCTTCATGCGGGCCGGGCTGTACGACACCGTGCCGCCCCGCCCCTACAGCCCGGGATTCGAGATCGCCGGTCAGGTAGCGCATGTTGGACCAAACGTCACCGGCTGGAAGGAAGGAGACCGCGTGGTGGCGCTTCTTCGCTACGGCGGCTACGCCCGCGATGTGGTGGTCCCCGTACGGCAGCTCTTTCGTCACCCTGATACCCTGACACCGGACATGGCGGCGGCGATTCCGGTCGCGTTCCTCACGGCGTGGGTCGCACTGTTCGAGGCGGCCCGCGCCCGGGCTGGAGAGACGGCGCTCATACTCGGAGCGGGAGGGGGCGTCGGAACCGCGGCCGTACAGTTGGCCGTGCGCCACGGGCTGCGCGTCATCGGAACGGCCGGCGACCGGCGAAAGCGGGCGTTCGTCATCGAGGAGTTGGGAGCTGAGGCCTGCTTTGATTCCCGAGGCGACTGGGAGCCGGAAGTCCTGCGGCTCGTCGGCTCACGGGCGATCGACGTCGCGCTCGACTCCGTCGGTGGTCGAGACACGGCCGCCTGCCGCCGGCTCCTGGCACCCCTCGGACACCTGATCTTCTATGGGTTCAGCAACGCCATGCCGCAGCGCAAGCGAAACTGGCCGCGGGCCGCCGCGGCCTGGCTGCGCATGCCCCGTTTCCACCCGCTTGCACTCCTCCAACCAAACGTCGGCGTCTTCGGCATTCATCTGCTGCACCTGGGGGCTAAAGAGGACATCCTGAGAGCAGCGCTCCAGGAGATCTATCGCGCCGTGCTCGCGGGTGAGCTACGCGCCGTAGTGGACCGGGTCTTCCCCCTCGACCGCGCCGGCGCGGTGGAGGCTCACCACTACCTCCATGCCCGCCGCAACCTCGGCAAGGTGGTACTGGCGGACTCGGCGGCTGGGGCTTGAGCACGAGCGTCCATCTCCCAAGCCCTTATTCTACAAGTATTTAAGCCGCACAACCCGGCTCGCCACCTGCTCCGAGCCGCGACTGGAACCTTTCCTCGCGGCCGCTGTATATTACGCCATCTGATATATCATGTTGCCTAATACCCTGAATGGTTCGGGTGATACATGGGAACTTCCACGGAGCAGAGGACGCCGATCTCCCCGTCGGCCTTCCACATCCTGCTGGCGCTCGCCGAGGGCCCTCTGCACGGCTACGCGGTCATGCGGGCCGTGTCCGAGGCCGGGGTGAAGATTGGGCCGGGCACGATCTACGGAGCGTTACACCGGATGCAGGAGGCCGGGTGGGTGAAGCAGACCGGTTCCGAGAAGGCGCGGGGCCCCCTCAAGCAGCGACAGCGTTACGGGCTCACAGCGGCCGGCCGGAACGTGTTGCGCGAAGAGGCACGGCGCGTCGTACACGCGGCCGATCTGGTGCGGATGCACGCGGTGTTGGCCGATGATGGAGAAGCACGATGACGATGCCACCCGCCGCCGAGTATCCCTCGAGACGGGCGCGCCGCGTGTACGGACGGTTGCTGCACCTGTATCCCCGGTGGTTCCGCGAGCTGTACTCCCGCCAGATGCTTGATGACTTCGTCGATCTCTTCCAGACGGCGGGCTCGACGCGCTCGCTGGCGGCACGAATCAGATGCTGGAGCACCGTGCTCCGCGACCTCGCAGCTTCCGTTCCGCGAGAGCGCTTCGCCGGGGCACGGCGGTCACAATCACACCTCGATGCGTCGCGACACACCCATCAGTCGCGAGGGGAAATGATGACCTCGATCCTTCAAGATTTCGGGTACAGCCTTCGGGTGCTGAAAAAGCATCCAGCGTTCGGCGCGATGGTGATCATGACCCTGGCGCTGGGGATCGGCACCAACATCGCCATGTTCAGCGTGGTCAACGGCGTCTTGCTCTCGTCGTTACCATATCGCGATGCCGAGCGACTCGTGATGATATGGAATCGCCACGTCACCACTGGCTCGGAAAGAGTGCAGGTGTCGGGCCTCGACTTTCTCGACTATCAGGAGCGCGCCTCGACGTTCGAGGATTTCGTCGTCATGCACAACTCGGCCGACAACGCACTCACGGGCGACGGTCCCGCAGAACCGATCGATGTGGGCTACGTGTCGAGCAATTTCTTTCAGTTCCTGGGTCGCGAGCCGATCTTCGGTCGCAGCTTCACCAAGGACGACGAGGTCGCCAGCATGGGCGAAGGGACGCCGAGCCCGGCGATCATCAGTCATGGGTTGTGGACACGTCGCTATGGTGCTGATCCCGGCATACTCGGTCGGACCATCTACGTCAGCAACGTGCCCATGGAGGTCGTGGGCGTGTTGCCCGCCGACTTCGAGCTCATAATGCCGCAGCACGACGGTGGCGCCACCGGCGGCGGCGCTGCGGATGTGGTGGACGCGTGGGCTGTCCTACCGGAACGGGTGTTCAGGTTCAGCCGCTCCGTTGGCATCTTCCGCGTCCTCGGCCGGCTGCGTGAGGGCGTGACATTCCGCCAGGCGCAGGAGGAGATGGATGCCCTCGCGGCGCAGCTGCGCGATGAGTTTCGCATCCACCAGGATCGCAATACGCAGATCGACCTCGTCCCCATGCACGCCGACGTCGTGGAAGGGGCAAGACCGGTCGTGCTCTCGCTCTTCGGAGCGGTCGGGTTCGTCCTGCTCATCGCGTGTGCAAACGTGGCCAACCTGATTCTGGTGCGCGCGGCCCATCGTCGGCGCGAGGTGGCGGTCCGTGCAGCGCTTGGCGCCGACCGCACGCGGCTGGTGCGACAGCTCCTCACCGAGAACGCGGTGCTCGCCGTTGCCGGAACGGCACTCGGATTACTGCTCGCGCGGGTGGCCATCGACGCCATCGTCGCCCTCGCGCCCGCCGACGTGCCCCTTCTCGAACAAATCGGTATCGACGGTGCGGTGCTATGGTTCGCGGTCGGGATCACGGGAATCGCCATTCTGCTCTTCGGCCTGGTGCCCGCCGTTCGGGCGGCACAGCTTGATCTCCGCGCCCACCTCAGCGACACCCCTCGCGCGGGCTCGATGGGTGCTCACCGACTCAAGAGCGGCATCGTGGTCGCGGAGATCGCGTTGTCACTCGTGCTTTTGGTGGGTGGTGGCCTCATGATCCGAAGCTTCCTACAGCTCCAAGGAGCACGACTCGGCTTCGAGCCCAGCTCAGCTCTCACGGTGAAGATCGCGGTGCCGCACGGCCCGTACGACGATCCGGCGGTCCGGACCAACTACTGGACCACCTTGCGCCGAGAGGCGAGTCGTTTGCCGGGAGTCGATTCCGCGGCCATCGTGTGGCCCCTTCCGTTTGCGGGCAGCGGAGCGGAGGTCCCGTACGCTGCCGATGGTGGGACTTCCAACGATTGGGGTCGCTACGTGGCCACCATGTCGTCTGCCTCGCCCGGTTATTTCGAGGCGATGGGAGCTCGACTATTGGACGGGCGCACGTTCACCGAGATGGACCTGGCAACCGGAGTGGACATTGCGGTGGTTGATGACATCGTCGCGCAACGACTCTTTCCCGGTGAGAACGCGGTGGGACACACGCTCTGGTTGCAGCCGGCGGGCGACGAAAAGATACCGCTCGAGATCGTCGGCGTCGTCGGGCACATTCGCCACCAGAGCGTCATGGGGATCGAGCGGGAAACCGTCTTCCGTCCCACCGCTGGCAGCGCGCGGATGAGGATGGCACTGGTGGTCCGGACGGACGCAGATCCCCTGGCCGCCCTGGGCGGTCTCCGGCAGATTGCGGGCACGCTCGACCCGAACATACCCCTGTACGATGTGCGGACGTTTGATGAGTACATCGGCGACGAGATCGCGCCGACGCGGTTTACCATGACGTTGGCCAGCGCTTTCGCGTTTGTCGCGCTGATCCTGGCATCCGTGGGTCTCTATGGGGTGATCTCATACTCAGTGGCGCAGCGCGCCACGGAGCTTGGCGTCCGCATGGCTCTCGGGGCTCAACACGGCACGATCTTGCGTCTCGTACTTCGCCACGGGGCGGTCTTGGCCGCCACAGGGATTGGGATCGGTTTGCTTGCGTCCCTCATGCTCACCCGCGCCTTGCGGAGCTTGCTTTTCGGCGTCACCCCTACCGATCCCGCGACG
>JBDHAN010000083.1:0-11068 GCA_039588055.1 Gemmatimonadota bacterium | reverse complement strand
CGTTCAGCACTGCTGGCGCCCAGCACCTGACCGGGGTGGGATCGGTGATCGGGACTTCCGCGTACATGAGCCCGAGCAGATGTTTGGAGAGGGTGACATCGATGGGCGGAGCGATATCTACAGTCTCGGGTGCGTGCTGTATGAGATGCTCACCGGCGAGCCACTGTTCACGGGTCCGACCCACCGGGCGGTTCTCGCCAGGAGAATAACCAACTCGCTTCCCGATCTTGCTTTCCCCGATACGGTGCCTGACGAAGTCCGGGCCACGATTCGCGCCGCTTTGGCCGAAGCGCCCGAGGAGCGGCCCGTGACTGGTGCCCAGATCGTGTGCGCGCTAGACCATTCAATGGCGTGTCACTGTTCATAGCGCTTTGATCCATAGGGAACCTGGGCAACGCGGACCAGGTCTATCCGGATGAAAGCCAGCTTCGTAGTGTGATTTCCATAAGGGAGGACGCAGGACCATGCATGATGCTGGACACACACATCACACCGACAGCACGCGCAAAGAGGCACGCCCGCAGCTGCGGGATCCCGTTTGCGGCATGACCGTGCCTGCGGACGGTGCCCTTCGTCAGGTACACGAGGGAACCACGTACGTGTTCTGCAGCGAACACTGCCTACGGAAGTTCCGTGATAATCCTGCCCAGTATCTCTCCGAATCGACACCCGATGCCGAGGTGGACACCGCGCCGCCGCCGTCACCGGGAGCCACCTACGTCTGCCCGATGGATCCCGAGGTCCGGCAGGACACACCGGGGGCCTGTCCCAAGTGCGGCATGGCACTCGAGCCGGAGATCGTTGCCGCTCCCACGACACGGACCGAGTACGTGTGCCCCATGCACCCGGAGGTCGTCCGGGCAGAGCCGGGGGCGTGCCCCATCTGTGGGATGGCGCTCGAGCCGCGAACGGTGACACTGGAAGAGCCGGAGAACCCCGAGCTCCGAGACATGCGACGGCGCTTCTGGGTCAGTGCGGCACTCACCCTTCCTGTCTTTGCCATCGCCATGTCCGAGATGCTGCCCGGTGGGGGCCCGTTCGCACGGTGGCTGTCGCAGCGGGTGCTGATCTGGATCCAGTTGGCCCTCGCCACCCCCGTGGTCCTCTGGGGTGGGGCGCCCTTCTTCGTGCGCGGCTGGCAATCGGTGGTCACGCGCCATCTGAACATGTTTACGCTGATCGGTCTCGGCGTCGCGGTTGCGTACGCCTACAGCGTGGTGGCAGCGCTCATGCCGGGCCTCTTCCCAGACTCGTTTCGTAACCATGCCGGCGGCGTGGCTGTCTACTTCGAGGCCGCGGCCGTCATCGTGACGTTGGTCCTGTTGGGTCAGGTGCTCGAGTTGAATGCGCGCAGCCGAACGGGTGCCGCGATCAAGGCGCTACTCGGCCTCGCGCCCAACACGGCCCGGCTGATCGGGGACGATGGGACGGAAACGGATGTGCCCCTGGCGCAGGTCCGCCCGGGCGACCGCATGCGGATTCGCCCCGGCGAGAAGGTGCCGGTGGACGGGGTGGTGGTGGACGGAGCAAGTGCGGTGGACGAATCGATGATCTCGGGCGAGCCCGTTCCGGTCGAAAAGGTACAGTGAGACCGTCTGATCGGTGCGACCGTGAACGGCACCGGCTCGCTTGTGATGCAGGCCGAGCGCGTGGGGGCCGACACGTTGTTAGCCCAGATCGTTCGGATGGTCGCCGAGGCACAGCGCAGCCGCGCTCCGATTCAGAAGCTCGCTGATGTTGCCGCGGCCTACTTCGTACCAGCGGTGGTGCTGATCGCCGTTGCCACGTTCCTCGTGTGGGCGTTGGTTGGTCCGGAGCCGCGGATGGCCTTCGCGCTGATCAACGCAGTTGCCGTGCTCATCGTCGCCTGCCCTTGCGCACTGGGACTTGCGACGCCGATGTCGATCATGGTAGCGACCGGCAAGGGGGCCACAGCAGGCGTGTTGTTCAAGAACGCCGAGGCGATCGAGGTGCTCCGCAAGGTGAATACCTTGGTGGTGGACAAGACGGGTACGTTGACCGTCGGGAAACCAGCGCTGATCGGCATCGTGCCGGCAGAGGACTGGAGCGAGGGGGACTTGCTCACCTATGCGGCGAGTCTCGAACGCGGCAGCGAGCATCCACTGGCCGACGCGATCGTGGCTGGAGCGTCGGAACGGCGCGTATCGCTGGTGGACGTGACGGCCTTCGAATCGGTGACGGGCCAAGGGGTGACCGCGACCGTCGGGGGGCGTCGTGTAGCACTGGGCAACATCACGTTGATGCGCGCTCTCGGCGTCGAGGTTGAGCACTTTGCGGAGCAGGCCGAGGCCATGCGTACGGACGGCCACACCGTGATGTTCGTGGCGGTCGAGGGAAGTCTGGCTGGTGTCTTGAGTGTGGCAGATCCGATAAAGGAGACGACGGCAGCGGCGATCGAACAGCTGCATCGAGACGGCGTGCGTATCACGATGCTTACTGGCGACAGCCGGACCACGGCCGAAGCGGTCGCTCGCCGCTTAGGGATCGACGACGTCGTGGCCGAGGTGCTCCCCGACCAGAAAGCCGAAGTGGTGAAGCGTTTGCAGCGCGACGGGCACATGGTGGCCATGGCCGGCGATGGAATCAACGATGCGCCGGCGCTGGCACAGGCGCACGTCGGGATCGCCATGGGCACCGGCACAGATGTCGCCATGGAAAGTGCGGGAGTCACGCTCGTGCGCGGCGATCTTCGCGGCATCGTCCGGGCACGTCGCTTGAGCCGGGCCACGATGCGCAATATTCGGCAGAACCTGTTCTTGGCGGCGGGCGTCCTCTATCCGTTCTTCGGCATTCTACTGAGCCCGATGATCGCGGCTGCGGCGATGAGCTTCAGTTCCGTGTCCGTCATCGGGAATGCGTTACGGCTGCGGGCCGCGCATGTGTGACGCAAGACGCGATGCCGATGGGATTGAGCGCAACCGCCGATGTCTCTGCACCGACGCTTGCACTCGTGCTCGCCGTCGCTCGCGCTCCGGCATCGCATCAGGGGCCGCTCACGCGGCCTCAGGGTCGCACCGCGTCAGATCCCACCGTCCCGACTAGCGTAACTCAAAGTAAAGTAAGCACTTAAATGACGAGGGGTAAGATCGCGGCGAACCTCACCCACCCCCACATCGTGCCGGTATACGACTCCGGTTCCGCCGACGGACGGCTCTACTACGTCATGCCATTCATCGACGGCGAATCGCTGAGAGACCGGCTCGAACGCCAAGGACAACTCGCGCTGGAGGACGCACTCGCCATCACCCGCGACGTGGGTGAGGCGTTGGCGCACGCCCACAGCCAGGGCGTCGTGCATCGGGATATCAAGCCCGAGAACATCCTGCTGTCGGGCGGCAACGCGCTCGTGGCCGACTTCGGCTTGGCCCGGGCCCTCTCGGCCGCCGTCGAGCCTCGCCTGACCCGGGCGGGGACGGCTCTCGGAACGCCGCTCTACATGAGCCCGGAACAGTGCGTGGGAAGCAGCGACGTCGACGGCCGGAGCGATGTCTACAATCTCGGGTGCGTGCTGTACGAGATGCTCGGCGGTGAGCCGCCATTCGTGGGACCGACGGCCAACGCAATAGCGCGACAGCACGTGCACAGCACGCCGCGCCCAATCACCGAGCTCAGGGCCACCGTGCCAGTCGACGTCTCGGCAGCCATCGCACAGGCCTTGGAGAAGACACCCGCAGACCGCTTTAGCTCCGCCCCGCAGTTCCTCGCGGCCCTGGAAGGCGACGTCGCCGGGCGGCGTGCCCGTTTCTGGGGACGCCGGAGGATGACCGGGCTGGCGGTCGGAGCATCATTCCTGCTCATCGCAGCCGTCACCTACGCGGTGAGCCGCATCTGGCCGAGCCCGCCGGCTCTCGACCGGACCCGCGTCGTGGTCCTGCCGCTCGAGAACCGAACGGGTGACACGGCGATGGCGTTGATGGGGAGCCTGGCAGCCGATTGGATCGCGCAGGGACTGCAGGAAATCGATGTCATCGACGTCGTGCCGACAGCCACGGCGATCAATCCGGGCCCCGACATCGCGAGCCTCGCGGAATCGTCGGACGCGGGAATCGCTCGCGCGGCGGGAATGGCAACGCGAGCGGGGACCGTCGTCGCGGGAGCCTACTATCGCCGCGCGGACTCGCTCGAGTTCCAGACGCAAGTGATCGATGCAACCGAGGAGCGGCTCCTGCGCACGGTTGCGCCGGTGGCCGTCCAGGTCGGCGCGTCGGGGCCGGCCCTGGACTCCCTGCGTCGCCGTGTGGTCATGGCGGTCGCAGCGGCGCTCGACCATCGACTTCTACCCTCACCCGCCGCCAGCCCGCCACCATCGTTGGAAGCGTACCGCGCGTACCTCGCGGGCCACCGCGCCTTCTACCACGGCCTCCCTCTGCGAATGCGCGAGTCGCTCGAGTCCATGTATCAGGCCGTCGCGCTGGACTCCACGTTTGCCGATCCCCGATTCTTCATCGTCATGGCTCACTACAACCTGGGCGAGCCCCGCGCGGCCGACTCGAACGCGCAGCTGCTCGTTCCCTTCCGCTCACGATTCAGCCCTCCGCAACGCGCCTTTCTCGACTGGCTGATGGCGCGTCTCCGAGGAGATCAGGTCGGTGCCCTCCGGGCCGCACGCGCACGGGGCTCGGCGATCGATGTGGCAGTCGAGGCTCTCAGGTCAAACCGCCCTCGTGAGACCATTGAGATCCTGTCGGGAGTGGGTGATCTCTCGTCGTTCTACTTCCAGTGGCAGACGTACATGGAAGCGCTCCACATGGTGGGCGAGTACTCGACCGAGCTGACCGAGGCACGACGTGCGCGAGAGGTATACCCTGATCGGTTGATGATGCTTGGCGCCGAGCTGCGTGCCCTCGCGGCACTCGGGAGGCTCGACGACGTCGATCGAGGTTTGGACGAGAGCCTCCTCTTGCCACGAGAGGGAGAGGTGACGGCAGCCACCGTCATGCGGGACGCCGCGGCGGAGCTACGGGCGCACGGATTCCGCGACGCGTCGCTCAGCGCGGCGGAGCAGGCGGTGCACTGGTATCGCTCCCGTCCGTCCGAGGGGGCGGCGTCCATTCACTCCCAGGTCGGCCGAGCCATTGTGCTGTATGTGGCCGAGCGATGGGATGAAGCGCGCGCCGTGTTCGAGGGAGTGGCGGTGGTGGCGCCGCAGGACGTGACGGTTCAGGGGTTCCGGGGGCTGCTTGCGGCACGGCGGAGCGATCGAGAGCACGCGCTCCGAATCAGTCGGCAGCTCGACGGGATCGCCGACCCGTACGATTTCGGGCGCGATCAGTACGCGCAGGCTGTCATCGCCGCTCAGCTCGGCGACCTCGACCGTGCCATGGTGCTCCTCCGTGACGCACACGCTCGGGGTCGAGCGTTCGGCGTCTTCCTTCACAGAGACATGGACCTCGAGCCCCTGCGCGACCACCCACCGTTCCAGGACTTCATCGAGCCGAAGGGATGAATCTGGGCGGACCGAGGCGTCGGGCTGCGAGCCGCGGGCCATGAGGTGCGGCTCACAACGCACGAGCCGTAGCCGCGACTACATCTCAAGCCACGGTCTCGACTTCGCGGCGCTCAGCTGCGGCAGGACGGCCAAACACCGCACCATCCCACTCCCGACGCTGGACTCCACAGTCCTCGTACTACGCGACATTGCTCCCTTCTACTGCCTTTCGTGACTCTTGACCCCCGCAGCGAGGTATGAGTGGCAGGAAGCGGCGTTATTGGGCGTGGCTTGGACTCAGAGGGCGGCATTCATGAGAACGTCTAACGGGGCGCGGAGAATGACGGCGGTTGCAGGGCTGGCTCTGCTCTTCGCCTGCGGCGATCCGTTGTCGATTGGCATCTTCGCAGTGGAGGTGGACGGCATCGTCGTCGTTTCCCCCACGGAGCAGGAGGAATTCCGCGTCACGGCAATCAACCGGCGCACCGAGCGGGTCGTGTGGGGTTCAGGCAGTTCCTCGTGCCAGTTCGGGCTGGTCGTAGAGGATGCCTCGGGGACGCGCCACAACATCGACTTTCGCGTTTGCACGCGTGACCTGGTCGAGCAAGGTCTCGACCCGGGCGCGTCGCGCATCGAGAAGTTCCTGTGGGGTGGAACCATCGTCGCGGACCAGGAGACGCAACCCCTTCCCCCCGGCCAGTACCGCGTAATAGGTGTTGCAGGCCAATACGAGAGCGCACCGCTCGTGGTCACAGTGCTGATCCCGTAGCGACAAGAGCGAAGGTGGCACGAGCCGGCGGTGCCGGTGCAGGATGGCGAGGTGGACGCTACCATCCTACCTTCCTATCCACTTACCACGGTCACGCCATGGCCCCCTTCAAGCGCTTCGCGACAGATCACGTCTTTGCCTTCAGCGTCCTCATTGCACTGTTGGTCTTGGTCCTCTATACCGTGGCTGGGGTCTTCGCTGGCGTCACGGCTCCCAACGACGTGAGCCGCAACCTCCTTGAGGCTCTGGGGAGACTGGCCGGAGCGGCGCTCTTCGCGGCCGCGCTGTGGCGGCTGGGGTGGCTCGATGGCGCGGGTGTCACTCGCGCAGGATCGGCAACCGCCTGGGTAGTGATGCTTGTGTTCGCCGCCTACGAGTGTGTCGCGTGGCAGTTCCCGCTCTTCGGCAACGTGTCGCTCGAGGTGTCGGACCCGGCGACGTCAGTGGCGGTAGGGGTGAACGCGCTCGCGACCGGACCGATCGAGGAACTTCCCTTCCGGGGGATCGTCCTCTTCGCGTTCTTCCGACTCTGGGGACATACGAAGGCGGGCATTGTCCGCAGTGTCGTGTGCTCCGCGGCGCTGTTCAGCCTCATACACCTCATTCATCTGGCACTTGGTGGTGAGCCCGCCGCCGTTCTCTTGAAGCTGGCCGTGACGTTTCTTTCGGGCATCTACTTCGCGGCATTGGTGCTTCGGTGGCGCACGATCTGGCCGGTAGTCGTGTATCACGGCGTGATCAATGCCGTCATGAGTGTTAGGGCCGTCGAGGTGTCCGGATTCACGGAGACCGCGACCGCGCTCGGCACGATCCTCCCGCTGCAGATTCCGCTGGTGATCCTCGGCGTCTACTGGATCTGGAAGGCCCCACCGCTAGGCGCAGTAGCCGAACGCTGAGAGCTGATGGCTGAAGGCGCGCAGATCGTGAGCGGCTGGTAGAGCCACGAGTCAGCTGAGAAACTGCCTGATCTTGACGAAATACTCCGCCTGGAAGTCGCCAACGGACAACCCGAAGTTGCTCTGGAACGCGTCACGGAAGCTCGTGCCGTCGCGCATATCGAGAAACACCTCCTTGACGTCCAACAGCGAACGACTCAGTCCGTGATCGTCTAGCAGGTAACGCATGGTCAGTTCGAACATCGGGTAGAAGTAGTTCACAGCCACACCTTCGATCGCGGGATACATGTCGTTGTGGATGGCGATGGGATTGAGCTCGCCGTACTCCGCGACCACGTCGTTCAGGTCCGACAGGGTCAGGATACTACGCTCGGGGTTCAAGGCCGACACGAATTCGCCCAAACCCTCCTCGAACCACGTATCCGTCGAGTAGCTGTGGGTGGACCCGACGAGCAGCCCCTGTATGACATGAGCAAGCTCGTGAGTCATTAACCGCGTGTAGTTCCCGACCTCTGTATGCCCAAATTCGGTGCGCTCAGGATGATCCAAGGAAAAGACGATCAGGCCACCGAAGAATCCCTGCCCACCCCACTGGGTCGGGAAATGGTACCGGTACGCATAGAGGTGGATCTTGGTCTGATTCGCCGGATAGATGAACCGGCCGTTGCTCGGGATCTCAAACCGTGTCTTCAGATCGGTGAACACGCCTTCGGCGATGGCTGCGACGTCAGCGAGAACTTGGTGGCTGACACCGTCGCTATAGATCGTGAAGTTCGGGCTGTCGTACGGATTCCCGTCGTGTGGCCACGGGGCGACTGTATTACACCACGACACACACGGATAGTTGAGTTCCGGCGCCTCGACCGACTCGCAGCCGACACAAAGAGGAATCAATACCGCAGCCACCAAGACGCGCGAAAACCGACTGTGTCCCGGCTTCATTGGATCCTCCTCTCAACCTTGGTGCGTGAGCACCGTCGTGCGATCCGCCGCAACGACACTGACGCTTCCCACCGCCGTACCGCCGGACCAAGCGCACCCGTGGTCGAGCCAACGTGGTCGCGGTAGTCCGAAACGACACCGCGGCACCAAAGTGGGTCCGGGGCGGCGTGAGGTCCGAGTTGCCTCGTCGGCGGGCGGGCGTCCGGCTGCGGCGTCTGTCGGGCGGCGAGGTGGTCAGGCCACCGATGCGAGTTCTCACCTTTCAGATGAGGCCAAGTTGCGACGCGCTTCCCAAACCTGCAAGAGTGCAGGGTGAGACATTGCGAGCGCTTTACTCCAGATTGTGTCTTGTCGTCTCTCTTCGGCGGCTCGCACTCAGCGTGCGAGGCACACCATGAAAGGTCGAGCGCCCGCGCGGGGTCGTCCGGCGTTACTCCAGCCCGACCTTGCGGAGGAGTGCCGGGAAGCGCTCGTCTGAGCGCAGGAGATCGAACACCGGCTCAACGTTGAGATACGCCAGCCATCCCCTCCGCTCCTCGTAGGCCTCTGCGAGCCAGTGGAAGGCTCCGTCGACGTCGCCCAGTCCGACGTGGGCCATGACGAACGCCACAGGTGAGACATAGCGCTCGCCGGCGAGCGCTTGGAGCTGACCGAGCGCCTGACGCGTCCGGTCTGTCCGACCGCGAACCCCTTCGAGGTATCCCAGAGTGCCGAGGCAATACGCCGACTGCGGCGCGAGCACCAGTGCTTCGCGCACGGCCCGCATTGCATCCTCCTGTGAGCTCCGCTGCATCTGCGCCAGTGCCAGGAGACGGTGGTTCTCCGTCGACGTGGGATCCATCGCAATCGCCCGACGGAGGTGCATCACTGCCGGATCAGGTTGGCGCGCGTAGTAGTACAGCCAGCCGAGTCCCCGCCGGATCGGGACCGAGATGGGGTCGAGCTCAACCGCAGTGCGCGTTTGGGCGAGGGCCTCTTCCAGTCGGCCCATCGCCGCCAACAGCCAGGCATACCACTGGTGTGCGGTCGCGTAGGCCGGATTCAAGGTGAGCGCCCGAATGAACTCGCGCGCCGCAGCTTCCCAGTCCCAGTCGTAAATGAACGTCACCCAGCCCAGCGACGTGTGGGCCTCAGCGAGCGACTCATCCAGCTCCAAGGCCTTTCGTGCCTCGGCCTTGGCCCGATCCATGCCGCCTGCCACGGTCAGGCCGCGGTAGTCGATGTGCAACGCATAGGCGTCGGCCAACCCCGAGTATGCGAGGGCAAAGCCGGGATCCTCGGCGATGGCTGCCTCGAAGTGCTTGATTGCCTCCGCGATCCCCTCCTTGCTACGCCGGTTCCAGTGGTACCGCCCCCGCAGGTAAAGGCTGTACGCGGTGACGCTCTCCGTATACCGCGGACGGCTCGGCTCGCCGATGTCTCCGAGCAACGTGTGCCGCAAAGTGCTCACGATGGTCCGCGCGATCTCATCCTGAATGGCAAAGACGTCCTCCATCTCACGATCGTACCGCTCGGACCAGAGCAGACGGCCATTGAGCACGTCGGTGAGTTGAGCCGTGATTCGCAGTCGTCTTCCCGCCGTACGCACGGTGCCCTCGAGGACCGCCGCCACGTTGAGCAGGGCCCCGGTCGCCCTGATGTCCCGGTGTTCCCCCTTGAGCGCAAACACGGAGGTGCGTGAGATCACGCGGAGCCCGTCGACTTTCCCAAGCGCGTAGATGAGCTCATCGGTGATGCCGTCACTGAGGTACTCGGCATCCGGGTCCTGGCTGGCGTTGACGAACGGGAGGACCGCAATGGCGCGACCTTGGCCGCCTTCGCCGAGCCCTCGGCGATCTGGGGTGGGCAGGGACAGCGCGTGCTCCAGGGCGTCGCCGAACGCGGCGCTGGTGGTGAACCGATCCTCAGGATTCTTGGCAAGCGCCCTGACGAGGACGTCTTCGAGCGCGGCCGGGGCCTCCGGCCGGAGCGGGCGAACACGGGGCACGGGTGCGGTAGCGTGAAGCGCCAGCGTTTTCCGCACATTGCCGCCGTCGAACGGCGGCCGTCCCGTCACCATTTCATACATCACGCACGCGAGCGCGTAGAGATCGCTCCGTCCGTCCACGGCGTCGTCACCGCTTGCCTGTTCCGGGCTCATGTAGGCGGGAGTGCCCACGGCAAAGCCCGCCTCCGTCAGATCATCGCAGCATGCTGAGAGCGCCAGCGCAACGCCGAAATCGGCGACCAGAGGCTGGCCCTCCTGGAGGAAGATGTTCTCCGGCTTGACGTCGCGATGCAGCACACCGTGCCGGTGGGCGTAGTCCAATGCGGAGGCGATGGCCCTGGCCACACGAACGGCCTCCATGATGGGAAGCCGCGTCTCGCGCAGCAGGCGGTCGCGCAGCGTGCCTTCCACCATATAAGGCATGACATAGAAGAGGAGACCCTCACGGTCGTCCGAGTCGTGCAGTGGCAGGATGTTGGGATGGGTCAAGCCGGCCACGGTGCGGATCTCACGGAGGAACCGCTCAGGGCGGTAGCCGTGCGATGCAAGCTCGGGACGCAGGAGCTTGATGGCGACAGAACGCTCGTGCTTGATGTCCCGGGCGAGATACACGGTCGCCATCCCGCCGCGGCCAAGTTCTCGCTCAACGAGGTAGCGGCTGGCCAGGGCTGCCCGTAGCCGGTCAAGGAGGTCGGCCACTGCCTTCTTCTCCGCGCCGTGACGATCCCTAAGATGCGGACCGTTTGGTGGGGGCGCGAGGGTTCTCAAGTCCGCATGATGGCAGCAATGGGGATGATCACTGCAGCAACGAGCACCACGACGGCCAGCAGGGTCTGGCCGGTGGCCCTGAGGAGAAAGGCCCCGAAGATGAGCACCAGCGAGGCCGTGATGCTCGCCGGCATGAGCCAGCGGGGGAACCCAACGCGGCGCGAGCGGAAGAGATCGTGAGCCGGCGGCGAATGCCGCCTTACACGCGCCGTAAACTCACGAGCGACCGAACACGGAGACGAACCCGCACGTCGGAC
>JBDHAN010000082.1:0-8524 GCA_039588055.1 Gemmatimonadota bacterium | reverse complement strand
GAGGTACTTGTGGAGCAGGTCCTCGTCGTGCTCCACGGCGGCCTCGATCAGATCGTGGCGTATCTGCGCGATCTTCTCGGCGAACACCTCGGGGACTGGGCCCTCGACCCACTTAACACCCTTCGTTCCTTCGTCGTACACCACCTCGATCTGTCGAACCACATCGATCAAACCCGTGAACAACTCTCCCGAACCGAGCGGGTATTGAACCGGAAACGCGCGTGTGCCGAGACGCTCCTTCATCATGGAGACACATCGGTCGAAGTCCGCCCCGACCCGATCCATCTTGTTCACGAACACGATGCGCGGCACACCGTAACGGTCTGCCTGACGCCACACGGTCTCAGTCTGCGGCTCCACGCCTCCCACCGCGTCCAGAATGGCCACCGCGCCGTCCAGCACACGGAGCGACCGCTCGACCTCCACGGTAAAGTCGACGTGACCCGGCGTATCGATGATGTTGATCTGGTACGTCTCATCGAGGCGTAGCCACTGGCAAAACGTCGCAGCAGACGTGATCGTGATGCCCCGCTCCTGCTCCTGTTCCATCCAATCCATCGTCGCGGTGCCGTCGTGGACCTCGCCGATCTTGTACGTACGACCCGTGTAATAGAGGACGCGCTCCGTAGTCGTCGTCTTCCCGGCATCAATGTGCGCCATGATGCCGATATTTCGGATTCTCTCCAGCGGTGTCGTGCGTGCCATGACGTCGTGCGAATCTCGTCTTTCCCGTGTTTCCTGCCGTCCTTGGGCAGTGAAAATGCGGGGCGACCGTCGTCCAGAGTCGGACAGGTCTCGCTCCGCAGTCGGCCGGGGTCGCCCCCTGTCGCCGCCGGATGCCCCGCCGAAGCGGGCTCCGGATGTTGTCTATGTCGGTGAGCCGTGCGCCGTGAGTCGTGAGCCGTAGCCAATCCGGCTCACCGCTGACGGCGGACCGCTCACCCTCCTACCACCGGTAGTGCGCGAAGGCCCGGTTCGCCTCCGCCATCCGGTGCGTGTCTTCCTTCTTCTTGACGGAGCTGCCCTCGCCCTTCGACGCAAGCAGTAACTCCGCGGCCAGCCGCTCCGACATCGACTTCTCGCCGCGCGACTTGGCGAACTGCGCGATCCACCGCATGGCGAGCGACGCTCGTCGGTCCGGCCGGACCTCGACCGGCACCTGATAGGTGGCGCCGCCCACACGTCTGCTCTTCACCTCGACGGCCGGCTTCACGTTGTTGAGCGCCTGCTTGAACACCTGCACTCCAGGCTGACCGCTCCGCTGCTCGATAATGTCCATCGAATCGTAGAACACCCGCTCCGCCGTCGATTTCTTGCCGTCCCGCATCAGCCGGCTGATGAACTTCGACACCGTCTGGCTGTCATAGCGTGGATCGGCCGGCACTGGGCGCCGGAGCGCTCGCTTGCGACGGCTCATTTGGGCCTCTTCGCGCCGTACTTCGACCGGCGCTGCTTCCGGTCACCAACCCCTGCCGCATCCAGCGTCCCGCGGATGATGTGGTATCGGACACCGGGGAGGTCCTTCACCCGACCGCCGCGAATGAGGACGATGCTGTGTTCCTGGAGGTTGTGTCCTTCCCCAGGGATGTAGCTGGTCACCTCAAAGCCGTTCGTGAGCCGCACCCGAGCGACCTTTCGGAGCGCCGAATTCGGCTTCTTCGGGGTAGTGGTGTAGACCCGTGTGCACACGCCGCGCTTCTGGGGATTCCCCTTGAGCGCCGGCGCCTTTTCGTGCTTCGCTATTTCTCTCCGCCCCTGGCGGACCAGCTGATTGACCGTCG
Organism: Gemmatimonadota bacterium; assembly: GCA_039588055.1. Taxonomy (GTDB): domain Bacteria; phylum Gemmatimonadota; class Gemmatimonadetes; order Gemmatimonadales; family GWC2-71-9; genus JAOTVV01. The sequence goes on along the minus strand of JBDHAN010000082.1, from coordinate 6,743 downwards.
GCATTGCCTTACACACATGTCCGGAACTGATCGGATCGGCCCCAAGCGGGAGCCGATCTTTGACAGACTTACAAATTTAGAGGGGTGGATCGGCTAGGTCAAGCGGAGGGAAACACTTACGCCACCGACGGACGGCGGGCGGGAGCCAGCTGGCTCCCGCCCGCCCAACCCCATCCAGCTATTGTACTTCGGCCTGGGCCGCCTCTGGCTGCGCAGGCGCGACAAATGGGCTAGGCGCCCCAACTTCCTCCTCCTCGGTGGGAGGTGGCGGCGGCGGCTCGAAACCCTCCGGGGGCTCGATGTCGAGCTCCGAATAACGATAGACGCCGGTGCCAGCAGGGATCAGGTGCCCGATGATGATGTTCTCTTTCAGGCCCAATAGATCGTCCTTGGCGCCCCGGATTGCCGCATCGGTCAGCACGCGCGTCGTCTCCTGGAAGGAGGCCGCGGAAATGAACGACTGCGTCGTGAGCGACGCCTTCGTGATGCCCAGGAGGAGCGGCTCACTCGTTGCCGGCGTGCTCCCTCGCCTGATCACCCGCTCGTTCTTCTCGCGGAAGACCACCTTATCCACGTTCTCGCCCTCGAGGCAATCGGTGTCGCCCGGGTCGATCACGCGAACCTTCTGGAGCATTTGGCGAACGATCACGCCGATGTGCTTGTCATTGATCTTGACGCCCTGGAGCCGGTAGACCTCCTGCACCTCGTTCAACAGGTACTCCTGCACCGCCCGTGGGCCCTTGATCCGGAGGATGTCATGCGGGTTGACCGGACCCTCGGTCAGCCGATCGCCCGCGTACACCCGGTCACCTTCATGCACGCGCAGGTGCTTCCCGGCCGGAACCTCATAGACCTGAGGCTCACCCGAATCCGGAGTCACGAAGATCTCCCGCTTCCCACGTTTGATGTCGCCGAAGTGGACGACACCGTCGATTTCCGAGACCGTCGCTGGGTCCTTGGGCCGTCGGGCCTCGAACAACTCGGCGACGCGCGGTAGACCACCGGTGATGTCCCGTGTCTTGTACGCCTCCCGCGAAATCTTGGCCACGGTGGTACCAGCGAAGACTTGCTGGCCATCGTCGACGGTGAGCTGCGCGCCTTCCGGTACGACGTAGTTCCGCACTCGGCGATCCTTGCCACCCTTCGACTGCACAATTTCGATGTGCGGGTGCAGCTTCTTCTCGCGGTCCTCGACAATCACGCGCTGCCGGAGCCCGGTGATCTCGTCCAGCGACTCCCGTACGGTCTCATCGTCCACGATGTCGGCAAAGCGCACCGTTCCCGACACATCGGTGATGATCGGGTTGGCATAGGGATCCCACGCGAACATCAGGTCATCCCGCTTTACCGTCTGCCCATCTTCAACGGCGAGACGTGCCCCCAGCGGGACGTGGAACCGGGAACGCACCTGGCCTTCATCGTCCTCGAGTATGAGATCGCCGTCGTACCCAGTGACCAGCCGCTCCTTGCTCTCCGTCTCAACCACTTGGAGGCGCTCCCCATATACGAGCTTCCCAGGGAGCTTGGTCTTCCGCGTCGTCTCCTCTGCAATGCGCGCCGCAGTCCCGCCGATGTGGAAGGTCCGCAGGGTCAGCTGCGTTCCCGGCTCACCGATGGACTGCGCCGCCAAAATGCCAACCGCTTCCCCGAGGTCCACCATTCCCATCGTGGCAAGGTTCCGCCCGTAGCACATGCGGCAGATGCCCCGGCGGGCTTCGCAGGTAAGCACCGAGCGGATCTTGATCTTCTCGATGCCTGACTCCTCGATGGCCTGGGCCGTATCCTCGTCGACCAGCTCACCGGCGGCGGCCAGCAGCAGGGGATCGCCGTGCTCATCCCGCTCGTGCGGATCGAACACGTCGTCTGCGACGACGTTGCCAACGATGCGCTCGCGGAGCGGCTCGATGATGTCCTCGCCTTCCTTGAGCGCCGAGATTTCGAGCCCGAGGATCGTGCCGCAGTCCTCCTCCGTCACCGTCACATCCTGGGCGACATCCACAAGGCGCCGCGTGAGATAGCCCGCGTCTGCCGTCTTGAGCGCTGTATCGGCCAGTCCTTTGCGGGCGCCGTGCGTCGAGATGAAGTACTCGAGCACCGTCAGGCCCTCACGGAAGTTGGACCGAATCGGGCTTTCGATCACTTCGCCAATGCCACCGGTCAACTTCTTCTGCGGCTTGGCCATCAGCCCCCGCATACCGGCCAGCTGACGAATCTGGTCGCGGCTTCCTCGAGAGCCTGAGTCGAACATCATATAGACCGGATTGAACCCGCCGCGCGACTTCGAGAGGTTTCGCACCATCGCCTCGGCGACGTCACTATTCGCGTGGGTCCAAGCATCAATCACCTTGTTGTACCGCTCACCGAACGTGATCGAGCCGCTTTGATAGGCACGCTGGAACCGCTCGACGCGCCCGGTGGCTGCGCCGATGATCTCTTCTTTCTCCAAGGGGATCTCGAGATCTGCGACACCGATCGAGATACCACCGACGGTGGCGTGCCGGAAGCCGAACTCCTTGAGGCGATCCAGAAACTGCACCGTGTCCGAGAGACCAGCCCGCCGGTACGCCTCGAACACCAACTCCGAGAGCGCCCGCTTGCGCATGATCACGTTCTGGAATCCGAGCTGCGCCAGCACGGTTCGCGGTAGAATGCTATTGAACATCACACGTCCAGCGGTGGTGCCGGTCCACCGCGCCTCCGGCTCGTCTGCCTCCGGGGGTGGCTGGTACCAGAGCCAAATCGGCGACTGGAACGTAAAGCGCTCCGTCGCGAGCCCCATCTCGACTTCCGACAAGGAGCCGACCCGCGGCGCGCTCTCGAGCTGCTGCTCGAGATCGGCTGGCGGCTTGGTGAGGAAGTAGCACCCCAGCACCATGTCCTGGCTCGGCTCGGCAACCGGCCGACCGTCCGACGGCTTGAGCACGTTGTTGCTCGAGAGCATGAGCACCCGTGCCTCGAGCTGCGACTCAAACGACAGGGGAACGTGCACGGCCATCTGATCGCCGTCGAAGTCGGCGTTGAACGCCGCACAGACGAGTGGGTGAATTCGGACAGCCTTTCCCTCTACCAGGACCGGCTCGAACGCTTGAATGCCTAAGCGGTGCAGCGTGGGTGCCCGGTTGAGCAGCACCGGGTGATCCTGGATGATCTCCTCCAGGATCTCGTAGACGTCGGGGCTTTCTCGCTCGACGATCTTCTTCGCCCGTTTGACGGTCTCCGCAATGCCCTTTTCGACCAGCTTGTGAATGATGAAGGGTTTGAACAGCTCCACCGCCATCGTCTTCGGCAGTCCGCATTGGTGCAACCTGAGCTCCGGGCCCACCACGATGACCGACCGTCCCGAGTAGTCGACGCGCTTGCCGAGCAGGTTCTGGCGAAACCGACCCTGCTTCCCTTTGAGCATGTCGGAGAGCGACTTGAGCGGGCGCTTCCCACGGCCGCGGATGGCCTTAGACCGGCGGCCATTATCGAACAGGGCGTCGACGGCCTCCTGGAGCATCCGCTTTTCGTTGCGGAGAATCACCTCCGGTGCGCGGTGCTGAATGAGCTTTTGCAGCCTGTTGTTCCGATTGATCACCCGGCGGTAAAGATCGTTCAGATCGCTGGTTGCGAACCGGCCCCCGTCGAGCGGCACGAGCGGTCGGAGGTCAGGCGGAATGACCGGGATCACATCCATGATCATCCACGCGGGCGTGTTCCGCACTTCGCCAGACTCGCCGGAGTTGCGGAACGCGTCGACGATCTTGAGCCGCTTGAGCATCTGCTTCTTGCGATGCTGGCTCGTCTCGACGGCGATTCCCTTGCGCAATTCGTCAGACACCTTGTCGACGTCCAGGCGATTGAGCAGCTCACGGACCGCCGGGGCACCGATTTCAGCGTGAAACCCCTTGTCGCCCTCTGCCTTGGCTTTCGTCCGCAAATCGAGGTAGGTCTCCTCATCGAGCAGTTCGCGCTCCTTGATCTCCTGCTCGCCGGGGTCAATCACCACGTAGTTCGTGTAGTAGATCACCCGCTCCAAATCACGCAGGGTGAAATCCAGCAGGTTCCCCATGGGGCTGGGCAGTGTCTTGAAGAACCAGATGTGCGCGACGGGGATGGCCAGCTCGATGTGCCCCATGCGTTCCCGTCGGACTTTCGACAGGGTCACCTCGACGCCGCAGCGGTCACAGACGACGCCGCGGTAGCGAATGCGCTTGTACTTGCCGCAGTGACACTCCCAGTCCTTGACCGGGCCAAAGATGCGCTCGCAGAAGAGCCCATCCTTCTCCGGCTTGAACGAGCGATAGTTGATCGTCTCAGGCTTCGTCACCTCACCCCACGACCACCAGTCTCGCTGCCCCTGCAGTGCGAGCCGCTCACGTTCTTTCGAATCGCGCGGGCCTCGCATCTCCTCGGGACTGGCGATGCGGATCTGAATGAAATCGAAACTCGAGCCGCGGGTATCGCGCGCGCTGCGGAAATCAATCATCGTTCGTTACTCCTCGCCTTCTTCGGTGACGCCAAGCGTCACCTTGAGTCCCAGGGCCTGCAGTTCCTTGACCAGCACGTTGAATGACTCGGGCGTCCCAGGCTCCGGCAGGTTTTGTCCCTTCACGATCGCTTCGTAGACACGACTTCGACCGTTCACGTCGTCGGACTTGACCGTCAGCATCTCCTGCAGCGTGTGGGCCGCTCCGTAGGCCTCGAGTGCCCACACCTCCATCTCACCGAAGCGCTGACCGCCGAACTGCGCCTTCCCTGCAAGCGGCTGCTGGGTCACGAGACTGTACGGTCCGATGGAACGAGCGTGGATCTTGTCATCCACCAAGTGTGACAGCTTCATCATGTAGATCGACCCAACCGTGACCTCTGCGGCAAACATCTCACCGGTTCGCCCATCGCGAAGCCGCATTTTGCCGTAGGGCGTGAGGCCGGCGAGCTCCATCAGCTCATCCAGTGCGCCCTCAACGTCGGCGTCGCTCTTGGGTCCGAGCACCTTCGCCAACGCCGGTTGCCCCGCGGCCTCGAGCCGAGCAGCCGATTCGAGAGCGAGGAGCTTCTCCGCCTCCTTCACCCCACTCCGCAGTGCCGCCTTCTGCGCCTTCGATAGATCTCCGTCTCTCTGTTCCAGTTCGGCCTGATGGAATTCGCGTTGAAGCTCGGCCTCAATGCGCCCGCGTTCGGCAACTTCCGTTGCCGCCTGTTCGAGGGACTTGCGGAGCGCGTGGAACAGATCCCGCGTCTCCTGCGACACGGCTCGACTCCCCAGGCTGTCCAGCTTTACACCAGTGAGGTCCATGTTCGTCCCGTTGTCCGTCGGGACCTTGCGCAGATCACCGATGAGCCGCGCCACCACGTCTCGAGTCAGCGCCGGCATTTCCGTTTTGAGTCCAAGCGCCGACGCGGCCCAACTCAATCCGGCGATGCGCAGCAGGAAACCGATTTCCTGCTCGTTGGCGCCCTGGAAGACCGGCGTCTGCGCCGCAAAGCCCATGATGTCCGAACACCACCCCAGGTGGGTTTCCAGGATCTGACCCACGTTCATGCGGCTCGGCACGCCGAGCGGGTTGAGCACGATATCCACAGGCGACCCATTCGGCATGAACGGCATGTCTTCCTCAGGGACGATCCGGGCAATGATGCCCTTGTTCCCGTGTCGGCCAGCCATCTTGTCGCCCACCGCGATCTTCCGCTTCTCGGCCAGATACACCTTGACCAGTTGGATGACGCCCGGCGGAAGCTCGTCAGGTTGCAGAATCTTATCGATCGAGTCTTCGGCCTTCTCCTCGATCTTCGCGCGCTCGCTGTTTGCGGCATCGATCGCCGCCCGAATTCGCTCGTTCGCGCTCTTCGATGCGACACGCAGCGTCTTGAGATCCACGTCCGCGAAATTCACGTCGGCCAGCAGAGCCTTGGCGAGCGTAGTGCCTTCCGGCTGATACTGCTCGACGGTGCCTTCCTTGAGCATGACCGCGACATCCTGACCGGCGAGCAGATCACGCAGCTCGTCGAAGAGTGCCGTCGTGATGCGGGCTTTTTCCTCGTTCTCGAGACGGCGCACTTCGCCGATTCGCTCACCGCGGTCCTTTTCAACAACCTGATCCTCGACCCGAGAGAAGATCTTGACGTCGATCACGACGCCCTCCATCCCCGGAGAGACCTTGAGCGACGAATCCTTGACGTCTTTGGCTTTCTCGCCGAAGATCGCCGTCAGCAGCTTCTCCTCCGGCGAGAGTTCCGTCTCACCTTTGGGCGTGATCTTCCCGACGAGAATGTCCCCCGGCTTGACATGGGCGCCGATTCGCACGATGCCGCGCTCGTCGAGGTCCACGAGCGCTTCCTCGGAGACGTTCGGGATCTCTCGAGTGATTTCCTCCTGACCGCGTTTCGTGTCTCGGACATGCAACTCCAGTTCCTGGATATGGATGGACGAGTAGACGTCATCCTTGACGAGACGCTCCGAAATAACGATCGCGTCCTCGAAGTTGTGACCGTACCACGGCATGAACGCCACCGTCACGTTGGCTCCCAGCGACAGCGTGCCACCGTCGGTGCTCGGGCCGTCGGCGATCACCTGATCGGCCGCCACCCGGTCGCCCAGCTGGACGAGGGGTCGCTGGTTGATCGCCGTATCCTGATTCGTTCGCCAGAATTTCTTCAGTCGGTACCGGTCGTGCTGTAAGAGTCGAGCGAGCGGTGTCCCTTCGTTCTTGGAACCAGTCGGGCCGGTGTCCACAATGATCTCGTCAGCCGTGACCTTGCTC
>JBDHAN010000081.1:0-8667 GCA_039588055.1 Gemmatimonadota bacterium | reverse complement strand
AATGCCCGCACGAGATCTCGCTGTAACTCGGCGCGGGCGGCCGGATCGTCGACCCTGGCCAGGCTAACGAGCATTTGCGGGGCGCTCTCGAGCACGCCGGGCTCGAAGACCACGAAGAAATTCGGCTCGAACCGTGCCCAGTTGACCGTCCGGATGTTGGCGATCACCGTCTCGATGGCCACTCCCTGGACATCCCAGGTGATGCGGTCACCGACACCGACGCGGAGATCCCCCGCGATATCCTGCTCGATGGAAATCCGCGGCAGGCCGTCCCCTCGTGGGTTATCCTCGCCCCACCATTCGCCCGCCACGAGTCGTTCAGAGGCGACGATGGTGTCCCGGTAGGTATGTCGATAATCACGCCTGAGCGCCCAGCGCGGCCTGCGGTAATCCGTGGTGTCCGCCAGCAGATCCGTCACGGTGCGCTCGTTGAGGTGACTGATCCTGGCCGGCACGATCGGGGTGAGTTGGAGCAGAGGTGAGCCGTGTGTCTCCAACAGCTCGATGATCCCCTCTCGTTGGTCGCTCTGAATGTCGAATGCCACCAGGTTCGGCCGGTCGGGTCCGGCGTCCATGGCGAGCCGATCGATGAGGTTGCGTTGCACGAGGTAGATCGTGGCCACGAGAAAAACGCCGAATCCGAGGGCGATCGTCACGGCGACCGTCTGATTGTGGGGCCTGAAGAGATTGGCCACGCCCTGGCGCACCACGTAGCGGGCCCGCTTCGGGAAATACCGGCGCGTCGATCGAATGAGCAGTAGCGCCGTGAGCCACAGGAGCAACGCGGTGACGGCAATGGCTCCGGCGAAGGCGAACCCCATGCCGTACATCGGAGCCTGTGACACGCTGAGTGCGATGACGCTCGCAGCCAGGGCACCGCTCACCAACCACCTCCAGAGATTGCGTTTCGACGCGATCTGCTCGAACTCGCGCCGGAGGGCGCGGAGCGGCGTGATGTCCCGAATGCCGAGGAGCGGGAGGAGGGCAAAGACGCAGGCCACCCAGACGCCGATCAGCATTCCGGCCACCACCACAAGCCAGTTGACCGAGATCGAGACCTCGAGCGGGAGGAAGTCGCCCAAGATCCTTGGGAGGGTGGTTTGCACGAGGAGACCGAGCACGACACCCGCCGCCGCTCCCACCAGCCCAAGCGCGGCCGCCTGAACGAGGTACGCGCTGAACACCGTGCGTTGGGTGGCTCCCAGGCATCTGAGCACCGCCACCGTTTCCAGCTTTTCCTTGATAAAGACGTGCACGGCACTCGCCACACCGACCCCGCCCAACAGCAGCGCCGTCAGTCCGACCAGCCCAAGGAAGCGCGTCATGTTCCCGAGCATCCGCGTCAGATCCTCCACCTGTTCCGCTACGGTGTCGTAGCCCACCCTATTATCTCGAAAGAATTGGTTGTAGTGATTCAGGAAGTTCTGTAGCGTCGGGTTGTCTTCGATCTTGAGGTACGCCTGATACCGGGCAATGCTCCCGAACCGAAGAAGCCGAGTTTCCTCCAGGTAGGCGCCTGGAATGAAGACCCGCGGCCCGATCGCACTCTGGAAACTTATCTCGCCCGTTGAGCTGCTGATGACGCCCGTAATCTCGAAGCGGGACTCTCCGATGGCCAAGGTGTCGCCGACCGAAACATCGAGTTGGACGACAACGGCACGGTCGACGACAGCGTGCCGCCCATCCTGAAGATCCGCCCAGACACCAGCAGGCTCGGTCTCGATGGCGCCGTAATAGGGATAGCCCCCCGTGAGTGCCCGCACCTGGACGAGGCGGGTGAGATCGCTCTTGAGGGCGAGCGCCATGGATGGAAAGGTGGTGACATAGGAGATCGGCGTGCCCGTCGACGCGACGGAATCGAGCAGGTCCCGGACCGGCTCCGGCAGGGCCCGGCGACTGTGAACCTCGAGGTCGGCTCCGAGCAGGTTGCGCGACTCCGCGTTGACCGCTGCGATGACGTCGCCTCTGAAGGAATTGATGGCAACCAAAGCCGCCACCCCCAGGGTGATCGAACCCATGTAGAGTCCGAGACGCCGCCAACTCGCGCGGCCTTCCCGCAGGGCATGCTTGGCTGCAAACGGGAGCCTCAACGAACCTCCCCGGGGCGCATGTCCTCAACGATCCTCCCGCCACTCAGCCGGATGACACGGCGGGCCTGCGACGCCAGCTCGGGATCGTGCGTCACCAGCACCTGCGTCGTCTTGGCTTCTCGGTTCAATTCGACCATGAGATCGATGATCTTGTGGCCGGTGGCGGCATCGAGGTTGCCGGTGGGCTCGTCGGCGAAGAGGATCTTGGGAGCGTTGACGAAGGCCCGCGCGAGGGCGACGCGCTGCTGTTCGCCGCCCGAGAGTTGGGCGGGGTAGTGGTCCTCTCGGTCGGCCAGACCCACTCTGGCGAGCAGATCGGTCACTCGATCCTCGATCTCCTTGCCGTTGGTGGAGGTTCCCAAGAGCTCGAGAGGTACCATCACATTCTCACGTGCGGTGAGCGTCGAAATGAGGTGGAAAGATTGAAAGACGAATCCCACTCTCTCGGCGCGAAACCTGGCGCGTTGATCTTCGGTGAGCAGAGCAATGTTCTGGCCGTCCAGCGTGACGGTGCCCGCGGACGGGTGGTCGAGTCCCGCCAGGAGTCCGAGCAACGTCGTCTTGCCGGAGCCGGACGGTCCGACGATGGCGACAAACCCCTGAGGTTCGATGCTCAAGTTGATATCTTGCAGAACCGTGAGCGGCCGTCCACCGCTCAGGTACGTTTGCTCTAATCCCTTGGCCTCGATCATCATGCCTCGAAAGATACTCGGAAGTGTCGTTGTTGCCTTCAGCCTCGCGTGTGGAGCCGATGCGGGTCGTGACTCCATACGCTCCATCGGCTCCGGGAGTTCCCAGGCGGATGGCGCGGTGGCGACGGACTCCCGGCCAGTGGTGCTCTTCCTCGGCACGAGCCTGACTGCGGGTCTAGGTGTTTCCAGCGACCAGGCGTTTCCTGCGGTTGTGCAGGAGATGATCGATTCGGCAAACCTCGCCTTCCGCGTCGTCAACGCCGGCGTCTCCGGCGAGACCTCAGCGGGTGGGCTCAGACGAATCGATTGGCTCCTCCGCGAACCCCTGAGTGTTCTCGTGCTCGAGCTCGGCGCGAACGACGGTCTGCGTGGACAAAGTATCGGCGCAATGCGCCGGAACCTGCAAGAGATCATCGATCGGACGCGGGCTGCCTACCCGGACGCCAGCGTGGTCATCGCCGGCATGCAGGCCCCTCCCAACATGGGCGATCAGTACACCGCGGCCTTTCGCGACATCTTCGTCGACTTGGCCCGAGACAACGAGGCGACCCTCATCCCGTTCTTACTGGAAGGTGTGGGCGGTATCCGGGAGCTCAACCAAGCGGACGGGATCCACCCGACCGCGGAGGGACATCGGATGCTGGCCGCGACCGTGTGGGAGGTGCTGGAGGGCGTGCTGCGGCATTTGGCTGTCAGCCGTTAGCACCCGGCCCCGGACTTCGACGCGAGATTGGCCTCGAGGGCGATTTTCGGTTGTGTGGTGAATTCTCACTCACTATGGAAAATAGCTGTAAGGCGTTGAAAAATAAGCTCTTATCTGGGCACTATAATGACGCACTGTGCGCGACTTGCGCATGGGCGGGCGACTCGCAGATTCCCTCCGCTCAATTGCGAATTGCTCGCTGGTATTTGGGAATGACTGGATTACCAATCGAGGACGACAACATGAAGAAGCTCTTTTTGGTTGGGCTGACGATCACGCTTTCCACCGTATCGACGGCTGCCGGGGCGCAGGAGAACATGCAGGATGTCGAGATCCGGACGGTCCCCGTTTCCGGTGGCATCTACATGCTGATGGGCCGCGGTGGGAACATCGGCCTGTCGGTGGGAGAGGACGGCGCGTTCGTCGTGGATGACCAGTATGCGCCACTCACCGAGAAGATCCAGGCTGCCATTGCCACGGTGACGGACCACTCGGTTCGGTTCGTCCTCAACACCCACTGGCACGGAGACCACACGGGTGGGAATGAGAACTTCGGCAAGGCGGGAGCCATCATCGTCGCGCACGAGAACGTGCGGAAGCGCCTGAACCCCGCGGAGTTTCGGGAGGTCATGGGACGCAGCGAGCAGGCCCCGCCGGACGCGCTGCCGGTCATCACCTTCAGTGATGCCGCGAACTTTTACTGGAACGGCGAGAACATCAGCGCCGTTCACGTGGAGCATGCGCACACGGACGGCGACGCGATCATCTACTTCACGACCGCCAACGCCGTGCACATGGGTGACACATACTTCAACGGACGGTATCCGTTCATCGACGGGGGGTCTGGCGGTGGGATCGATGGCGTGATCGCGGCCGCGAATCATGTACTGAACCTGGCGAACTCCGAGACTAAGATCATCCCCGGCCATGGCGAGCTCGCGAGCCCCGATGAGCTTCGAGAATATCGTAACATGCTGATCACGGTGCGGGACCGCCTTCGCACGATGGTGAACGAGGGCAAGAGCCTCGACGAGATCCTCGCTGCCAAGATCACGAGTGACCTCGACGCCACCTGGCAGGGAGACGCCGAGCGAACCTTGCGCGGCGCATATGAGGGGATGACGCGGCGGTGAAGAAGTGAGAAGTGAGAGGGGAGCAGGGGAGCAGGAAGAAGGGTGGGGAGTGTGGGGCTTGGGGCTTGGGGGAACCGCTCCCCGCTCCTCGCTCAGCCACAAGCCTTCGCACTTCTTGTTTCTCACTTCTCACTTCGCTAACAGCTAACAGCTACCATGTTCGGCATCAAGCGACGGCGCCGCAAGCGATTCCGGGCAGCGCCGTTTCCTTCGGCGTGGCGCTCCATCCTTCAGAGCAATATTGCGCTCTATCGCTGCCTCCCAGAGGCGGACAAGAGCGAACTCCGAAGCCACATTCAGGTCTTCCTCGCCGAAAAACACTTCGAGGGATGTGGTGGCCTGGCGTTGACCGACCAGATCAGACTCATCGTCGCGGCGCAGGCCTGCGTGTTGCTTCTCCATCGGCAGACGGACTACTTCCCCAGACTGCGGACCGTCCTGGTCTACCCGCGTGCGTATCTGGCGCCGGTCTCTGAGCCCGACGGTGATGGTATCGTGGCGGAGGGTTCGGAATCGCGCCTTGGAGAGTCACTCGAGTCGGGGGCGGTGGTCCTTTCGTGGGAGGACGTTCTCGCCGATGCCGAGCGGCTGGACGGTGCGAATCTGGTACTTCACGAATTTGCCCATCAGCTGGACGCCGAGGAGCGGGGAGCGGAGGGGGTTCCGCTGTTGGAGAGTCATGAGCTGTATTCCGCTTGGGCCCGCGTGCTGGGCGACGAGTATCGGAGATTGAGAAGAGATTCGGCAGCGGGTCGTTGGACGGTGCTCGACGAATACGGCGCCTCAGATCCGGCCGAGTTTTTCGCGGTGGCCACGGAAAGCTTCTTCGAGCGACCTCGTCTGCTCAGGCAGCGACATCCGGAATTGTACGAGGAGTTGCGGCGCTATTACGTCCAGGACCCCGCCGAGTGGGGAGCCACGTCACGGTCTGCCGGTACGAAGTAGTAGCGACGTTGGGGGAGGGCTCTTAGACTTGGTTGAGTGGCAACGCGGCAGCGAGATGCCCCGCGCATGGGGTGAGAGCGACGGCGGAAGCAGCAGGTAGGGGTGATTGAGGCAATGGCGTTTGAGCCGTCGTCCTCACCGGTCGCTGTCTGTACGATGAGACGAGGTCATCTTCGTTGACTAGATCGAAGCGAAACCCGCTGCCGGTGTTGGGTGACGTCGGCGATGCGGGATCAGCGATAGATGTGAGCAGGAGCGACCCGGGCCCCAAGCTCGAGCGGTTGATGGGAGCGCTAGACCGTTTGGTGCCGGAGGGATTGGTCGTCGCGGTCTCCGGGGGCGTCGATAGCGCGTTTCTCCTCTGGGCGGCCGAGCAGGCGCGCCAACACGTTGGGGGTCGAGTGCTGGCCCTCACGACGGTGAGTGAAAGCTTGTCGACGGTCGATCGGGAAGACGCAGTGCGTTTTGCACAGGGGCTTGGCGTGGAACATGTGGTGGAGCGGGGTGTGGAGACGGCTCTTGCGGAATACACGCGGAACGACGAGAACCGTTGCTATTACTGCAAGTCGGAGCTGTTCGATGTCGCCGAACGCATCGGCGAGCGCCGAGGGTTGCGATGGGTTGCCTACGGATACACGGCGTCTGATCGCAGAGACGTTCGGCCCGGGCATCGCGCGGCGCTCGAACACGGGGTGCTCGCTCCTCTGGCCGACGCGCAGCTCACCAAAGCGGACATTCGCGCGCTCATGCGGATGCACGCTCTCGACCTTTCCGAGAAGTCAGCGAGCCCCTGCCTTTCATCGCGAGTCATGACTGGGCTCGAGATCACCCCTCAGCGCCTGCGCGACGTGGAAGCCGTCGAAGCGATTCTCCGGGACGGTGGCCTCGGCGTGTTCCGAGTCCGGGTGTGCGGAGATGCGTCGGCGTGTTTCCTGCGTATAGAAGTCGGAGCCGACGACATGCCCAAGGTTGTGACGTTGCGTGAAGAGCTGCTTCGCGAGGGGCGAGTGCGCGGCTATCGTTGGGTAACCCTCGATCTCCAGGGCTATCGAACGGGAGGGGGGCGCATATGAATGAATCCGATATTCGGCAACTCATGACGTTGGTTGCCGAAGGTTCAGTTGATATTGAAGAGGCGATCGACCAGCTCAAGAGCGGTCCGTTCAGAACGGACGCCATGGGATTCGCCACGCCGGATTTTCACCGACGACTACGCTTGGGGATGAGTGAAGTCGTCTACGGCGAGCACAAGACGGCGGAACAGATTCTGGAGATCGTCGCGAGACTCTCACAGAACGAGACGCCGGTTCTCATCACTCGCCTCGATGAGGATCAACAATGGGCGCTGCGCGACGCGTTTCCCGGCGGTCGAGCCAACGAAGCCGCGCGAACGTACATGGTACACCCGCCGGAACCCCGAGCGCCGGCTGAGGGCGAACCGTTCGTGGCGATCGTCTCCGCGGGGACCAGTGATTTCCGAGTGGTGGAAGAGGCCGCCGAAGTGTGCGTCGCGTCTGGCGTCGCGTTCGAGTGTATCAGCGACGTCGGCGTAGCCGGCCCGCACCGTTTGGCCAGCCGATTGCCGATTCTGCAGCAGGCCGCGGCAATCGTCGTGGCAGCGGGCATGGACGGCGCGCTGCCGAGCGTGATCGGTGGCATGGTAGGGCGGCCGGTGATCGGCGTGCCGACGAGTATCGGGTATGGGGCGAGCTTCGGCGGCCTTGCGGCCCTCCTCACGATGTTGAATTCCTGCGCGCCCGGCGTCACCGTGACCAATATCGACAACGGCTTTTCCGCAGCAGTGGCGGCATGCAATATCGTGCGAAGTGCGAAAGACGCATCACGTCGGGCGGCCCGCTGACGTGCCCTGACGGTTGGGAACCATGGGCCAACGCGTGATAGAGCGCCGACGATGACGACGCTGTTCCTCGAGAATGTGGCCGGTGTCGCCGGCGACATGTTCACCGCGAGCTTTGTGGACGCCGGTCTCGTTGCTCGCGACGTCATCCAGGCAGTTCCACAGCTCCTCGGCCTCGAGGATGTCGAGGTCTTCCTTTCCCATCGCACGACGGCCGGTATCGGTGCGACGCATCTCGATGTGATCGGGGGTAACACCGGCAGCCACACACACTATCGCGACGTCGATCGGCTACTGGGCGACTCGAGGCTCGACCATCCCGCCAAGAGCTTCGCTCGGCAGGTCTACCGTCTGATTGCGGAGGCCGAAGCCCAAGCTCATGGCATCGACCTGGAGGAGGTCCACCTGCACGAGGTCGGAGCGGTAGACTCCATTGTGGATGTGGCGATGGCTGGTGTGTGTATCAGCACAGTTGACGCTGCTTGTGTCCTAACGACCCCGGTCAAACTCGGCCGTGGGACGATCCGCATCCAACACGGTGTCTACCCGGTGCCGCCTCCTGCCTCCGCACGCCTGGCCGAGGGCTTCACGATCGCCGACGTGCCGGCGGCCATCGCCAACCCGGATGTCGAACTGTCCACGCCGACGGGACTCGCCATTCTCAAAGCATTAACGCCGACATTCGTCGAGGCGTGGCCCGGCGGAAAGGTGGTGGCTCAGGGGGTCGGGTGTGGGTCGACAGACCTCGGCTCCTATCCCAATGTCTTTCGCGTCGTGCTGATGGAAGGGTCCCTCACCGGTCGCAATTCCACTACGGAGCTTCCCTTCGCTTCGGACACCGTGGTCGAGATCTGCTGCAACATCGACGACGATTCGCCGGAGCGGCTTGCCTGGGCGACGGAGCAACTCCTGGCGCAAGGTGCCCTCGATGCCTGGTCGACCCCGTTTACGGGCAAGAAGGGGCGCTCGGCCTCTTGCTTGTCGGTCTTGAGTCGGCCGGGGGATTGGGCCCGTTTCGCGGACTGGATTCTGCGCCACACCTCCACCTTCGGCATTCGCTATCGCACGTGGGACCGTCTCATGTTGGAGCGCCATACGGAGGCCCGCGACGTCGACGGACGGCAGGTGACCTTTAAGGTGGGTCGCACGCTCAACGGCGAGACCGTGAAAGAGAAACCCGAGTACGAGGACCTGCGCCGGATCTGGGACGACGAGCCGGACTTTTCCCCCTAGCCCAGCCACCCTC
>JBDHAN010000080.1:0-8952 GCA_039588055.1 Gemmatimonadota bacterium | reverse complement strand
TTTCTCGCGTCTGGCGCTGATCTCCAATCCATCAATCCGTTGGTGGCGGTCCATCCACTCGCCCGGCAAGTCCAGGCTCACGTGCTCTTTCTCACCCTGGCATCGTACGACAGCGCGTTCCGCCCGGTGCCGCGTCTCGCGAGCTGGGAGTGGAACGGGGACCGATCGGGCCTCACGTTTCGCGTGCGTCGGGGAGTCCGGTGGCATGACGGCACGCCCACCACTGCCGACGATGTCGTGTGGACTCTGGACATGGCTCGCCGCCGGGACGTGGCCTTTCCCAGGGCTCGTGATCTGAGCGCCGTGTCAGCGATCGAGCGACGCGACTCCTTCACCGTGCACGTGAGCTTCTCCCGCCCGCAGCCGAGATTCCCGGACGTGTTGACCGATCTCGCTATCCTGCCCCAGCACCGCTTTGCGGGCCTGTCACCCGGGGAGATCCGCTCCGCCCCCTTCAACTTACACCCCGTGGGCAACGGACCGTTCGAGTTCGTTGAATACCGCCCCAACCAACGGTGGGTGTTTCGTCGCTTCGAAGCCTTTCCCGAGGAGCTGTACCCACCCCGCATCGATCGCTTCGTGGTGGTGATCGTCGACGAAGCGGCCACGAAGCTGGCCGCGCTGACATCAGAGGAGCTGGACTTCGCCGGCATCAATCCGGCCCATGCCTCGTTTGTGCGGGCGGACCGGCGTCTGGACGTCATGGATTATCCGGTGCAGTTCGCCTACGCGTTGGTGTGGAATTTACGGCGAGCGCCCTTCGACGACGTGCGGTTGCGACGAGCGCTCACCATGGGGCTCGACCGCGAGTTGATGGTGCGGGCGTATCTCTACGGTTTCGGGACCGTTGCAGAGGGCCCCGTGTCGCCCGACCATCCATGGTTTGAGCCACCGGATCCGGTGCCATACGACTCGGAGGCGGCCGTACGGGCCTTGGACGAGTTGGGATGGCAAAGGGGAGATGACGGGATCCGCGAGCGCGGAGGGCAGCGACTCGAGTTCGGGCTTCTCACGGTCGGCACGGCAGACAACGCCCTCGAGCAAATGATTCAAGCTCAGCTGCGTGATCTGGGAGTCATGGTGCACATCCGGCAACGCGAGCTCGTCACGTTCCTGGCAGTTGCGCAGGGCCCGGACCGCGACTTTGACGCCCTCGTGACCGGGATTCCCGGCAACCTATCGCTCGGGCACGTGGCGGCTATGTTCGACGGGGAGAGTCCGGGCCCTCTCGCCTACCCGGGCTATGCGAGTGCAGCTTTCGACGCCGCCATCCGCCGCACGCGTGATGCGGCGACCGAGGCGGATCTTGCTGCTGCATGGCACGAGGCGCAACGCGTCCTGTCGCGGGATCTGCCCACCACGTGGCTGTACCACGCGCGGGGGGTGCAGGGTATGAACCGCCGGGTTCGGGGAGTGCGGCTCGATCTTCGCGGCGAGCTTGCCGGGCTCGCCGATTGGTGGATCGCTGAGGAGGAGGGCAAGCGTTGAACATCGAGACACGGGCGCCGGTGCGCATCGACTTCGCGGGGGGGTGGTCCGATGTGCCGAGCTTCGCTGACACTCGCGGGGGAGAGGTGGCGAACGCGGCGATCGCTCTTTTCACCCGGGTTCGATGCCGCACCGGAGGCGAGACCATTGCTCTGCGCGCGGACGATATCGGCGAGGTTGTAACGGTGCCGGCCGGGACAGCCCTAGCGTATGACGGACAACTCGACCTGCACAAGGCGGCCCTGACGATGCTGCCGGTCACCGGCGGCGTGAACCTTTCGAGTAGCTCCGCGGTGCCGGCTGGCTCGGGTCTCGGAGCGTCCGGATCCCTTGGTGTTTCTCTGCTCGCAACGCTTGCGTGTTGCCGGGGCGAGGAGATGGACGCGGCAGAGGTTGCCGAGATGGCCTTTCTCCTCGAAACCGCCGAGCTCGGGCTCGATGGCGGACGCCAGGACCAATATGCCGCCGCGCTCGGCGGGTTCCTGGGTCTCACCTTCGGCGGCGGCGCAGGCGTCTACGCCAGACAACTCAAGGTGTCCCGAGAAGCGGCGAATGATCTCGCAGAGCACATGTTGATCGTGTACACGGGACAGTCCCACTTTTCGCCCGAGACGCACCGGCGCGTCTGGCGGGCCTATCACGATGGCGATCGTGACGTGGCGGAAGCGATCGGCACGATCCGCGATCTCGTGGCTTCTGCCTGCATGGCTCTCGAATCTGGAGACTGGCGCGGTCTCGCCACCGTGATCGACGAGAACTGGACCCAGCAGCAACGTCTCGATGACACGATTCGAACGGAAACGATGGCACAGATCGAGCGTGCGGTGCGCGGGGCGGGCGCCTGGGGACTCAAGGCAACCGGGGCCGGAGCGGGGGGGTGTATGGTGGTGTTGTTTCCTTCGGAGCGGCGACCAGCGGTCGAAGAGGCTGTGACGGCCGCCGGTGGTCGCGTGCTGCAATGGAACTTCGAGTTCGAAGGTGTGCAGAGTCGCCGCACCGACGACGATGCCGGTAACGTCGGAGACTGAGCTTGCCGCTCGGCGCGGCGATCTTTCATCGCACGAGGACCTTCAGGCGGTGGGAAGCCGACTGGTCGGGCTGCTGAATCCGATCATCGAGCGTCCTATCTTCATCCCCGAGCAGAAGGCACTTCTCTCCCAGGACGGCGGCGTCTGCCCAGGCGACGGCTCCCGTCTCTCGTTCGATCCGTTGAGTCCCGAACAGCATACCTGTGCCGAGTGCGGTCGCGCTTACGAGGGCGAGCGGCACCACCGAGCGTGGATCTGGCGTTACCACATCTGGCTGACGGAACGTGCTATCCACCTGGCGCTCCTCGACGCTCTTGGCTTGTTCGAGGGCGGGGCGACCTATGCGCGCACCATCCTGACATCGTACGCCGCGCGGTACAGCACTTACCCGAATCGTGACAACGTCCTGGGACCGACGCGGCTCTTTTTCTCGACCTATTTGGAGTCGATTTGGGTGGTGCAAATAGTCATCGCCGCCTCTCTGGTCGAGCACGCATCGCGTGAGGATGGTTTCGACAGTGCGTCGCGGGAGCGCGTGCAGGCGATGGTTGAGGAATCGGCTTCCCTGATCGCCTCGTACGACGAGGGATGGTCCAACCGACAGGTGTGGAACAACACGGCGCTCATCGCGGCCGGCCGCTGGCTAGGCGTTCCTGCGTTCGTGCGGCAGGCCCTCGAGGGAGCGCACGGCATTCTTGCACAGCTCGAGCAGGCGGTTTCCGACGAGGGTCGGTGGCACGAAGGGGAGAACTACCACTTCTTTGCCTTGCGCGCGTTTTCGCTCGCCGCGGAATTCCTCAGAACGCGAGAGATCGATCTGTACAATCAACATCCAGCGGGAGATCGACTGTCGCGGATGTATGGCGCACCGCTCGCCGTCGTGCTTCCCGATCTCACGATCCCGGCTCGTGGAGATTCTCCCTATGGCATTTCTCTGCTTCAGCCGCGGTTTGCCGAATTGTGGGAGCAGGGGTTGAGACGTACGGACGACGATCGACTCGAGAGCGTCCTTTCCGCCATCTACGGCGCGGAAGCGCCCGACGCGCCGGATGTCGGTTTGGAGGAGATCGCCGAGGTGGAGCAGAATCGCCCTGCCCGTTGCCTGGCCCGCCGTCAATTGGGCTGGCGTGCGCTGCTCTGGATGCGTGGGCGGCAGCCCGACGCTGATCCGGACGCTTGGCAGGTGCGCTCGACACTCGTGGCGCCCTCTGGACCGGCGGTACTCCGCACGGCTCCGAACCGCTACATCGCCCTCGAGTGCGAGGGTACGGGGTTGGGGCATGGCCATCCGGATCGCCTGCACCTGACGCTCTATTGGGACGGACCTTGGTTCGTCGACTTTGGCACGGGATCGTACGTTTCGCCGTTACTCTTCTGGTATCGCTCGGCACTAGCACACAACGCGCCACTTCGGACTGCGAGCGGCCAGCACTGCGGCAGGCAGGCGTGGTGCTCCTCGTTCGCTGTATCTGATCGGTGGAGCTGGTGTCGAGCTACCGCGCCGGACCTCCTCGGCGTCGGCACGCTCGCAACGCGCACAGTGATCGTGGGGCCCGAATACGTCACCGACGTCGTCGATGTGACCGCTCCAGACGACGTGACTGTCGATCTGCCGCTGCACCCGCTTGGCTCGCTCACGGTAGATGAAGATACATCGGCCGCGGCTGTCTCGTGGGACCACGGCCCCGCAAAGAGCCCCGAGCACGGTAACGATGCCTTGCAAGACATCGTCGAGATCGCGCCGCCTCCGGAGCGATTTACTGCTGTGAGTGGAGAGCAGACGTTCGAGATCTTCCTGCTGCCGCGCGAACGCGAGTCGATCTTCGCAGGGAGGGCGCCTGGGCCGCCGACGCTCGATTTCGGTGAAGCGGAGACCCTGACGTTTTGGGTACGACGGGCTCCCGGAACGGGACGGTGGGTTCAGGTCTACTCCGCCTCGCCAGGGTTAGTGGAGTCGGTGGAGACTGAAGGAGAAGAAGTGCGGGTCAGCCGCGGGGAAGTGTCAGAGACCTTTCGGCTGCATGACTGGGGCGTCGAGATTGCGGAGGCTGGAAGGGGGGGGGCGGTCACTTCGCTCGCGGGCGTGCTGCCAGAGCCGGAAGCGCGACCGCCGTCGCGATACGCTCCGGCCGTCGTCCGGTGCGCGTTGCTCGAGAGTCCACCCTTGCTCGAGCAGGGGCTCGAGCCTTTTCCATCCGATGCCGTAGTGTGGCTGGGCGGGTCACAGTATCGCCGCTCAGAGGAAGAATATCCGGGCGAGCACGAGCTGGCGGCGCATGTGGGCCTGGGCGCATGCGGAAGCGCTCTTTACCTTGCTGTCGAGGTGCGCAAACCCGAACTGGTCTTTCGCGCCGCTGATGCTCCAGATCCGATGCTGGACAACGAGCATCCAGATATTCATGCAGACGGGGTGGAGTGGTTCATCGGCCTTGCGGGCTGGTGCGGCTACCTCGTTTTGCCGCAACTGGAGGCGCAGACGGTCCGGATACGCCCGGTTCGTGGCACGGTGGCCCGTGAGGACGAGCTGCGCGGTGAGTGGTGCCGGACTGCTACAGGCTACCGGCTGCTCGCGGTCTACGAGGCCGGGCGGCCGTTGGTGATGGGCGAACGCTTTGCCGTAAACACCGTGATCAACGAGATGAGACCGGAGCGAGAGCGCCGCGCGGGGCAACTCGCGCTGGCTGGTGGCGGTGGCTGGGTCTATCTCAGAGGCGATCGGGAGTCACCGGATGGCGCGGCGATTGCGGAGGTCTCTTGAACGTCGTCGTGGTGTTGAACCAACCTCAGGACATCGTCAACATCGCGGTGGTGATTCGCGCGATGAACAATTTCGGGCTGCGCGACTTGCGGCTCGTGGCACCCGCGGACTTCTCAGCGATCCGTATCGAGGGCATCGCACACAAGTCAGGTGACGTCCTGGAACACGTGCAGATCTTCGAGGCCCTGGACGAGGCACTGTCGGACTGCACGCTCGTGGTGGGTCTTACGGCCCGCGGGCGGACCGTGAAGCGCAATGTCCAACGCCCACGCGAGGTGGTGGCCGAACTGCGTGCCATCGAGGCACCGGAGCGGGGTGCCTTGCTCTTCGGCCGCGAGGACAAGGGGCTGACGAATGAGGACCTCGATCGCTGTCACCGCACCGTCACCATACCGACCGCGGAGGAACACCCCTCGCTCAACCTGGCCCAGGCCGCGACCGTCATGCTGTACGAGTTGTTCAATGCGGGTGAGCCACCGCCATTCAAGCGTCCGCGGCGCGAGGTTCCCCCGGCGACCCACAAGCAGCTCGAACTCCTCTTCCACGACGCCGAGCAGGCCTTGGCGGCAATCGACTTCTTCAAGAGTCGCAACCCGGAACACATCATGCGCAGTGTGCGTGAGGTGGTTCATCGCACTCCGGTGGACGGTAGAGAGGCGGGGCTGTTGCGAGCCATGTGCCTGGAAGTGCTGCACTACTTGAAGCGAACCGGGCGTCGGTCGTGATTCCCGGACATACGTCGACGGCCAGCAAGCGTCCAGAGGTACTCTTCGGGGATCATCCGGGCGTTCCGCGGCAGATGGTCCGGGCCGAGGGGTGCCGCGTTTGGGACGCGGACGGTCGAGAGTATCTCGACACGATCATGGCGCTCGGTGCCGTGTCGTTGGGGTACGCACACCCCGCGGTCGTGGCGGCAGTGGAGCAGGCGGCGCGCCACGGCGGTGTGGGGCCGCTTCCGCCGGTGTCGGAAGGCCGCCTGGCTGACCGACTCACGGCCATCGTCCCGAACTGCGAGGGAGTCCGCTTCTTCAAGACGGGCGCCGAGGCGGTCTCGGCGGCAGTGCGGATCGCGCGCGTGTACACGGGGCGCGAGTGCATCATCCGCTGCGGCTACCACGGGTGGCTCGATGGTGTGCACGACACCGCTGGAGTGCCGACTGTGCTGAAGAGCATCGGGCGAGACGTCCCGTTCAATGACGTCGCGACACTGGAGCGCGCGGTCGCTTCTGTAGACGGCTTGGCTGCATTGGTAGTGGAGCCGGTCGTCGATGCGCCGCCGACCACGGACTGGGTGGCAGCCGTAAATCGCGTCGGGCGAGAGACGGGCGCGGTGCTCATACTGGATGAAATCAAAACGGGTCTACGACTCGGCCTGGGTGGGGCTGCCGCCCGGTATGGCTTCACCGGACAGTTGACGGCGCTCGGCAAAGCACTGGGGAATGGGCTCCCGATTGCGGCCGTGTGCGGTCCCCAGGACCTGATGGAGGCGTTCACGGAGACTTGGGTCTCCTCGACGCTCGCGACGGAGTTCATCAGTCTTGCAGCGGCCGAGGCGGTGCTCGACGTCTACGAGCGGGAAGATGTGCCGTCTCACCTGACGTCGGTCGGCAGGCGGCTGTACGAAGGATTGGGAAAAATCGCCGACTGCTTTCCGGAACTGCTCAGCGGGGTGCGAGGCGTGCCCGAGTTCTGTTACCTCTCATGCAGTGATGAGGACATTTCGACGACACTGGCGGCACGTTGTGCGGAACGCGGGTTGTTGTTCAAGCGCAACGCGTACAACTTCGTGTGTCTGGCACATGCGGAATCGATCGTCGATGACATTTTGGGGCGGGTTGAGGAAGCCATGAGTGAGGTTGCTCGCTCGTGTTGATTGACGTACACGCACACTTCTTCACCGAGCGCTCGGGCCGGGCCGATTGGCAGGAAGTCAACGAGGCCCGGCTGGAAGCCGGCGACCGCTTGGGAATCACCTGTCACGTGGCTTCGATTCTCGGAAGTTGGGGTGCTGCATCTCCCACGTATTTTCCTTCTCCCGACGATGTCACGCACGCGAACGCCCGGATGCTCGCGATCGCCGCCGATCATCCGGGAAAGGTGTACGGCTACTGCGTCCTCAACCCTAACTGTCAAACGCATGCGCTCGCTGAACTCGAGAGTCGGCTGGACCAAGGAATGGTCGGGGTGAAACTGGCAGCCAGCCGCAGGGCCGACGACCCGCTGCTGGACCCCATCGTCGAGGCGGCGACCGCACGAAGCGTGCCGATCCTCCATCATATCTGGCAGCACCGACGGAAAGACTGGCCGGGACAAGAGGCGTCGGACGCGGTGGAGTTGGCGACTCTGGCGCACCGCCACCCGCGGGCCAAGTTCGTGCTCGCACACATCGGGGGCGGTGGCGATTGGGCTCACACGTTGCGAGCGGTACAGAACGTGGGAAACGTGTGGGTCGATTTGAGCGGAAGCGGTGTGGATACCGGGATGCTGGAAGCGGTCTTGGAAACGGTGGGGCCGCAGCGAATCGTGTGGGGTACGGACGTCACCATGGACACCGGGCTCGCCAAACTGCGCTATCTGGAGTCACTCGGTCTGCCGGAGGCCGCAATGGCCGCCATCAGACACGGTAACGCCGAAGCGCTGTTTCCAGCGGGGATATTCAGCGGTGATCACTGACGTTTCGACGTTCGTCGGCGACTACCCGTTCCGGTGCCTGCCCGACACCTCCGCGGAGTCTCTCATCGGCGAGATGGACCGAACGGGAATCGCCGCAGCATGGGTGGGGTACCTACCGTCGTTCCTCCATCGTGATCCCGCACCCGGAACGGCGAGGCTCAGGCAACTCATCGATCCGCACGCGCACCGACTGCAGCCGGTTCCGACCGTGCATCCGGGTCTGCCGACGTGGCGGAAGGACCTGGAGCTTGCCGTATCCATCGAAGCGCCGGCCGTTCGGATCTATCCCATGCACCAAGCAATCGATCCGGCGGGCAATGAAATGTGCCGGACGATGTCCGCTGCCGCAGAGGCCGGCGTGGCCGTACTCCTCACGGTCCGCTTCGAAGACGTTCGACAGCGCCACCCTCTCGATCGGGCTGAGGATCTTCCGGCGTCGGCGGTACGGGCGCTTGCTCGCATCGACCGCGACGTCAAGCTGCTCGTGACGCACGCCGGTCGGGAGTTCATCGAAGAGGTGCACTTCGGCCTGACGCCCGAGGAGCAGCGTCGAGTTTTGTGGGACATCACATGGCTGTGGGGGCCGCCCAGCAACGACCTCGGAGTACTCGTGCAATCCATCGGCAGCGAGCGGTTCGCCCTCGGCACGGGGATGCCCCTGCGGATTCCCGACGCTGCGCTGGCCAAACTCGATCTCGCGACGCTGTCAGCCCGGGATCGAACGGCGATCGAGGGCGAGAACCTCCGCCACTGGTTGAAGCAGTGATGTGCCATGACCCTGGTTGAGCGAGTTCGTCAGCGGGTGGTTCCCGCGGTGCCGGTCCCGTTCGACGCCGACGGTCGACTCGACGCCGAACTCCAACGGGTGTACGTCGACTGGATGGCCACGCAGCCCGTCGGTGGGGTCGCCGTCTGGGCGCACACCGGCCGCGGCATGCATCTGTCCAACGAGCAACGCGAACAGGTGCTCGAGGCCTGGCGTGGAGGGCTCGGCGACATCCCGGT
>JBDHAN010000079.1:0-11434 GCA_039588055.1 Gemmatimonadota bacterium | reverse complement strand
AGGCGTTCCGTGTCGTGCGAGCGGTGCGCGCCGGCACCGTGTGGGTCAACACCTACAATCTCTACGACTCGGCCGCACCATTTGGTGGCTTCAAGGCGAGCGGCTTCGGCCGCGACCTGGGTCGCGAAGCGCTGGACGGCTACACCGCTTCCAAGACCGTGTGGATGGGATTGCGGTGAGCACCTTCGAACACGTGCTGCTGAACCGGGCCCAGGGCGTCGGCACGATCACGCTCAACCGCCCGGACAAGCTCAACGCGTTTGCCGGACGTATGCGGCACGAGCTGGCGGACGCGTTTCGCGAAATGGCCGCGGACAAGAACGTGCTGGTGCTGGTCGTGACGGGTGCCGGCCGGGCCTTCTGCGCCGGCGCCGACATCGAGTACATGCGTGATCTGTTGGAACGGAGAGACGTCACTGCGTTCGAGGGTCTCGTCGAAGCCGGACGTGAAGTCGTGACAACGGTCCGTTCCGTGCCGAAGCCGGTCATTGCGAGTGTGAACGGACCTGCTGCGGGCGGCGGTGCAAACCTCGCACTCAGCTGCGACGTGCGTATCGCGTCCGATACGGCCTCGATTGGCCAGACGTTCAACCGCATTGGGCTTCATCCGGATTGGGGCGGCACCTATTTCCTCCCCCGCCTGGTCGGCACGTCGAAAGCGGCGGAGCTGGTGTTCTCGGGCGCAATGGTGGACGCACACGAAGCCCACCGCATCGGGTTGTTCAATCGTGTCGTTCCACACGAGCGTCTCGCCGACGAGACGACGGCCTACGCCCGCATGCTTGCGGCCAAGCCACCAGTCGCCCTCGCCATGGCCAAGCGCGCCATCTACGAGTCAGAGCGGCACACACTCGATCACATGCTCGACGTCGAGTTGGATCACCAGCGCCGTTGCTTCGAGAGCGAGGACGCCCGAGAAGGACTTGCGGCCTTCCTCGAGAAGCGCGACCCGATTTTTCGCGGCTCCTAGTCGAGTGGTCTCTTCGTGACGCTGGTCATCGCGCACCGTGGAGCCTCGGCAGCTGAGCTCGAGAACACGCTGGCGGCATTTCGCACAGCTGTCGCCATGGGCGCGGATGGCGTCGAGCTCGATGTGCATGTGAGCGCCGACGGCATTCCGGTCGTGCACCACGATCCTCACGTCAACGCACTCGCAATCGCTGAGACACCGCTCGACCCGTTACGCACCGTCGTGCTCGCAAACGGCGAGCGAATTCCGACCTTGGCTGAGGCGCTGGACGTTCTGGGACCCTCACTCCGCGTCTACGTCGAACTCAAGGCGCTGCCAGAAGCACATGACGCCGGAGTGCTGGAGGCAATGGCGGCAGGTCAGGCGCCCACCAACTATCAGGTTCACTCCTTTGACCACCGAATCGTTCGTCGGCTTCGCGGTGCAAAACCGGACCTCAAGTGTGGTTTGCTCTCCTGCTCCTATCCCATCCGCCCGTTCGTGCCGCTCCTGGACGCCCGGGCGGGCGTGCTCTGGCAACAGGAGTCGCTGGTGGACAAGCAGCTGATCGACGAAGGACACGGACTCGGACTCCAGGTCTTTGCGTGGGCGGTCGACGACCCGGTGCGGATGAAGGCGCTCGTGGATATCGGTACCGATGCGATCTGCACGAATCGACCTGACGTGGCTCGAGAGGTGACAGGATGAAGCGCATCGCCGTGGTGGGTGCCGGCACGATGGGTCACGGGATCGCCCAAGTGTCGGCCATCGCCGGGTATGAGACCACGCTCACCGACTTCCAAGCGCAGGTGCTGGCGCCCGCGATGGATCGGATACGTGCGAACCTCAACGGAGGGGTGAAGCGCGGCAAGCTGTCGTCCGACGAGGCGGCAGCCGCCCTGCGACGCGTGACACCGTTGGAAGATCTGGCCTCAGCCGTGAGCGATACCGATCTCGTGATCGAGGCGATCATCGAGGACGTGGACGCCAAGCAACGGCTGTTTGCGCAACTGGAAGACCTCACAGATCAGGGCGCCATCCTCGCGACGAACACCTCGTCGCTCTCGATCACGCGACTGGCTCAATCCGTCAGCAGTCCTGACCGCGTGATTGGCATGCACTTCTTCAATCCCGTGCACATCATGAAGCTGGTCGAGTTGGTCGTACACGACAGCACGAGTGACGAGACGTTGGTGGCAGTGCGCGACGTTGCTGAGCGCATGGGAAAGGATCCGATCGTCGTGCGCGATCGCCCAGGCTTCGCATCCTCGCGACTGGGCATCGTGTTGGGCCTCGAGGCCATGCGGATGGTGGAAGAAGGCGTTGCATCGCCCGAGGACATCGACAAAGCGATGGAGCTAGGGTACGGTCATCCCATGGGGCCGCTGCGAGTGAGCGACGTCGTGGGATTGGACGTGAGGCTCGCAATCGCTGAATATTTACACCGCGAGCTACAAGGTCAGTGGTATGCGCCCCCCGCCCTTCTGCGAGACATGGTCGCGGCGGGGGAAACTCAACCGCGACGTCCGCGGACAGTTTGTCACAATCATGGACGAGCTGTCCGCGAACGACGCGGTCCGCGCCGTCATCGTGACGGGCGCGGGTGACAAGGCGTTCGTGGCCGGGGCTGATATCGGCGAATTCGAGGGCCGCTCCGGCTACGACCAATATCAGGTCACCAAGCGGTTTGGGATCTTCGAAGCACCCGACCGGTGTCCCAAGCCGGTCATCGCCGCGGTCAACGGGTTCGCGCTAGGTGGCGGGTGCGAACTTGCTATGGCCTGCGACATTCGGATCGCCTCCGACACCGCCCGCCTCGGTCAGCCGGAAATCAGCCTTGGCATCCTTCCCGGCGGAGGCGGCACGCAGCGGCTGCCGCGCCTAGTGGGCATGGGCAACGCCTACAAGCTCCTCTTCACGGGCGAGATGGTGTATGCCGAAGAGGCGCTCCGGATTGGCCTCGTGGACGAAGTGGTGCCGCACGAGGCGCTGATGCCCCGTGCCAAGGAACTCGCCCGCGCCATGGCCGAGAAGAGCCCGGCCGCGCTGCAGTTCATCAAGGAAGCCGTGCGAGCCAGCGTGCGCATGCCGTTGGATGAGGGCGTGCGGCTCGAGACGACGTTGTTCGGACTCGCCTTCTCGACCGAGGACAAGGAAGAAGGGGTCAAGGCCTTCCTCGGCAAGCGGAAAGCCGAATTCAAGGGCCGGTGACGACGAACAGCCCGGAGACGCTCCCGGGCGTCTCGGATCTGCACGTTCACATTCAGCCGTGGCGTCAAATGAAGCCTGACGTCGCCGCGGCCATGCGTCGGGGCAAAGAAGATCACTGGAACCGACTCCTCGCGCTGATGGAGGATCCGGCTGCGTTACTGGAGATCCTCGACGCCGCCGACATCTGGCGTGTTGGGCTCGTGAACTACCCCAGTCCCGACCTCATGGGCTTCACCGACGAAACCAACGTATTCGCCGCGGAGTATGCGGCGGCAGCGCCCGAGCGTCTCTTGCCGTACGGTGGCGTGCATCCACGGTTCACGACCGATCCCGAAGGGCAGGTCGAAGAACTGCTGACGCTGGGCATCCGCTGCCTCAAGATTCACCCGCCACATCAGATGTTCCCGGCGAACGCCCACACGCAGGGCCTCGAGGCACTCGGACGCATCTACCGCCGATGCGAGGAACGCGGATTGCCCGTGATGATTCACACGGGCACCAGCATCTTCCCTGGCGCGCGCAGCAAGTATGGCCGACCCATGGAACTCGACGACGTGGCCATCGACTTCCCTGATCTCACGATTCTGATGGCGCACGGCGGACGACCACTGTGGATGAACGAGGCATTCTTCATCATGCGCCGTCACCGAAACGTGCACCTCGAGCTTTCCGGCATACCGCCGGTCAAGCTGCTGGAGTACTTCCCGCGGATTCACGAGATCGGTGAGCGCGTCGTGTGGGGCACGGACTGGCCGAGCCCCGGCGTCAGCGATTTGCGCAAGAACCTCGACGCGTTTTTGGGCCTGCCGCTCGAGGACTCACTCAAGGACCGCATCACGCGTCAGACGCCGCTCGCACTCTTCCCGGCACGCTAATGCGCGCCCCGCTCGTCACCGGACCGTTGTGGTGCCTCGCGACCGTGGTTGTGTCGGCGCCGTTCGGCCTCTCCGAACCCAGCTGGCACGTCGCCGGAGTCGCCGGCTGGATGGCCATCTGGTGGCTCACCGCTGTCGTGCCGCTCGAGGCAACTGCCCTGCTGCCAATCGTGTTGCTCCCGCTGCTCGACGTCGCGGGCGTCGGGGATGTAACGGTGTCCTATGCGGATCCGATCATCTTCCTTTTCATGGGCGGCTTTTTCCTCGCCGCTGCGCTCGAGCGCTGGCAATTACATAAGCGTTTCGCCTTGACGACGATTCGGGCCGTCGGAACCGACGCACCCAAGGTCGTGCTTGCCTTCATGCTCGCGTCAGCAATTGCGAGCATGTGGATCTCCAACACTGCCACCGCGATCATGATGCTTCCCGTCGCCCTCGCGGTCGTCGGTGGCACGGCGACGCGCCACAGTGGTGGGACTGTCGTCAACGGGGGGTTCCCGACTGCACTCCTCCTCGGCATCGCCTACGCTTCCTCCATTGGCGGCGTTTCGACACTCATCGGCACGCCGCCAAACGCCATCATGGCGGGCGCGGCGCGGGAGCTTCTCGGCGAGGACGTCTCGTTCGCGGGATGGATGGCGATCGCGCTCCCGATCGCCATTCCGATGCTCGCCGGATGTTGGCTGCTGCTGGTCAAGCTCTTTCGGGTACGCGGCACCATTCCGGGCCTCGCCCAGGAGGTCGATCGCGAGCACAAGGCACTGGGCCGGATGAGCGGAGGAGAACGCTTCGTCGTTGCCGTCTTCGCACTCACTGCGTTCGCGTGGATCTTTCGAGCGCCCAAATCCATCGGAAGCATGACCGTCCCGGGGCTCTCCGATCTCGTTCCCGGCATCTCGGACGCCGGGATCGCCGTTGCGGCCGCCGTTGTGCTGATGGTCATACCGCTCTGGGGGCAACGCTTTCGCACCGCGTTGGACTGGGACACCGCACGCAAGGTACCGTGGGGAATTCTCCTGCTGTTCGGCGGCGGTCTCGCCTTGGCGGGTGCATTCGAAACCAGCGGACTCACCGAGTGGCTCGGGACGCGGCTCCAGGGACTCCGCGGCGTGCCCTTCCCTCTCGTCATTGCGGTGACGGCCGGCCTCTTCGTGTTTCTCACCGAGCTCACCAGCAATACCGCGACGGCAGCTCTCGGGATGCCCTTGATGGTCGGCGTGGCAGACGGTCTCGGGCTGGCAGCGCTCCCACTCATGACGACCGCCGCACTGGCGGCGTCGATGGCATTCATGCTCCCTGTCGCCACACCTCCGAACGCGATCGTTTTCGGAAGCCGAGTAGTGAATCCGAAACACATGGTGCGAGCTGGATTCGGACTCAACCTACTCTCGGTCACGATCATCACGTTGGCAATATGGATCGTGGGGCGATAGCGTAGCTGACGGATACGAAGGAGACCACGAGCATGGATCGAACGCTGGCAGCGCTTGGCGCGCTCTTCGCTTTCATCGGTGTAGCGGCCGGTGCGTTCGGCGCGCATGCGCTCCGCACTCGTCTTACTCCCGAGCTCCTCCAGACCTTTGAGACCGGCGTGCGCTATCAGCTGTATCACGGGCTGGCCCTCATCTTGGTGGCGCTCGCGTACGGCCGCGTTGGTGCACCGCACCTGCAATGGGCAGGGTGGTCGTTCGCAGTGGGCGTCATCGTGTTTTCCGGCAGTCTCTATGTGCTCGCCCTGAGTGGAGCACGGTGGTGGGGGGCAATCACGCCCATCGGCGGTGTGTGCCTCTTGGCCGGATGGGTATTGTTCCTGTGGGGCATCATCGGTCAACGCGGGGGGATCGCACGGTCGCCATGAAATTGCCGTCTGCTATTGTGGGGCTCCTGTTCATCGTCGCCGCGTGTTTTCCGGAACCGGCGCCGGTGGTTGCGGTTAATTTTGACACTGTGCCGCCAAACACCACCACCGCCGATTCGGTGGAGTTCGCTGGACAGGTGGTGCGACTCCCGCCGCTCGCCGCCGTGCAGTTCACCCTCAGGATCACCGGTGGGCAGCAGTCCGTCACTACGACTGTAGGCCAGGTGGGGCTCTTCTCCCTTTGGGTGCAACTCAACCCGCAGACCACCAACACGCTGGTGGTGTCGGCCCAAGACGATACCGGCGCCCAGAGTGAGCCCTGGACCTTCACGGTGGTTCAGGAGCTGGCCCTCTCCCTCGCATCGCCATCTCGCTAGCCGCGGACAGCGAGCGAGCCCTCGCGGAACGCCGATGGGTAGCCATGGACTTTCATAACCGCCTGGTTCTCACCGAGCGACATATCGTCGAACGGTGCCGCACTCCGGTTGCCGTGCAACGCTGGCTTCGATCCCTGCCCTACAACTACGAGACCGACGGCGACGTCCTGCGCTCCTTTCGAGGTGTGGTTCGACATCGCACGGCCCACTGCCTGGAAGGGGCGCTGGCCACAGCGACGATCCTCGAGCAGCATGGCTTCGCCCCCGTGCTCCTAGACCTCGAATCGCAGGACCAGCTCGATCACGTGGTCTTCGTGTTTCGAACTCGCGGGCGGTGGGGAGCGGTTGGCGCATCTCGGGACCAAGGGTTGTTGGGCCGAAAGCCGGTCTTTCGCACCATCGAGGCCTTGGTCCGCAGCTACTATGAGCCGTACATCGACCTCGACGCGCGGATCCTCGCCTTCGCTGTCTTCGATCTGCGCCAACTCGATCCCTACGACTGGCGTCTTTCATCTCGCAACGTCTGGAAGGTGGAGCGGGAGCTGCGAAACGCACCTCACCGGCCACTCCGCACCGACAATCACCGCTATATTCGTCTGCGGAATCGATACCGCGAGTTCATCCGCGATCACGATCCCCGTGGCACGCCCTTTACACGCGGCAGCAAGCACTGGATGTGAGGCATGAACCCCATCGTCTACTTGAACGGCGCGTATCTCCCGAAGGACGACGCACGGATATCTCCCGACGATCGGGGATTCCTCTTTGCGGACGGTGTCTACGAAGTCGTGCGGAGCTACGGGGGGAGACTTTTCGCGCTCGAGCCCCACATGACGCGCATGGCCAATGGGCTCGAGGCGCTTCGCATCGGTGGCGTCTCCGCGAACGACCTGGGTCCGGTGTGTCGGGAGCTCCTCGACCGCAACGACCTGGGCGACGCAGACGCCCTCGTCTACATACAGGTCACCCGTGGTGCCGCACCCCGGATGCACGGATTCCCCGATCCTCCGCCCAATCCGACGGTGTATGCGGCGCCGCGACCGTTTGCGGCAAAACTCGATCACGCGGCCGGGGTTCGCGTTATCACGACTCCGGATCAGCGTTGGGCACGCTGCGACATCAAGTCGGTGGCGCTGCTTCCCAACTGCTTGGCCAATCAGCTGGCCCGTGAGCGCGGCGCGCCTGAGGCGCTGTTGGTGCGCGACGGCGTGGTGCTGGAGGGCACGCACACGAGCTTCTTCGGTGTCTTCAATGGTACCGTGCGGACGGCACCACTCAGCAACTACATCCTCCCCAGTATCACTCGGGCCGCGACGCTCGATCTGTGCCGCGAGCACGACATTCCATCTGAGACGGCACCCATCTTCGTCGAGGATCTTTGGGGCGCGGAAGAGCTCTTTCTGGCCGGCACGACGATGGAAGTCATGCCGATTGTGAGCGTCGACGGGCAGGGTGTGGGAAGCAGACGACCGGGGCCCATCGCCCAGCGCCTGCTCGAGCTGTTTCGTGCAACTACGGGCTGACATGCAACCATGGCGTGCGGAGGTGCGTAGGTCTGGTGGGCTATGACCACTGAGCGGCGATGCGAGCGATGCGGGCGTACCCTCGAAGCCTTACGCAAGCCCGTCCGGCAGCTTCGATGGAGCCGTCACTGGCTCACCGGGGTCAAGAGTCTCTTCACCGGTCGTCTGCTCATGTGTCGGCAATGCGGCGCGATCTACTCCACTGATGGCAACCTCGTGGCAGCGGGCGCTGTGGCCACCGATGCCGAACACCATCTCGACCTGTACCGCAAGGACATGGCCCATCTGCGAAATGCGTTTGCCGGCGTCATGATCGCTGCGGGTGGTCTCGCCGCGTGGCTAGGGTTGGGACCTGGACCCGAGACGTTGCAGATGGGACAAGTGATCCTGATCGGCGGGTTGGGCGCCACCGCATCCGTCCCATTTGTCTACTTCGCGCACAAGTCCATTCGTGCCCGCCGAGACCTCAAGGCCCTGCGTCAGGCGCGCCGGGCCGGACACATACCTCCCGCACCACGAGACTAGCCAGGCAACCGACGGCGTTCTTCGCTCCGTTGCAGCGACGTCCGTCTCGACCCCCCCAATGGCATGGATCGTGCGCCCTCAGACACCTGAAATCACAGCGATTTCGGGGTGACTGTGGCACATTCGCGACGAACGCTGCTCAGGGCCTTGTCTGCACCATTTCGGTGCGGCAGGCGTGAAACACGCGACCTCTGGTGGGCGATCGCCGCGTCGGCCCAGTGCGGTCGCTTGACGCTTCACACGAGTGTCGGCAAGTTGCAGGTGCTACGCAGCTTATCTCTGCAGCAGGCAGCGACCCGACAACCCGCGAGGCGGTCCTGAATGCAGTGCGCTCATTGCTCGACGCCCATCCCAGGGGACGCCAAGTTCTGTCACGCGTGCGGTTCGCAGGTGTCCGATGCGGAGGGCCAAGCAGAGGCCACGGCTTCGATGAACGACGCCTCCTTCGTGCACATGGAGGAGCTGCTCCGGAAGGACACCGAAGGGGAATTCGAGATAGAGCGGCGCTTGGGTAAGGGCGGGATGGCGGTCGTCTATTTGGCGACAGAGGTCCATCTCTCTCGCCAGGTCGCGATCAAAGTGCTGCCGCCGGAGCTCACATTCGGCCATGGTGTGGAGCGCTTCAAGCGCGAAGCCAAGACGGCCGCGGCGCTTGACCACCCCAACATCATCCCGATCTACCGCATCGCGTCGGGCGGGAAGATCTTTTGGTACGCGATGAAGTTCCTCGAGGGCAAGTCGCTCGACGAGTTGCTGCGCGAAAAGGACCGCTTCTCCCTCGAGGAAACCGTCGAGATCCTGGATCAGGTGGCCGAGGCGCTGGACTACGCCCACGAGCACCAGGTCATTCATCGCGACATCAAGCCGGCCAACGTGATGCTCGATGCGCGAAATCGCGTGGTCGTTACCGACTACGGCATCGCCAAGGCACTCACCGAAGGGACGCTGACGGCGTCGGGCTCCGTCGTGGGGACGCCGTACTACATGTCACCGGAACAGGGAATGGGAAAACCGGTGACGGGTGCGGCCGATCAGTATTCGGTGGGCGTGATGGCCTATCGCATGCTGTCTGGTCATGTGCCGTTTGAAGGCGAGTCGGCGGTCGAGATCCTTCACAAGCACTGCATGGTACCGGCACCGCCGCTCTCAACCATCATGGGCGGGCTCCCGGACTACGTCTATTTCGCGGTCCACAAAGCGCTCGAGAAGAAGCCCGCGAACCGATTCTCGAGTGTGCGGAGCTTCGTCGACGCGCTCACCAAACCCTCCGCGGAGCTGGCACTCGGTGAAGCCGCTACGGTGGTTGTCTCGACCGACGAAGTGTCGAGAGCGATGACGCCACCGCCCGGCGCCGGAGTGACCGACGTTTCTGGCGCAACCGTACCAATGGCGACGACACCACCGACGCCGGCGCCGTCCGTCGCACCTTCCATTGTTGGCGTCCCAGCCAAGAAGAAGAGCAAGAAGGGCCTCGCATTTGCGATGGTGGCCGTGCTCGCGCTCGGTGGAGGGGCCGCGGGCGTCTACTTCCTGAACGAAAGCGGGATGCTAGGAGGCGGCGGGACGCCCGAGACAGAAGCCGGGACCGAAGGCACCGATCTGGCGCAGGGCCCGGGTGGCACTGAAGCGGGAGCCGAAGGTGCCCCTGTGCTCCTCGACTCCTCGCAGGTGATCGACTCGGCAGAGGCTGAAGATACGGTCCCCACGCCCGTCGACACGCCAACCACGCAGACACCGCCTCCCGTCGTGAATAGGCCGCCGGTGACCCAACCCCCCAGGCAGGAGCAGCGCGAGGTGACACCGCCCGCGCCGACGACGGGGGGTATCCGGTTGGCAAACGTTCCCAGTGGTGCAACCGTGCTCCTCGACAGCAGGGTGTACCGCGGTGATCCAACATCGATGCCGGGACTGTCCCCGAGTTCCCACCGGATCACCGTGCGGGCAGCGGGCCGGGAGGAGTTCGACGTCAACGTTCGCGTGACCGCAGGCATCGACAGCCGAGTCACCTATACCGCCCGCTGGCTGGCCTACGTGTGGCTACGGATTCGACCCGCCGGTGCCGACGAGATCATGGTCGACGGACGGACCGTTGCACGTGGCGTCCGTGAGCATAGAGATACACTCGTGGCTGGCGAACCCATCTTGTTGAGTTTCGTGAAGGATGGATTTGTCAGACTGGATACGAATGTCACGCTTGGTCGCGGTGACAACGAGATCAGGATTGGACTGCGAAGAAACTGACCTGCAACCCTGAGAGGCAGTAATGCGGGCACCGGGAATTACCCTCCGATTCGCCGGACTGGCACTCGTGCTCGTTCTGGCAATGCCCACCCAGCTCGACGCGCAGCGCGACGAGCAGATCCGCCAAGCCCAACAGGCCTACGACAATTTCGAGACCGGTCGTGCCCTGAACCTGTTGCAGGCGGCGCTGGTCCCCGAGGAGGGGCCGCGCGACAGCCTGTGGGCACATGGCGTGCACCTCTTGGCGCAGATTCACCTGGAGGAGGGCCGGGATCGCGTTGCCCGTTCCTGGCTCAGGTGGGCGCGCCGGCTGGTCAACGACATGCCGCTGGACCGGGTCGTCTTTCTTCCCGAAGTGCTCGCGGCGTCGAGTGACGCGCAGAGCTTCGTCGTGGCCGCAACCGAGCCTCCCGCCAATGCAGTCCAAACCGCGTGGCGCTGGAGCACGGGGAGTCAGGACCCCGAAGGCCAGGGTCGTCTCGAAATCCAGAGCGCGAGCCCCGACGTGACGCTGACGGTCTCGGTCGGCAACCGGCCGAGTGTGAGACCGGGCGATGTGCTCACGTTGCCGACGGAGAGCCATGAGATTCGGGCATCGGCACAGGGCGTTCCGGCCGTGCGATTCGTACGCGAGGTGCTGCCGGGCGTGACGACGGTTGTCACGATCGGCTTGGCACCGATCGCGGTCGCAGCCGAGCCGCCGCCGGTTGTCGCGGAGCCCGAGGAGGAGCAACCGGCCGCGCCAGTCCCGACCCCGACCCCACAGCGACCGACGGCGCGTCGCGACGGTGGCGGCAAGTTCCCGATCGCGATCGTGCTTGGTGGGCTCGCGGCCGCGGGTGGCGCGGCGTTTCTGTTATTGAGCGGCGGAGAAG
>JBDHAN010000078.1:0-9559 GCA_039588055.1 Gemmatimonadota bacterium | reverse complement strand
GTGTTCGGTGCGGCTAAGCCGTTGTGGTCGATTGGGTTCGGTTTGGATGTGTCAGTTCGGTGGGCAAGTTCGAGACAACTACCTCAGGTTCGCCTTAGCTCAGCAGGCCGAGGTCCTTCACTAATATCGGGGCTTTTCTTAACCCGGTGACAGTTATGGTGCCAAAGGGAGTCTGCGTAAACACAATTCGTGGGGTAGAACGTCTGCTTTGCCCGCCGTCACACGAGATGACACGCCACGACATGATCCGGTGCCCTCTCGTCGAGCGGCGGTGTGACTGTGTGGCATTGGTCCCGCACGAGCGGGCAGCGCGACGCAAACGCGCACCCGCGCAACTCTTCGGTCGCTTTGGGTGGCTCACCGGTGAGCCGAATACGCTTCCGCGTTTCGCTCGGCTCGACCCGCGGCACTGCCGAAAGGAGTACCTGCGTGTAAGGGTGCAGTGGGTGCGCGATGAGCGTGTCCGTCGCCGCCTGCTCGACGATGATCCCACGGTACATCACAGCAATATGGTCTGCGATCCGCTCGACGATCCCCACGTCGTGCGAGATGAAGAGCATCGCGATGCCGTCGCGATCCTTGAGCCTCAGGAAGATGTTGAGAATCTGCGCCTGCACCGACACGTCGAGCGCCGAAACGGGCTCGTCGGCCACGATGAGCTCGGGCTCGAGCGACAGCGCCCGCGCGATCGCGATCCGCTGCCGCTGACCGCCGCTCATCTCGTGCGGGTAGCGATACACGAAGTACGGTTCGATCCCCACGCGGGTAAGCAGCTCGAGCACTCGGCCCTCGGTCTCCGCCGGCGGCACAATGTGGTGGAGCCGGAGCGGTTCGGCGACGATCTGGCCGATCTGCATGCGCGGACTCAACGACGCATACGGATCCTGAAACACGACCTGCAGCCGGCGACGTGCCTGCCGCAACGCCCTGCCCCCGAGCTCCAGGAAATTTGTCCCGTCCAGATGCACCGCCCCGGCGGTCGGCTCGATCAGTCGCAAGACGGTGCGACCTAGGGTGGTCTTGCCGCTTCCCGACTCGCCGACCAGACCGAGTACCTCACCCCGACGCAGATCGAAATCCACGCCATCCACTGCGCGGACCCAGTCGCGCCTGCCGAGCCATCCCTTTCCGAGCGGGAAGTACGTCTGGAGTCCGCGGACCGAGAGCAACACGTCGTCGGGTGCAGCGGTCACAGGCGCATCCCCGTCTTGTAGCACGCGCACGCCCGGCTGTCTCCCACGCTCTTCATCGGTGGTGGCGAGACGAGACATTCGTCGTCGGCATGCGGGCAGCGCGGGTGAAACGTGCATCCCTCTGGCAGGGCCAGCAGATCCGGGACGGCGCCGCCAATTGCCGTGAGCGGCGCGCGCGATCCGGCACCTAGTTGTGGGATCGCCGCCAGCAACCCCTTGCTGTACGGGTGCACAGGTTCAGCGAGGAAATCGCGCGTGTGGGCAGTCTCGACGATGCGTCCCGTGTACATGACCATCATGCGGTGGGCCATGCCGGCCACCATCTCCAGGTCGTGTGAGATAATTAGGATGGCCATGTGATGCTGTTGCTGTATGTACAACAGGAGATCGATGATCTCGGTCTGCACCGTGAGGTCGAGCGCCGTCGTGGGTTCGTCGGCAACCAGGAGTTTCGGCTGACCCGCCATGGCGATGGCGATCATCGCTCGCTGCTTCATGCCGCCCGAGAGCTCAAACGGGTAGCTGCGCGCGCGTTTCTCCGGTTCGGGGATTCCCATCTGTCCCAGCACACGGACCGCCGCACGATCGGCGGCATGTTTGGTCAGCCCCTGATGCAGTCGCAGCACGTCGGCGATCTGCTTCCCAATGCGGTACACCGGGTTGAGCGCCGCCGACGCTTCCTGGAAGATCATCCCGATCCCGGCGCCACGAACGCGGCGTAACGGTTCCGGACGAAGCGGCAGCAGGTCGGTCCCGTCGAACATGATGCGTCCGCTCACCACGCGGCCTGGGTGCGGTATGAGCCGCAACAGCGAAAGCGCTACGATCGTCTTGCCGCACCCTGACTCGCCCACGAGCCCGACGGTTTCTCCGGCATCCACGTCGAACGACACGCCATCCACCGCCCACAGCTCTCCCTCGTCGAGGAAAAACGCGCTCCGGAGGTCGCGCACGGCGAGGAGCATCAGACGTACTTCTGCATTAGCGCTTTCGGGTCGAGCGCGTCGCGCAGCCCGTCAGCCAATAGACTGAACGAGATCAGCGTGAGGGTGAGCAACGCCCCAGGAAAAAACGCCATCCACCATGCGTTGAGCAGATTGTCCTGCCCGCCCGCCACCATGTTGCCCCACGACGGGGTGGGCGGCCGGATACCCAGTCCGAGGAACGACAGCGAGGCCTCTGCGCCAATCATGCCAGCGACCGCGAGCGCGGCGGTAACCAGCACCGGCGAGAGAGCGCTCGGGATCAGATGCCGCACGATAATCTGGTGTGCCGGGAGCCCGATGGCGCGCGCCGACTCGGTGAACGCCTGATTCTTGAGCGAGAGGATCTCGCCGCGAATGAACCGGGCGGTACCCGGCCAGGCGGTGAACCCGAGGATCAGGACGAGCACCACGATGTTCGCCTCGAACACGCCCACCAGCATGAGCATCAGGTAGAACGTCGGGAACGCGATCCATACGTCCACGATCCGCATGAGCACACCATCCACGATGCCACCGAAGTACGCGGCAACGGCACCGTAGAGCGTACCGATGCTCTTGGCAATGATCATCGCGAGCAATCCGATAGAAAGCGATACGCGCGCCCCGTAGAGCGCGCGACTGAAGACGTCGCGGCCGAACTCGTCGGTCCCAAAGAGATGCACAGACGACGGGGCCAGGTAGCGGTTGGTCATCACATCCGGGATCGCAGCGGGATCGTACGGCGCGAGGATGGGCGCCAGAAGTGCCCCGACGTAGAAACTCGCTATCACGTAGATCGACCAGACGGCGAGGCGGTTCGCGCCAAAGCGCCGCAGTGCCACCTTCCAGGGACTCTTGCCACGGTACCGCTGATCTTCTTCCCGCAGGATTCGGTTGACGTCCCAGCGGGAGAATCGGATGATCAGCGGCACGACCAGGAGCAGGCAAATCGACGCGAGCCAACGGTCGAAGAACGGGGTCGAGAACGCGCCGACCACTCGGTCCCAGCGCCAGGCAATCACAGCCAGTACAAGCGTGGTGAACATTATGAGCTGCACGCCGACACCCACGCGACCCAAAACCAGGTGCCCGAGTCCGGGAACCCAGGCCTTGGCTCGGATGTCGTCGCGTTCAGCGTCGACGCGGGGCATCGTAGGAGACCCTGGGGTCCACGGCGGCGTACGTGATGTCGGCCAGGAGGTTACCGAACACGGTCAGCAATGCGGCAATGGTGGTGGTGGCCATGATGAGGGGATAGTCGCGCGCCGCCACGGCACCGACGGTGAGGCGCCCCATGCCCGGCCATGCGAATATCGTCTCGATCACGGTCGCGCCGCCCAGGAGGAACGGGAGACTCATCCCGTAGATGGTGATGATCGGAATCAGCGCGTTCCGCAGCGCGTGTTTCACGATCACCGTTCTCTCCCGGAATCCCCGCGCCCGCGCCGCGACGATGTACTCCTCGTTCAGCACTTCGAGCAGCCGGTTCCGCATGTAGCGGGCGGTGCTGGCGGCGCCCGCCACGCCCATGACGAAGACCGGCAATGCCAGATGCCACAGCCGGTCGAACAGCTTGCCCAACGCGCTCATGTACTCGTAATCCATCGACCGCGTCTGGGACGTCGGGAACCAGCTGAGGTTTACCGAGAAGATCATGACGAGCATCAACGCGAGCCAGAAACTGGGAATGGCATAGACCGCCAGCGATCCGACCGTCACCGTCTTGTCCAGCGCCGAGTACTGTTTGACCGCGGATATGATGCCCAGCGTCAGCCCGATCAGCACATCGAGGATGATGGCGAGGATCGTGAGCTGCAGCGTGTAGGGGATCGCCTCGAGGATCATGCTCCGCACCGGCCGTCGGTGGCGGAAGGAAACCCCGAAGTCGCCCTTGGCGATGTTCTTGACCCAGGTCACGTACTGAATGTGGATCGGCTGATCAAGTCCGTACTTCTTGCGTAGGAGATCGATGACCTCGGGATCCAACTGCCGCTGTCGCGGTTGCTCGAGGTACATGTCCATCGGGTCGCCCGGCGCCAGGTGCGATATGAAGAACGTCACTGTGACGATACCGAGCACGAGCGGCACCGAGAGCAGCAGGCGCTTGAGCGTGTACTTGAGCATCGTGCTAGGCCGGGTCCCAGAGCAGAACGCTTAGATCCATTGGGCGATGAATTGCGAATGAGATTCTAGGGACAAAGTCAAGGCTCGTCTTCCAGCCACAGATACTCCATGTACGTGAGCGGGTCGACCCGCCATGGGCTACTCAGCCCGCGGAGACGGCGATGCGCAACCCAGCTCCACACGTCGGGGAACAGAAACGTCACCGGCAATTCCTCACGGAAGATCTCTGCCAGTTGCTTGTAGACGCTGTCCCTGGCCACGGGGTCCAGCGTAGCCGCCGCGCGGTCGAGAAGCTCCACCACCCGAGGGCTCTTGAACCCTTGTCTGTTGCCCTCTCCCAGGCTCCGCTGCATCCAGGCCACCGAGGCCACGTTGATCCAAAAAATCTCCGCCTCGAAGTCCCCCTGCCTCAATCGATCAATTGCGATCTCGAAAGCGAGGATCTCGATGTCCATGCGAGCGCCAACCCCTCGCAGCTGGTCTTGGATGAAGATCACCATCTCCTGCCAGCCGGGCTGGGCGAAGTAACCGCCCACGACGGCGCTGAAACGAAGTTCCGTCCCATCGCGCTCCCGTATTCCGTCACCGTC
Source organism: Gemmatimonadota bacterium (assembly GCA_039588055.1). Taxonomy (GTDB): domain Bacteria; phylum Gemmatimonadota; class Gemmatimonadetes; order Gemmatimonadales; family GWC2-71-9; genus JAOTVV01. The sequence continues at coordinate 4,687 of JBDHAN010000078.1, read as the reverse complement.
GGCGTCGATCCAGCCGGCGGCTGCGAGGAGACCTCGGGCCGCGTCCGGGTCGTGCGGCAGCGGCTCCGGGAGGTCCCCCTGTACGATTTGGCGCACTGTGAATGGTCCGTCCACCAGCGGGCCGTCGCTGGGGAAATCGAGCAGCTGCAGCAAACCGCGTCGGTCGATCGCCAACGTGAGCGCCTTGCGCACGCGGGGGTCGCCCAGGATGGGGTGGTCCGTCCGCCAGTAGATCACCCGGGCCTCCTCGACCGAAACATGGTGATACACCTCGAAGCGTCGGTCGGAGGCGAGCGTCCTGAGCTGCGCCAGGGTGACTCCGGGCACAGCGTCCACGTTGCCGCTCAAAAGCTCCGTCAACGCGGCCCCGCTCGCGAACTTGAGCACGACGCGCTCGATCCTCGGCTTTCCACGATAGTGGTCGGGATTAGCCTCGAACTCCATCAGTGTCCGCGGCACGTAGCGGTGGAAACGATAGGGACCATTCCCCACGGGACGCTTCCAGAACTCCCACTCCCGGAAGTCGTTTGGGTCCTCATTCTCCAGAAGGTGGCGTGGCAGGACGACGGCCCACCACTGGTCGCTGTACCATGTCGAACGGGCGCGGACGGTGACCGTCGAGTCGTTGTGCACCGTGACCGATTCGACGGTCGACGGCGCCATCTCAGCAACCTCGGGTCGTGTGAGCAGCTTGAGGGTAAACGCGACATCATGGGCGGTAACGGGCGCCCCGTCGTGCCACCGGACATCGGTCCGCAGGTGGTATGTCAACTCCCTATGGTCGGGTGAGGGCTCCCACGACCGAGCGAGTCGGCCCTCCAGCTCACCGCGCTCGTTCCATGCTGTCAACGGAAGGAAGACTAGGAACCTCGCCTCGGAGTCGAGCGCTCCGATGACGGCGTCCTCGTCCCAGGTGAGCGTCACTGTCGAACTGCGGGAGAAAGTCGAGTCCGCTCGACCGGCACAGGCGAAGCTGGTTAGGCCCAGCAGGAGAATACGCGTCAGTGTCGGCGCGAAGCGGTGTGCAGCGTGACCCGGCTCAGGCGTCCACTTCACTCCTCTTCGACCCACAGATCCTCCATCAGCTGCTCTAGGGTTACGCCGGTCAGTGGCCCGTCGAGGCCCCGAATCCGGCGGTGCACGTAGTGGCTTCTCGTCCAGGGATGAAGGAACACCATGGGCAGATCCCGCTGGAAGATCTCCGCGATCTCAGCATAGGCGGCATCAATGGTGTCCTCGTTCGATGAAGCGACCGCCTTGCTGAGCAGCTCGATGACACGGGGGTTCGAGTAGCCGGTCGCGGCACTGTCGCCGAAGAACTCTTGGTGCCAGTGGTGTTGCCCCCCCCCCCACACTTGGATGGCCGCATCGAAATCTCCTGTCCAGAGCCGCTGCTTCTGGATGGACAAGTCCGCGCTCAGGATGTCCGCCTGGAGGCCCACCCGGCGCAGATACTCGCGGATGAGCACCGCTTGGTTCGGGGTCCGCGAAAGCAGCGTGAATCGGGCCGGGATACCACCCTTCTCGCGCACGCCGTCGCCGTCCGGGTCGCGCCACCCGGCCTCTTCCAGGAGCTCCATCGCCCGGTCGGGGTCGTGCGGCAGAGGGGGCGGGACCTCACCGCGACGGTGCTGACGGACCGTTAGCGGGACGTCGAAGAGCGGAAGATCGTCCGGAAGTCCCACCGCACGGAGGTACTCCCGCCTGTCGATGGCCAGCGTGACCGCACGCCGCACCCGGGCGTCCGCGAAGAGCGGGTGGCCGTGGTGGAGGTACAGCCCCATGGCTGACCCGTCAGTCGCGAACCGGTGTATGGCCTCGAACCGGTCGTCATCCGCAATCTGCGGCGCATCCTCGGGCCTGGCACCGAGCACGATATCCGCGTTGCCGCTCAGGAGCTCGGGCATCTTACCCTCGCCGACGAACTTCAGGATCACCGTCTCGATGCGCGGCTTCCCCCCGAAGTAGTCTGGGTTCGCCTCGAACTCCATCAACGTCTCGGGCACGTAGCGGACGAAGCGGTATGGGCCACTGCCCACCGGGCGCATCCAGAACTCCCATTGCCAGAAGCTGGCAGGATCCAGGTCCTCCAGCAGGTGACGCGGATAGATAACGATGTCGTCGACGTAGGCGTGCCTGTGCGCCGAGACCTTCACCGTCGAGTCGTCCACGACCCACACCGAGTCGAATCCGAATGCCCCGAACTCGTCCACTTGGTCCAACAGGTCAATCGTGAACTTCACATCGTGGGCCATGAGCGGTTCGCCGTCATGCCACCGGACATCCGTGCGTAGGTGATACGTCCAGATGCGGCCGTCGGGCGAGGCCTGCCAGCTTCGGGCGAGGCGCGGTTCCGGCTCAGCGCCTCTACGGGAGACCGCCAGCGGAGAGAAGGGCAGGAAATCGAGGTCCGTATCGTCGGGGAGGATCGCGTCAACGTCGTTCGTGGCCACTACGACGGTGGAGCCGCGCTCGAAGGCGGGGTCGTGGTCGGGGGAGGTGCAGGACGCGAGGCCCCCCGCCGTGAAGACGACGGCAAGCAGCCGCGCCGAGAGATGACCGGGCATCACCTCTCCTCCTCGATCCAGAGGTGCTCCATATACCACACAGGATCGGCCCGGAACGGGGTACTGAGGCCTCGGATCCGCCGGTGTGCGACGGTGGTCACCACACTGGGGTACAGAAAGGTGACGGGCTGGTCCCGCCGGAAGATCGCTGCCAGCTCACGCTGCAGATTGTCGTGCATAACCGGATCCAGAGTGTGCCGCATCCGATCCAGTAGCTCGATGACCTCCGGCCTTCGATACCCGATGGGCGAGCCCTCTCCGAACACAAGGTGCTTCGACCCAGACGTGATGTCTTGAATCGCCGCCTCAAAGTCTCCACTCCTGAAGCGCTCGCGAAAAGCCATCCCGTCCATTGTCGCGATCTCCGCGGAGACTCCCACCCGGCGGAGCTGCTCTTGGAGATAGATGGCTGCCCGCTCGCTGCCTTGGGCGCCCCAGGCGCCTCCGCCTGTCGGAATCAGCAAATCGAAACGGAATTCAGTGTCTCCCCGCTCGCGCACTCCGTTTCCATCAAGGTCGCGCCATCCAGCGGCCTCGAGGACTTGCCGCGCTCGCTCCGGGTCATAAGGCGCGGCCGGCGGTAGGAGGAGGAGTACGTCGTAGAAGCCAAAAATGCGCTTGAAGGTATATGGATCGCGATCGCGGAACTGACGCTCGGTGAAAGGGGTGTCGAAGAGGGGTAGCTCTTCGGGCAGGTTCAGCAGCCGAAGCAGCCCTTGCCGGTCGATTGCGAGCGTGAGGGCCTGGCGGATCTCCGGGTCCTGAAAGAGCTCATGGTCGTGGTTCCAGGCGACTGTCTTGACCCGTCCGGTGTTCACCCAGCGATAGGTTGCGAAATGCTCGTCTCTCCCGAGGGCGAGGAGGTCTACTTCGCTTACATACGGGAGGACGTCGACGTTGCCACTCAGGAGCTCGACTAGGGAGCCCTCGCCGAACTTGAATACGACCCGGTCGATGGCTGGCTTGCCGCGGAAGTAGTCAGGATTGGCCTGCAACTCGATCATAAGGCCGGGCTCGGTGCGGTGCCAGCGGTAGGGACCGTTGCCCACCGGGTGCTTCCAGAATTCCCACTCGTAGAACTGGGACGGGTCGAGCCCCTCGAGATGATGCTTGGGATAGTAGACAGTGAAGTCGTCGAGGGGATGGCCGATGCTGCGCTTGGTGTAGCGGATGGTGTAGGTGCGGTCATCGACGACCGAGACAGTGTAGTCACGTTGGGCTGCAAATCCTGTCTCGGGCTGAGCAAGCAACTCCAGGGTGAACGCGAGATCGTTAGCCGTGACAGGCACGCCGTCGTGCCAGCGGACGTCGGTACGCAGACGGATCGTCCACTCTTTGTAGTCGGGGGAGTGTTCCCAGCTTTCGGCGAGGCAGGGCTCGAGCTCCCCTTCGGGACTGCGGGTCACTAGGGGGAGAAACATCAGATACTGCGCTGACACGCTCCAGGTTGGCCCCAGTCCGTACTCGTCGACAGGATAGAGGATCGTCACGGTAGAGGAAGATTCGGCGTGACCTCTGTTTGGTCGATCGGCGGTCGGGCCGCAGGCGCACAGGGTCGCTGCCAAAAGGGACGTGAGCGTTACACCTGCGCGCCTTCTATTCGATTCGCCAGCTGGCTTCAAGACTCCCCCTGCGCTCTTCCAAGCTCTTTCTAGACCTTGCCTTCTGACGTTTCTGTCGGTGCGAGGCTGCAGTAAACCCGTTCACGACGGAGATCAGTGTGCTAATGGTGACCTGTTCGGAACCTCGGCTTTGCCGGCCGACAACCGCAGCACAACATCCTGCATGTCAAGCAGGTGTTAAATCGCTCCTTTTCGGCAATATGCCGTAAATCCGCGGAGTTTTCCGTCTATTTGCCGAACGCTCCGCCCCCCGGTACGGCAAAAAGCCGGAACTCAACTTGCACACTTACTCGCACAGTTTTCGAGATGACAATGCGCGGAGTGTGTAAAGAAGGGGCGGCCCCGAAAGAACCGCCCCTTGAGTGTGCACTCCAACAGCGGAGTGACCGTTAATTGTCTCGACTGCACCGATGTTGCCTCTGTCAGCTGAGGCCGTGGCGGCGTTGAGTTTCGCCGAACCCGGCTGGCGATTCATCCCGATGAACACGCGCCGCCCCG
>JBDHAN010000077.1:0-21107 GCA_039588055.1 Gemmatimonadota bacterium | reverse complement strand
TGGATTTACACCGCCGGAATGCTCGGCTTCATGTCGATGACCGGTGTTCTCGCGCTCTACCTCGCCGCGGACTTCGGCGTCACCGAGGAATCGATCTTCATCTTCTTCGTGTACGTCGGGGGCATCGGTGTCCTCATGCGGGCCGTTATTCTCGGGAAGCTGGTGGACTGGTTGGGAGAGGTGAAGCTGATGCGAGTGGGGGCGACGTTTCTCGCGGTTGGGCTCGTGGCGATCCCGCTCCCGCAGTCGGTTATCACGTTGGGGCTCGTGCTTGGCCTCGTCCCGATTGGGACTGCGTGTCTCTTCCCGGCGGTCTCCGCGCTGATATCACATCGCGCTCCGAAACACGAGTTGGGCCAGACACTCGGTGTGCAGCAGGCGTTTGGAGGCGTCTCGCGCGTGGCGGCGCCCATCTGGTCAACGGCGGCCTACCAGACCCTCGGTGAGGCGGTCCCGTTCTACATCGCCGGCGGGGTGGTCGCGCTGGTGCTGCTCCTCACGATCAGCGTCAAACCGGTTCCACCGCCGATTCCGGCGGTGGAACCCGGATAACGCAGCGGGCGAGCATGTGATCGTGCTCGCCCGTGGTGTCGTTGTAGGACCGCTCGCGTCCAGTGCGGCGGTCGTCAGGTGCGTTCGCGCGGTTTCCGATAGACGATCTTCCCGCCCAGCACCGTCATCATAACCTGCGTGTCGAGGATACGGTCGGGATCGATTGACATGATATCCTGACTCAGCACGACGAAGTCTGCGTATTTGCCCGGCGACAGCGAGCCGGTGACATCCTCCATGAAGGCCGCATAGGCCGGCCACAGCGTCATGCTCTTGAGCGCCTCCTCTCGCGTCGTGCGCTCGTTCGGGAACCAGCCACCGGCCGGCCATCCACTCTCGTCCTGTCGGGTTACGAACGCCTTAAACGAGATGAGAGGGTTTGGATGCTCGACTGGGAAGTCGGAGCCGTTTGGAATCACGACGCCGGAGTTGAGCAACGTGCGCCAGGCATAGGCACCCTGCACCCGTGTCCATCCCAACCGGTCGATGGCCCAGTACATGTCGCTGGTCTGGTGACTTCCCTGCATCGACGGAATCACATCGAGTTGGGCGAAGCGCGGGACATCTTGGAAGTGTAGGATTTGCGCGTGTTCGATGCGGAAGCGGTGGTCAGGCGTCGGGACTTCGCTGAGCGCCGATTCGAAGGCGTCGAGCACCAGACGGTTGGCCCGATCGCCGATCGCGTGAACGTTGAGCTGAAACCCGTGCTGTAGCGCGCGCACGGCAACCTCGCGCACGCGCTCTGGCGGGGTCGTTACGAGGCCGCGGTTCCCGGGATCGTCGGCGTACGACTCGAGGAGTGCTGCACCGCGGCTTCCGAGCGCGCCGTCGGAGGAGATCTTGATGGCGCGAATCCACAGTCTGCCGTCGTAGAGGTCGTTCTGGGGCCCGCGCTCGAAGTAGCGGTCCAGCGTACGATCTCCCGACGAGATCATGACGTAGTTTCTGAGATCGTAACGCCCTTCCCGCGCGAGCTCCTCGTAGATGTCGATGATATCGGGCCCCACTCCAGCGTCGTGCACGCCGGTGAGCCCCCATTTGTTGGCTTCAGCGATGGCGGCGAGCACAGCGTCGCGGGTCTCGTCACGGGCCGCGTTCGGTATCACTCGACCCACGATTCCCTGCGCTCGGTCGATCAGGACACCAGTCGGATTGCCCTGCGCGTCGCGGATGAACCGTCCGCCGTCGGGGTCGGGCGTCGATGCGTTCACCCCGGCGAGTTCGAGCGCCCGAGCATTGACGAGCGCCGCGTGACCATCGACGCGTGTCAGGTAAACGGGGTGGTCGGGAACAGCCCGTGAGAGCGCTTCGTGGGTCGGAAACCTCGTGTCCGCCCAGTCGTTCTGATCCCAGCCTCGACCGGTGACCCACTCTCCGTCAGCCGCGGTCTCGGCACGTGCGACTACGCGCTCGATGATCTCGTCGATAGACCGGGTGCCTACGAGGCTCACGCGGCGCAGCGCCGACCCCAGCCCCGCGAGGTGGACGTGCGCGTCCACCATGCCGGGAATTACGGTGGCACCGTCGAGATCAGTGCGTGTCGTACGACTGTTGGCGAGCGCTTCGGCTCCGCGCCGGCTGCCGACGAAAACTACGCGCCCGTCCCGCACGGCCATGGCCTCGGCCAGGGGCCGATTGGCGTCGACGGTGTGGATGCGTCCGTTGAAGAGAATCCAATCCGCCGGGCGCTCCTGCGCGACGAGTGCGGCTGGCAGGAATGAGAAGACGGTTAGGAGTTGGCGTGCATTCATCGAGAAGCCCCGGAAGAGTAGTCGAAGCGGGTTGTCGTGACGGTGGGTAAAGATGAATCGTCAGCGGCTTCGCCGCTACGACGGTTCTCGCGCCAAGTGTCGGGCCAGAAAGTCGTGCATCTTCCCGCGGTATCGTTCGCCGCCGACCGCATAGGTCTCGTTGTGGCCAGCACCGTCGAGGAGCACGAGTTCCTCCGCACGCCCGGCGTCGGCAACGAGCCGCCCCATTTCGACGGGCGCAATCCAATCGTCGGTTCCATGGAAGACGATGAGTGGCACCGTGAGTTGGCGCGCACGCCGCACGTTGTTGAGCCTGAGCGTGAGAAGCGACGTGGGAACCAAGGCGTAGTGCTCCTTGGCCATGTCTTTGCCGCTTGTGAAGGGCGACTCGAGGACGACTGCCCGCACCGGACGCTCCGTGGCGAGGTAAAGCGCCACCGCACTGCCGATCGACCGGCCGTACACGGCGATGCGAGTGCTGTCGATTTCCGGACGATCGGTGAGGAAGTTCCACGCGGCAGCGGCATCCCGATAGACACCACGCTCCGATGGTCGACCCTTGCTCTCTCCATACCCACGGTAGTCAAGCGCCAGCACGCCGATGCCCTGAGGTCGGAAGTCACGGAGGATGGGCGCGATTCCACCTACCGTTTCCATGTTTCCGTAAAACCAGATCAGGCCGGGTGCCTGAGTGTCCGTTGGTGCGGGGGACGGTGGCAGATACCACCCGCGGAGGGCCACGCTGTCCGAAGTCATGACGGTCACGATCTCGCCGTCCATGATCCCGACGTCCGACGGATGGGGAAGCGGTCCGTCTGGAGCGGGAAAAGCCAGCCGATCTTGAAAACGCCAAGCCAAAAGCACTACCGCCGCGTAGAGAACGAGGAGGACGGCCAGCACCCGCAACACGATCGCGATCATGCGCGGAAAGCTAATCAGCTGTCCTCGTCGACCTGAAACAGCGCTACGCATGCCCGTCGGGCAGCACCGATCCAGACGCGTACCTCGGCTGGCGTGGGCCGGTCGGGTCCGGGAGCACGTGCCCAGGCCGCGCGGTTCAGGTTGGCGTGGTAGTTGTACCAGAGCGTGCCCGGTGCCTGGCGTGCGAGGGCACATACGGAGTTCACCCCGAGCGCGGCGAGCCGCTCAGCGTGGGCCGTGCCGATGCCACGCAGAACCACAAGACGCGCTTGCTCGATCACTTGGCGAGCAACATCGGTGGACACTCCAGTCAGCTGCGCGGGTGCGTCCTGGTCAGCGCTGGCAAGCGCGAAAGGTGACGACCAGCCGTTCGAATTGATGCTCGAGACCGTGGCGGCCGAGACACCGGGAAACCCAGCGAGGCGAGGCGTGACCGAGCTGATCGTCCAGCGCTCCATCCCGATGAGCGTGAGAATGGCGAACATCGCACCGGCGAATACCGCGATCAGTGTTCGTCTCTGCCGCCCTGTGCCCCCACTCCCCACAAACATAGCACGTGATACATCGCCCACGCCTCCAGGGCGAAGAACGGGAATCCGAGAAAGCCGAGGTGCGGCATCTCGAAGACTTTCGAGTACTCGAGCCACGGCACTGTATAGATCCACTTGCCCCGCGCCCAGAAGTTGAGGAATTCCCAAATGAGCCCGACGGCAAGCCCACCGAGCATGAGGCGGCCGATACGGCCCCACGTTCCTGCGGTCGCGTCGGCCATGAGCGACCATTCCGGCTTTCGTCGGAAGACGATCGGGTCGGCAATGAGCCAGACTGCGCCCCAGATGAGCGGAAAGAATGTCCTGGGGAAGAGGAGGGCGAGCACGGCCAGGGAGACGCCCACGACTTGGATCGTCGGAAGGTGTCCGGCCCGCAACGTGAGCGGCGCGCTCTGCCAGTGGCGTCCCACGCCTAATGCGCAGAGGAGTCGCTCAGCCAGCACGATGGCTGGCACCACGGTTGCGAACGATATGAGAATTCCGGCCCAACGTTCGACCGGGTGTGCCGGAAGGAACACGTAGTACCAGTTCCGCAGTCGGAAGTTCGCCGCCTCGAAAACGAGCCAGACGAGCGCAGACCACCCGAAGAGCGATAGTAGGCGTGGAAGGGGGCGGAATAGTGACGGTCCGCCGCTCACTTTTCGTGCGTAGGCGTCCGCTATGACGAGGATCGGATACCACGCAAAGACATAGAACCAGGTCGGGACGGGGTCGACGTCCAGGGCCAACAACACCCACGCGGCAGCGAACACGAGGAAGGCGAGAGCCGACGACATAGGGCCAAGGTGTTGCCTGAGTCAGCCGCTCGCCAGGCGTGACCGGGTTGCCTGTCGGACAGTTCTCTCGTTTGATTGTGCGAATGACCGAGCCAGCGGTGCGGTGCGCCGAGATCCCGCGGGGCGAGTGTTTCGGTATGCTCGGGCCCAATGGCGCCGGCAAGACGACGACGATCGAGATCTTGCAGGGCCTGCTCGAGCCCGACGCCGGGGACGTGACCGTGCTCGGCATGCAGTGGAAACGCCATGAACATCGGCTGCGGCAACGCATGGGATCGCAGCTGCAGGAAACCAAGCTCCCGGACAAACTCACCGTCACCGAAGTGGTGCGGCTGTTCCGTAGCTTCTATCGCAATGGCAACACGATTGAGGCCGTTCTCAGCGAGGTGCAGCTCGAGGAGAAGCGCGACGCCTGGGTGAGCAAGCTCTCCGGCGGGCAACGCCAGCGGCTCGCGGTCGCCTGTGCCCTCGTCAGCGAACCGGAGCTGCTGTTCCTCGACGAGCCCACGACCGGGCTCGACCCACAGTCACGGCGACAGGTGTGGGACATCATCGCGCGATTTCGTCGACGCGGGGGCTCCGTCCTGCTTACGACGCATTATATGGAAGAGGCGGAGCGACTGTGCGACCGGGTCGCGATCATCGACCATGGCAAGATCATCGCGCTCGGCTCACCCCGCGAGCTGATCGCGTCGTTGGGAGCCGACCACGTGGTGGAGTTCGCCGTGGCGGAGGGTGTCGGTGTCCCCGATCAGAGCTATCTGGGGCTCGCCGGTGTGCGAGACGTGGCGCATGACGTCGGGAAGATTCGGCTCACTGCGAGCCACGTACACCGAGTCATTCCTGAGCTGATGCGATTGCTGGAACGGCACGGCGCCGCACTGGAGGAGCTTACGACGCATCACGCCACGCTCGAGGACGTGTTTTTGTCCCTCACCGGTCGGCACCTGCGCGATGCCTAGTCCAGCAAACAGCCCGGTGGTGCAGCTCACCCTGTGGAGAATCCGAGAGTTCACGCGGGAATTCGAGGCGCTGTTCTGGGTGTTCGCCTTTCCCATCGTGCTCGCTTTTGCACTCGGGCTCGCCTTCAAGAGCCGAGGGCCCGAGACCATCCGGGTGGCGGTCGAGGATAGTCCCGATGCGGTTGGCGTGATGGCCACGCTGGCGGCGGTCGACCGGATCGAACCGGAGCTCATGAGCGTGGAGGACGCGCAGAACGAGTTGCGCAGGGGACGGGTGGCGCTCGTCGTACAGCCCGGAACACCCATCACGTTCCGATACGACTCGACGCGCAGCGAGAGCGAGCTGGCACGACTCGTGGTTCATGACGCGCTGCAGGAAGCGGCCGGTCGCCGCGATGTGGCCGAGGTGCGCGACCGCCGTGTCACTGAGCCAGGCGCCCGATACATCGATTTCCTCATCCCGGGACTTCTGGGATTGAATATCATGGGCACTGGTATGTGGGGAGTCGGGTTCGGCATCGTGAAGACACGAACCCAAAAGCTTCTGAAACGACTGCTCGCGTCCCCAATGCGTCGGCGGGACTATCTGCTCTCGTACATCTTGGCGAGACTGGTCTTTCTCGGTCTGGAAGTAACAGCGGTGCTGCTTTTTGGACACCTCGTCTTCGACGTGCCGATTCGAGGGTCGCTCCCGGTGCTTGCGGTCGTCGTGTTGCTTGGCGCCATCGCATTTGCCGGACTGGGATTGCTCGTCGCGAGCCGGAGCCGCACCATCGAGGGTGTGTCGGGTCTCATGAACCTCGTGATGGTCCCAATGTGGATCGGCTCCGGGGTGTTCTTCGCATACTCCAACTTTCCTGATGTCGTGCAACCCGTCTTGAGAGTGCTTCCACTCACTGCGCTGAATGACGCGCTTCGCGCCGTGTTGCTCGATGGTGTGCCCCTCACCGCCACGCTCGGCTTCCTTGGGATCTTGGTGTTCTGGAGCGTGTCGAGCTTCGGGGTGGCGCTCAAGATCTTTCGTTGGGATTGACGCGGTCCAGCAGATCCCGAACCGCTTGCACGACCGCGTTGCCATGGGTGAGCGGCAGGCCATGCCCTGCACCGCGCACGATTCGCAGCTCCGCGAGCGGGAGAACTGCTGCCAACTCCTCCGCGACACTGACCGGGAACAGCGAATCCTCGCTGCCGTGAAGCACGATGGTCGGCACCTGGAGCCGCGGCAGTTGCGCTCGAAGATCGAGGCCACTCATCGCCATGCGAAAGGCCCGCATGGCCCGCCAGTCGGTGTTGCGCCAGCCAGCCAGGTCCAGCGCCAGATCGCTCTGTCGAGCGAGTGATCGAAAATCCACCGTACCGACGTTGTGACGGATCCCGGAAAGCAGGAACGCCACTGCTCGGGTGACCCAACGGCGGTTCCAGAACGAGAGTGGCCGCGTTAGCGGCAGGCGCCATTCGCGACCAGCGAGCGCTGCGACGCGGAGTCGCACACGATCGAACAGCGGACCGGCAGAGGTGCCGACGAGTGCCAGGCCGTCGATCGGGGCCGGGTCACCACATCGCAGCAGCCAACTCAACGCGAGCATCCCGCCGAAACTGTGCGCTACCACGACCCGCGGTCGTGATCGCCACACGGGCTCCGACTCAAGCACTCGTTCGAGTCGTTCGACGTAGTCCATTATCGAGATCGCCTCGGGCTCCGCTGACTCGTGGGGCGGGTGCTCGTTGAAATCGACCGACAGCGATGGCACTCCCAGGTCCGGCATGAGGGTCGAGTTCATCGTCATGCCAGGCAGCAGCAGGGCAACCGGGTGCGGCTGAGGGGCTGTCATCGTGGTCCTGTCGTAGCCGTTCGCGAACCGTGGCCAGCCTGAAACAAGCTCGGCATTGACGGCGTATGGAAGCCTGGTTAGGGTTAACGCCGTTAACTTAACAGTGTTAAGCTCGTGGGTCACACGGCGAAAAGGGGAGGGAAGTTCGGATGCCTGTGAAGGAGGCCGAGGCCCGTCGTGCTGCCGATGTCGAGCAGGCCATTCTAGAGGCTGCTCGAGACATCCTGGCGGTCGGCGGGCTCGATGCGTTGTCGATGCGGTTGGTGGCCGAGCGGGTGGGAGTGAGCGCCACCGCCATCTACCACTACTTCGAGAACAAGGACCAGCTCGTGCGGCGGGTCGTCGAGTACGGGTTCCAGCGCTTTGGCGCGTATTTGGAGGAGGCGGCGGCGCGACACCCCAAGGGTTCGTTGGAGCGCGTGCGGTCACTTGGCGAGGCCTACCTCCAGTTCGCACTCGAGAACCAGTCGTACTTCCGCGTGCTCTTTAGCCTCCACCACGGCGATCCGCATCGTCTTGACGAGTTGCCGGACGGCGGTGGATACGGGCTGCTCCGACGCGCCGTCGAAGAGGCCATGGATGCGGGCGCGATTCGCCGAGCCAATCCGGACGTCATGGTGATGTACCTGTGGAGCATGACACACGGGTTGCTCACCATCTCCATGGCCTGTCGGATCGATAGCTGTCCCGAGTTCAGCGCCGACAGCTTGGAGCTCAGTCCGCTCGAGCTCTTTCATGCGTTTGACCCATACGTCCGAGAGGGGATTTCGGATGGTGGAGAGGAAGGGGGTGGCCCATGACGAGTGCTCCGTGGAGTCGGCCGCTCCGAGCGATCGCGCTCCTGGTTCTGTTGCTCGGCATGGGTGTGGAGTTAGCCCGTGCGCAGCAGCCAGGGGGAGAGACCTACTCGCTGCGGCGAGCGATTCAGGTCGGTCTCGCAAACAGTCGAACGCTGGAGGACGCCGAATACGGTGTCGAGGTCGCGAAGCAGCAGGTTCGTGAGGCGTGGGGAAGCATTCTGCCAGACATATCGGCGAACATGTCGTACTCCCGCAACCTGCTGCTGCAGGAGATATTCTTGCCGGCCGAGTTCTTTGGTGGCGAGCCCGGGGAGCTCCGACCGATCAAGGTCGGGACTGACAATACCTGGACAGCCGGGGTTGCTGTGAGCCAACCGCTGTTCGAATTCGGCGTGTTCACCGGTGTGAGCGCGGCCGGCCAGTTCCGCTCGCTGCAAGAGGAGATCGTTCGCGGCACGACGCAGCAGGTTGTGACCGCGGTCCGGCGGGCGTATTTCAATACGCTGTTCGCTCGGGAAGAACTGCGCGTGACGGAGGAGAGCATTGGTCGCGTTCGGCAGAATCTCAATGAAACGCGTTCCCTCTTCCGAGCCGGTCTCGTGAGTGAATATGACATGCTGCGATTCGAGGTCGAGTTGGCCAACGTTGAGGCGAACCTCGAGCGGGCGCAAAACGGGGTGACGGCGGCAGAGCGGGCCCTGCTTGTGGAGATGGGCCTCGATCCCGACGTGCGCATCACGGTGGAAGGTCAGCTCAACGAAATGGACCCAGATGATCTCGAGAGCAACTCGGTCGAGGATCGGGACGTGATCCTGCTCGCTGGTCTGCCGCAAGTGCAGGAGGAAGAGGTGGACGCACTCATTGGCTCGGCGCTCTCGCGGCGGAGCGATCTGCGGCAGATTCGAAGCACGATCCAATTGGAGGAAGCCCAGCTCAGGATCGAAAGGAGCGAGTTCTTCCCCCGTCTCACCCTGTTTTCGAACTACAACATCCTTGCGCAGGAAGATGGGTCACCGAACTTCTTCGGTGAAGTAGACAACCAGCGCACCAAGACGGCGGCCGCCGGGCTGCGCGTCGAAATGCCGATCTTTCGCGGATTCGAGCGGTTCGCACGGGTCAGCCGGGCCCGGGCCACGGTGCGGCAGAGCGAGACCCGCCTCGACCGCGCCGAACAGGAGACATTGAATCAGGTGCGGAGTCTGTTCGATGCCGTGCTCGAGGCACGAGCGCGGGCTCGAAGCCAGCGCCGCGCGGTGCAACAGGCCCTGCGCGGGTACGAGATTGCGTCGGCCGAGTATCGCGAGGGAATCGGGTCGCAGTTGCAGGTGACCGATGCTGAGGTGGCGTTGCGCCAGTCGGAATTCAACTATGCGCAGGCTGTCTACGATCATCTCTCGGCGCGGGCGCAGCTGGAGCTTGCCGTGGGACTCGTCCCCGAGGCTGCGGGGGAGTTTCCCGTGTCGTGGGAGCAGATAGAGGAACGTGGAGATGACGATGCACAGTGACGGGTGGCGGTTTCGGAGTGCGGTCCCAGGGGCCGCCGCGCGAGCGATGCTCATCGGGCTGGTGGCACTCCTGGTAATCACAGGGTGCTCGCCGTCCGACGGTGGCGAGGTTCGCGCCGATGAAGTTGGAGATTCCGACATGCCCGCCGGTGCGCGGGTCGTGAACGTCGAGATCCAGCCTGCGGCGCCTGAGCCATTCACGGACTACGTACGGATCGCGGGCGAGGTCGAGGCCTTCCACGACGTGACCGTGTCGGCGGAGGAGTCTGGCACCATCGCACAGTTCGCAGTGCGCAAAGGGGCCTGGGTAGGCCAAGGGCGGCTGATCGCGAAGATCGACGATGTCGTCCTTCGTGCCCAGGTCGATGAAGCACGTGCAGTTGCGGACATGGCTGTCGAGCAGTATGAGCGCCAGCAACGGCTGTGGAATGAGGAGAACATCGGAAGCGAGATCGCCGTGCTGCAACTCGAGTCGGTTGCGGAAGCGGCGAAAGCGCGGCTTGCCGTGCTCGAGGAGCGCCTTGAGCGGACGGAGATCCGAGCGCCGGTGGCTGGGATCTTCGATGAGAAGCACGTCGAGGTCGGAGAGCTGGTCGCGCCGGGCACGCCGATCGCGCGGGTGGTGGGGGTCCGCCGCGTGAAGGTGGTTGGCGGAATTCCGGAACGCTACGCCCTCGATGTCGGCCGAGGGGACAGCGCGCGCATCACGTTCGATGTGTTGCCCAACCGGCAGTTTGTCGGCACGATCGAGTTCGTCGGAACCAGCGTCAATCGCAGCAACCGAACCATTCCCATCGAGATCGTGCTGGACAATCGGGAACGGCTGGTGAAGCCACAGATGCTCGCGAACGTGCAGGTCGAGCGCGCGAGGCTCGACGGTGTGGTCGTCGTCCCGCAGGACCTCGTGCTCCGCACCGAGGACGGGTATGAGGTGTTCATCGCTGCGACATCTGAGGGGCGGCTCCATGCCACCGCCCGCAGCGTGGTGCTCGGTCCCTCCTATGCAAACCGCGTTGTGGTGGCGGAGGGCCTGTCGATTGGCGACAGCGTGATTGTGGTAGGTCACCGCCAGGTCGACGAGGGAAGCTTGATTCGGATCGTTGGGATGCCGGGGGGGAGTCAATGAGCGAGAAGGATCGCCGTACTGGAGAGACAGACGCCTTTCGCATTCCGGAGGAGGGCGCGAAGAGCAAGAGTGGGCAGAAGCCAAAGGCTCCCGAGCCAAAGGTCAGTCGGTCGGGGGTGGGCGCAGCCCATCGGCTCCAATCGACTGATGTTCGCCAAAAGCGGAAGTTCAAGGAGTTCAGACTCACCTCGTTCGCTGTCGACCATCCGACGAGCGTGTTCGTGATGACGCTGATCGTCGTCATTGCAGGGCTCGGATCCTATCTTGCCGTCCCCAAGGAGTCGATGCCGGAGATCGTGATCCCGAACATCATCGTGAATACGATCTATCCGGGGGTGGCTCCGGGAGATATCGAGACGCTGCTCACGGAGCCGCTGGAAGATGAGTTGAACACCATCACCGACATCAAGACCATCACGTCGGTGTCGGCGGAGGGTCGACATCGCGAAGCCCGAGCTGCCGCCCGCAGCTGAAGAACCGGCGATCATCGAGATCAACACCGAGGAGTTTCCCATCATGCAGGTGAACATCGCCGGGCCGTACAGCCTGGTGCGCCTGCGTGACGTCGCGGAGGATCTCCAGGATCGATTGGAACAGATTTCGAGCATCCTGGAAGTCCGCTTAGCAGGCGGCCTGGAACGGGAAGTCCGGGTCGACGTCGACCTGGCGAAGCTCAAGTTCTACGACCTCGCGTTCGACGACGTGATCGAGGCCGTGCAGGAAGAGAACATCACGGTCCCTGGCGGCACGATCGACGTCGGCGATGTGAAATACCTCGTGCGTGTTCCTGGTGAGTTCGACCAGACGGCACCGATTGCCGATATCGTCATCATGACGCGTGCAGGTCGGCCGATCTACCTGCGCGATCTGGCAACCGTGGACTTCGGCTTCAAGGACCGGGACAGCTACGCTCGGCTCGACGGCAATTCGGTCATCACGCTGTCGGTGTTGAAGCGCAGCGGGGAAAACATCATCGAGACCGCGGAGGCGATCGAAGCTGTGCTCGCTGAAGTGGAGCCGAACCTGCCACCGCGAACGGTGATCAAGATCACGGCCGATCAGTCTGAAGAAATCGAGTCGATGGTGAGCAGTCTCGAAAACAACATCATCTCGGGACTGATCCTGGTGTCGGCAGTGCTCCTGTTCGTCCTCGGAGTGCGGACCGCGCCGTTCGTCGGACTCGCGATTCCGCTGTCTATGCTCTTGTCGTTCAGCGTGATTCAACTCGTCGGCTTCACGATGAACATGGTGGTGTTGTTCAGCTTGATCCTGGCGTTGGGGATGTTGGTGGACAATGCCATCGTGGTAGTCGAGAACATCTACCGATTTCGTGAGAAGCGCTTCGATCGGGCACGCGCGGCGAAGTTTGCGACCGGTGAGGTGGCGGTTCCGATCATCGCCTCGACCGCAACCACGCTCGCCGCGTTCTTCCCGATGGCGTTTTGGCCGGGCATCGTCGGCGAGTTCATGAAGTTCTTGCCGTTCACGCTGATCATCACGCTTTCGTCGTCCCTGTTCGTTGCACTTGTGATCCTCCCGACGATGTGTGCCAAAATGCTCGACACGGAGGATGCGCCGGTCGCGATGCGACCGGCCATGCGCTGGCTCCTGGTGGGGTTGGGCGGCTTCGTGACGCTGATCTTCCTCATCATCAATCCGCTCACGGCGATTCTGCTGATTCTGTCAGTCGTGGCCGTCTACGGGTTCAACCACTACGTCGGTCACCCGGCAGGTCACTGGGTCATGACCAGCGGCCTGCCGAGGACGATTCAGCGCTACGAGCGGCTGGTTCGCTGGGCGCTCGGGCACCGCGCTCGGATGGTTGTTGGAGCTGCCGTCGCGTTCGTGGTCGTGATCATGGTGTTCGGTGCCTTCAACCCGGGGATCGAGTTCTTCCCGGAAGACATTCCACCGACCAACGTCTACGTTCAGGTCGAAGCGCCGTTGGCGACTCGCGTTGAGCTGACGAATGGAATTGCACGCCGTGTCGAGTCTGATTTGGGCGGCGTGACCGGTAGGAATGACTTCGAGTCTCTGGTCTCGACGGTGGGGAGCAAGGTGAGCGGTGGATTCGGGGGCGGAAGCGGAACCCACTTCGCGACGGCGATCGTGACCTTCGTGGATTTCGAAGATCGCGAGCACGACTCGTTCGAGACTGCTCAGCGGATTCGGGAGATCGTCGGGAAAGACATTGCTGGGGCAGATGTGTCGGTCGAAGAGCCGAGCATGGGGCCGCCCACCGGCTCGGCCGTCAACATCGAGATCTCTGGCGAAGACCCGTCCGTTCTGAAGGAGCTCGGTGATGAAGTGGTGTTCCGGATCGAGAGCTCTGCCATCTTCGCCAAGCTCGATGGACTCGAGAGCGACATGGCGGAGGGACGCCCCGAGTTGGTGGTCGAAGTCGATCGAGAAAAGGCCGCACTCTACGGGGTGAACACGCGAAAGATCGGGACGACCATTCGCAGTGCGATCAACGGAACGGAGGCATCGACCTTCCGTGACGGCAAGGACGAGTATGACATCACGGTGCGCTTGGCGGAGGCGTTCCGTCGAGACCTCGACGCGCTCGGTGATCTCACGGTCGTCGCCGAGGATGGGTCGCAAGTTCCGCTCTCGTCCGTCGCGGTGTGGCGAGTCGACAAGGGGTACGGCGAGGTCAACCGCAAGGACCTCGACCGCATGGTGACCATATCCTCCGGTGTCCGACCCGGGTACAACGCGAACGCCGTGCTGGGCGAGGTGCAGGAAGAGCTTCGTGAGTTTGCGGCCGCCATGCCGGAAGGATACCTGCTCCGATACACCGGCCAGCAGGAAGAGCAGCAGGAGTCTCAGGCGTTCCTCACGGGGGCCTTCATCCTCGCGATCCTGCTCATCGGGTTCATCCTCGTTTCGCAGTTCGATTCCGTTACCAAGCCGCTGATTATCATGAGCTCGGTGTTCCTGTCGACCATCGGCGTCTTGATCGGGCTCATGGTGTTCCGAATGCCGTTTGGCATCATCATGACCGGTGTCGGTGTGATCAGTCTCGCCGGCGTGGTGGTGAACAACGCCATCGTGCTGATCGATTACATCGATATCCTGCGGACACGGGATAAACTGGACCGTCGAGAGGCGATCGTGCAGGGGGGCATGACGCGATTCCGTCCCGTGATGCTCACGGCCGTCACGACCATTCTCGGCTTGTTTCCGTTGGCCGTCGGGCTCAACATCGACTTCATCGGTGCGTACACGCGCCTGCAGCCGGATTTCTACTGGGGTGGCGAACAGGCGGCATGGTGGGGACCGATGGCGATTGCGGTCATCGCGGGGCTCGCGTTCGCCACGTTCCTGACGCTGGTCTTGGTGCCGGTCATGTACTCCCTGCTGGACGACTTCGATGATTGGGTGCGGCGGAACTTCCTGCGGCCACAGGAGCAGGAAGACGACATCGTCCCTGGGTTCAAGCGATCGGGGTCCCGCCCAGCAGTTCGGTCAGGAGGTCAGCCAGCCACCATATAGGTCGGGGCGCCTGTCCCGCAGGAAGAGTGTGCGTGCCGGCGAGGTGGCACACTCCGCGAATTCGAGATCTACAATGATGAGGTCCTCGTCCAGGCGCGCACCCCGGGCGAGGACCTTACCCGTCGGATCGACCACAAACGACTCGCCCGCGAACGTAATCCGGTCCTCTTCGCCAACGCGATTGCACAGCGCCGCGAAATAGCCGTTCTGAAACGCTGCCGCCCGCACCTCGGCCTCGAACATTCCCTCCGGCCATTCGTCCAGACCGCCCGCCTGAGGAATGACCACGAGTTCAGCGCCACCGAGCCCCAGCGCCCGCATGTATTCGGGGAAGTGTCGGTCGTAGCAGATCGCGACGCCGACGCGACCGACAGCCGTCTGATACACCGGCGCCCCGTGGTCGCCCAACGCGTAGTACTCACGCTCGTGAAAACAGGCGTAGTCCGTGATGTGCACCATTCGCGTGATGCCCAGGAGCGCGCCGTCTGCGTCGAACACGGGCGAGCTGTCGAAGAACTGCCCTTGGGCGGACTCGTACATGTTGAACACGGTCACCAACTCGAGCTCGCGCGCCATGGCCGCGATCCGATCTGCCGTCGGACCAGGAATGGGCTCCGCCAGGTCAGCGGCCTCGGCGTAGCGTTGATGCTGCGGGAAAAAGGGTGTCAGCACCAACTCGGGAACGCACAGGAGCTGCGCTCCCAACTCCCGGGCGCTGCGCATCGTATCCAACACCGCGTCGAGGTTCGTGGCGACATCAGGTCCTGACGCCCGCTGAGCGAGCGCAATGCGAACGGTCATTGGGTGCTCCTCGACTCAGTCAATTCCACGGTCACGCCACCTCCGTGCCAAGCACACGGACAAACCGTCGCGCGATGGTCTCCGGATCGTAGGCGTCGACCCTGGGCCGTCCTGCCGCTCCAAGCCGCGTGCGCAACCCTTCGTCGCCGACGAGTCGCAGCAACGCGTCGGCGAGCGCACCATCATCAGCCGGATCCACGAGCAGCCCATTTAGGCCGTCCGTGACGAGCTCCTGTGCGGCCGTGTCGCGGCAGGCCACGACGGGCTTGCCAGCGGCCATCGCTTCCAAAAAGACCAGCCCGAAGCCCTCTTGTCGACTGGGCAGGCAAAACACGTCGCACGACGCGTAGCTCGATACCAGCGAGTCATAGTCGAGTTGTCCCACAATGTGCACCGTCTGTTCGAGGTCCAGCGATCGCACGAGTGCCTCCAACCGTCGGCGCTCTGGGCCGTCCCCGACGATCCGGAAGCGAACGCGTGGTTCGCGATCACGTACCAGCCGAGCCGCTCGCACGAGTGAAGCCAGGTTCTTTCGTGGATAAAGCCGTGCGACGCTCAACACCAACGGGCCGTCGATCGGTCGCGGCGCACGAGCAAGTGCCGCCTGCCACGCTTGTCCGTCGAAAGCCGGAGGGACGATGCGGATGCGATCCCGCGGGACACCGTACAGGACGGACAGACGCTCCCCGCTGTGCTCGCTCACGGTGAGCACGCGCTCGGCGCGCTGCACACTCGTTCGCTCGGCACGAGCCTGGAGGCGCATGGAGGCTCTGACGGCGCCCCGCTCGAACCGCGCCTCATCGGCGAGCAGACCGTGGACGTAGGCGACAAACGGTGGACGAATGCGGCCCGCGAGACGATAGCCGTCCATGTCCCAGCCGACTACCACATCGTCGTCCTGGAAGACGGTTGGTTCGAGTGACCAGTTGAATCGAAAGCGACTGACGGTGTAGCCGAACGACCCGCGAAAACGCGGTGGACACACGATCCGAACCTGATGACCCAACCGTTTCAGCGCACGGGCGAGACCTGAGGAGGCAACAAACGTCCCGCTGCCGTCTTGCACGGTCTGCGGGGTAGCGGTGACGAAGCTGATGCGCACGTGGGCGCGCGGTGCTCAGGACGGACCGGACAGCCAGCGGAAGAGGTCGCGAAATCCACTGGATCCGGGCTGAGTCGCTGCTCGCAACGCCCGCGCGTACTCCTCGGCGGACGCAAAGCGATCGTCAGGCAGTCGGGACGCTCCGCGCTCCAGCACCCGAAGGAGCCCCGCCGGCACAGTCCGGCGCAGCTCGTCGAGTTCACCGATCTGGCCGGTGGTTTGGCGAGCCAGGGTGGTCTCGATCGAGCCACCCCCGAAGGGAGGCCGGCCTGTGAGCGCAAATAGCCCGACCAGCGACAACGAGTAGAGATCGGCGCGGTGGTCGACCGGCTCGCCGAGCAGTTGTTCGGGGGCGGCAAAGTCGGGCGTGCCGGAGTGCGATGCCGTTCCGCCCGCAGCGTCGCGCCCGAAGGCGATGACGAGGCCGAAGTCGGCAATGTGCACGGCGCCCGTGCCGTCCTCGATGAGCAGGTTTTCGGGCTTGAGGTCGCGATGGACGAGCCCGCGTTCGTGCGCGTACCTCAGGCCGTCGAGCGCTTCGTGCAGTATTCGTACGATCCGATCCGGTGCGAGCGGGCCCTCACTTCGGACCAGGTGGCCAAGGTTGTTGCCGTGCACGTACTCCATGGTGTACCAGATCAATCCTGCGCGCCCGGCGAAATCATACGTGTTGGCAATGTTGGGATGCATGACTTGTGCGGCGGCCCGCGCTTCACGGCGGAAGCGCTCTACGACGGCTGGGTCGGTGGTGAGGTACGGATGCAAGACTTTGAGTGCCACTTCCCGCTCGAGTGTCAAATCACGGACCCGATACACCCGTCCAAAGGCCCCCGAACCCAGCTCCCCAAGTAGCTCGTAGTCGTCGCCCAGCGCCCGTCGCAGGCGCTTCTCCCACGCCAACTGGTCTTCTTGTGGAGTGCTCTGCTCAGCGGCCAGCAGTACAGGCACCGTGAAGTCACCGAAACCGGAAAGGACGTCGTTGGCCATCTCGACCGCCGTGAGGAATCTCGCTTTCGGGTCCGGAGCGAGCGCCCGCATGATGACCCGCTCCAGAGCTGCTGGGCAGGCCGTTCGCACAGCTCGCGGTTGAACCTGGCCGGTGATGTCGAGCGCCGGCGGATCCCCGGTGACCGCGAGGTACAGCAGCGCCCCAGCGCTGTAGATGTCACTGGCCGGCTCACCGGCCCTGCCGTCACGGACCTCCGGGGCGAGGAACGGATTGGTCGCGATGGTGGGAGGCGACATAGCCACGTCGAGCAGCACATTGGCGTACCGCATATCCGTGACCAAGGTGCGCTCAGTATTGTCGATCATCACGGTGGTCGGGTCCAAATGCCGAACGACGATGTGCTGCAGGTGCACGTATTCCAGCCCCGCCGAGAGACTGCGGGCGAGTTGCAGCACGGAGGGGATGGGCCGCGGGCCGCGGCCCACGCGGTCTGCTAGGCTTTCGCCCTCTATCCATTTCACGATACGGAACGCCCAGTCATCCCGGTACCCCGCTGAATAGACGCTTCTCAGCACAGGATGATCGAGAGCCGCCAGCAACTCGGTTTCCCGTTCGAACCACACGCGATGCTGCGTATCTGGCCGGAGGTGAACCCGCAGAGCCACGTGACGTTTCAGCACTCGGTCGCGTGCGACAAACAGCGCCCGCTCGGTCGAGGCGGCGACGAGCCGCAAGATCTGCAGCAGGTCGGAGAACCGCTCCTCGACGTCGCGATACAATTGCACGCCGTCCACTTCGGGTGCGACGAGCGAGTCAGCGAGGTTGTGGTGATCGGACATCGGCCGAGAAAGATAACCCGAGCGACTTGGGCATTCCCGGGGGTGTGGTGCGCCCGCGGCGAGGACCGTAACTTAGCGCCCTATGCCGTATCTGCAGTTGCGCAACCAACTCACTAGAGAGCTTCTCGAGTTCGAGGGCACAGAGGTTCGGATTGGCCGCGATCCCGCGGGGGAGTTGCTTGTCGACGGCCCTGGTGCGGAGGTGGTGTCGGGCAGCCACGCACGACTCACACACCGTGAGAACCGGTGGTGGGCGGAGGACTTGGGGAGCCGCAATGGGACGTTCGTCGACGACGACCGGTTGCCACCCAACGAGGCCCACGAGGTTGCCGTGGGCATGGTGGTCCGATTGGGCGGGCGGGGCCCGCGGTACCGTGTCGAGGCCGTAGAGCAGCGGCGCTTCGACGAAACCGTTGCCGAGGATCCGGAGCTCACCTTGCCTTTGGAGATGGCAGGGGAAGCTGAGGTGACCGAGTTGATGTCGGCCACCCCGCCCCCACCGCCAGTGGCCCCACCCGCGGCAGAACGCACGCCTCCGGACGTCGAGATGCCGGCGCCGCAGCAGGAGCCACGTCTTCCCACCGCCACCATCATGTTGATGGAGGCGCATTCCGGGGAACACTATCGGGCGACAGGCGGGCGGATCCGGCTCGGTCGCGGAAAGGAGTGTGAGCTCCGCCCCATCGGACCCGATGATACGGCCGTCTCTCGCGTGCACGCGGAAATCGTGCTCCGACCTGATGGACAGGTCGTGATTCGGGACCATCAGAGCCGGAACGGAACGTTCGTGAACAACGAGCGCTTGACTGGAGATCGGACGCTCGGCAGCGGCGATCGTATTCAGCTGGGAGTCGGAGGGCCTGAGCTCGCGGTCCTCGATATCGATGTGTCGAGTCCTGAGGTGCCGAGCCCCGTGAGCGCCCCTGAGGCGACGGAGAAAGAGCCCGAGCGCAAGAAGAAACGGGATCGGTCGAAAGCGGCAGTGCGGGCTGCCGAGAAGCTTGGGTCGTCACGTCGGTCCTTCGGCGGAAAAGGTGCCACGATCTTCTTCAATGAAATGTTCGTCGAGAGCTCCAAGAAGAGCGCTCGGCGGCTGCGTTGGGTTGTCTGGTCGTTCGTGGTGGTGATCGCGGCGGGCGTCGGGGTCGCCTACTGGTACAAGGATCGGCTCGAAGGGCGGCTGCAGGAACAGCTTGCGGCGCAGCAGGCGATGGCCGACTCGGTCAGGGAGGCAGCCGTCGCAGAGTACGAACGGCTGCAGCGCGAACTCGATGACGCGAGAGCCGGCTCTGCTCCACTCGTTGTCGTCGAGAGCTTGCAGGTTGCGCTGAATGACGCGCAGGCCCGCACGGATGCCCTAGAAGAGGCTTTGGCACGGGCGCAGCGCTCTCTGACCGCGCAGCTTGCGGCGGGGGATTCTATTCGGCGGCTGGCGCAGATCGAGCTGTCGCGACTGCAGTCCGAACTGGATCGCGCTCGTGCCTCAGGGACACCGGAGGGTCTCCTCGACAGTCTCCGAGCTGCGGTGCGGGATGCAGAGGACCGGACGGCTGATATCGCGTCGCGAATCGATGCGGTCCGCAGCGGCAATCTGGCATCCGTGGCCCAGGCCAATCAGAGTGCAGTCGGACTCGTGACGGCGTACATCGCCGGTGGAGTCTACGACGGGTCGGGTTTCGCGATCACGGAATCCGGCTATTACGTGACCAACCGCCACGTGGTGCAACCGAGCGGCGAGCCGCCACCCGATTCTGTCATGGTGACGTTAGCCGATCAGCGCATCATGCGCTCGGCTCAGGTCATCGGCGCGATCGCGGCACCAGGGCCCGACCTCGCGCTCCTCAAGATCACTGGCCACGACGGGTCGCACGTGGCACGGATCGACTGGCAGGGCAGCGGTGCGCGACAGGGCGAACCGGCGGCCCTCATCGGGTTTCCCGCCGGTTTCGGGAATGCCATCGATGCGAGTGGCTTCGTGCGCACCACCATGACGGCCGGCATCTTCGCCAAGATCACCGAGGACCTTATCAACTTCGACGGCTTCACGGTGGGGGGATCGAGCGGAAGCCCGATCTTCAACGCGACGGGCGAAGTCGTGGCAGTCCATCGGGCGGGACTCCGGGATGCGGTGGGCATGGGCTTCGCCGTCCCGATCCGCCTCCTCGCCGCACTTTTGCCGGAGGAAGCCAAGGCCGAGCTCGGGCTGCGATGACCGATCAGCTTGCGGTCTTTGTTGTCCCTCACACGCATTGGGACCGCGAGTGGTACGAGCCGCTGGGCCGCAGTCGCCAGCGGCTCGTTGCCATGCTGGATGAGCTGGTCGAGTTGCTCGAGTCGGGCGAGTTGGGCGGTCCCTTTCTGCTCGATGGCCAAACGGTCCTTCTCAGGGACTACCTGGAGATACGGCCCGAGCAAACGCCGCGTGTCCGGGCGCTGGTCGTCGCCGGCAAGTTGCTCGTCGGTCCCTGGTATGTGCTCGCGGATGAATTGCTATCGTCAGGCGAGGCACTCGTCAGGAACCTCCTCCTGGGTCGACTCGACGGAACGACGTGGGGCGGGTGGTTGGATGTCGGCTACAGTCCCGATGCCTTTGGCCATCCTGCCATGCTCCCGGCGATTCTCGCAGGCTTTGGAATCGAGCAGGCGGTCGTGTGGCGCGGATACGGCGGGGAGCCGGGGCAGGCGTACGATCTGTTTCGTTGGTCGGCTCCCGACGGATCCTCGGTCACCGTACATCACTTGCCGCCGCTCGGGTACGACATGGGGCGAGCGCTGCCCTTGGACGACGCTCGACTGCGCGAGGTGTGGCCCACTCTGCGGGCGGCGCTCGAGCGGCGGGCAACCGTCCCCGCCTTACTCGTGTTGAACGGCGCGGATCACCACCGTGCGCAGTCGGGCATCGCGGCCGTCGTCGAACGGCTGCGCGAGATCGACCGGCAGGCGTCGTTCGAGCTCGCATCGCTCCGGGATTACTTCTCCGCGATTCCGTCTGACGTTGCCATGCCGGACGTTCGTGGCGAGCTCCGGCACTCGTATCGTTACACCTGGACCCTGCAGGGCGTCCACGCGACGCGCGCGCGGCTCAAGCAGTCCATCGCCGAGGGCGAACGCCTCCTCACGCGTTGGGCTGAGCCCCAGGCCG
>JBDHAN010000076.1:0-10392 GCA_039588055.1 Gemmatimonadota bacterium | reverse complement strand
CGACGTGCTCAACGCCACGGTCCTGAGCTACCGCCCCGCGAACTTCCACGCGATCGTCGGCATCGCGATCGTCTTTGTGCTCATCCTGCTCGCCAACCGATTTATTACCCGCTTCTGGTGCCGGGCCCTCTGCCCGCTCGGGGCACTGCTGGGAATCGCGTCGCGTTACTCGATCTTCGGCCTGCAAAAGGACGAAGCGTGCTGCAGCGAGTGCAATCGGTGCCTTCTCGCCTGCCAAGGAGCCGACAACCCCGATTTGGGTCGTCGGTGGCGGCAGTCGGAGTGTCACCTGTGCCTCAACTGTCAGGCAGCGTGCCCCGAAGGTTCAATTCGGTTCAAGTTCTTTCCGAGCCGCGAAGAAACGCCGACGAATCCGGCCGGGACACCCAAAGTGGATGTGACGCGACGCAAGGTGGTCGGCTCGCTGCTCGGTGGTGTGGCCGTGGTGCCGCTCTTTCGTGCGGGTGATGCCTTCGAGGCCAATCGATCGGCGTTCCTGATTCGGCCACCGGGTTCGATCCCGGAGGAGGACTTCCTCGGTCGCTGCATCCGCTGCGGGCAGTGCATGCGCGTGTGCCCGAACAATGCGCTGCACCCGACGCTGTTCGAGGGCGGGCTGGAAGGCCTGTGGACACCCATGCTGATCGCCAGGATCGGCTACTGCGAGCCCACCTGCACCCTGTGCGGCCAGGTGTGTCCGACCGGGGCCATCAGCGAGTTGACGCTCACGCAGAAGGTGGGAGACGACGACACACCTCCCAACCGGATCGCCACGGCGTTCGTCGATCGCAGTCGCTGCTTGCCGTGGGCGATGGCGATGCCGTGCATCGTCTGCGAGGAATGGTGCCCGACGTCGCCCAAGGCGATCTACCTCGAAGAGGAAACCGTCTTCGACCGTGAGGGCAATGAGGTCCGAGTTCAGCGACCGCACGTCGATCCGGCGCTGTGCACGGGCTGCGGCGCGTGTGAGTATGCGTGTCCCGTGCACGACCGCAAGGCCGTCTACATCACCTCGGTCGGCGAGTCCCGCTCGCAAACGAACCAGATCCTGCTCGAGCGAGATCGCGTGTAGGGTGACCGCGCTCGACGTCCGTTAGATGAGGGCGTCCTCCTCCCAGCCCAATCGCACCAGATCGATCCGGCTCATGTCGGCGTTGCCGAGGTGGTGCTCCGAGTCAGCCAGGGCGATGTGGTGCGCGGTGGGCCGCAGCGGGCGCGCGGCGCCGAACGCGCGGCGCCGCTGTTGCTGGATGATGCGAAGGCCAACGGCATCGGCGGCGACCGGATCCGTGCTCACGATCAGCCCACGATAGGGCCAGACGTAGGCCGGATCGAAGTGATGCGGCCCGATGTTGTGGAACTGCGGGGTGAGCATTACCAGGATGTTCAGCCGAGTCTTCCCCTTGACGATCGGGAGCTCCCACAGCTTCGCCAGGTTGGCGCAGGCGTCGGGATGGTAGTCCGGCGGGTGATGATAGAACATGATGTAGTTCTTGATGAGACTCCCGACCCCGGACCAGGCATGCGTGCGCATGGGTCGCGAGTTGATCAGCGCTGTCGTGCGGCGGAAGATGTTCTGCTGCAGCACGTCCCGGTCACCAATCCCGATACGGTCGTCGCTCACGCCCGCTTCGTGCAGTCCCTGACGAATGGCGTCCACAACTTCTGATGGGGTGGGAAGGTAGGCCCAGACGTTCGTCTTGATACCAACGATGTCATCCGGCTTGATGATCAGCTTCCAACACTCCGACGGCGTCTCGAGGCCGAACAGCGCCACCATCGCGTCGTCCACCATCCCTTGCACCAACGCGGCATTGACGGTCCCGCCGGACGTGACGACGTCCCGATGACGGATCAGCACGACTCTGGACGTGGATCGGGCCAACTGATCCACACTTGCGACGCAAGGTAGTCCGACGACGCTTCCCACAGCCGCAATGCCAACACCCTTGATGAAGTCTCGCCGAGTCAGACCTTCGATGGTCTTGCCCATGATCCACTCCTCACTGTGCGAACTCCGAAATCCCATGCATGGTCGCCTGCAGCAGTCTGCTGGCCGCGGTCTCGGTGCCCGCGTCCAGCACCACCACGACGAATCGACCGTCGACTCCAGATGACACGTACGTGTCGCTCTCGATCGCGACGGCCTCATCGGTGGATTCTTGCAGATACTGCTCACGGAACGCCGTGTGACCCCGCGCTGCATCGGCCTCATTACCGTATCGCACGACCACCAGGTATGTAGAACCCGGTGCGTATCGCGCGAGCACCACATCGGTGTCGGAACTCAGATTGAGAACGTTCTCGCGTGCCAGGTAGTAGTGGTAGTTAAGCGACTGGTGCGTGTGAAAGAAGCGGTCGCTGTGTGCCACGAGCCCCTCCGACGGGAGCAGGCCGACCATAGCGGGGCGATGCACGGCGGGAGGAAGGCGCTGCGCCATCGCCCGCGCGAATTCCTCCACCCCAATTTCGGAATCCGCCGAGCCCAGCTCCGCAGCGACGCACACATAGAAGCGATCCTGCCAGAAGCACAGCACTCGACCCTTGCGCTCGAAGCTCCCGCCGATCCCGGGCTCCTCCTGCTCACGCGCGTAGCTGAAGACGCCGTAGGCATCCTCGCTCGTGCCCATGTCGAAAACTTCGACGGTGACCGTAGGACTCTCCGAACGGGCATAGCGCGCCACCAGCACGTCCCTGAACGCGTACGATCGATAGACCTCGCCGGCTCCGTCGATGTAGTCGAAGATCGTCTCGCGATCGTAGGTCGTCACAGAGTCCTGTCGGATCCAGTCGCTGATTCGATCGGGAACGAGCATTACATTCGCTGCGCTATCCGCTCCCGACTCGCTGCATCCTGGCAGCGTGGCACCGAGAACGAGGGCAAACGCGCCCAGCGTCGCGACCGACGTTCCGGCGAGGAGGGAGCACCGTGTGTGGGCGGGTCGAGGAGACATGACCATGGGCCGATGACGTTGTCCGCGAAGGTAGCGCTCGCGAACCAAACGGGTCAATCAGGTTGTGCTGGCGGTGGTCACCGCCGCACATCTGGACAATTCCGGTCTCCATTCAACATCTTGGTGGAGCAGGAACCTTCCGGGCCCACCGCCCGGCGGGCGTGGGACCCAGCGGATGGGAGGGGCGTGATGACGAGAGGCAAGGCGGTTGACCGCGACGACGGCAGCATTTCCCGCAGGAACTTCATCAGAGCAGGCGGTGCAGCACTCGCCGGCAGCACGATGGTGGGGGCAGCAGCGACACCTGCTGCCGGTCGCATCCCTGGTAGCATGTTCCCCAGGCCACCACGACCGAGCGACCGCATTCAGCGCTACCGCACCCTCGGACGCACTGGGTGGCAGGTCTCCGATCTCGCTGTGGGGACGAGCAGACTCCGGGAATCGTCGATCGTCCGATATGCGTTCGACAAGGGCATGAACTACATCGACACGGCGGAGGGGTACGGCAACGGCCGAACCGCAGACATCATCGGGGAGGCCCTCCAGCATATCGACCGGTCGAAGATCTTTGTCAATTCGAAACTTCGTATCGGGCCGGATGATACCGAGGAGACGATAGTGAATCGAGCTCGCGCGACGCTTGCGCGGCTCAAGACCGACTACCTGGACGCGTTCGGCATGCACCGGACGCAGACCGTGGCGTCACTCAAGCACGAGGGCTTCCACGCCGCAGTGGCCCGGCTCAAGGCCGAGGGTCGGGTGCGGTTCACGTGCCTGTCGACGCACGGTCCCGAAGGCCCGGGTGCAGACAGCATGGTCGACGTGCTCACAGCGGCCGCCGAGGACGGCCGGTTCGACGTCATGCTCCTGGTTTACAACTTCCTCAATCACGACGAGGCAGACCGGATTCTCGCCGCGTGCAAGGCCAACCGCGTTGGAGCCACGGCCATGAAGACGGCCCCCGGAACCCTTCGCGCCGATCCGGTCGATCCGGATAACTTGACGGACGCGCAAGAGCGATCCGTCGAGCGCATGACGCGCCGAGGATCGACGCGCGAGCGGGCGATCCAGCGACTGCAGTCCATGGCTCAACGCCAGGAGCAACTGTACGATCAGACCCGGCCATTCGTGGAGCGGTTCGGGATCGAAACCGAAGAGCAACTTCGACTCGGCAGCGTTCACTGGGTCATCCAGAACCCCGACGCGCACGCGGCATGCGTCAGCATGCCGGATTTCGCGACGGTAGACAAAATCGTCGCACTCTCCGGATCCGAACTGACGCCGGTCGAAGAAGACGTGTTGGATGCGTCCGCGTCGGCGCTGAGCGATCAATACTGCCGTCACGGCTGCAACGCCTGCGCTGGGAGCTGCCCGGAAGACGTCCCGGTGAGCACCATCATGCGGTACGCGTACTACTATGAAGGACAGGGACGCGAGAGATATGCGATGGAGCGCTACGCGCGCTTGACTCGCGCAAATGGACCCGCGTGTGCGGACTGTTCCGCGCCCTGTACCGGCGCGTGTCCGTTCGGCGTGGACGTTCAGCCGCAGATGCTGCAGGCACACGCGCTGCTGACGCTGGCCTAGGAAACGGTTAGAGACACCAACTCCGAGGAGATCATGCGGGTACCACCATGGTCCGGCGTGCGGGTCGTTGTTGCTGCAGCCGTCGCCTCACTGGCGTCCTGCTCGGGCGGGGAACCAGGATTCCCGTCCGTTGATGGCTGGACGCGAACCGGCGAGGTCCGGGAGTATCTCGCCGACAACCTGTGGGAATACATCAACGGCGCGGCCGAACTCTTCGTCGAGTACGACATCCAGCGCTGCCGGACCGCCGACCTCACCTCTGACGGCGTGGTGGTGAGCGTCGACGTCTACGACATGGGCACTCCACTGAATGCGTTCGGGGTGCTCAGCCGCGAACGCGCGGGAACGACGATCGCGCTGCCGGGTGCGACCGAGGCGGCGATCTCCCCACCGTACCTGGCGCTGTTGCTCAAGGGCAGCACGTATGTCAAGGTCAACGCGCTGGAAGGCGAGCTCACTGATGCCAGTGCACAGACCCTCCTCGAAGGAATTGCGAACTCACTACCCGGAGAGGCAGCGTATCCCGCCGAGCTCGCTCTCCTGCCCGAGGAAGGACGGGTCGACGGCAC
Source organism: Gemmatimonadota bacterium (assembly GCA_039588055.1). Lineage (GTDB taxonomy): Bacteria > Gemmatimonadota > Gemmatimonadetes > Gemmatimonadales > GWC2-71-9 > JAOTVV01. Next base: position 5,282 of record JBDHAN010000076.1, on the reverse strand, counting down.
GGAAGGATTCCAGCGCGACGGATTTCTCGGTCTCTCCGAACTCAGCGATTGCCTCTATGCCGAGTACTCGTACGATGGAGAAGCCCCGTGGCAGGGATTTGCGATGCTCCCGCCCGAGGGATCATCGATCGAGTCGGTGTGGAGCGCGCTGGCAGAGGACTGGGACCCGTTGGATCACGGAGAGCATGCCGTGCTCTACCGAGAGGTCCCCTACCAGGGACTGGTCGGGGTGGTGAAGGCCGGAGAGACCCTTCTTGGTGTCTCTGGCGTCTCGGACCAAACGGAATTGATGGAGCGCCTCAACCGGTTCGTACGCTGAGTCTGCTTGCTGTTCTCGGTAAACTGACCACTCAGAACCGACGACTCCTCCACCGTTGTTCCCGCCTCCACGGGACCGCATATTCCGATGTGCCCGCACGTCCGACGAGCCGCCTCGCGCTGTTCATCCCACTCCTGGTCGGTGGGCTGGTATCGTCTCCATGTCACGCCTCCCCCGACTCGCTGTACCACGAGACGCGCCCCGCCATGGGCACGACCGTCGAGATCTATCTCTACGCCTCAAACAGCAACCAGGCGGCCGCACTCTTCGAAACGGCGTTCGAGGAGATCGAGCGTGTGGAAGCGGCGTTGAGCAGCTACCGCCCGACCAGCGAGATCTCACGCATCAACACGAACGCTGGCCGCGGGCCAGTCGTCACCGATCCGGAGGTGTTCGGCCTTATCAAGCAAGCACTCGACTGCGGCCGCCACACCGACGGTGCCTTCGACATCACCGTCGGCGCGCTCGTCAGAGCGTGGGGGTTCTTCCGCAACGGCGGGCACTACCCTTCCCGCGCCGAGCTGTCGGAGGCCCGCGCGAACGTCGGCTGGCAGCACGTGGCCTTGGACACCGCAGCGCGGAGCATCCGTTTCCTTGCACCCGGCATCGAGCTGGACGTAGGCGGCGTTGGTAAAGGATTCGCGCTCGACCGCGCTGCCCGGATCCTGCGGCGCCACGGCGTCACAGCGGCACTGCTCGGCGCGGGGCAAAGCAGCTACTACGCGATTGGCGCGCCGCCGGAGGCCAAGGGCTGGCCGATCACGATTTCCGACCCGGACGATCCGGCGCAGGTACTTTCGACGGCACCGCTGCGTGATCGGTCGCTCTCCACGTCAGGAAACACCCAGAAGTTCTTCTGGCTCGACGAAAAGCGATATAGCCATATCATCGATCCACGAACCGGCGAGCCTGCGACCGGCATGAGGCAAGTCACGGTGACGGCCCGCACGGCGGCGGACAGCGATGCGCTGGCAACCGCAATATTCGTGTTGGGGCCTGAGCGGGCCGCGCAACTCGTCAAGCAGGGCGACGGCATCGCGGCGCTTCTTGTGACGGAGCACGAAGAGGAAGGTATCGTCGCCATAGAGTGGACCGAATCGATCGTTCACGCACGACAAGGAGCACGCAGTCTCGTGCACGAGAGGTAGGCTTTGCGATGAAGAGAAGAACGTTCGTCGCTGCGTCGGCAGCCGCCGGCAGCTCCCTGATCGGTATCGATGCGCTTGCACAAACCCTCGCCACGCGCACGATTGCGCCGTCGGACGAGCTCAACGTCGGTGTCATCGGGGCGGGAAGCCGCGGGAAGTACATCATGCAGCTGTTCCTTCGCATCCCCGGCGTGAGAATCACCGCGCTGTGCGACGTGTACGAGCCGCGGTTCGCCGAAGGTCGCGAGATCACAGGTGAGGATACCCCTGCCTACCGTGACTATAGGCAGATGCTCGATTCCGCGCGCGATCTCGATGCCGTCATCGTCGCCTCGCCGCTGAGCTTCCACGGTGAGCACATGGTTGGCTCGCTCGAGCGTGGCCTGCACGTGTACGGCGAAAAGGCCATGGGTTTCACGGTGGCCGACTGCAATGCCATCGTCCAGGCGAAGCGGGAGAGTGGCCGCCAGTTCCAAACCGGGCTCCAATATCGCTACGCCCCGTGGTATCGCGAGGCGATCGAGCGCATCCGGAGCGGCGAGATCGGCCGCGTGACACACGTCTACGGCTACTGGCACCGCAATTACAACTGGCGCAGGCCGGTGCCCCATCCGTCACTCGAGCGGCTGATCAACTGGAGACTCTATAAGGAATACTCGGGAGGGCTCCTCGCCGAACTCGGCTCGCATCAGATCGACGTCGCGAATTGGATCTTCGACGAGATGCCGACGAGCGTGATCGGTACCGGTGGGATCACCTTCTATCACGACGGCCGCGAGACCTTCGACAACGTGCAGGCGGTGTTCAGTTATCCCGGCGGCGGTACCCACGTCTTCAGCTCGATCATCGGGAATCACAACGTGGGATACCAGATCAACGTCTACGGCACCGGGGGCTCGGTGAAGTTGACCCTCGACGATGGGGCCTTCTACTACGAGCCGGCGCGCGCCAACTCCGCCGTGCCACAGGAGCTGATTGAGCGCGGTGTCCACACGAGTGCGACGTTGAGCACGACCGGGGACATGCCATACCGCGGGCCCGGCCGGCCGATCGAGATACCGGAGAACGAGGCAGGCAATCCGAACTTCCTCGCCGTGGCATCGTTCGTCGAGAGCGCGCGCAACGACACGCGACCATTTGCCGACGAGCGGGTCGGATGGAAGTCGGCCGTGGCCGTCGCACTGGGCAATGAGGCCATCCGAGGCAAACGCTACGTGGAGTTCGACGACCACCTCGAGAGCAAGGAGTGAGCACGGTGAAGGTCGTTCGCTCAATAGTGGTCATGACCGCGGCGCTGGCGGCGTGCCAGGCTCAGGAACAGCAAGCCGAGCCCGGGGAGTGGATTGCGCTGTTCGACGGGGAGTCGTTCGCCGGCTGGCGCAGTGTTGGGCTCGACTCGGTGCCCGCAGAACATTGGCTCATCGAAGACGGCACCATTCGCAAGGTGGCCAGCGGCGCCGTGCCGACCGCAGCCGATGGGCAACCGCTCGAAGGCGGTGACATTATGACCGTCGACACCTACCGCAACTTCGAGTTGGTGCTCGAGTGGAGAGTGAGTGCCGGGGCCAACAGTGGCATCAAGTACAACGTCTCCGAGGAGATGTCGACCAGCGCGCCGCCCGTTCACGCCGCACTGGGCTTCGAGTACCAGATTCTGGACGATGCGCTCCATCCCGACGCGCAGGCGGGTCCCAATCGCACGGCCGGTGCCCTCTATGACCTTGTGCCGCCTGGACCGAACAAGGAGCTGCGCCCGGTCGGCTCGTTCAACGAAGCACGAATTGTTTTCAACAACGGCCACGGCGAGCATTGGCTGAACGGTATCAAAATCATCGAGTTCGAGCTCGAGAGCGCAGCGTTCGACTCTGCCTTCGCCGTCAGCAAGTACCAACCCATCGAAGGGTTCGCCGATCAGCGGAACGGACACATCGTGCTGCAGGATCACGGTGATGACGTCTGGTTCCGCAACATCAGGGTCCGGGAGATCACGCCATGACCGACACTATCGACCGCCGGAGCTTCGTCCTGCAGGGTGGTGCGGCGGCTCTAGGCCTCACCGGGTTGAGCGCGTGCTCGACGGCGCGCCCCCGATATGCTGTCCCCCTTGTGAGCGATCAAGTCGTGGTTGCCGTGATGGGCGTGAACAGCCGAGGCAACGAGCTCGCGAAGTCGTTCGCGCGTGTCGGCGCTCACGTGAAGTACATCTGCGACGTCGACTCCCGTGCTGTCGAGAAGACCCTGGCCGAGGTTGCTCCACTGCAGAAACAGAACCCGCAGGGGACCACCGACTTTCGCCGAGCGCTCGACGATCGGTCACTCGACGCACTCGTAATTGCGGCCCCTGATCACTGGCACGCACCCGCCACGTTGCTCGCTCTGCAGGCCGGCAAGCATGTGTATGTCGAGAAGCCGTGCGGGCACAATCCACGCGAAGGCGAGCTGCTCGTCGAGGCGCAGCAGCGCTACGGGCGCGTCGTGCAGATGGGCAACCAGCAACGCTCCTCCCCGGAATCCATCGATGTCATCCAGCAGATCCGGGACGGCGTGATCGGCCGGCCCTACTTTGCCCGTGCGTGGTATGGCAACACGCGCGGCAGCATCGGGCGCGGCGTGCCGGCGCCGGTTCCCGCTTGGCTCGACTACGAGTTGTGGCAGGGACCGGCACCGCGCACCCCGTACCGCGACAACGTGGTGCACTACAACTGGCATTGGTTCTGGCGCTGGGGCACCGGAGAGATCTGCAACAACGGCACGCACGAGATCGACGTGTGCCGCTGGGCACTCGGCGTGGACTTCCCCTCCAAGGTGACATCGGCCGGCGGCCGTTACCACTTCGACGATGACTGGGAGTTCCCCGACACCCAAGTAGCATCATTCGAGTTCGGCAATGGGGCGACCATCACCTGGGAGGGCCGAAGCTGCAACGGACGTCCCATCGAGAACCGTGGCCGCGGCGCCTCGATCCACGGGACTGAGGGCACCGCCGTCCTCGACCGGTCGGGCTACGTCATCTACGACAACCAGAACACCGAAGTCGCGCGCCGTATTCACGGAGAGACCGTGGACGCCCTCGACACGCGTGGCGGCGGCAGTCTCACCGACCTGCACATCACCAACTTCCTCAACGCGATCCGGGGCGACGCGAACCCGACAGCCCCCATCGACCAGGGGCACAAGAGCCAACTGCTGTGTCACCTCGGCAACATCGCGCAGCGCACCGGCGGTGCCGTCAACTGCGATCCGCACACCGGGCGGATCGTGGATAACGACAGGGCGATGGCGCTGTGGAGCCGGGAGTACGAGCCGGGCTGGGAGGCGAAGGTGTGACCATGACCAAACATCACGAGAGCCGGAGAGATTTTCTGAAAGCCGCTGCGGTCGGTGCCGCGGGGTTGGCCGTTCCAGCTTCACTCACAGGCTGCGCCGAGCGAGTAGAGTCAACCGTTCCCGCCACCATCAAGCTGGGTGTCGCGAGCTATTCGCTCCGCGAGTTGAGCCGCGCCGACGCCATCGCGGCCATCCAGGCGCTCCGTTCCAGGTACGTGAGCATCAAGTCGTTCCACCTGCCGTACGAGAGCACGCCCGAGGAGCTCGCTGCGGGCGGGAAGGAATTCGCGGACGCTGGTCTCACCACCGTGGGCGGCGGTGTCATCACGTTGCAGCAGGACGATGACGACGACATCCGGCGCTACTTCGAGTACGCCAAGGTATCCGGCATGCCGCTCATGGTCATTGCTCCTACACCGACCACCCTGCCCCGCATCGAGCGGTTCGTGCGCGAGTACGACATCGCGGTCGCGATTCACAATCATGGC
>JBDHAN010000075.1:0-25672 GCA_039588055.1 Gemmatimonadota bacterium | reverse complement strand
TGAGCCGGCAGCGAGGAAGGAGAGGAGCCCCAGCAGCTTGGGCCGAGCCAGCACCGACTGCGGATCGGTGCTGTCGGGACCCAACAGTTCAGCCGGGCCGAGCGCTCGAAACTCGATCACAGAGCACGTCCCGTGGAGGTCATTTCTGGCTCACTCCCCTGGGAGACGGCAAGGAGACGGAGGGGAGATGCCCGCCGCCTATCCTGGACGCAGACGCAAAGGTAAGGCCCGGCACGAATCGCGGGCAAACCAGGCCGGGCCGACGAGAGAGGGCTTCTCCAAGGAGGAAATGATGAAACGGACAGCTGCTTTCACCGCAATAGCGCTCGCGACCGCGTGGTCATTGGGCTGCGTCGAGGTGAGTGGACCCGTCGTGGACGGCGGGGAATGGCCCGAATGGCCCGAGTGGCCCGAGTGGCCTGTCGGGGAGACCTTCGATTGGCGCGGGCAGATCGCTCAGGGCGACCAGATCGAGATCAAGGGGATCTTCGGCGACATTCAGGCGACCGCGGCCGCCGGTAATGAGACCGTGGTCAGCGCCACGAAGGCCGGACCGGCGGGCAAGCTGGCCGGGGTGGCGATCGAGATCGTGACCCACGCAAGGGGCGTCACCATCTGCGCCGTCTACCCGGACGTACCCGGCCAGCGACGGAACGAATGCGCCCCCGGGGACGCGGGCAACGTGTCACTCCGCGATAGTGCTGCGAACGCCGTGCGTGTCACGTTCAATGTGCAAGTTCCGGAAGGCGTGGAGTTCGTCGGGCGAACAATTGCCGGTGACGTTGAAGCAATCGATTTGCGGAGCGATGCGTTCCTCATGACGATCGGGGGCGATGCGCGAGTTTCCACGACGGGCATTGCCACCGCCACGACCATGGGCGGGTCCATCGTCGCCTCGGTCGGGGAGGCGGACTGGGACCGTGACCTGGCGTTCACGACGATGTCCGGCGACGTCACGGTAACGATCCCGTCCGACGCCAACGCACGGGTGGAAGCCAGTGTCCTGACCGGACACATCACCTCGGACTTCCCACTCACGCAGGTCGCACCCGGGAAGATGGAGGGTGTGATCGGCAACGGTGGACAGAGACTCGAGCTTGCGACTGTTTCCGGCGACGTGAATCTCCTGCAGCGCTGAGCGACCGCGTGATTCGGAAGGGACCAGAGCCCTGTGGCCGACGTCGGCTGCGGGGCTCTTGGCGATCGGACGCAGCTGACAGCTGAAGGCTGGCGGCTGCAGATCACTGACAACCGACAACTGATGACTGACAACTGAGAACTAGAGCCCTCACTTGACGCGTCCTTGACACCCAGCCCTCAGCTTGGATGCGGTCGCCACCACATGGTTGTAGCGCGGGAGACACGGCGGCCCAGGAGGCAGACATGCCGAGGCAATTGATCGCAATCGTGGTCATGCTCGCGTTCATGGTGGACCTGACCGGCTGCTACAAGCACTCGACAGACCTCGTACCAGTGGCCTCAGCGGCCGCGGTCCACCAGCCAATCGTGGGCATCACGACCGGGAACGGCAAGTACGTTCAATTTGACGAACCTGCCGCCATCGTCGACGGGCGGGTCGTCGGCCGGGTCAGGCAAACGGCGTACGAAATCGACCTCGCCGAGGTCCAGCATCTCTGGGTCAGGCGACGCCAGATCGACGGGGCAAAGACCGCCGTTGCCGTCATCGGCATCACTGCTGGCATCGCCGCCGTGGTGGCGGCGGCGGGATCGGGCGGTGAGAAGCCAGCACCAAGTAACCCGCAAGCGGAGTCCTGTCCCTTCGTCTATTCCTGGGATGGCCACGAGTACGTGTTCGACGCGGAGCCCTATGGTGCCGCGATCAGCCGAGGCCTCGAGCGCGACGACTATGCGGAGCTCGAGCACCTGCGCCCCGTGGATGGGCGCTACCGGTTGATGGTCCGGAACGAGCTCGCCGAAACGCAGCACACGAACCTGACTGAACTCTGGGTTGTCGACCACAGCCCTCGGGTGTCGATCGCCGCCGACGCGCTCGGCGGGCTTCACACGCTCCGCAATCCCCAGCCACCGCTCGCTGCATCGGACGCCGACGGCCGCGACCTCCTGCCCTGGCTGCGCGCCGACGACCGGCTGATCTGGGAGCCGGCACCAAATGCGGGTGAAGACTCGACCCTGCGCCAAGACATCGTCATGACATTCGCGAAGCCGCCGGGCATCAATCGGGTCAAACTGGTTGCTCGTGCTGCAACTTCCATCTGGGGCTCCCACATGATCCTCGAGATGCTCGAGCTGCGCGGCGGCGACCTCGCACAGTGGTACGCGAACATCGACCAAGGGACGTCGGAGGCCGCGGCTCTCTTCGCGTGGAACGTCCGCGAAGAGCTGTACGCGCTTCAGATCGCAGTCGAGGAGCCTTCGGGCTGGGTCGTGCGCGGCTTGCTTCCGGGCGGCGGTCCGTTCATCGCTGAGAACCGCGTCGTAATACTCGATGTGAGCAACGTGCCCGGCGATCAGGTCCGCATCCGTGTGCGCCCACCAGTCGGCTTCTGGGCCCTGAACGCCTTCGCGCTCGACGCCACGCCCGACGAGGAAGTCCTCGTCACCAGGCTCGCGACTCTCGAGGCGCGGGACGCCAACGGCAAGGACCTTCGCGCAGCACTTAGCAGCATCGACGATGCGTACCACGTGATGCCCACGATCGGCGATGTCGCACACCTCACCTTCGAAGCACCTGCGCCTGTTCGGGACATGCAACGCACCGTGTTCCTCCACAGCAGCGGTTGGTACCGTATCCACCTCGACGCGCCGCGCGAGCCCGACGTAGCCGGATTGGAACAAACCTTCGATGCGCCAGGAGGAGCCGCCCGGCTTTCCGCGGATCGGTACGGCGAGTGGCTGGCTTCTAGGCGGAGCGGCCGGTGATGATTCCCTGGACCTTGGCGCTGACGCCTTCGCTCGGAAGCGTGCCGTCACCTGCGCGCGGAGCGGACGTGCGCGCTCCATCGAGTTGGCGCTTTGACAGACGCCTCAGGCGTGGGAAGAAGACGAAGATCTTCGGTGGCGTGGCGGCGCTTCCCGTGCTGCTGCGGTTCGGCGCGGCGGTCCTGCACCGACGGATCTTTCACAAACACCGCTATCCCCTGCTCTATCTCCGGGCTTCGAAGAACGGCTTCATCAAGACGCTCCGGCTGCTGGAGCGGTGCAGGTTGACGAAGGTCATCAAGGTCGGCACGAAGTACCACTTCTCGCTCGTCGAGCCCCGGTGGCCCTCGGAGGCCTACGACCACCTGATGGCCAAGGGCGGCCTCAACCTCGGGGGCGCCGGAACGGCTGCCAAGGTCCAGATCGACCTCGCGGTTTTGGCGATCACCCGTGTCTGTCACTATCGCTGCGAACATTGCTACGAACGCCACAACCTCGCCCAGCAAGACACGGTGCCACTGTCTCGATGGAGATCCGTCATCGAGGAGCTGCAGCAGATCGGCGTGAGCGTCGTGGCACTCTCAGGTGGGGAGCCGCTCGCTCGATTCGAGAAGACGTTGAGTCTGTTGGAATCCGCCGACAAGAGCCGCTCGGACTTTCATCTGTACACGACCGGTCACGGCGCCAGCCGCGAGCGCGTCGCAGCACTCGTCAAGGCCGGCCTGGCTGCTGTCGGGATCGGGTTGGATCACTTCGAGCCGTCGCACCATGACGCAATTCGTGGACGCAACGGCGCGTTTGAGAGTGCAATCCGAACGATACGCATGTTCAATGAAGAAGGCATTCTGACGTTTGTGAACGCGTGCATGACACGAGACCTCGTGCGAGGGGACGGGCTCTGGCGATTCTACGAGGTGCTGCACACGCTTGGCGTTGGGGCCATGCAACTGCTGGAGCCCAAGCCCTGCGGCGGGTATGCGGGCCGGCAGGCCGACACGCTGTACGGACCCCAGGAGCGAGCGGCCGCCAAGGCGTTCTTCGAGGCCACCCATCGCTCGCGAAGGCTACGCGGGTATCCTGCCGTTTACTTCCCGGCGCACATGGAGGCGCCGGAGAACCTCGGGTGCATGATGGGCGGGCTCTCGCACCTGCACATTGACAGCCTGGGCAACGTGGAGCCGTGCGTGTTCCTCCCGGTTTCCTTCGGCAACATCAGCGACACGAGCTTCACCGACATCTATCGCCGTATGAGAGAAGCGGTCCCGCGACCCTTGCATGGGCGGTGCCCCGCTCTCCATCTCGCCGAGCGCGTGGGGTTCAACCCGGCGCCGGGGCGCGAACTGCCCGTGCTCTTCGAGTCAGTCCAGGATGAGTGGAGGCGAATGTATGCGTAGCAAGGCCTTCAGCCGTCAGCCGAACACTGACAGCTGACTGCCAACTACCGTTCCAACACGAACACCCGCACACTCGACGGACGCTCGGCATCGTGAAAGATCCGGTGCGTCGCGTTCTGGAAATCCTCCTCATCATCCTCTTAGATCTTAACAAACATCTTCTGATTGCTGTCGACGAGCGGAAACCACGAGTTCTGGATCTGCACCATGATGCGGTGTCCGGGCTCGAACGTGTGCACCACGTCCGGCAACTCGAAGCGCACTGACGTGATCTCACCCGGCACAAACGGCTCAGGCCGTTCGAAGCTGTTCCGGTACCGACCGCGCAGCACCTCACCGCGCACGAGCATCTGGTAGCCCGCCATCGGAACGTCTTTGTCGTTCGACGGATAGTCGCGGAGCGAGTCGGGAAAGACGTCGATGAGCTTGACCACATAGTCCGCGTCCGTGCCCGTCGTGCTCACGAACAGGTCAGCCACGATTGGGCCGGTCAGCGTCACTGGTTCCATGAGCACGTCGGATTCGTACACCATCACGTCCGGCCGCCGCGCGGCGAACCGTTGGTCATCGGTCATGTATTCGGTGGTTCGCCGCAGGTGGACGTCTTCCGTGTACGGCACCGGCCGCATGGGATCGGCCACGTACTCGTCGTAGCTCTCAGGCGCCGTGGGCGGTGAGAACGAGAGGCGCTCGCCGTCGTGCAGGTAGAGCTGCTTCTCAGTCACCGCGCGGGGAGGCCACGTCTCGAACCGGAGCCACTCGTTGGCTCCGGTGTCGAACATCGTCGCCTCGGCCAGGTCCATCGACCCCTCGTCCTTCAGGTGGAAATTGAAGAATTGCAGCTCCATGTCCTGGTACAGGTCGGACGTCGTGCTTCCCCAGTGCACGTTCCCGAGATCTTCGCCTTCGTCGAAGGCCCATTGGCCGTGGAACCAAGGGGTCCCCAGAGATCTTCCGCGTCGAACCAACCACCGACGACCATCACGGCTGGCTTTACCTCAGTCAGGTGCGGGCGCGGGTCGCGAGCCTTCCAGAAGTCGTCGTAGTCCGGATGGCTCATGAGCTCGGGCCAGAACGCGATGCTGTCGCCGAAATACTTCGCCGCGACATTCTTGATGGGACCGAGCTCGAGGAAGAACTCGTAGTTGTCCTGATTGGGCCATCGAAACGGCGTTGGTCCGCGTCGTGTCGGCTCGGGCCTCGGTCGTCCGATCGACGAGTAAAACGAGAACGCGTCCATCAGCAAGAAGGCTCCATTGTGGTGCCAATCGTCGCCGATGAACCAGTTCGTCACGGGTGCCTGAGGCGAGACGGCCTTCAACGCCGGATGGGCATCGGGAAGTGACATGGTCGCGTAGAACCCGGGATACGAGATTCCCAAGATCCCGACGCGCCCGTTGTTGTTGGGCACGTTCTTGACCAGCCAGTCGATCGTGTCCCACGTGTCGCTGTTCTCATCGATGTCGTTCGCGCCTCGCTTGTCGGGGTTGTGCGGCCGTACATCGACGAACTCGCCCTCACTCATGAAGCGGCCCCGCACGTCCTGGAACGCGAGGATGTATCCCTCCTCGACGAAATGCGCGTTGAACATGAGACTCGTGGTGTAGCTGTCCTCACCACGCGGCTCGATGTTGTACGGCGTGCGCCGCAATAGAATCGGGAAGGTCTGCGTGGTGTCCTTCGGCACGTAGAACGACGTGAACAGCCGGACGCCGTCCCGCATCGCGATGTAGACCTCTCGCTTGGTCACGCGCTCCCTCGCCCAGTCGGCGCTTCCTCTGGGCGCCTCCGGCATCGTGCGGCCGAACTCGAGCGCATAGCTCTCCCCGGCCTGGCTGAAGGTTCCGGCGATAGTCATGAATGCAGGATCCACACGCCCCTCGTATTCGACCCGCGCGGGGGCGAAGCGGAACACCAGCCGGCCGTCCTCGTAAAGCAGCTCGCTGAGCGGGATGCCGGTAGCCCCCTGATCTGGGCTGTCGAGCGTCGCCGTGTACCCTTCCTCGCCCTGCTGCACGTGAAGCACAATGCGGAGCTCCATGGGACCGACGTCCAACGTGCCGAACCAGTCGCCGGTCACGTCTTGTTGCGCTGCGACGGGATCGGCACCCACGAACCACGCGCACAGCGTCAGTACGCCGAGCGCCTCGAGACTTCGACTCTTCAGACCCCTCATCGCACTCATCCCCTTCCCTCGAATCACGGATGCACGGAGATCAAACCGCTGAGCTATCGATACGTACGTATGCGGGAAGATGGTGATTCAGAGAAACGGTCGCGAGCGGGAATGGGGACTGATCAGGTTTCAGTTGTCAGTCGTCAGTTTGTCACCTTTCGGCTAATCCCTCACTCAGATCCCACGCAGTCCAGCAACGCCGCAAACTTCGGATCCGATCGAAGGCCGTCGAGGACCGGATCCACTCTCAGGTAGATCAGGTCGCTGACACCCTCGTCACATGCCTCCTGCAGCCAGCGGAATGCCTCGTCTCTGTCATTCATGGACGCATAGATGAGCGCGATGGCGTACGGAGTGACATAGCGCTGCCTCGACAGCTCCTGCAGCTCTTCGACGATCCGAGCTGCCTCATCCTTCCTCCCCGCTGCACCGTAGGCGCGTCCCAAGGCAGCAATCTTCAATCGATCCCCGGACAGCTCGATCGCTTTTTGGATCACCTCTATTGCCTCGTCGTGTTTCCCCAATTGCACGTATGCCGAGCCCAGCGTCACGTAGGCGCGGGTGAAGCCCGGGTCCATGTCCAACACCTTGCGATACTGCGCAATTGCCTGATCGAACTGGCGGGCGAAGTAACGAAGCACTCCGAGGTCAGTCGCGATGCCGAGCGAGACCGGATCGAGCTCGAGCGCGCGTTCGAGGGCGGCAGTCGCTTCCTGCGACCGGCCGGTCGCTGCGAGGAAGAATGCGTAGAAGTGATGGGCGGTGGCGTAGTTGGGACTGAGCTCGAGCGCACGGGTGAACGCGCGCTCAGCGTCCGACCACGCGAACTCGTGCATGCTGACGTGCCCAAGCGAGGAGTGCGCTTCGGCAAGAGCTTCGTCGAGCTCGAGTGCCCTTTCCACGTCCCCTCTAGCGTTCGAAAACGCCTCACGCGGCGGGATCGCAGAGTGCCCCGCGTCTCCCAGGCCTAGGTAGGCATCGGCTAGTCCTGCATAGGCCAAGGCGTAGTCCGGGTCCTTGTCGATAGCAAGCGTGAAGTGTTCAATAGCCTTCCTGAACGCGTCGGTATTGCTACGGTTCCAGTGATACCGCCCCTGCAGATACAGATGATATGCCTCGACGTTGACCGTGTGCTTCTTCTTGACGGCGTTCGCATCTCCAGCGAGCAACTCGATCTTCAATGCATTGACGATCGCCGAGGTGATCTCATCCTGCACGGCGAACACGTCGGTGTTCACGCGGTCGTACTGCTCCGACCACAAGTGGTAGCCATCCTCTGCATTGATCAGCTGAGCCGTTATGCGCATGCGGTCACCGGCTTTGCGAACGCTTCCCTCCAACACCGTCAACACGTTGAGCTTCCGACCGATCGCACGCGCATCAACTTGCTCGCCCTTGAAGGAGAACGCGGACGTCCGGGCAGCCACTCTGAAATCGGGAATCTTCGCCAACGCATTCATGAGGTCTTCGGACAACCCGTCACTGAAGTACTCGTTCTCGCGATCGGCACTCATGTTCTCAAACGGCAGGACCGCGATCGACTTCTCGGCCGGTGGGGACACAGGCGCCGTTGGGATGGAGTCCAGCGGAGTGCTCGCGAGCGCGTCGGCAAACTGCTGAACCGTCGCGAACCGATCCGCCGGTACCTTGGCAAGGGCCCGCAGAACGGCTGCTTCCACCGCGTCGGGCACTGTCGCCCGAACGGTATGGAGTGGCGGCACAGGGTCCACCGCATGGCGCGCGATCACGGCTTGTGCCGTCGGGCCCGTGAAGGGGGGCTCACCGCCCAACATCTCGTAGAGCACACAGCCGAGGCTGTAGATATCACTGCGCGCGTCAATCTCTTTGACCCCACCCGCCTGCTCGGGGCTCATGTAGACGGGCGTTCCCACGCTGATGCCCGTCTCCGTCAGTTGCTCACCCCCCGCTTTCGTGATGGCGCACGCGATGCCGAAGTCTGCCACGACCGCTTCCCCAGCCGACGACAGCACGTTCTCCGGCTTGATGTCGCGGTGGATCACATCGTGGCTGTGCGCGTAACTCAAAGCGGCCGCCACATCACGAGCGATCCGCACCGCTTCGTCGACCGGAAGCTGCGCCTCCCTCTTCAGCCGGTCGCGCAGCGATTCACCCTCGACGTAGGGCATGACGTAGTAGAGGAAGCTGTCTGCCTGTCCCGAGTCGAGGAGCGGAAGAATGTGGGGGTGGTTGAGACTCGCGGTGATTTCGACCTCACGCAGGAACCGCTCCGACCCAAGAGCTGCAGCCAGTTCCGGCCGAAACACCTTGATCGCGACGTCTCGGCGGTGCTTGATGTCCTGAGCGAGATACACGGTGGCCATCCCACCGTGACCGAGCTCCCCCTCGACCTCGTAGCGGTCGGCAAGCGCCTGCACCAGTCGGTCCAGCGCGTCAGCCATTCAGGCAGACTCCGGTAAGCCGTCCTGCTCAACCATACGGTCGAGCGGTACCCTCTGCCAGCACATAACGGGAGTGGTTAGATAGGGTTGGTCCGGCACGCGCAGCGCCCGGGCACACCCCAAGCTGATCGCTGACGGCTGACGGCCGCTCCGTCGGACAACTGACCACTGAAGACTGACAACCGATAGTCGACGGCTGATAGCGGATGGCTAGGCAACACATCCTAGGGCTGCGACGCCGTATCTATTCCCGTCCCAGATTTCCCGCGTTCCAATAGCTGTACAGCATGAGGACGATGAGGAAGACCCCCACCACTGAGCTCGGGATGATCCTGGCTACCGGGAGGAGACCCGAGGCGACGGAGTAGACACCAGACACCAGCAGTCCAGTGATGACCGGGAACACCGTAATCAACAGGATACCCTTCCGCTCCACCGGCTTGCGGTCCGCCCAGAGGAGCAGGACTGTCCAGCCCAACGCCACGGTGGCTGCCAGTCCCATGGGGTATCTAAACTCCGTTTCGCCCATCCTGCTCGGCACCAAGGTCAAAATCCCGACCACGGCATCCGCGATCGCTCCTACCCAATAGCTCGTTCTAAGCCAGGTAACCGGCGTCATGATTGCAGCGCTCCGTTCTCTCTACGAGCCTACAGTCCTGCAAGTCTGTCATCCTACCCTCCTACCCTCCGCCATACTCCTTAAAGCTCACCTGAAAGAGCAACGAATACAGGATCGGGACGAATCCCAACGTGAGTGCCGTGGCAAAGGCCAGCCCAAAAATGATGGCGATAGCCATGGGTTCCCACATTGGGCCACCGCCCAACCACAGCGGCAACAGGCCACCAACTGTCGTCGCAGTCGTCAAGAGGATTGGTCGCAGGCGACGTTGCGCAGCCTCGATCACGGCATCCGCCGGTTCGCGCCCGTTCTCTACCTCCTCGATGCGGATTCGATCGAGCAGTACAATAGCGTTGTTGATCACGATGCCAACGAGCGCGATGACACCGAGGAATGTCATGAAGCCGAAATAGGACTGCGCAACGAGCAAGCCAACCACCACGCCAATCAACGCGAGCGGCACCGTGAGCATGATGATCAGCGGTCGGCGAATGGAGTTGAACTGCCCCACCAACAGCAGCACGATAATCAAGAGCGCTATCGGCATCTTGGCGTTAATCGATGCCTGGGATTTGGCCGACTCGGCCACTTCCCCACCAACCTCGAAGCGATACCCGAGCGGCAGCGCCTCAGCCGTCTCATCCAACCACGGCTGGAACCGGGCCATGGTCGCGGCTGCCGTGACACCCGGCTGGAGCTCGGCCTGCACCGTCACCGTCCGAAGTCGATCGCGGCGCAGGATCTTGGCGGGCTGCCACACGACCTCGAGGTCCGCCACCTGCTTAAGCGGCACCGAACGTCCGGTCACCTGCGAGTACACATTGAGTCCGTCAATCTTGCCGAGATCTTCCCGGTCGGCCGACACCGATCGCATCGTCACCGGAATGATCTTATCGTCTTCACGGAACTGCGTTGTCTCGATGCCGGAGAGCACCGTTTGCAGCGAGACAGCGACATCGCGGTTCGACACTCCGGCCCGGCGAGCGCGTGCGCCGTTCACCTTGACCAGGATCTTCTTGGTCCTACGGCCCCAATCGTCCGTGATGTTGCGTGTTCCGGCGATCGTGCCGAGTTGCGCCTTGACCTGATCCACCAGATCGAAGATGACATCGACGTCACGGCCTGACACACGAATCTCAATTGGGGCATTGACTGGTGGGCCGAGGATCGCCGGCTTGAACGTGGCCACCACGTCGGGCATCTCATCGAGCACGAATCGCTCGAGACGCGGGATCAGGGCGTCAACGGCGGCGCGGGAGCTCGTGTTCAACATGACATACGCGTACTCGGAACTGGGCTGCTCCGGCGCATAGGTTAGGACGTAGCGCGGCGCGCCTTCGCCGATGAAGCTCACCCAGTTCTCCACGCTGTGCTCACCATCCGCACCCCCGTTGTCTCGCAATTCGTCCTCGATGAAACGGTCGAGTTGGCGGACAGCCTGCTCTGTTCGCTCGATGGGGGCGCCGATCGGCAGCTCTAGGTCGGCGGTGAGGAGTGCTCGGTCCGATGCCGGGAAGAAGATGTTGGGAATGAATCGGAAGCCCGCCATGGCGACGACGAAGGCCCCGACGATGCCGGCTAATGTAACGGGCCGGTGGCGGAGGCTCCACAACAACACGCTCCGATAACGCCTGTAGATCGGCGTATCGAACCCCGTAGTCGCCTTGCGGCGAACTTTGAGGAACCGATACGCCAAGAGCGGGACCATCGTGAGCGACAGCACCCAGGACGAGAGCAGCGTGATCGTCACCACCTTAAAGAGTGGTGCGGTATACTCGCCGGCCTCCGATTCCGCGAGGAAGATGGGCAGGAACGCGGCTGCCGTTGTGAGTGATGACGTGAGAAGCGGAATCCGTAGCTCGGCCGCTGAATCCACGGCTGCCTCGAGCCGATCCTTGCCCTCTCCCATCTGCGTCTGAATCGATTCCGACATCACGATGGCGTTGTCGACGAGCATACCAAGCGCAATGATCAGCGAAGCGAGCGACATCTGATCGAGCCCGATTCCCAGCATGGCCATGATGAGCATCGACATGAGCATGGCCATGGGAATCAGCGACGACACGACGAGCCCAGTGCGGAGGCCGAGTGCCACAAGGGCTACGAAGATGACGACGGCGATCGCCTGCAGCATGCTGCTTACGAAGTCGTCGATCTTCCGATCAACGATCTCGGGTTGGAAAGCGACGAGATCGAAGTCGACCCCGATCGGATACTCAGCCTGCATCCGGCGGTACACCCGCTGAACATCTTCACCCAGTTCGATGATGTTCCCGCCCTCGCGCAGCGAGATCGCGAGTGCCAGGGCCCGCGTCCCTGAGGCCCGCGCCAAGGTTTGCGGTGGATCGACGTATCCGCGCTCCACTGTGGCAATATCCTGGAGCTGAAGGACCTGATGGGATCCTGGCAGCCGAATGACGCTGCGGCGTAGATCGTCGACCGTCTCGAAGTTCCCCGACGGTTCAAGCGAGATGCGCTCGTCACCCGTATTGATCTCGCCACCGGGGATCACGATGTTACGCGACCCGAGAATGGTCTGGAGTTGCGCCGGCGAGAGCCCCAGCTCGGCCAGTCGCGCGTTGTTGAACTCGACGAAGATCTGCTCTTCCTGATCCCCGTAGATCTCGACCTTTGCCACCTCGGGAATCCGCAACAGCTCGTCGCGAACATCATCGGCGACATCCTTGAGCTCGGCGTAGGTGTAGTCCTCGCCGCGGATCGTGATGATGGTGCCGAACACATCGCCGAACTCGTCATTGACAATCGGCCCGATGATGCCCTCAGGAAGATCGGGACGTGTCGCCTCCACCTTGCGGCGGAGATCGTCCCAGATCGGCTGCATATCGGTGTATGCCGGAAGGATGGTCACAAAGAGAAACGACGCACCAGTTCGCGACTGACTGGAGACGAAGTCCAGCTCGGGGAGCTGCTGGATCGACTTCTCTAGCTTGTCAGTAACCAAGACCTCCACGCGCTCGGGGCTGGCGCCGGGAAAGAACGTCTGCACCAAAGCGACTCGCATCACGAAGCCTGGGTCCTCGGCGCGCGGAAGCCCGAAGTAGCTGGAGAGACCGCCAAACAGGATCACCACCAGGGCGACGGTCGTGATGCGGTTCCTCTCGATGGCGAGGCGGGTGATGCTCATCGTGCCTCCCAGCTAAATGCGAACGCGGAGGCCGTCGACGATCTGCCCGATCCCCGCCGTCACGACGCGATCACCATCTTCCAGTCCCTCGAGAATCTCGAGCCCATCCGTGGTCAACTCCCCAACCGACACGGGGCGTCGACGGGCGACACCATATGCCGAGTCCGCCGGTTCGACGACGAACACGAACCGCCCATTCTGATCCTCACCGACTGCCACCGGGGGCACGACGATGACGTCGCTTCCGCCCGGCGCCATGAACCGAAACGCGACCTCGGCCGCCATTCCGGACCGTACACCTTCCTGAGAATCATCCAGACGAACCGTCACCGGGTAGGTGGCGCCCGTTTCCGTCGCCGCGACACCTACCTCCGTCACGGTACCCGGAAACGTCTGGTCGGCAAGCGCGTCAAACGCGACGGTGACCGCACTTCCTTCCCGCACCTCAGTGATCAGTACCTCCGGAACGGCCACGGCGACCTCGAGGTCCGAACCGGATGTCAATAGGACCACCGTTTGACCCGCGCGGACGTTTTGGTTGAGCTCGACATTGACCGCTGCAATGGCCCCGGCCCGCGGGGCCGTCAAACGCGTAAAGGCGAGCTGCCGCTCGGCGAGCCCGAGACGATTGGTCGCCGACGCAACCTGCTCTGCCGCGGATTCCGAAGCAGTCCGCGCCGCTTCCAAGTCCGCGAGAGACGCGTTCTCGTTCTCATACATACCGCGGACGCGATCGTAGTTGGCCTGCGCGTTGCGCGCTTGGGCCTCGGCGCGTCGCAGCGCAGCTTGGGCATCCTGTCGCTGTAGCCGGTAGTCCTCACGATCGAGCGCCGCAATCAACTGCCCCGACTGCACACGATCGCCGACGCTGACGGAGAGCTGCTGCACCGTCCCAGCAACGCGAAAGCTGAGCGGCGCCTCGACTGCCGACTGCGCTACCCCCGAAAACCGTCGTACCCGGACGCCTCCACTCTGGAAGACCTCGACGTAGCGAACCGGCCGGACGATCGGTTCGTCCTCAGCGTCGCCACCTCCGCAACCCACCGAGTAGATCGCGAGACCAGCGACCAATACAAAGAATCGTCGCATCATACAGGTATCCCTCACCTAATCAGCGCGGCGTGCCGACATCGGCACCCCCGAAGTACACGTCGAGACGATCGAAGAAGTCCTGCCGCTCGTTCTCACCCGCAAAGATCTGAAAGCAGCCAACGGCGCGTTCGACCCGCACGAAGTCAATCAGAAAGCTGTACAAGGCATTCGCGGCACCCAGATCGGACACCACGGAGACGTTCTGCGCGTCGAGCAGATCGACAAGGCGAGCTGCCCCTCTCGAGTACCCGTCGGTCACCAGTTCGAGACTCCGCCGCGCGGCAGCCGCCGCATCTCGGGCAAGCTGGATGTTGGCGTAAGACGCGCCTGCCTGATGAAGAGCGGACCGGACCCGTTGCTCAACCCGCTGCTCAATTTCTGCGCGCTGGAGTCTCAAGCTCGCGATCTCCCGACCCACGCGGCTGACCTCAGCTGGCCGGGCCCCGCCCGCCATGAGCGGTAAGCTCAAGCTCACCCCCATGCTCCAGTCGAGATCGTCTACCACTGTTGTACCGGGCGGCAGACTCGGCGAAGGGTCGGCTCCCGCTCCACCAGTGGCAAGCTCATAGCCCAGGTCGCCAAAGAGCGCTACAGTTGGGGCCCAATACGCGTTTTTGGCAGACGTCAGTAGCCGCTCTTGCACATCGATCGCTGCATCGATCTCCCGAAGCTCCGGGGATGCGGCAAGCCCCTCCTCCACCATGAACGCCCTGAACAGGCGAAAGCTGTAGGGATTGTCGATGTAGTCGTGCACGGTCGGCGTGCCTCGCATCAGCGGGAGATCGTCGATTGTCGCCTCGCGTGTCGCGAACGGTTCTTCGAGGGGCCGCTGTAAGATCCGATTGAGGTCGATCTCGGCGAGGTTGCGCTGCGAGTTTGCCGTTATCACCGCCTGCCGGCCGTTGGCAACCTGCGCGTCCCACCGGAACACTTCGCCCGCACTAGCGCTTCCCAGTGTCACACGAACCCGCGCCAGATCCAGGTTCGATCGCGTGACGTCCAGATTCTCACGCTGAATCCGCTCGAAGGTCTTCGAGCGCAGAAGGTTGAGGTAGGCGACGGCCGCTTCCGCCGCGATGTCGAGCACCAGCGCCTCGAAGTTGAACTCGCGCGCCCGCTGCAACGAACGCTGAATCGACAAGTTGGCCCAGGCTCCTTCAGAGAACAGGAGCTGCGATCCGGAGAACCCTACCGTGAGCGAGCGCTGCGGCTGCGACCCAAAGCTGGCAGCGGCGCGATCCTCATCGACGATGAGCCCGCGCCCGAAAAGATCCACCTGCGGCAATAGGACCGAGCGCGCGAGCGTCACCTCTTTCTCACCTGCCGATACGGCACGCTGCTGCGCCGCAAGTTGGAGGTTCACGTCCACGGCGTCCGTCATCACACTCTCCAGTGTCACCTCCCGCTCAATGCTCTGCCGCACCTCGTTGATGAGCGTGGCCTCGGTCATGACGCTGAAGCTGGGAAGCACGCCAATGGCGCGGGCGGTCTCCATGTTGATCGTGATTTCCTCGTCTCGCGCAAACTCCACTGGGATTGTTGCGGCGTCTTCACCCAGGAGAATCCGCTGCGTATTGAGCGCGACGCGGCGCGCGATGCGCGGGAAGTAGGAGTCCCCGTTCACGCTCATCAACGCGCCCCGCGGCACGTCCTCGATGAAGAACGAGAGCGTCGGGAGTGCGCGGTCGCGTAGCCCCACAAGAAGCCGCTCCGTCTCACCCTCCTGGAGGTTCGTGAGCCAGGCGAGGAACACCGCGTCCGCATCATCGGGGATATCAGCCAGCGCTGTCTCATCGACCGCTGCCAGGGGCAGGAGGGTTGCCCGCATGTTGACCGCCTGCATCGCCTCTTCAAGTCGCTGGCGCAGCTCAGGCACGGCCTCGAGATAATACGGATTGGTGAGAATCACGAGATGCTGGAACTCCACAACCTCGCGGAAGGCCTGAATCTCACGCAGCACCTGGGTCGGGTGGGTGATGTACACCAGGTTGGGGATGCCGCTTCCCCCCTCCACCTCGGGAACACCGAGCAAGGCGGCATCGGGGATGTACGGCGCGATCACGGGTTTTGGCAGCGCGCCCCGTCGCACAGCATCAACTGAACCGATTACACCCGAGGTGATCACCAAGTCGATGCTCGGGTCGTCGAAGAGACGCGTGGTGGCGTCTCGCACCCCGGCCAATGTCCAGTCGGCTTCGAGTTGCGCCGAGGCCGGAAACTCCACATCAAACTCAGAGCGCAGCAGATCGGTCAGCTCCCCCTTGAGGAGTCCCAAGGCGTCGACGTTCCGCGCCCACGGCCCGTCAACGACAATCCCGATGCGTACGGTCTGCTTTTGCTGTGCATGGAGTACTCCCGGTCCAAGTCCGAGGAGCAGAAGAACAAGAAGGAAGCGGTACATGGGGAACTCGCGAGTACGAGGTTGCCTGAGATGTTAGCCAGCAGTTTCAGTTGTCAGTCCACAGTTGTCGGCTGTCAGCTGACCCACTGACCACCGACAACTGTGAACTGAAAACTGCATTATCCCGGCATCGGAATCCTGGTCGCGTTTTCGCCGAGCCACTGCTTCAGCGTCATGAGCTCCGGATTGAGCTGGCGACACTCGTCCAGATTCCGGTTGCCCTGGAAAACATCAGGGAAATCCCGCTTGAACTGGAACATGTTGCCGATGTCGTCGGCGCCGGGGAAGTCAAAGCTGCGATACACGTCAGCCGGCACCGTGTTGTACGCGATCGGCTTGCCGAAAGCGACGGAGAGGGCCTGGGCCACTTCTGTACCGGTCAAGTGCTCGCCGGCCACACCCACGGTCTTCCCGATGTAGTCCTTGCCCCGCTTGAAGATGCCATACGCGCACTTCCCAATGTCCTCAACGGCGATCATCGGCAACTTCACGTCGTCCATTGGAAACACGATGAACAGACTGCCGTCTTCCGCCTTCTGCGGACCCCACCCGAACGTGACAAAGTTCTCCCAGTACCCGGAGGTGTAGAGGAACGTCGTGGGGACTCCAAGGTCGGTGAAGTACTTGTTCGCGTCGGCCTTGGCGTCGAAATGCGGCACCTTGTAGTGCTCCTGCAGGGTGGGCATGCGATTGTCTGAGAGCGGCACATAGTCACGCGTGTCCTCAAAAGTCGACCAGATCGCGTGCTCAACGCCGGCCGCCTTGGCCGCCTCGGCCATGGTCTTGGCCTGCGCCGTTTCCTTTTGCGGCGAGAAGTGCTCCCAGAAGTTCGTCACGCAGAACGCGCCGTACGCGCCTTTGAACGCCCGCTCGACGCTGGCGGCATCGTCGAGGTCCGCCTTCACGACCTCCGCCCCTTGAGCCGCGAGGGCCTTGGCCTTGTCGGAGTCGGGATTCCGGGTAATGGCGCGCACCGCGAACTCGCTGCTCTTGTCATTCAGAATCGCGCGAGCAAGCCCGCCGCCCTGCGCGCCCGTCGCGCCAACCACTGCAATGATCTTCTTAGCCATACCTGCTCCTTCGGTTCTGGTTCGTCGTTGTCACGAGGTCAGGGAGAATAGCGACGGGGGCGGTAGGAATTCCAGTGGGGGAGGGCGACGACATGACGGCCTGGACAGGATCGGCCATTTGGCGCCAACATGGGAGCCAACGACATTCCGGGTGACAACGTCCGGGAAGCTCGAGCATTGATCTCCTGGACCCAACTCTGGTTCCAACTCCGAACTACGGGAGGGACGTCTCATGAAGCGACAGGTCACCCTCCTTGCACTCCTGTTGGTCGCGTGCGCCGGGCAACGGGTCCTTCAGCGGGCGGGCGACGACCTCCGCCTCATGACGTTCAACATCCGGTACGGCTCTGCCGACGACGGGCTCAACTCCTGGCCCAACCGGCGGGATCTAGTGGCAGACATCGTCACCCGTCACGCTCCCGACGTGCTCGCGATTCAGGAGGGGCTGGCCTTCCAGCTGGACGAGCTGAGCGACGTTCTCGACGACTATCGCAAACTCGGGCAGCATCGCGACGGAGGGCTGGAGGGAGAGTTTTCTGGCCTCTACGTGAACGAGCGTCGCGTGCGCGTGACACGGTGGGGAGAGTTCTGGTTGTCGCCCGCGCCTGACTCGCTGGGCTCACGTGGGTGGGATGCGGCGTTGCCACGGATGGCGGTCTGGGCGGACATCGAGATGATCGCCGGCGGTGACCCCATCAGAGTGTACGGCACCCACTTCGACCACCGAGGGGAGACCGCGAGGCTCGAAAGTGCGCACCTCATCGCCCGGCACGCGGAGGATGGGCCTCCCGCGGTCGTCATGGGAGACCTCAACGCTCGGGAGGACTCGCACCCGCTGCAGGTCTTCTTCGACCTGGGCTATCGATCAGCGTTCCGGATGCTTCATCCAGAGAGCGACACCGGCACGTTCAACGGGTTTCGCGATCCCTCAGGAGGTGCACGCATCGACCACATTCTCGTGGACTCGCGACTCGCCCCTCACCGTGCCGAGATTCTCGTCGAGAGGGTCGACGGCGTGTGGCCATCCGATCACTTCGCCGTAACGGCTGTGGTTTCAGCGCGGTAGAGTGGCCTGCTCGGCGAGCCGCTGCACGGCCTTGTGGATGGCGGACGCCGCATCAGGACCAGGTGCCACGATCTCACCGTAGGGAGACTCGTCCGCACCGTAGAGATACGGCACCAATTCGTCCCACTCGCTCTTCGGGATGATGTAGCCGATCTCGTCGTTGGCGAGGCCGAAGACGAAGTTGACTCGACCCTCCATCATGGCGCGAATCGGTGGGACTTCGACCGGCTCGACCGGGTAGTCCGCGCCTGCCGGCGTTTCGATGCCTCCGTTGATGAGTTCTGGGTAGATCTCGCCCGGGATCGTGACGATCCAAGCGTCGCCGAGAGTGAGCCGGTTGACCTCGGACGTCATGCTGCCGTCTTCGGCCATGTTGTGCGTCAGTAGGCCGGCTTGTGCCCCGGCAAGAAACCCCTGGTTGGTGACCGGAACCGTGATGGTCTCCTTCAATAGTCGCAGTCTCGGCGACGGGTCTACGATCTCCGATTCGCTATCGAGGTGGGAAAGAACGGCGTCGGCGAGGCGGTAGCCGAGCGCGCGCGCTTTGTCGTGCGTTGGCGTCGTGAAGGTCTCGTCCAAGTGAGGGTCGTACACGCCCAGGCTGGGATCCGTCGTCATCAGGCCTCCGATCGCTCCGTTGATGTAGAGCGGGATGCCGCCGATACCCTCTCGGACAACACGATCACCGTAGCGCAGACCGTGCTCGACGCCGTCACGGAAGTAGCCCGGGAAATCCGCCGTGATCTCAAGGTTTTGGCTCCAGACGGTCTCCGGATGGTCGGCCCAGCTCAGGAGCGTGCCGATCGTGCCGGCGCCGTCGGTGCTGACGAATCGCATCACCCGAATATCGGGGTCGAGCACGATCGGCCTTCTCGAGTCCGTGACAAGCTCTTCGTCGGCAATATCAATCTTCGAGAGATGCAGGGCAGCCGGGCGGAGTTGTTGCACGGCCTGGCCGATGGCGCCGATGATCTGATTCTTGACGAGCGCTAGGTAGTCGGAGTTGACCCCACTCGTGGCAGCGTTGGGTCCCCAGAGCCCCAGGAGGTCGGGAACCTCGTGGTTATGGGTTGACGCGATAATGGTGTGGTCGATCGCCCAATCGTCGGGAAGGCGATTCCGCACGTCCACGACGTCGTCGTAGAAGAACCCAATGGCGTCAATCGCAACGACAGCCACACGGGTGGCACCGTCGTCCAGCACGGCGGCGATGGCGAAGATGCCGTCGTGCACCGACTGGGCCGGGCGGGCCTGCTGGAAGCCGGCGAGCCAGTAGGCATCGAACACCCCGTTGCCGTTCCGGTCCTCGAACGTGTCACCCTGCTCCGGCTGGTAGACGCTGTTGCCGTCCGCGTCCGTCCACGTGTCGACGAGGGGTGGCGTGATGGACGTGCGGGCGAAGCCCGCCCGAAAATTCGACTCCTGGCGTGCGGTACAGGATTGACACGTGATCAGCGTGCCGAGGAGCGCGTAACGCAGGAACGGTCGAAGAGCTACCATTGTGAGGTCCTCAGGCTGCCGGTTACAGATTCGAAAGATGGGACCTAGCGCTGCGACGCCGCCGCGATCCGCCGCAAGAGCACCTGGCGGAACTGAATGGGGTGGCTCTCGCTTTGCAGCGCGATGTATCCGCGGGTCAGCGGTGTGCCGTCTTGCTTCACCGACTCGTCGAAGCCATTGACCACACCTCCGCCAATGACAGGCCGCGAGTAGCTGATCACCGTATCGCCGTCGATCACATGGGCGATCAGGGAGTCAGCCAGTACCAGGAGATCGACCGTGACCCATTCCTCGCTGTGAAACGTAGGCGACGTGGAGCTGATGCAGTGCTCCTCGACCAAGACCCCGTTCATCTCGACATGAGTGCCCGGCGTGCAAAGGTTCGCCGTGGGACGCTCGTCAACACCGTTGCCGCCCAGGAACTGTGCTTCCAGCGAGATCGGGAAATCCTGGTCTTTCTGCATCGACTCGGGACTCTGCGCGTGGAACATCACGCCACTGTTCTTGAACGCCCAGTCCGGTACCCCCGGAACCTGCGTCCCGATGATGCGATACTCGACCCGGAGCTGGTAGTGTGAGAAGGGCTCTTGATAGAAGAGATGACCGAAGCGCCCTCCGAACTCGTCGTCATAGTTGTCGTACGAGACCGTGAGCAGCCCATCCTCGACACGAAACGTCTCCCACGGGTCCTCCCCGACGTCGCTGCCGGCGATCTTTGGTGTCCACCCAGTGAGGTCTCGGCCGTTGAACAGTGGAATCCACTCGTCACTCGGCGCCGGAGCGCACGCGCTGCCGGAGATGGCGACGACGAACGCCACGAGCGCGCCGAGACGCCGACCACGATGGCACCGAGCTTCAGCTTTCGAGTCATGCATCGTTGTGCTCCTTACTCGACCAATGGAAAACAACAGGTCATTCGGGAGGGCCGAAGTTGTCATCGATAACAACCCCGTCGCAATCGTACTCCGCGGGACCTGAAGCGGGAAGGAGTGCTATTCTCCTCCTCTACCAGCCTGCCGCCCTACCCTCCTACGCCCACAAAACGATTCTCTCGTCGTCACTTTTGATGTCACAACTGCCGAGCGTATCTTGTGTCGTGACGCCGGACCTTCCATGAGGTGATGGGAATGCCGGCGCCGGCCAAATTCTCTGAGCAGTTCTACGAACGCTTCGGCCACGACTTCATTGAGGAACTCGCCGACTGGCTCCGCCGCATGGATGTCACGTACCGGACGCAACTCCGTGAGCTGAACGAGCTCAACGCAGCCCGCTTCGAGGCCCACGTGAGCCACGAGCTCGGCGAGGCGAAGCACGAGCTTCGGCAGGAAATAGCTGAGGTCCGTCGAGAAATAAGCGAGCTTCTCCTTGAGGTGCGAACGGAAACGAGGGAAGGATTCGCCAACGTCAAAGCCGATGCGGCCGCTCTCGAGGCCCGCCTCACCAGCCGCCTGCTCCGCTGGATGTTCGTCTTCTGGACGGGGACCACGATCACCCTACTCGGCGCCATTTTCGCGATAAGCCAGCTGTGAGCGGGTATCAGCCGTCGGCCATCAGCTCTCAGCCTTCAGCCCTCAGCCTTCAGCAGCACCGTCCGGCGCGTCTTGGCACGATGCTCCTGTGCTGACTGCTAACCAACCTGGCAATAGACCCCCACCTGATCGAGCTGGCCCTCGAGGTGAGCGGCGAGAAGACCAAAAAAGCGGCCGTGACAAAGGCACTCCAGGAGCTCATTGCGCGACGGCAACAACGTCGATTGCTGGACCTGTTCGGCCGGCTCGAGTGGACTGCTGACTACGACTACAAGGCCGAGCGTAGCCGCGAGTGAATCTGTTTGTCGATACCAGTGTCTGGTCCCTGGCCCTGAGGCGCGACGGCCCCGCCGACGCGCCTGCGGTTCAACACCTGGCTCGATCCCTCGATGCGGGCGACCCGGTGTTCACGACCGGCCTGGTTCTTCAGGAACTGCTTCAAGGCTTCCGCGGCGCCAGAGCCCGCACTCGCATTCTCGAGCGGTTCACGGTCCTGCCATTCGTGATACCTGAGCGCTCCGACCACATCGATGCGGCGGACCTGCAGACGGTGTGCCGCCGACGGGGCATTCAGGTTGGCACCATCGACGCTCTGCTCGCCCAGCTCTGTATCCGTCACAAGCTCGTGATGCTGACGACGGATCGCGACTTCTCTCGCATTGCCGACGTGCAGAAGCTCAAGGTGTGGCGTCAGTGAGCGGTCAGTTCTCAGCCGACAGCCTCACACCATGAACCTCCTCTCCACCCGCCTTACCCCCAACGCCCGCATCGCGCTCACGCTGTTCCTCGCGATCTATGGATTCTTCATCCTGCGCGATCCCTCCCAGTTCCGGCTGTTGGACAACATCGACCTCGCCATTCACGAAGCCGGACATGTGTTCTTTGGACCGTTCGGTGAGTTCCTCGGCTTCCTAGGCGGCACGCTGCTGCAACTGATCGTTCCCGTCACGTTCTTCGGCTACTTCCTGCACCGCAGAAACCAATACGCCGCTTCCGTGCTGCTCTGGTGGGTGGGGCAGAACCTGTGGAACATCTCGGTCTACGTGAAGGACGCACGCTCGCAGTTGCTTCCCTTGGTCGGCGGCGGCGAGCACGACTGGGCCTATCTACTCAGCCGACTTGGCGCACTTCAGAGTGATCAGGGAATCGGACAGACCGTTCTGGCAATCGGCATCGTGTGTTTCGTCATGTCGATTACGTGGGGATTGCTCACAGCACGGTCACGACCGGATGAAGAGGGAAAATCCCCGACCCCCTAACCAGCCTACCAGCCTACCATCCTAATCCTTAATCAGTTCGTACATCCGAACGTGCCCCACCGACAGCTCACTCCGCCACGTTCCCAGCACATAGTCGGACCCGATTTCGGTCACGAGGAAGCGTTCCGGCATCGAGACCGTGCCGAGGAACCGGCCGTCGCCGTCGAAGACATCCCATTGCGGTACGTGCTCGTCGAGCGGCCGGTACTGCGCAGCCCACAGGTTGCCCAACGCGTCGACCAGAAGCGGTCTGCCGATGCGTCGGCCGCGATCATCCGTCTCCATTGGATCGAAAACCGGAAATACCTCTGGCAGTGGTGAATCCTCGAGCGTCTTGATAAACCACTGCACCTCGGGGTTGTCCAAGCGGCCGGCATGAATATCGAGCCACATGCCGACGAGCAGCTCGCGGTCCGACTCAGCAACTCGTACTGGCTCGTGCTGCCTGCGAATCAACCTCTCGAGTCGACCGCCGGCATCGAGCACGCGGAATTCGTATGCGTCGGAGTTCCCAACATAGGTGTGACCCGCACCCAGCGTCCAGACCGTTCGCGGTGAGAACGCCACGTCGGCTGGGCCGCGGATCGTCGAGGATCCGACTGCCCGCATCTGCACGTCGATCACGCGGTTGGGAAACGGCCCGAGCGTATCGATCACCACTCCATCCGGATCGAACTGCAGGAGGATCGTGCTGTCGCGGCCGAGCCCCGTCGGCAACTCCGCACCGCGGGGTGGACGCACCCGAAAATCCCCGAGATACGACCCGTCGGCATGCCGGCCGCCGATCATCGGATAGACGCGCCCTTCGATACGGCTCAAGCTCACAGCTCGCACGTAGTGGCCGTCCGGATCGAAGATTGTGAGGCGCCGCTGCGTCTGGTCGTACACGACCACGGAGTCGTTTTCCAGCTTCCCCAACCACGACAGCCGCTGGAACTCCCCCGGCCCGCCGCCACGCCCACCGGCATCGAGCAGGTGGGTGCCATCTGAAGCGTAGTAGCGGATCTCGACACTGCCGCTGTTCGCCACGACGATGCGGCCGTCGCTCAATCGCACGACATCCCGCGGTTCATGGAGCTCGTACGCCGCGTCACCCTCGCTCACACCGATGTCCAATGCGGGCACCGACGAGAGCCGCCACGTGTCTCCTTCCTCCCAAACGGGACTCACACTCTCGATGATCTCGATGTCGGCGCTGTCCCGAACCGTTCCAGGGCTATCGGGCGGCACACTTTGGCATGCTGCCAAGAAAGTGGAGAGCACCATGGAGCCAACCATTGATGGTATGCGCATAACACCCTCCGACGCACGAAGCACGCGCTCTACTCGAATATGCCGGCTGAGTCGCGACCCTGCGAGCAAGGCCGCCAACTCGTCACCGACAACTGATGACCGACAACTATTGCATCGCTCTTGACGTGGCGCCCCGTCCACTCAGTATTCGGTCATGGGTTCGCGCAGCCACAGTACTTCGACCGAGTATTTCGTTGGACCGAGTGTAGCCTGAAGCTCCGATTCGCCTCGAGCATACCGCTTCGAGGCTCATGCGTCCGTACGTGCCACGCACGCCGGACGCTTATCACAAGGTCGCACCATGGATCTCTTCATCATCGCCGTCGCCACCGTGCTCGTCGTCTCCGCCGCCTGTTCACTGTCGGAGGCTGCGCTGTATGCCGTCGCGCCGGGGTATGTTCGTCGGATCGCGGAAGGCGGCAGCACCCAAGGTCGGGTGCTCGCGCGCCTCAAGGACAACATTGGGCTTCCCATCACCGCGATCCTCGTTCTCAACACTGTGGCCAACACTGCGGGCGCCGTGATCGCCGGAGCGCAGGCGAGAATCCTCTTTGGCGAGGCGGCACTCATCTGGTTCTCGCTGCTCTTCACCGTCGCGGTCCTCGCGTTCGCCGAGATCATGCCGAAGGTCGTCGGGGTCACCAAGGCCCGAGCCGTGTCGCGGCTCACGGCCGTGCCGGTCTATGTTCTCGTTCGAGCACTTTGGCCCGTCGTGTGGCTCACGCAGCGATTCGCCAACGTAATGACGAAGGGTCGGGAGCCCGTTGCCCCGGAATCCGAGGTGCACCGGCTGGCGGAGCTGAGCGCCGAAGAAGGAAGCATCCTTCCCGAGGAAGCCGCCCTGGTCAAAAACGTGCTGCGGCTCGACCGCATCCGAACGCGCGACATCATGACACCGCGTACGGTGGTGTTCAAACAACCCGATAACGTCACTGTGCAGGACATTGCGTCCCATGCGTGGACGTTGCCACATGCTCGCATTCCCGTACACGACGCCAAGGAGCCCGACAACTGGACCGGTCAGGTGCTGAGACGGGATATCCTCGCGTGCCTCGGACGAGACGAGTTTGATGTTTCGCTGGCGTCACTCGCCAAGCCGCTCGGCTTCGTACATGACATGCTCCCCGCGCACGACCTGCTCAACATCTTCCTCGCACACCGGCGCCATCTCCTGGGTGTGATCGACGAGTTCGCTAACATCGTGGGGATCGTGACGCTTGAGGACGTGCTGGAAGAGCTGATCGGCAAAGAGATTGTCGACGAGACCGACAAGGTCGTGGACATGCGCGACGTCGCCCACCGGCGGAAAGGACAAGAGCCGGGAAGGGTGTAGTGAGTCACAATGATCGGCGGCGCGTTTCAGGTCCTCGCCGAGTCATGGTGTGTGATGTTGAGTGGATGGCAGTGAACTGACGGCTGACGGCTGAAGACTCGCCCCCGCCGCTCATCCGCCGCCACCTCCCCGTCCACCAACCGCACCAACCGCCGCGCCCGCTCCATCACGCGTGGGTCGTGGGTCGAGAAGAGGAACGTGACCCCCTGCTCACGGTTGAGCTGCTCCATAATCCCAATGAGGGTGTCCGCCGTCTCGGAATCGACATTGGCCGTAGGCTCGTCCGCCAGAACGATGGCGGGCTTGGCCGCAATGGCTCGCGCGATCGCCACCCGTTGTTGCTGCCCGCCCGAGAGCTCCGACGGCTTCCGATTCTCGAGGCCCTCCAGTCCGACGGCAGCGAGGAGATCCATCACGCGTTGCCGACGTTCTTCCACCGCGACGCCTTGCACCCACATCACCGTCTCGGCGTTT
>JBDHAN010000074.1:0-11048 GCA_039588055.1 Gemmatimonadota bacterium | reverse complement strand
GGTTTGATAGGTGCGACTGTCAAGTCAGAGGCAACTGGAATGACCAAGGGGATTGTGTTGCTGACGGGAATTTCCGCAACACTGCTGTTCGTATTCTATGTCGCTTACGAATGGCTTAGGCTCAAAGGTCATAACGATCTTGAAGGTTCACTAGAGGGCTTACTCTATCTGACGACTTTAGTCTTTTGGATATTAGTAGTAGTGAGCTTGGTTCTGATAAGGAGAATAGGAGGTGGTAATTCCATCTAGCCGCTCTTCACCCTTGACGCGATGTTAGCCAGGCGTCCGAGCGCCCTCCGGTTCAGAGTACCTTTCAATACCAGGTTCTATCACCCAATTCTCATGAGTGATGTGAGGTATGGGTCGAAGGCAGAGATCTGCGAGAATCTCTACCGAGCAGCCCGGCGCTCCACGTGTTGGCTCTAGGTCGACGTTCAACCGGCCTGCCCCAGGAACGGTCGAGGGTCATAGATCGACTCGATCCTGACGAACTTCCCATCCTGCACAGTAAACCACATGGAATAGGTCATCGGACCTGCCGGTCCCTGAAATTCGACCAAGGCGGCAACGACGTCTCCTTGTCCGACGATCGATCTCGTCTTGGCATGGAGCTCTAATTCATCGCCGAGTTGCTTCAGCTGATCGACGTAGTCGTCGGCACTGTCTGCCGACATCAGCGGGTCACGGAACGTAAAGTCGTCAGTGAGCAGTTCACGGACCTGTGAGTGCCGCACTCTGCCCGAGAAGAACTGTTGCAGGTACGATCTTACGATCTCGGTGTTGGACATGAGGGCCTCCTTTGTAGCTCCTGTTCGTCGGGCGGCCTAGCGGTCCTGCGTTTGAGCTGCCGGCGACCGCTCACCAGGCGAGTCTACCACCGGTCAGGTGCTCGTATCTATCACAGCGCTCATATGAACGCCATCGGCCGCGCCGGTCAGCTCCTAACGCGTGTTAGGCGGCCAACGCGACGTAGGTACTGGTCGAGACAGTATGCAGCAGAACGGCCGCCTGCATGGCGGCCGCTGCACTTCCTCTGACGAACGAGGGTGTGGACGCTAAGCCGGTACCAGGTCGGCCGCGGCAAAGCGGTTTCCGGATTGGGAACCGGCCGGCATTCTGAAAGCAGATGGTGACTCCCGGCGGGGAAGAGAAACATAGACCACCGGATCGCCTTCGGGATGCGGCGGCTCTTCACCTTCCGAGACGTACGATTCCAGGAAGGCCAACAACGCCTTCTTGAACTCGTAAAGGACTTCGTTCTCCGATTCGCCTGCGACGAAGAAGTCGGGCAGCTCGCCAACTCGCATCTCGAAGTGGCGGTTGCCATGTTCGTCAGTAACTTGGAGTGGCCCTCGGATTGACCAAGGCAGCATAAGGTATTCGGTGGCGGTCATTCCGGACATTGGCCTACCTCCAGTATCCTCTTCGCTGCTTCCTTCACGTAAGCGGGCAATAAGTTCCCTGGCTTCTTCACGATTGAGACACGTCGGCCGGTTTCATCATGTTTCCAGACTTCGTGATCACCCTTACCACCAGCAAGATGAAAGCCAGCGCGATCAAGCCATCTAGCTACGTCTGAGTATCGGTAGTTTGTGGCCTTAGACTTTAGCGCTCGTTTGAGCTCCTCGCAATCTCGCCTTGAGAGCGCCAACTACGCCTCCGACTCGCTAACCTCTTGTCGTTTCTTGACATACAGAGGAACCTCTGCCAGAATGGCGTCGTCCACCCTCAGCTCGAAGCTGTACGCGCCAAAGTCCGGAAACCGGGCATTCTGCACGCCCAGAACGATCGGGATCGAGGGGAAGTACCCGGAAAAATCTTCCCCTGGCGCCGGGATCTCAAGGATGCCGGTCAACGGGGGGACTACCGTGTTGCCGTCCTCGTCGACGATCCGTAATAGCAGCTGGCGCGTTCCAACGTCGGCGCCCTCTACCTTGAGCTTCGCGACAAACCACATGACAGGCCAGGCGATGGGAACCTCCCGCGCCCAGAGAGTATCGAACTCGCCGAGAATGTTGAGCTTGTTCTCTCTCGAGATGTTAGCGGAGTCGGCGATTAGTGCTAGCTGCTTTTGCATCAGGTTTCCTGGTTGCTGTTGATTCAGACCGTGACCGGCCGTTGGCCACCTAACGGCCCGCGCATGACCTGCGAGCGCCTCGCTCGCGGGCCACGCCGCTCAGTGAACGTACTCGGATCAGCGCGAGACGCATCACCATTCAAGTTCCTTCAAAACGTACGCGCTCGCCAGGTCCATGCGCGTGTTAGACCGCATTCTGCTAGTCTCCCACTGTGAAGCTGTACACGAGTATGTGCGGAGCCCCTGTCATTGGATCCTCCTGGGACCCGATCACGTAGTCTTGGCCCACTTGGAATACCTCCAGTTCCCCCGGTACCACAACGTTGCGAACGATGTTTCCGTCAGGTGTATGAGCGCGCAGCACCGCCACGGTATCGCCAGGGAACGACAGCACCAGCCACAGTCGGTCGATGGCATCGACGAACAGGGCGCTGTAGTAGGGAAGGTGAGCCGGTCGCGGAACGGCACGTAGCCGTGCCTCGATACGGCGGCGGACGTCAACATTGCCGATCCACTTCACTTGCGCGGCCGCCGCACGCGCGGCGTGACGCTCGTTGGGAACGCGGCGTGAAAGAGGAAGGGAGATCGTCGCGCGCAGGGTGCCAGCCAAATCAAAGACGTGCACAACGGTCGTGTCGCTCTGTCCGACATAGAGCAGGGAGTCCGAGAACGCGAAGAAGGTCGTGGGGGACAAGGGCCGGAACTGGCCCGCCTCGCGTGCCCACTGAATCACTGGAGCAGAGTCCAGGACTCGCGTCGGTTCGCCGTGCGGAGATAGCACGAACAACGGTGCGGTCAGGGTACTGAAGTCGGCCTGCTCGGAACCGCTCTCTAAGTTGGGCCGCACGAGTAGCGCAAGCGCGCCAGCTTTCGAACACGCCAATCTGCCTGGCGGCCTGGCGACGTCACCTGTTCGGCTCAGCGGTATCTGCTCACTGATCCTACCCGATGCATCCACAAACGTTAGTCGAGTTAGCACGAAATCCCAGACCGCCACGGAGCGGGCCCCACACTGGCCGAGCCACGAGAGCATCCTGAACTCACCGGGACCTTTGCCAGACCGGCCAACCGAATTCTGCAATCGCCCGTGCTTGTCGAAGTAACGCACCGCCGGCGCGAGGCCATCTGCAACGACATATCCCCCGTGCGCGAGCCGTGTGGCTCCCACCGGGTACTCTAGCTGGACGTCGCCCGTCCTACCGGTATCGGCAATGTCCAAGAGTAGAGTCGCGAACACTGTGTCACCCGAAGCTACCGACGCAGCGCCACGAACTTGATCCGTGCCACAGCCGCCAGCCAACAGGCAAAAGACGAACGCGGCGTAGTTGTGGCGTGACACTGACCGCATATGCGGTCTAACGGTCAGCGTATGACCTGCGAGCGCCTCGCTCGCGTGCCACACCGTTCGGTGAACGTACTCGTATCGATGCCAAGGGCACAGTCATGCTGCTTCCTCTGAAGCGTACGCGCTCGCCTGGTCCATGCGCTTGTTAGACGGCACTTCATCGCATGAAACCATGGACGTCGAGCCACTCGATCGACTGCTGCACCCCATTTCCCTCAGCTTCAATCGCCCACATTGCGTGGGGAGCGTATTCCTGCAGCGCTCCGCAGACCTCATCGAGCGGGATGTTGCCCTCACCCAACCCCAGGTGCTCGTCGTGCTCCCCATTGTTGTCGTGCAGATGAACGTATCCGATCCGGTCGCGCAATGATGTTATCCACTGCACCACCGGTGTTTGTGAGTTGCAGTGCGCGTGCCCAATATCGAGATTGGCGCTGAGGTTGGGGCAGTCAAGTGGCTCCAAGATGCCACGAAGAACGCTCGGTCCTTCCTCCAACATATTTTCGAGATAGACATGCACGTCGTGCGGGACTTGAGCC
The DNA here is from genome assembly GCA_039588055.1 of Gemmatimonadota bacterium. Classification (GTDB taxonomy): domain Bacteria; phylum Gemmatimonadota; class Gemmatimonadetes; order Gemmatimonadales; family GWC2-71-9; genus JAOTVV01. The sequence continues at coordinate 7,087 of JBDHAN010000074.1, read as the reverse complement.
ATGAAGGCGTCCCAAAAGCCTACTGAGTTCCTGATCCAAGATCCCTCAGGATTGGTCCGAGGCACTCGACCGTGGTGATAGACGATGTGCTTGGCACCGAGCGGCGACGCAATGTCGTACCCTTGTTGAATCCTCTGCCTCGCTGTCTCCCTGACGAGTGGATCGAACGACCCGGTATTGAGATCACCGAAGGGCCCGTGCATCGAGACAACTGGAAGGTCGCCAATCAGGTCTGCGGTCTTCGTGACAAGCGTGGCATCCGTCAGTGCTGCGGGGCGGTAGAACGCCTGCACTTCGATTCCGAAACCACCCTCGCGGCAGAGATCAACGACCGCCTCCGGCCTGGTGTCGTCACAGATCAACAAGTGCTTCACATACGTCTCCTGTCCCGTAACGGTGCTGCAATCTCGTGAGGCGCCAATCATCCTCCCGAAACGGACTGGCACCGAGTGCCGTCCAACTAATAGTCGACTGCGGTTTCGATCTAGCGTGAGCCTGCAACACAAGCTGCATATCTGAATCCTACGCCTGCGATATGCTGCCGACCAGCTGCTTGTTGGAGGAATGCCGCGTAATCCGTCGATGCTGGCGGGGGCTACCGGTAGACGTCGCGGCGGTGGCCGATCTTGACGACCGTCACAATTGCATCCGTGTCCTCGACCCCATACACAAAGCGGTAAGAACCCTGACGCAGCCGGTATCTCTCCCGTCCCGAGAGCTTCTCGCACTGCGTCGGCCTCGGCTCGACAGCGAGGCCTCGAATGCGGCGGGACACGCGACGCCGATCCTTGAGCGGAAGTGCCTCGAGCTCCTTGACCGCCGATCGCTTGATCTGAACCCTATAGCTTGCCACGGCGCTTCAGATCCTCGAGCACTGCCTCGAAATCGAGCGCCCGCTCACCGGCCCGCTCTTCGAAGGCCACCAGATCCTCAGCATCCTCCGCGAGACTCCGGCGCACCGCGGCATTGACCAGGTCCGACAAACTCCGATCGGTCTGCGCCGCCTTGAGCCGGAGCGCCCGGTGCAGCGCCTGGTCGAAATACACCGTTGCACGCTTGAGCTTGGACATGCTCCCAATATAACGTTTTAGCGTCATAGCGTCAAAACGTCCGACCGCGCACGACGTGCTTCCATCGCTTCACATCACGACCGAGAACCGCACGGTACAGGAAGAGCAGTGCACTCGCTGCCTGGTTCTGCGTGGCGGCACTCACCCGGTCGTGTTCGGCAAGCGTGGAAAGGAATCGGCCGACGTCCTCCCCGCCGAGTTCGGTGGGATGCTGGCCGCGATGCGCTCGCACAAAGCGCTTCACCCACCGCACGTACGCTTGCTCGGTGCGGGGACTGTAATGTCGGGCCCGGATCGCGCGACGGAGTTGGGTCAAGAGCCGCTCGGCCACGACTCAGAGTATCGGCGATTCGGTCCGTCATGCTTGGACCGATTATGTGCCAATGAGTGCGAAGCTATGCGTGGGCGGGCATGATCCCCAACGGACGCAGCGAGTCAGCGTATCGTGAACGCCTGCGACCACGCGATCCGCGGGTCGTTCTGAAGCGGCAAACGGTAGACGATGCCCAGTCGATATTCTCCGGTCACCGGCAGCTCGGTGGTAAAGTCTCGAAACAGTGTCTCGCCACCGGAAATGAGCGGCCCTGACACGCAAAGGCGGAGCACGTTGCACTCCACCTCCAGATCGACACTGTCTTCCTGTCCCACCGGCCGCAGCGCTGCCCACAGGCAGCAGTAGCCGAGCTCGCCGCGATCGTCGGTGGTGTTGGTCACGGCGTAACGAATCTCGAGCCACGAGACCGAGTCGCCCGGCGTGGTGGTCCGCTCGCGGATTTCCACGGCAATGTCGGGATCGGCGTCGACAATCCCGCACGAGCCGAGCACGAGCGTGGCTGCCACGACCGCGCCGAGGTTGACCAGCGGCGGCCGACGAACCCGTAGTGCACGCGACGCCATCACGAACCTGTCTCCCGCACAGTCAACGTGACGACATACTGGTCTGGCTCGATCGGTGCTTGTGTCGACGGGTAGGGATCGAGCCGGATGAGTGCCAGCTCCAAGAGCCCAAGCTCGATGGCTTTGGGTTCGAGTGTCGTGTGCAGCGTATCGGTCTTGGCGTCGCCGACCAATGGCGCCACCTCGATCAACACAGCGCCGTCACCCTCCCACACGCACGTCACGTCGCTGGGACAGCGGGAATCAGAGTCGACGCCGAGAAACCTGAGCCAGAGGTTCTCCGCTGGAATAGACACCTGTTGGCCGACCAACAGCTGAAACTCTTCGCCCACGTTGGGGGCGGTCGTCGAGGTGCAGGCAACGATGAGTAGAAGGCCTGCGAACACAGCACGTCGCATACGATCCTCCTAGTTCTCTGCACATCATACCCCACGACTACTGGCCGGGTCACCGAGAGGCGTCGGTTCCCATTTGACGATCGCGGATGTCTTCCGGAATCGCAGCATCGCCCCATGAATGACACTCGAGCGTCAGCTGACCGTTCTCGATGAAGATGACAAACCCGCAATTGACGTCTTCGAAAAGTCCGATCGCTGACGGCTCGCTGCACACAAGTCTGGCGGACGGGAGTGCCGGGTGCTGTACGGTCAAGAAATAGCCGACTTCCGTGTGTTCGCAGGACACCATGCTCGCTGAATCCACAAGGTTGTGGATCTGCGTCGGACTCATGTGCGGACCGAGCAGAGCTTGCAGTACCGCTTTCTCGTAATCGACGAATGGGCTCATACGCCGCCCTTTCTCGCTATGCGGGTGCTGCAGCCGGTGTCCTGCGTGATCCGACAAACGCCAGCAGATACATCGCGATCGCCAGCACGTAGAGCGAGCGGAATCCGAAGTACATCGAGTTGTACTCGAGAAAACCGCCGAGCATGGCGCCCAGCAGGTTGGAGGACAGCGCCACCGCCACCGACGCCGAGCGCTTGAGCTCGGTCGAGAAGGCAAAGCCCGAAAAGAAGAGGGGCAGGGTGAGAAGGGCGGTGAGGACCAGTTGGCTCAGTCCCGGAGCCAAACCTGCCACCGCAGAGCGGCTCACGACCACGCCGAAGACGAGCGATCCGATCAGGAGGCCATACGTGACTGCAGGGCGCGGCGCGCCCCACCGAATCACCACGAGGTTCGCGAAGAACGCCATCACCAGAATGGCCGCGATCACCGCACCGACGACGACCCACGTGCTGCCATAGACCAATGCCAGCTCGGTGATGCCTTTGGTCTCGATCAGCATGAACCCGGCACCCAGGAAGAAGCAGGGTGCGGACCACGAGCCGGTTCCTCCTGGTGCCAGGTGCCTCACGAACACAAGCGAGATCAAGAGGAGTACGACGATCATCGCGATGTATGACGCGGGATACGTTCGCACCGGCATATAGAAGAAGGGCCAATCGTCGGTCGAGATGTCGGCGGCGAGTTCCGCTGAGGCGAAATCAGCCGTGACATCGGTGAGGCCCGCGGGTGCGGTGAGTCCGCGCTGCTGCATCTGCTCACCGATCAAGAACGTGTAGCCGCGGTCGTATTCCGTGCTCAGGACCAGCGGCTCCTCGCCGTCGAACGCCTGCTCCAACATGAGATAGAGCTTTCGCCCCAGCTCCGGACCGATCACGCTGAAGGTCAGCACGATGAGCCCGTCGTCGTTGAGTCGTTCCCGGGCCTCACGGAACGCCTCGACCGTGTAGACGTAGCTGTCCAGCCGCACACCCGAGAGCCCCGACAACAACGTGTGCGAATCCAGCAGCCCGTATACGATGAGATCGTAGCGGTCGTCGGTCCGCCGGATGAACGCGCGCGCGTCGGCGACGACCGGCGTGACGTTCGGCGCCTGGTACGGTGCCGCCGGGTGGAGCTCCTTCCCGAACTCCAAGATCGCAGGATCGATTTCGACAGCGTCGATCGGGCCGGCACCGTTTCGCACCGCCGCGGCCACATCGTTGCCGGTACCCGCCCCGACGATCAACACCTTGGCCCCACGCTCCGCGAAGCCGTAGGGCAAATCGTAGTGATTCACCCAATACGCTGTTGAGTCGTCAGCCGTCGCCGAATCGCGGTCGAGGTCCAACACGCGCTGGTAGTAAACATTGTTCACCCGAATCTCGGGCGGCGCACCCGGCTCCTGGTTGAGCGTCAGGATCTGATACGGTGAGAACAGATCGGTCTCGGTCTGCCGAAACGAAATGCTCAAGATTCCCACCGCGACGAGTACGGCTACACCAGCGGGAACGAGACTCGACGCCGGCCGCAGCAGGAACGGTAGCAGTGCCACCCCCAGCAGTGCGATCCACACGACGGGCGGCGTCCACAGATAGCTCAGGAGATAGAACAGCGCGATACCGGCGAGGCTGCCCAGCAGATTCCAACTGTACGAGCGGAGCTTCTCGATGCGGCCCATGAGTCTAGAGACGAGATGCCCCAGCGGCACGAAGCACAGGGCGTTGAATGCGAACACGGCGGCGAGAAACCCGTAGACACTCACGATGTGACGCAACTCGTTCGCCTGCTCGATCCCGAAGGCCAACTGCTCCGACACCGGGTTTTGCAGCGCTTCCGCGGGTGTCTGATACCGCAGCACATACATTGCGGCGATTTGCAGCGCCAAGAGCGGTAGTACCAATGGCGTCGCGACGGGACGTTTGGGTCCTAACGTGTATCCCAGGCCCAACCCCAGAAAGCACGACAACAAGCTGACGTTCTTGAAGTACGCAAATAGCTGGAAGTACGACGCGTGAACCCGGATCAGCATCAACTCGGCGTACAGTCCGAGTCCGGCTGCAACGGCGATCCACAGACCCAACGAGGAGACGGGCAGCGCATCGAGCCGGTCGGTGTGGCGCTCGAGCGCGCGTGTGAGCGACGGGAGCCATCGCGATCGCGTGAGCCACAGCATGCCAGCCGATACCAGGATTCCGACGGGCGAGTAGGCAAGGACAAACGCGCCGAACGAGCTGAGTGCGAGCCGCCAGTACGATCCGTGAATGAAGAGCGCCCACCCGATGACGATGATGCCGCCGATCGTCCAGACGGCGGTCGTGCTCGCGTGTGGTCGTCCTGCGTCTCGATTCACCGGCAATCCTCGCGCGCCGGTCACCCGGCCCATGTGGAACGGGCACGATAGGGAATCCCTGTGGGAAAGACAACCCAGATCTTACTGGTGACTGGCACTTTGGGGCTCCAGCGCGCAGTTTGTGTGCTCATGGACACCCAGCGAGACCGCACTCCCGCACAGTTCTTGTCGCTCGTTCTGAGCGTCGTGTTCCTCGTCGCGGGCGCGACCAAGCTCGCCGGTCTCGACTTTCAGGTCGAGCGGTTCGCCACGTGGGGACTTCCGGGCTGGTGGTTTATCTACGTCGTCGGAGGTGTCGAAGTCATCGGCGCAACGCTGTTGGTCTTCCCGCGAACCCGTGGCTACGGTGCGGGACTACTGCTGGTCTTGATGCTGAGTGCGATCTCAACGCACGTGCGAACCGGGCAGTGGGCAGCGCTGATCGTGCCGGTGGTTCTGCTGGCGTTGTTGGTGGTCGTGATGCGGGAGATGCTGAGAAAGAAAGGCGACGACTAAGACGACAACGACGACATGGACGACTACCGCATCTCGTCGTTTCAGTCGTCTTCGTCGTCTCAGTCGTCAGCCACCGTTGCTTATCCCCCCAAACTTGACCCCCGTAAGCCACGCAATCTCTTTCTTCCACGTCGTCAGATCATCGGCGCTCAACTCATCCAGTCTCGTGTGCCCGCAGGCGCGGGCCAAGGTCTGCATGAGATGCACGGACGCGCGGAGGAATCGGTCGAGCCGTTGAGCGGCTTCTTCTACCGGAAGTCGCGCGCGCAGGTGTGGCTTCTGGGTGGCAATGCCGACAGGACAGTTGTTCGTGTGACACGCGCGCATGGCAATGCAGCCGATGGCTTGGATCGCGGCATTGCTGAGTGCAACCCCATCCGCACCAAGCGCCATGGCCTTGGCGAAGTCTGCGGCAGTGCGAAGTCCGCCGGTGGCGATCAACGTTATGTCCGAGTGACCGGACTGATCGAGGTGCAGCCGCGCGCGCGCGATCGCCGGCATGGTGGGCACCGAGATGTGATCGCGGAAGATGAGCGGAGCGGCACCCGTCCCGCCGCCGCGACCGTCGAGAATGATGTAGTCCACACCGATCTCGAGTGCCGCGTCGATGTCTTTTTCGATGTGCTGCGCCGATAGCTTGAACCCGATCGGAATGCCCCCTGTGCGTTCTCGCACTTGGGCTGCGAAGTCCCGAAAGTCGTCCAGAGACTCCCAGTCTGGGAACCGCGCGGGTGATACCGCTGGCTCGCCCTCTTTGAGCCCCCGTACCTGCGCGATCTTGCCCCGCACCTTCTCACCAGGGAGGTGTCCGCCCGTACCCGTCTTGGCGCCCTGACCACCCTTGAAGTGAAACGCCTGGACGTTGTCGAGCTTGTCCCAGGAAAAGCCGAAGCGCCCCGACGCCAACTCGTAGAAGTACCGGCTGTTCGCTGCCTGTTCCTCGGGCAGCATGCCGCCTTCACCCGATGCGATTCCGGTGCCGGCGAGCTCCGCACCCTTGGCCAGCGCCACCTTCGCCTCTTCTGAGAGCGCACCGAAGCTCATATCGGACACGAAAAGCGGAATCTCGAGCCACAGGGGCTTCTTTGCGTTGGGGCCGATAACGAGGTCCGTGCCGACTGCGACTTCGTCGAGCAGGGGAAACCTATGGAGCTGCGCCGTGACGAATTGTAGATCATCCCACGACGGGAGCTGCTGCCGCGGCACGCCCATCGCGGCTACGGGACCGTGCGCGCCGGTCTTGTCGAGCCCGTGGCTCGCGAGCTCGCGGATGGTGGTGACGTGCGGCTCCTGCGGTGTGCCGTGCGCATCCTGGTAGGTGCCCTGATATGCGTCGCGGTCGAAGGGTTGTGGGTTGTCGTGTTCCCACTCGGTGATTTCATCTGCGTCGACGAATACTCCACCGTCTTCGATCCACGCTGAAAACTTGTACAGGCGCTCCGATGGGTTGTACTCGCTGATGCCGGTATCGAAGCGGAAATCCCACGAGTGGACACCGCAGATCAGGTTG
>JBDHAN010000073.1:0-11054 GCA_039588055.1 Gemmatimonadota bacterium | reverse complement strand
TCGGGCTTCATGACCACCGGATCTGGGTGGAGCGTACGGAACCAATAGACCGTGACGTGGATGAACGGCACCAGGACGAGTGCCATCACTCCCAGCACCGCAGAGAAGCGCGCTCGCACCTCGAAATCGGTCAGCGCTCCACGGAGCACCAGATATCCCACGAACAGGAGAAACGTGAACAGCGTCGATGTGAGGCGGGCGTCCCACGTCCACCACGTGCCCCACACCGGTTTCCCCCACAGAGGGCCTGTCGTGAGCATGACCACCGCAAACGCAACACCGACTTCGGCAGACGCGGCCGCGATGAGGTCCAGCTTGCGGTCGCGCAGCATCAGATAGAGGAGACTCAAGAGACCGGTGATGCCAAAGGCGAGCAGTGCGGCCCATGCCATCGGTGCATGGATGTAGAAGATCTTCTGAGCCAGCCCCTGGGTACGCTCCACCGGCGTGAACATGAGGGCCCGGATGTACACACCCACGAGCCCGAGCAGGGCGAGGCCCATGACGATCGTCCCGCGGTGAGCAGTCGTGAGAGCGCGTTCGCGTCGTGTCATTCGTCCAGAATCGCCTCGAAGAGCATGAGAGAAAGCGTGAAGAAGATGATGTCAAACGAGCCGAGCAAACTAAGCCACCCGGTGAGCTCACTCAAGGGCCTGAGTGCCAGGATGCGCCACGTGAGCTGCACCGCGCTCACGATCGGCGGCACCAAGAACGGGAGCAGCAGCACTGGCAACATCACCTCGGAGTACCGCGTCCGCACCACCATGGCACTCAGGAGCGTACCCACCGCCACGAAGCCCACCGTTGCCATGGCGATGACGGCCATGAGGATCGGGAGCTGACGCCAGATCGGGACGTCGTAGAACAGAATGAAGAGTGGCAGCGAGACCAGCTCGACCACACCGAGGAACACCAGGTTCCCCATCACCTTGCCGAGAAAAACACCCGTTGCCGAGGCCGGCGTGAGCCTGAGGCCGTCGAGGGCGCGGTTCTCCCGTTCGAGCAGGAATGCCCGGTTCAAACCCAGCATACCGGCAAACGTGAATGTGACCCAAAGGGCTCCGGGGGCCAGGTCGAAATCGCCGACGGTCGTCTTGTCACGCGCGAAGTAGAGTACCGCAAGAACCAATACTGCGAACACGATGGACGAGACGAACGCGGTCTTTGTGCGAAGCTCCACCTTCAAATCCTTTGCGGCGACCGCAAAGGCGACCGCCGCGGTGGAGCTATGCGGCATGGGCCACCAACTCCCGGTAGCGTGCAACCACGGCCGCGGCGTCACGACCCTCGAGCGGCTCGAGTGCCACGAGTTTTCCTTGCACCATGATGCCGACCCTCTCGGCCACACCCACGAGCTCGACCAACTGGTGTGTGGCAATGACGAGGGAAGCACCCCGCGCCTTGAGCTCCTCGATCACGTTCAGCACGACCTGGGATGCCGCATCATCGAGGCCGCTCAGTGGCTCGTCGAGCAACAGAACGTCTGGTTCGTGGAGGAGTGAGCGGGCAATGGCGAGCCGCTGCAGCATGCCCCGGCTGAACGTGCCGATCCGCTCGTGGGCCACGTGCGAGAGTCCCAACAGTTCCAGCAGGTCGTCCAACCGCTTGTCGCGCGGCAAACCGTGCAGCCGCGCAAAGAACGCCAGGTTCTCCCGCGCGGTGAGTGCATCGTACATCATGGTGTGGTGTGCTACCATGCCCACGGCACCGGTGAGCTCGATCGTGCCCTTGGACGGCTTGAGCAAGCCTGCCATGACCCGAAGGAGCGTCGTCTTCCCTGCACCGTTCCCGCCAATCAGAAGCACCGCTTCGCCCGGGGCCACGTCGAGCGACACCATGCGCACGACCCAGCGGTGCCCGAACCGGCGCGAGACTTCCTGAGCGCGGATAGACGGCGATGTTGGCTTATGGGACACGAAGAATTCGAGTCGTCGCTCAGTGAAGGTTCAGATGTTGCGTCCCGGTCTGGACAGCGGCACGAAGCGCTGCAATATAACTGAACCCCTGAGGCCTTTTCCTCCCATCCAGGAAACAGCGACATGTCGGAGAAACTGCACACGCTGCTCGACGAGCGGCGCACCTTCGATCCGCCGGCGGACTTCAAGCGCGCTGCACACGTGAAGAGCGCCACGATCTACAAGAACGCCAAGAGCGGGCGGCTCCGCTTCTGGGCCAGCCAGGCCCGCCACCTCGACTGGTTCAAGCGCTGGACCAAGGTGCTCGACTGGAAGCCGCCCCACGCCAAATGGTTTGTCGGCGGAAAGCTGAACGCCTCGGTCAACTGCCTCGACCGCCACATTGCGACGGCAACCAAGAACAAGGTCGCAATCCTTTGGGAAGGAGAACCGGGCGACCGACGGACCATCACCTACTGGGAGCTCTACCGCGACGTCAACAAGCTTGCGAACGCGCTCAAGGCGCTCGGCGTAAAGCGCGGCGACCGGGTTGCCATCTACCTCCCGATGATCCCCGAAGCGGCCACCGCGATGCTGGCGTGCGCGCGCATCGGCGCTCCCCATTCCGTCGTGTTCGGCGGGTTCTCCGCAAACGCCCTGCGGGACCGTATCAACGACGCCAAGTGCAAGGTTCTCATCACGGCCGACATCGCCTACCGTCGCGGACAGCAGGTCCTGCTCAAGCGTGCCGCAGACGAGGCACTGGAAGACACACCGTCGATCGAACACGTAGTCGTCGTACGCCGCGAGGAAGCCGCCAGCACCCAGATCCGGATGGAGGAAGGGCGGGATCACTGGTACCACCGGCTGATGGACGATGTGGCCCCGTGGTGCAAGCCCGCCGTGCTCGATGCCGAACACATGCTGTTCATCCTGTACACGTCGGGCACGACGGGAAAGCCAAAAGGCATCGTGCACACGACCGGTGGCTACATGACGCAGGCGATCACGACGACGCGGCTGGTGTTCGATCTCAAGCCGGAAGACGTGTACTGGTGCATGGCCGACATCGGGTGGGTCACCGGACACACCTACGTCGTCTACGGTCCGCTGGCACTGGGCGCGACGGTCGTGATGTACGAGGGTGCGCCGGACTGGCCGGAGCGGGATCGCGCATGGGACATCGTCGAGCGCTACGGGGTGACAGTGTTCTACACGGCCCCCACCGCAATTCGTGCTTTCATGAAATGGGGTCCATCACATCCCGACGGGCGCGATCTCTCGTCGCTCAGGCTGCTGGGCACGGTCGGCGAGCCCATCAACCCGGAAGCGTGGATCTGGTATCACCGGCACATCGGTGGGAAACGATGTCCGATCGTCGATACGTGGTGGCAAACCGAGACCGGTGGGATCATGATCACGCCACTCCCCGGTGTCACGACCGCGAAACCCGGCTCCGCCACCGTTCCGCTCCCCGGAGTCGATGCCGAGTTGGTGGACGCCGCCGGCGAGCCGGTGAAGGTCGGAGGTGGGTATCTGGTCATCAAGAGCCCGTGGCCGGGCATGCTCCGGACCATCTATGGCGATGACAAGCGCTATCGCGAGCAATATTGGACGCGGTTTCCCGGAGTGTACTTCACCGGCGACGGTGCCAAGCGCGACGAGGACGGGTACTTCTGGATTCTCGGTCGAGTCGACGACGTGCTGAACGTTGCAGGCCACCGTCTCGGAACCATGGAAGTAGAGAGTGCATTGGTCTCCAACCTCGCGGTCGCGGAAGCCGCGGTCGTTGGGAAGCCGCACGATATCAAAGGTCAGGTGATCGTCGCGTTCGTGATTCTCCGTGGTGGGAACGAACCGAGCCCGAGTCTGATCGACGACCTCAAGGACCACGTGGTGCAGGAAATCGGGCCGATTGCGCGGCCCGAGGACATCATCTTTACCGCAGAGCTTCCCAAGACGCGAAGCGGGAAGATCATGCGGCGGTTGTTGCGGGACATCGCAACCGGCCACGCGCTCGGCGACGTCACCACACTTGCCGATCCCGGTGTGGTCGCGGCACTCAAATCCAAGTACGAGGAAAACGAGAGCTAGGAGCCTGACGCCGGAACGCCGGCACTCCGGCGCATCCTCGCGAGTCCCACGAGCGCCAGCACCAGCACGGCCGTGATCAATACCGCGGACACCACGCACCACCGGCACCACGCGTGGATCACGGCCGCTTCGAGGTAGGTGAGATACCCGCTGAACGCCACGCCAACCGCAGCAATAACGGTCAGTGCGATCGTCGGCTCGCGTCGCTCGACCCAGTTGGGCTGCAGTCCGACAAAGCTGACGACGATCAGCGTCAGATAGCCCACCATCCCGAAGAACGCGACGGGAATTCCAGCGAACTCTGCATATTCGCTGAGCTGGACGGTCTCACATCCCCCGTCGCCGCACGCGATCGAGCCCAGGGCTCCGACCTTCCAGAGCCAGAGGTAAAGGGAGACGAAGAAGCCGATCAGCGAGATGACGGCTATCGCCATCCGATGTTTCACCGGGTCGCTGCACCCTCGGCGCGTTCAACCAACGCCACCACACTGTCGTACGGGAGCGCGCCCACCACCAAGAGGCCCCCAATGACGAAGCTGGGCGTCGACGACACGCCGACTGCGAGACCCTCTTGCTTTGCCGCGTCGATGCGGCCCATGTGCCGGCGGTCACGTACACAGTCGTCGTAGCGGCTCATGTCGAGACGGATGGCCTCCGCATAGTCACGGAACTGCCGATCGGGACGGCGCTGCCGCGTCCAGTCTCTCTGACCGAAAAAGAGCTGATCGTGCATGGCGAAGAACTGGCCTTGCTCACCTGCACATGCCGCTGCGAGATGCGCGTCAGGGGAGCTCGGATGGCTGGGAATCGCAAAATCGCGGAATCGGATCCGAACACGGCCCGCTTCCACCAGGCGGGACTTGATATCGGCGCCTGCCAGCACGGCAAACTGCGCACAGGCACCGCAGCCAAAGTCAGCGTACTCGATGATTTCGACAGCCGCCGAATCGCTTCCCAACACATAGCCCGCGAAACTCGACGCGTTGACCGGCACCGGATCCACCTCGACCGGCGTCGTGCCGCCACCTCGGGCCCACCAGATCGCGGCAGCGCCGACGACGGCCAGCGCTGCAAAGCCGAGGTAGAACGGTTTGAGGTTCATCGGCTGCGCCATGGCTCGTCACCCTCCTCGCTCTCGAGATCGGGATCGGTTTCCCCGAGATCGAGAGATTCCAGTCGTTGTTGGGCCTGTTCAACGATCCGACGGCTCTCGGCGATCTCCGGCGAATCGTAGGTGCATCGCACCTCATAATGAAACAGCTCACTCCGCGCGTCACCCATGAGCTTCAGGAGTTCGGGCCCTGCAGCGAGCAGCGCTTCGTCATCGCCGAGCTCGCGAATCCGGCCGCTCAGCGCCCGCAGCAACTCGAGCAGGCGTTTCCGACGTGCGTCTTCGTCGTACGTAGGCTCCTGCATACCGGCTCCGAATGGAAGCGGCCCGCCCCACCATCCAGCATCGGGCCGGAGCAGGCCTTACATACTGTTAATGTATAGTAACGACGTTCTGTACCCATGGATCGGCGCGTTTGCGCGTCAGAGTCGAGGTGTTTACGTTTCGTCCCGTAACGACCACCTGGACTCGAATGGAGTACCGTTGAATGGGGCGCAAGCAAACGCCAAAACCGCAGGACCCTTCCAGTCTCGAGAAGGCGCGTGATGAGCTGTACAGCCACATTCTGCACTGCGGGGTGATCCAGGCTTCGCTCGAGCACCAGAAGGAATGGTTCGACGACACCCTGGAGTACATGGCCGAGCGATATCCCACACTGTCCGAGCGCGAACTCGCCGATCTACGGCACCTGGGCGAGCGCTACTGCCAGCCGGTCATCTCTCACGATCCCACGGTCGGCGCAACGAGCTGATCCGATCATCGTGGTCATTCGGACGGCGATAACGCCCTGCCCAAACGGCGGGGTTTTTTGTTGCCCGCAATCATTGCAGTGGGAAGTCTATCGACGTCTAATCCGAAAGCCGGCAGACGCGCGAACCCCTCCACCCAACCCTACTTCTGCGAACCATCCGCTTCCGCCAGCTGGGGTGGTCTCGATCCCTATAATCAGGAGCACGTACTCGAACACGTCATCGGCCGTCGCGGCTACCGCCACACCGCCGCCGGCGTACGGCGTAATACCACGTCGCTTGTACGGGCTCAGGTGGTAGGACGCAAAGATCTCTGCGCGGCCCGCGAGCTCATGAGTGCGCGTGCCTCCCTCAACAAGCGGCTCGCGACTTAGATCGCCGACATTCACCGAAACTCCCACGCGTGCACGACCCTGCGCACGCAGTGCAAAGCCGATTCCGCCACCCAAGAAACGCGCTGACGCGAACGCCCCTACCGCTTGGACCTGCCATTCTCGCGCCGCCTGCGCATGCGCAGCAGCGGGGAGCACAAACAAAGAGAGCAACCCCAGGACGCCGCTACGCCAACTCAATCTTGCGCTCCACAGCGATGTCGGGTGCGAGACTGTGCACGACCGAGCAGTACTTCTCGAGCGAGAGATCCACCGCGCGTTCCGCCTTCGACCGGTCCAGTCCCTCGCCACTCATTCGGTACCGCAACTGCATCTTCGTGTACCGTCGCGGCTCCTCATCGCGTCGCGTGCCGATGACCTCGATGCGGAGTGCGCAAAGCTTGACGCGCATCTTCGTGAGAATGACAACTGTGTCCGCCGCCGAGCATCCGGCTGCCGCGAGCAGTAAGGTCAGCATCGGACTCGGTCCCGCTTCGCCGTCTCCGTCGACGATCACGACCGGTGTCTCCGGCTCGGTCCCGCCCCCTTCGAACCGCAGGCGCTCACCGGACCAGTCAAGTCGCACCGCACGCGTTTCCGGCACGTCACCACCCCCTTCGTGTAGTGAGTCCGATGAAGAAGCGTTGCCGTCGCAGCAAATCCGCCGGATGGTATTCCAGGGTCCAACCGATCCCGTCGCGCAGGCGTATCTCGAACCCGAGCACGAATTGCATCCAGATGTTGGGGCACTCGGGATCACTGCCGCACTCGTCACGGCCACGGAGCCCGAATCCCGTCCCGATGTACGGCACGACCCGCCGGGCGTCGTCGATGAACCGATACACCACTTCGACATTGGCAAGATAGGCATTGTCGCCCCCGGTGAACCCGATCTCCGCTGACGGGCGGAAGCGCAGCCGATCGGTGAACAGATGTCCTGCGTCGAGTGCCACCGCTGCGACGACTTGCCCATCACCTTCCAAATCGACGCCACCCATAACACCAAAACCGAAGAGTCCCAGTGCCGTCGTGGTGCGCCTGCCTGTCTCTGTTTCCTGTGCGCTCAGCGACACGGCGCTCACCGCAAGCGGGAGCACCAGCAGCCAACGCACACCCCGCTTCCACTCGACTGCGTGCTTGTCGGTCATCGTGTACGTGCCGCCCTGGTGTAATCGGCAATCGCATAGACCGACATCGCGGCGGTTGCCCAAGCCAGTGGTCGCACGAGGTCCGACTCGGCTAGGAAAGCCAGGAGCGTGAGCAATTGCGCCACGGTAACCCACTTGCCGCCAGCTCGTGCAGGTAGAGTCGTAGGGCGACGACGGATCCAGGTTCCGAGGAACGCCACGGCAGCCACGATGTCCCGCATGAGCACACCCAACAACTCCAGGATGGTGAGCACGTGGGCCTGCCACACGACGATGAATGCAGAAAGGACAAACAGCTTGTCGCAGACCGGATCCAACACGACGCCGGCACGTGACCCACCGATACGCCGCGCCCAAATTCCGTCGACGAAGTCGGAACCCGCCGCAATCACCAGGATCACAAACCGCGGGCCCGTCCCTTCCATCGACAGAAACAGCACGGCGAGCGGCAAGCGAAGCGCGGTGAGGACATCCGGTGCACGGAACAGCGGCCTTGCTTGCTGGCCTCCACTGCGGCCTATACCTTGCATAATCTCCGACCCCAGTGGGTGACAGGAGGCAGCGTGGACAAGGCCCTCGTCAAACAGGCCGCGATCTTCAAGGATCTCGAGGACGACGAGCTCCAACGCATCGTCGAGATCTGCAAAGAGCAGCAGTTTAAGTTCGGCCAGACCGTCTTCAATGAGGGCGACCCCGGAAATCGACTGTTCATCATCGCTGAGGGTGAAGTCCGTATCTCACGCCAGGTCCCCGGATCGGGCGAAGAGGCGCTTGCCGTTCTGAAGAAGGGCGCGTGCTTCGGCGAGATGTCGGTGTTCGACCGATCCGAGCGCTCGACCGACGCCATCGCCAACACCGATACGACGCTGGTCACCATCACGCGCAACGATTTCGAGATGCTGCTCGACTTCGACCGCGACCTCGCGTACAAGGTCCTGTGGGGAGTCGTCCGCCTGCTGTCGGAGCGCCTTCGGGTCACGAACGAGAATCTCCGTTCCTTCCTGGCCATGTCGATGTTCTGATCGACCGAGGCGCTCCGTCGTCGGTTCAGCTCGACATTCCACGTACCACATACTCTGCCCGCTCATCTGGGCGGAAGACTCCTTCGGCAATTCGAACGACGTCGTCGCGACTCACTGTGCGCAGCCGCGCCGGTGTGTCTATGAGATCGTTGAGGCTCCCATGGACCCAGGCTTCCAGGATCTCGGCGGCGATGGCGCGGCCGCTTTGTTGACGGATTTCGACGGAACCTGCGGCATAGTTGCGAGCGCGTTCGAGCTCGTCAGACGTAGGTGCGTCGGCGGACAGTCTGCCCAGCTCCTCGAGCATTGCCGTCCGTGCCTCGTCTTCTCGGTCCGGCGACGTCGCAATGTAGCAGAGCATGACGCCGGCACGTCGGGCAAGCCACGGTAGCGCCGCAACCGTGTAGGCGAGCGCCCGCTTTTCCCGCAATTCCTCGAATAGCCGGCCTGCCAATCCGCTCAGCACGGATCCAGCAACCGTAATGGCGAACCGGTCGGACGAATCGAACTGACATGCCCGAAACGCCAGCGCCAGCGCGCTCTGCTTCTTGTCGCGAGATTCGCTTCCGCGCCCGGCCATCCACACCGGTGGCGTGACGCTGGCGGACAGATCGGTGACCGGCGGCGTCCAGTCCGTAAGCAGCTCGACTCCTGCAGCTGCCGCATCAGCGTCGACGTCACCCACGACGATGATCACCGGCCGGCGGCTTACCACCCGTGTCGCCCATGCGCGAACGTCGCTTGCCTTCAACCGTGCCACGTCGTCGGGATCTCCCAGCTTGGGGAGACCATACGAATGAGCGGGAAACCCCTCGAGCAGTACTCGCTGCAGAGGATATCGCAGCATATCGTCTCGCACACGCCGTGCGTCACTCATCTGCAGCTCACGCTCGCGCACCACGTCGGCGTCGTCGAGGTGCGGCTCCATCGCGAGCATCCTGAGGATCGCTGCCCCGCGACTCACACCGTCGGGTCGAACCGTTATGCCCCAACCGATGCTCTCCGTCCCGACACTGGGGGCGATCGAGCCTCCCGCCAACTCTGCCGCCTGTGCCAGCTCCTCACCCCCGAGACTTCCGGCACCGCGAATGACGCTCCGGGCGAGCAGCCACGAGATGCCCGCGTTGTCTTGCGACTCCGCAGCGGGGACCTCGGGAAAGTGGAGAAGCAGTGACACAACGCCCGAGCCTGGTTTCGGGCGGACCAGCAAATCGGCCTTCGGAAACGCCCAGTGCACGACCTTGCCCGGACCCTCTTTCCGGCTCGGCGATGCTTCCGTTCCCGAGGCCGGAGTGTCAGCCGGTAACGTGATGGCGGCCGGTGAAGCGGGACGAGCTGCGAGTTTGGGAGGCCACGCGTCTTCGAACTTGGTGTTCGCGTCGCGCGGCAGGTAGACCACCGCGCTCATGCGCGCATCCCGACCATAGTGCGTCATGACCCGCCGGACATCATCCCGCGTGACGGCCATAGCTCGAGCGAACAGCTCATCGGCCAGCTCGCAGGACCCAAGCGCTTCCGCATCACACAGCGTCGCGGCTCTGCCTTCCATGGATTCGTTGCGGCGCGCCCACGACGTCTCGAGCAGTGCCCGCACCCGCTCGAGCTCCTGATCACTCGGACCGTCGTGTGCCAGCGACGCCACCTGCCCCCACGTTCCCTCGATCGCTTGATCGAGCTTGTCGGCTTCAGCCTCCAGATCGAGTTGAAACACGCCGACCTCCGTCGGCGTGTAGTGGCTGGCATGCGTCATCGCCGCGATACCGGGAACGCGGAGCGCACGATAAAGCCGCGAGCCACGACCGCTTCCCAACACGCTGGCAGCAATGTCCAGCGCCGGCGCGTCGGGGTGCAGCGTCCCAACCGTACGCCACCCGAGGCTTGCCAGCGGACGCTGGACGTCGCCACGAAGGACACGAATCGCCGACGCGTCCTCGTCCGGCTCCTCAGGTGACGGCTCCACCACCGACGTTGGCCGGACCCAATTCATGTAGGTCGCGTTGGCGATCCCGAGCACGTGCTCCGGATCGATGTTGCCCACGATGCCGACGATGACGCGATCCGGCGTGTAGCGACTCTGGTAGTACTCACGCACGTCACGCGCCGTGAGCGTGCGAAGGCCGGCCTCATTCCCAATCCGCCACCGGCGCATGCGATGGACGAGAAACAACAGTTCGTACAGCGACTCTCCCGTCACAGCACTCGGCGAGTCTAGCTTGCGGTTGGCTTCTTGGATGATCACTTCCAGTTCGCGGCTCAGTTCGCCGGGGTCCAAGGCTGCGTGCATGAGGGCGTCCGCCTGAACGTCGAGCGCACGCGCCGTTCCGCCGTCGCTCGACGGCAGCACGGTGTAGTAGACCGTCTTGTCGTAGATGGTCCCGGCGTTGATGTACCCGCCGACGAGCTGGGTCTCCCGCGCGATGTCCCCAGGCCCGCGTCGCGCAGTTCCCTTGAAGAACATGTGCTCGAGGACGTGCGCGATACCGACCCAGCGATCCGGCTCGTCGAAATAGCCGGCACGTACGTGGGTCACAACCGCCACGACCGGCGCCGCCGTGTCTCGCTGTACTAGAAGTGTCAGGCCGTTCGGAAGCACCTGCCTGACGACGTTTGCGCTCCAACGCATGGCACCTAACCTAATCGAGCACTGGTCCTGAAACGCGAAGG
>JBDHAN010000072.1:0-11088 GCA_039588055.1 Gemmatimonadota bacterium | reverse complement strand
CCCCTATCTGGCAGTTCCGACCACGCCGCCCGTCGAGCGGGACGCGGCGCTCTTGGTGCCTGCAGGGGTGACGGCGGCGCAGGTGGAGGGTGTCGTGCTGGAAGTGAGCGGACCGCTGCTTGCCGAGCTACGTTTGTTCGACGAGTATCGTGGGGAAGGCGTGGCCGGGCGGAGCGTTGCGTGGCGACTGGTGTTCCGCGCACCGGATCGCACCCTGCGGGACGAAGAGGTGGATGCGGCGCTCGAGAAGATTCTGTCGGCGCTGAAGGAGCGCTTGAATGTCGAACGACGACAGGCCTGAGTTTCAGGCGCTGGACGAGCTGCGGACGGTGCTGCAGTCGCTGACCGGCGAGTTGGCGGGGTGGCGTCGCCGCGCCCTCAAGGCCGAAGCCGAGCAGACTGAATTGGGCCTCGGACACAATATGGTGGCCAACCGTGAGCAGATCGTATCGCTGGAGGGTCAGAACAAGGCGTTGCTCGAGCGGCTCGAAGCCTCGCGGACACGCCTCTCGGATCTGTTGACCAGGCTTCGGTTCCTCGAGGAGCAGGTATCTGCCGAGGAGCAGACTCGATGAGCGTCAAGAAGACGGTGGTGAAGGTCAGTATCGGCGGTGACGAGTACACGCTCAAATCCGACCGACCGCCCGAGTACACCCGCTCGGTAGCGGAACACGTGGATAAGGCTCTCAAGGAAGTGCTTTCGACCGGCGCGATCGTGGAATCGCAGAAGGCGGCCATTCTCGCAGCTCTGGCCATCACCGATGACCTGTTCCAGTCCCGTCGCGCCCAACGCGAGATGACGGATCGGCTCAATGCCCTCGGCGCCGAGCTGACCCGTCTGCTGCCGCCCGCCAAGCGCCGGTCGCGGGCCAGCGGGTCGATTGCCACGCCGACGGAAGGCGCGTAGATTCGGCATCGTCACACTCTTGTGACAATCTGACTCACGGCCCACGCGGCGCGCCCCGTCATTCGGGCCTGCGCAGCCGCTGGAGTTATAGATATGACAGCGGATCAGCTCGTGCTTCTCAGCGTAGCCGTCCTCGGTGGTGGAGCAATCGCCGGGACGGTTTTCTACTTCCTGGGGCGACGCTCGGAGCGCCGCCTGGGCGAGGCGATGGGTCGGTCGGCGGCGCAGCAGGCGGACAGGCTCCTGGCGCAGGCCCGGCGTGAGGCAGACGCCGACAAGGCCGAGGCGATGTTGGCCGTCAAGCACGAGATTCTCGAGCTCCGCGAGGCGTGGGAACGAGAATCGAAGGAGCGACGGGACGAGCTCAATCGACACCAGGCGCGCCTCGAAGAGCGCGAGACGCTCATCGATCGCAAGCTCAACACGCTGGACGACCAAGCCAAAGACCTCGCAGGCCGTGAGAAAGGCCTTGGCAAGCGGGAGTCCCGCGTCACGCAGCGCGAGCGGGAGTCCGAGCAACTCGTTGAGGAGCGGCGGACGAAGCTCGAACAGGTGGCCGGGCTGTCTGCGGACGACGCCAAACTGCAGCTCGTGGAGGAGATGACCGAGGCCGCAAGGAGTGATGCTGCCGCGGCCCTTCGCGACATCCGCGAGGAGGCTAAGCGGACGGCGGACCGGGAGGCGAGGAAGATCATTGGGCTCGCGGTGCAGCGACTTGCCGCCGATCATGCTTCGGAGACGACGGTGTCGGCGGTTCCATTGCCCAGCGATGAGATGAAGGGACGGATCATCGGGCGCGAGGGTCGGAATATCCGCGCGTTCGAAACCGCGACTGGCGTCGACGTCATCATTGATGACACGCCCGACACCGTGGTGGTGTCGTGCTTCGACCCCATCCGGCGCGAGGTTGCGCGCCGCGCGCTCGAGACGCTCATAACGGACGGCCGGATCCACCCGGGTCGAATCGAAGACGTCGTGAACAAGGTCCAGAAGGAGCTCGAGCAGCAGCTGGTCGAGACGGGCGAAGAGACCGTCTACGAGTTCGGCATTCGCGGTGTGCACGCGGAGCTGATCAAGCTCATCGGCCGCATGAAGTACCGCACGTCCTATGGCCAGAATATGCTCGCCCACTCCAAGGAAGTGGCGTGGCTCGCGGGCATTATCGCTGCGGAGCTCAAGCTCGATGTGCATCTCGCGAAGCGGGGCGCGCTGCTCCACGACATCGGGAAGGTGCTCACCCACCAACACGAAGGCACCCACGTGCAGCTTGGCGTGGAAGTGGCCAAGCGCTACAACGAGCACGAGGTGGTGGTGAATTGCATCGCCGCCCATCATGACGACGTGCCACACGAGTCGCCGATTTCAGTGATCGTGCAGGCGGCGGACGCCATCAGTGGCGCTCGCCCCGGTGCCAGGCGCGAGGCGTTCGAGACATACGTCAAGCGTCTTGCCGAGCTCGAGGAAATCGCCACGAGCTTCCGAGGTGTCGAGAAGGCCTTCGCCATCCAGGCCGGTCGCGAGATTCGCATCGCCGTGCTGCCGGACGAGGTGTCCGACGCGACGGCGGCCGAGCTTTCAGAGCAGATCGCCCGGCGGGTGGAAGGCGAGCTGCAATATCCGGGACAAATCAAAATCGTGGTCATTCGAGAAACGAGGGCTGTCGACTTTGCCCGCTAGCATTATCAGTGGGAAAGACATCGCGGACGCGATGCGAGCCGAGCTCGCCAGCGACGTGGAGGCGCTCACGGCCAAGGGTGTGACGCCCGGACTGACCGTCGTCCTTGTCGGTGAGGATCCCGCCAGTCAGGTCTACGTCCGCATGAAGGGGAAGGCGTGCGAAAAGCTCGGCATGAAGAGTGAAACGATTCGCATGCCCATGGAGACAACGGAAGACGAACTCCTTGCGGTGATCGAGCGGCTGAACGGCGACGATTCGGTCCACGGCATTCTCGTTCAGCTTCCGCTCCCCGATCAGATCGACGAACGGCGCGTGTTGCACAGTCTCCGTCCCGACAAGGACGTCGACGGGTTTCACCCCGTGAATATCGGCAAGGTGGCCATTGGCGATCCCACGGGGTTCCGGCCGTGTACGCCGTACGGCGTGCAGCAGATGCTGATCCGAAGTGGCACGGAGATCTCGGGCGCCCATGTCGTGATTGTGGGTCGCTCCAATATCGTGGGCCGGCCCATGGCATCACTGCTGCTGCACAAGGGTGAGGGTGGCAACGCCACCGTGACAGTATGCCATTCGCGTACGAAGAACCTGTCGGGGGTCACTCGGGAAGCGGACATCCTCATTGCGGCCATCGGCCGTGCAGAGTTTGTGAAAGGGGATTGGGTCAAGCCCGGCGCAGTGGTGATCGACGTCGGCGTCAACCGTGTCGACGATCCTTCGACAGAGAAAGGCTACCGCCTGGTTGGGGACGTCGACTTCGAGGCAGCCAAGGACGTCGCATCGGCGATCACGCCGGTGCCGGGCGGTGTAGGGCCGATGACCATCACGATGCTGCTCTACAACACCGTCCAAGCCGCGCGTCAGTGGGTGGACTAGACCTCTTCAGCGCCACAACGCCGGCATCTCCGGAGGGCGGGTGGAGCGTGCTAGACGTCACGCGCCGCGCCCGCCAGCTGGTCGAAAGCGGATTCGACCGGATTTGGGTCCGCGGAGAAATCACCAACTTCAAGTCGTATCGCAGCGGTCACTGGTATTTCACACTGCGGGATGCGGACGCGCAGGTCCGCTGTGTCATGTGGCGGTCCGACAACGAGCGCCTGAAGACTTCTCCGGAAGACGGCACCGAAGTCTTTCTGGAAGCTCGACCAACGCTCTGGGAGGAAAAGGGCGAGTTCCGTCTCACGGTTCGCCGACTCATACCTACCGCTGCCGGTGGCCTGTGGCAGATCCAACTCGAGCGCGCCAAGGCTGCGCTCGCACGCGACGGCCTGCTCGATCCGGAACGGAAGCGGCCGCTCCCATCGTACCCCTCGCGCATCGCGGTTGTCACCAGCCTCGACGGTGCGGCGTTGCGCGATATCGTGTCGGTCATTGGCCGGCGGTGGCCGGCGGTCGATGTCTGGGTCGTGCCGACCAGGGTTCAGGGGGAGACCGCGGAGAACGAGATCTGTGTGGCGCTCGATCGCGCAAACCGTTTGGAGAACGTCGACGTGATCATCGTGGGTCGCGGTGGTGGCTCGGCGGAAGATCTCTGGGCGTTCAACTCGGAGCGCGTGGCTCGCGCCGTGGCTGCGCTTGAGGTGCCGACCATTTCAGCTGTGGGGCACGAGACCGATGTCTCCCTCACCGATCTCGTGGCCGATGCGCGGGCGCCGACACCCTCTGCGGCGGCCGAGACCGTGGTGCCGGATCGAGCCGCGGTTGCGGGGGCACTGGACGCGATCGCTCGGCGGTTGGGCCGGAGCCTCACGAATCAACTCGAGGTCGGGAAGGAGCGGCTGCAACGGATGACGGACCGGCTGACGACCGCAGCGCTTCGGCACGTGGAGCGGCGTGAGCGTCGGTTGGAACGCCTCGCGGCCAAGCTGGAGGCGTTGAGTCCTGTGAGTGTCCTGGCGCGAGGTTTCGCGGTCGCACGAGACGAGTCAGGACGGGTGCTCAGGCGAGTCGCGGATTTCCCGCCGGATACCGAGTTTCGGCTAAGTGTTTCGGACGGCGACGTGCGGGCTCGCACGCTCGGAGGTGAGACATGACCAAGCAGCGTCCGTCCTTCCGGAAGGAAGTCGAGCGGCTGGAGGCGATCGTCCGAACGCTGGAAGAGAAGGACGTCGAGCTGGACGAGGCGCTCGAGCTCTTCGAGGAAGGCGTTCGACGGTTGAAGGACGCGCGCGCACTCCTGGAAGAGTCCGAGCTCACAGTCAAGCGCGTGTTGGAAGCGGCCGACGGCACGCTCCGCACGAAGACCCTTGACGACTGACGTCGCTGGGTTTCTCGGCCGGACTCGCGATGACGTGAATCGCGAGTTGGAACGGTGGTGTGCCAACCTGGAGGCCGATGGCGCCGATCCCGTGAATCAGGCCATTGCCTACAGCCTGCGAGCGCCTGGCAAGCGGTTCCGGCCGGCCGTGTTGCTCGCGGCCTATACTGAGCTTGGCGGAACCGGCGATGCGGTCGAACTCGGGGCGGCCGTGGAAGTCGTTCACACCTACTCGCTCGTTCACGACGATCTGCCGTGCATGGACGACGACGACCTGCGACGCGGGCACCCCACGACGCACTGCCAGTTCGACGTGCCGACGGCGACACAAGCGGGCTACCAGATGGTCGCGCTGTCGGCCCGGGTTTTGGCGGCAGGCGCCGCTCGACTCGGGTTGGACACGGAGGTTTGGGGGGCAATGGCGCGAGAGCTGTACCGTGCCGCGGGAGCCGCCGGAATGGTCGGAGGGCAGGTGCTGGATATCGAGGCTGAGGGGAAAGAAATCACGCTCGACGAGTTGGAAAGAATTCACCGTGCCAAGACCGGTGCCCTCATAACCGCGAGTGCGGTGATGGGCGCCATCGCAGCCCAGGCGGAGGATGGAACCGTCGAAGGGATCCGTGCGTACGGTGAGCACATCGGCCTGGCGTTTCAGATCGTCGATGACGTGCTCGATCAGACGGGAACGTCGGACGAGTTGGGGAAGACGGCAGGGAAGGACGCTCTGCGCCTCAAGCCGACATTTGCGACACTGCTGGGAACCGACGCGGCCAATGAGGAGGCCAGACAGCATGCGTCGCGGGCCGTGGACCTGCTCCGGGCGCACGGACTAGATTGCAGCATCCTGGAGGGGTTGGCGACGTTCATTGTGGAGAGAAAGAGGTAATCGGTTCACAGTTTACAGTGTTCAGTTATCAGTTTCACTGCTCGTGGCATTCCGGCCGCCCCCAAGGCGGGTGACTGATGACCGAAAACTGACAACTGTTAACAGTTAACTGCTTATGCTCGAATCCATTCACTCTCCTGCCGACGTCAGGTCGCTGCCGCCCGAGCAGCTCCAGGACCTTGCAGATGAGATCCGACAGCGCCTGATCGATGTGGTGTCCCAGACGGGCGGGCACATCGGTGCGGGGCTCGGCGTCGTGGAGCTGACCGTCGCTTTGGCGCACGCTTTTGAGTCGCCGAAGGACAAGATCGTGTGGGATGTCGGTCACCAGGGGTACCCGTGGAAGGTCCTGACCGGTCGCAATGAAAGGCTACAGACGCTTCGACAGGAAGACGGGTTGTCGGGGTTTCTGCGACGGACCGAGAGCGACCACGACATGTTCGGCGCGGGGCATGCTGGCACCGCGATGTCGGCGGCCTTCGGAATGGCGACGGCTCGGGATCTCCTCGGTGAGGATTGTCACGTCCTTGCCGTGGTGGGTGACGGGGCCATGACTTGCGGGCTCTCCTACGAAGCGATGAACAACGCAGGGCACTCCGGCCGAGACATTATCATGGTGCTGAACGACAACGGGATGTCGATCGCCCCGAATGTCGGTGCCATCAACAAGTACCTGGGCTCGGTCATCGCGAGTCCCTTGACCAATCGCATGCGCGACCACGTCAAACACTTGATCGAACGGGCGTCGCACCTGGTCGGTGGGAACCGCATGGTCGATTTCGCGAAGACGGTGGAGGAGAGCGTAAAAAACCTGTGGTCGCCCGGTATGTTGTTTGAAGAGCTCGGGTTCCGGTATTTCGGGCCGATCGACGGGCACAACATCGACGCGATGCTTCGGACGCTCGAGCTGGTGAAGTCACTTGGTGGACCACGCGTCATGCACGTGGTGACGGAGAAGGGCAAGGGATTTCCCTTCAAGGAGCCACATCCCGAAAAGTTCCACGCGCGCAATCCCTACGATCCGGAGACAGGAATCCTCAGACCCTCGCTAAGCACGCAACCGACGTGGACCAAGGTGTTCGGTACGGCGATCGCGGAGCTTGCAGAGGAACACCCCGAGCTCGTCGCGATCACCGCGGCCATGCCTTCAGGCACTGGAACGGACATCTTTCAAAAGCGGTGGCCCGACCGGTTCTTCGACGTCGGAATTGCTGAGGGGCACGCGACGACGTTTGCCGCAGGACTCGCGACCCAAGGCCTGCGTCCTGTGGTAGCCATCTATTCGACGTTCCTTCAACGTGCGTTTGACATGATCATCCATGACATTGCGATCCAGCGGCTTCCGGTGATGTTCTGCATGGATCGCGCGGGCATGGTGGGGGTGGATGGTCAGACCCACATGGGCTTGTACGACATTGCCTACATGCTGACGGTCCCGAACATGACCGTGACCGCGCCGAGAAATGCGCAGGACCTGGTCGGGCTGCTGCGGTGCGGTCTGGATCACGATGGCCCGTTTGCCACTCGCTATCCGAGAGATGTGGCACCTGGTGATGTCGTGCGCGCGTCTCAAGCCCAGGCCGTCCCGTACGGCATGTGGGAGCGGCTCCGTGAGGGTGGCGATGCGGCGATTCTCGCAGTGGGGGTCATGTGCCAGCCGGCGCTCGAGGCGGCCGAGCAGCTCTCTACCGATGGGGTCGAAGTGACGGTGGTGAATTGTCGGTTCATCAAGCCGTACGACCGTACCATGCTCGAGTCGCTGGTGAAGGAGCACCGGCTGCTGATCACGATCGAGGATGGGACCGTGGTGAACGGGTTTGGCGCGTACATGGCTGCCACCGTCGAGTCAATCGCCCCTGAGGTCCGCGTCGAGACGATCGGCGCGCCGGACCGTACGTACGAACATGCCAAACGTCCGCGTCAATTGGCCGAGGCGGGTCTCACGGCTGACGCGCTCGTGGGGCGAGTGCATGCAGCACTTCAAGAGAAGACTCCGTCCGCCCGATGAGAATCGGTGTCGTCGGCAACCAGCGCTACGACGAGCTGCGAGGTGTGCTCGACCGGTTGACCAGTCACGCCTCGAAGAATGGACACACCCTCGTCGCCGAGCCGGACCTCACACCACTCTGGTCGGATGCCAACGAGGAGCTCGGGCAAGAGTCCGCGGCCATCGATCTGCTCATCACGTTTGGCGGTGACGGGACACTCCTCCGGGGCGTTCGCCTCCTCGATGGCCGCGAGGTTCCGGTGCTGGGGATCAATCTCGGGCAGATTGGATTCCTCACGTCGACCAAGCCCGATTCTCTGGAGGACGCGATTGCGGCGTTCGCGTCGGGCTCGCACTGGATCGAGCGACGTGCGTCCCTCGAGGCCGAGCATCTCCGCGCGGACGGGTCGAGACAGAGCTGCAAGACGGTCGTAAACGATGTGGTCATCCACAAAGCAGAGCAGGTCAGGATCATCCGCCTGCGTGTCTCCGTCGACGGTGAAGAGGTCGGCCGGTACACGGCTGACGGCATCATTGTTGCCACGCCGGCCGGCTCGACCGCCTACTCCCTCAGTGCGGGCGGTCCGGTCATGCTCCCTCACGTCGATGCGATGGTGGTAACCCCGATCTGCCCCCATACGCTCCGTGTCAGACCGATCGTCGTCCCGGGATCGTCGGAGGTCACGCTGGAGACGATTCCGCGGGGCACTGAGGAGGCGCTGGTCTCGCTGGACGGACAGATCGGCTGTTCGCTCGGGCAGGGCGAGCGGATCGTCGCTCGGCGCTCCCCAGTGTCCGTACATTTGGTACGTCTCGGGCAAGACGGGTTTTTTGCTCGCATGCGGCAGAAGTTAGAGTGGGGCGATCTCACCGACCGGGAGCGCCTTCCGCGTGTTGACTGAACTTCGCGTCCGCGACCTCGCCGTCATCGCGGACGTCACACTCCCTCTCACATCAGGGCTCAACGTCCTTACCGGCGAAACCGGTGCGGGCAAGTCGATGCTTGTTGATGCCCTGTCACTCCTGCTGGGAGAACGGGCAAGCGTCGATCTGGTCCGGCCAGGCACCAGACGAGCCGTGGTCGAGGCAGCGTTCGAAGGGCTCACCGGTGAGCTGTGTGGGGTGGCTGACGAGCTGGGGATTGAAGCGGAAGACGACCGCTTGGTCGTGCGGCGGGAAATCAACGTCGAGGGCCGCAATCGGGCCTGGGCCAACGGGAGCCCGACCACCGTCGCCGCGCTCGCTCGCCTGGGCCGACTCCTTGTTGATCTCCATGGGCAGCACGAAGCTCAGTCGCTGCTTCGGCCTTCGGCGCAGCGAGATATGCTCGATGCGTTCGGTGACGCGCTGCCTGAGCGTGATGCCGTAGAGCGCGCCTACGAGGCGGCGACACGATTGCGTTCGGAAGAAGCCGAGCTCATGGCTCGGCGTGAAGATGTGCAGCGCCGCGCAGACTACCTTCGCCACGTTGTGCAGGAGATCGGTGATGCCAGCCCGCGGCCGGGAGAGGACGAAGCACTGTCGGTCGAAGCCAAACGGCTGGCCAACATCGAAGACGTTACCCGCCTTGCCGAGCGTCTGATTCAGCTTTTGGAAGATGGAGAAGGTGAGGCTGCGCTGAATGCGCTGCAGCAGGCGTCGAAGACCTTGGGACAACTCGAACGCATCGACGAGTCCGTGGGCCGGTGGCGTGAGCTGCTGGATGCTGCCTACGCCAACGTCGAGGAGCTCTCCCTGGCGGTGCGGGAATACGCGTCAGAGGTCGACGTCGATCCCGGTCGGCTCGGCGAGGTCGAACGGCGCCGTGATATCCTCTATCGTCTCGTGCAGAAATACGGTCCCACGATCGACCACGTGTTGGAGACCGGTGAGACCGCCCGCCGAGAGCTCGACCTCCTGAATACTGCCGATCTCGATCTCGAGAAGTTGAACGCACAGCGCGCGGCTGCCGACGAGGAACTCGAGCGGGCTGCGTCCGTGCTCACCGGCAAGCGCAAGAAGGCGGCGACGCGGCTCGCCAAGGCGGTGGATGGGCTGCTTCCGGGGCTGGGCATGCCGGACGGGCGGTTCACGGTGCGTGTGATCGCGGCGGATACCGTGAATGCGCACGGTGCGAACCAGGTCACGTTCGTCGTACAGCTCAACCCGGGAATGGAGGCGCGGCCACTGGCGCAGGTCGCGAGCGGTGGAGAGCTGTCCCGTCTCATGTTGGCGCTCAAGGTCGTCCTGGCAGGTCACGATGCGATACCCACGCTGGTGTTCGACGAAGTCGATCAGGGAATCGGCGGAGAGGTTGCCGTTCAGGTAGCCGCGTCACTCGGCACGGTCGCCGGTGCCCGCCAGGTGCTGGTGATCACCCATCTTCCGCCCATTGCGGCCCGCGCGAGCCATCATCTCACCGTTGCGAAACGGCCCAAGGGCGGAATCGCCACGGCAGACGTTACGGTGTTAGACAGTGATGCGCGCGTGCAGGAAGTGGCGCGCATGTTGGGGGACGCGAGCGACCCCGTGGTTGTTGAGCACGCGCGGGGACTGCTGAGGCGTAAGCAGTGAGTGGTAAGTGGTGAGTAGTGCGGCTCACGACTGAGAACTGTCAACTGAAGGCTCTTCCGTTCCCCCGGACCATCTCCAGAACAACCGTAAGTAGAAGTTGAGGCTCACCGACTTGGGTGTTTGGCCACCGGAGCCTCTCAACGCAGCGCGATAGTCGACCCCGGCTTCGACCGGGAGGGCCGCACCGGTCCGACCTCGCGCTGCACGATAGAACACGCCTCCACCGAAGCTCCAGGTCGACTGCGTAGTCTCGAACTCGAGGCGTGAGGGATTACCTGCATATCCGCTGTCCGTCGGATCCACCACCGTGAATCGGTCTGTGGACTTGCGGTAGTAGAGTGCGGAGCCATAGACGGTGAAGGCGTCGCTCAGGCGAAGCGACGGAAAGACCCCGACGCGCAGTTCGTCGCCGAGATTGCGACTCACCGTGCCACGCGTGAACAGCGGCGCGAGCGGTTCGTCGTGCGACGTAGCTCGCCGCACCAACTGGTGCGTGAGCTGAAGGTTGTAGGAGGCCATTGTCGCCAACGCCAAGAACGGGCTTGGCTGCCAGTATCCCTCGAACCCCAGCTCGATATCCGGCTGGCCGTCGCCCGTTCCGATATCCGTGTAGTTGTCCGGCGAGTCCAGCTTGCCGGTCGGGAGCCGCACGGTGCCCGACACGACCGTGCGAAGTGCCCCGGCACGCAGGAGCCCCACGCGGACGCCGAGCTCTGCGTCACCCAGCTTCTGACGGAATTTGACGAACTCCAGCGGGTCGGCGGCGTGCCCGTACGCGGAATCTTGCAGCATGGTGTTCACGTCTGCCGCCGACAGTCGCGCT
>JBDHAN010000071.1:0-11388 GCA_039588055.1 Gemmatimonadota bacterium | reverse complement strand
CAGCGGGAGGATGTGGGGATGCCGCAAGTTGGCAGTGGTGGTGATTTCCCTGAGGAACCGGTCGTGGCCCACCGCGGCCGCCAACTCGGGGCGCAGCACCTTCACCGCCACCTTCCGCTTGTGCCTGAGATCCTCGGCGAGATAGACGGTGGCCATGCCGCCGGCGCCGAGTTCGCGCTCGATGGCGTAGCGGGCGGAGAGGCGAGGATGACGGACTAAAGAGGATAGGGACTTTCCCGGGATTGGGCCAGGTTGATCGGCCGTCAGCCAATAGCCTTCAGCTCTCAGCCGCTCGCAGTTGCCAGCGCAATGACCAACCGGCAATGCAGACAGCTGTCGGCCGATGGCTGTTGTTGACGGCCGCAGCGGAGGGCGGGGGACCGGTTGCGAAGCGCATGCGAGCGGATCGTTGGAACTCCACACGAGCGGTGAACGGAATCTGAGAAAAGGGCCCGCCGTTCACCGGTACACGCCACAGTCTTCCTCTGGCGGTCACGAGCAGTTCTTCATCGGATGAGGTCCAACGGAAGCTGTACACATCCTCGAGATCGGTCACGACCCGCCACTCACCGGTCGCGAGGTCCTTGATACCGACCTGCGTTGCTCCTGTTGAATCCTGGAAGAGGAAGCCGATCGTCGAGCCGGAGGGTGCATAGCGCGGTGCGGCCGCTTCAAGACCTTCCGGCGTAAGCGGCATCGCGGTGCTCCCGACCACGTCCACTTGCCAGATCCTCTGTGCGGCACCCCTGCCCACGCCGAAGGCCACGCGTTCTCCGTTCGGATGCCAGTCGGGGGCGAGGCGTGGGCCCCGCGGAACGTTCGGCACCTCCAGCGTCTCCACCTCACGGGTGGCGACGGTGTGCACTTCGATCCTGTTCCCCGCCGAGTAGGCTACACGGCGTCCATCGGGTGACCATGCGGGGGAGATCAAACGCCTCCCCCCGGGAACGATCCGGCGCCGCTCACCCGTCTTCAGGGACATGAGCCACAACCCGGAGCCGCCTGGCCCATTCGATGCGTACGAAATCCACTCGTCATTAGGGGAAAGGCTGGGGAAGGCATCCTCCGTGGGATCGCGCACGGCGTCCGTCATCGGCGTTGCGCTGCCGCCCTCCGCTGGGAGCCGCCATAGTTGGCCGAGGAGGCCGAAGACGATGAAACTGCCGTCGCTCGAGATGTCGAAGTTGAGCGCGGTTCCCTCGTTCGTCTCGATGCGGATCGTCTGCCGACCACGTGCACCGTCGCTCTGGCTGTATGCAGTCAACGGGAGACAGACAGACAGGACAGACGCGGCAGTTAGACAGGTCAGCCGAAGGGGAATGGTCATGGTGTACTCCTCAGCCGCTCCGCATCAGCGATTCGTACTGAACGGGGCGGCGTTCAGGATGCAACACGTCTCTAAACTGTTTGCGGCCTCCATAGGGGCCGAGGATGCAGCGGGCTAGAGTCTGCTTTAAGGAATCGGTGAGTGAAATGGATTGGTATCACGGGGAGACGCGAGAGCTGTGAACTGACGACTGATAACAACCCTGAGCCAAAGGTCGCGCGTTGACCCCTCCTCTGTACTTCCACCTGGCGGCATGTCCAAGCTGCCAACAGATTAGCCGCTGAGGATATGTCGGTCCAAGCCGACAGGCGATCCGCATGAGCAGAACGAAGCATACGTCGATTCTCGTCGTCGACGACGACCCCCGCGTTCGTGCGTCCGTGCCGGGTGCACTTGCGAGTGAAGTGGACGACGTGCGGACCGCTGAGAATGCTGAGCAGGCGCTTGCGGCGCTCAGCGAGCGGCCGGTGGATCTCGTGCTCACCGACGTGCGTATGCCCGGCATGGACGGCCTGGAGCTCCTCCGCCTATTGCACGAGCGAGTCCCAAGCGTGGCCGTGATCCTCATGACGGCTTACGACGACCTTCCCACCGTCGCTTCGGCGATGCGTGAAGGCGCCGTCGACTTCCTCGTCAAACCGCTCGAGTTGCAGCACCTGCGGCGGGTGATCCAGCGCGTCTTCGAGGACCGCGACGCGCATGAGCGCGCTGCCGCACCAAGCGCCGGTGCGGAAGCGGAGGACCCCACCGAGCGCCTCGTGGGCCACGACCCCCGGATGATCGAGATCTTCAAGCTCATCGGGCAGGTGTCAGCCAGCCGGACGAACGTCGTCATTCGTGGAGAGAGCGGCACCGGAAAAGAGCTCATCGCCCGGGCGATCCATCGCGCATCACCCTATGCCGATCGTCCGTTCGTCGCGGTCAACTGCACGGCACTCCCCAGCACCCTGCTCGAGTCGGAGTTATTCGGACACGTGAAGGGATCGTTCACGGGTGCCACCAGTGACCGCCGCGGCCGCTTCGCCTTGGCCAAGAAGGGCACGATCTTCCTCGACGAGATTGGCGACACCTCGGTCGACTTTCAGGCGAAGCTGCTGCGCGTGCTGCAGGAGCACGAGTACTACCCGGTCGGTGCCGAGCAGCCCGAGCGGATGGAGGCACGGGTGATTGCGGCGACGCACCGGAACCTGGAGCAGCTCGTGGAATTCGGTGAGTTCCGCGAAGATCTGTACTACCGGCTCCGCGTGGTGGAGATCTCGGTTGCGCCACTGCGCGAGCGGTCCGGAGACATCCCGACGCTCGCCGAGCACTTGGTGCGAAAGGTGAGTCTGGCGGCCGAGCACCCCGTGCCTGTGCTGGCATCAGAGGCGATGGACGTGCTGACGTCCCACACGTGGCCCGGCAACGTCCGCGAGTTGGAGAACTGTCTGACGCGTGCGGTCGTGCTGGTGACGGGGGACGTGATCCGTGCGGAACACCTAGAGATCGGTCATCCCGAGTCAGCCGGCGAGCTTGGTACGCTCGAAGCGACCGAAAGGGAGCACGTGACCCGCGTGCTCAAGGCGACCAGGGGACACAAGTCCAAAGCTGCCGACACCCTCGGCGTGTCCCGCCCACGGCTCGACCGTCTGATCGAGAAGTACGGGCTCGAGAGCCTTGCTCGGACGCGGCGGACCAGCGGCGACGCAGATGGCGATCCGAGCGGGCCCTAAGCACGACGTCATGCGCTGGCCGCCATCTCTTCGCACCCGCTTCGTACTTCTGGTCGTCGCCGGCGCCGTCGTGCCGCTCGCCCTCATCGGCCTGTGGCTTACGCGCACCGCTGCGCGCTCAGGAGAAGAACTCTTGCGATCCCGGCTGGTGCAGACACTTGACCGGAGCGTGCAGGAGGTCGTGGGGCGGTGGCCGAGTGTCCGATCGGATCTTCTCACCATCAGTGAATCGCCGTCCGTTCAACGCGCGGTGACTGGACCACCGAGGTCGGCCGATGCAGTTGACGACGCCGTTCGGAGCGAATTCCCGGGCTCACTCCGGGCACTCACGCTGCAAGATTTGCGTGGCAATATCGTTTGGTCAGAGCGGCCCGTCGGAGGCGTCGGCACCGATGGAGTCGGGCCGGGACTGCTTGTCCAGCTCCCAGTGTTCGCCGGCCGGGGACTGGAACAGATCGGAAGCCTGGGCGCAGAGCTGGCGATTGCCGCACTCCTCGGAGAAACGTCACTCCAGACGTCACCGCTCGGCACGGTGCTCGCCGCGTTCGACCCGTCGACGCACGCTTCGCTTCTCCCGCTCCCATTCGACGCGGGCATGCTTGAAGCCGACCGGTTCTCCTGGGGCGGTGACGACTGGATCACCGATCGCCGAACGCTAACCGAACCGCCGATGGTCCTCGTTGCTGCCGCTCCACTGACGCCGCTCACGGAGGCCTTCGAGGAGGCGGCGAGGCGCGGATTGCTCGTGCTTCTTGTCGTTGCGGGAGTTGTCATCGTCATGGCCGTCACGCTGACCGGCAGGATGACGCGCTCGCTCAAACGGCTTGCCGCCGCGGCGGATGCCGTCTCGCGGGGCGAGCTGGACCACTGCGTCGAGTCGGCCGGACATGATGAAATCGGACGGGTGGCACACGCCTTCAATACGATGATGGAGAGTCTCCGTCGCACACTCGGCGAGTTGGCGGATCGCCAGGCACTCGCGGCCGTGGGTGAGTTCGCGGCGTCGCTGTCCCACGAAGTGCGCAATGCGCTGACGTCGATTCGCCTCGACTTGCAGGTGACCGGCGAGCAGTTGCCCGACGGGGCAGCGGTCAAGGAGCCCCACGAACGGGCGCTCAAGGAGGTCGCCCGCTTGAACGAGACGGTAACCGGCGCCCTCGAGCTCGCCCGCAGCGGCCGACGCAAACACGTGCAGCTCGACCTGTGGACTCCAATGAAAGCCGCTGCCCACGCCGCCAGGCCCGAGTTTGCCGCGCGCCACGCGCGCCTCGACCTGCCGGAGTCGGGTGAAGCGATCACGGTGGCGGCCGATGCGGCCGCACTCGAGCAACTCTTCCTCAACGTGCTGCTCAATGCGGCCCAGGCGCTCGATGAAGGAGGTACGGCGGCGGTGCGGATCGAAGCGGCCGACGGACGTGTCTCCGTCAGGATTCGCGACGATGGTCCGGGAATCCCGGCGGAGGCTCTCGACCGGGTCTTCGAGGCGTTCTACTCGACCCGCGACGGCGGCACAGGACTCGGCCTGCCGATCGCCCGCCGCATCGCCCAGGCGCACGGCGGCCAGCTGCGGATTCACACGGAGCTCGGGACGGGTACGGAGGTTGAAATCACCCTGCCGCTGGCGATGTAACGCGAGATCGGCGGATGTAATGGACCGTGACACTCTGCGTCCCGAACACGCGATGACAGCCATCTCCAAGTCTCAGATTGGCAATAGCTTGCACGAACCCGCCGACGCCGGCACGGAACGTGGACTTCCCTCGTCTTTAGTTGGCCTGCTGAAGCAGGTGAATTCGATGAGGGAGGTTGCCATGAAGTGGATCGCAACGCTTGGGCTCGTGGCTGCCGTGGTGGCCTGCGGCGAGGGCTCGGCCCAGGGCGCAGATGACAGCACCGCGGCGGCTATGTCGGCCGCACTGGAATCGGGCGTCCAGCCCCAAGGGATCGTGGCGCGAAGGCTCGCGTCATCCGACGACGTCTACCGGCCAGATATCTCCACGTTCTCGCCGGACGGCCGGTACCAGACGTTTGCCCTCCGGGGCGAGGTGGTCATCCGGAACCTGGAGAGCGGAGAGATTCGCCACGTCACCAACCTGGCGGAGTCGGATGCAGGGTTCGCCCTAGAGACGGTGTTCTCGTCCGATGGCACCCAGATCGCCTACGCGGCGTGGCACGAGCACGAGGACCGGAACGTGCTGCGAACGATCGCGACCGAGGGCGGTGAAGCCCGCACCATCTTCGATCCCGCGACCCGCGGGGCGAATTCGGTCGAGCCTCTCGACTGGAGCCCCGACGACGAAACTGTGCTTGCAGGGGTTAGCACCTGGGAAACTGCCACTGGAACGGGGTACGGTAACGCAAACTTCGAGCTCGTCACCGTGTCGACGGCGGACGGAAGCGTCCGCACGCTTAAGCAAGGTGCCCACTTCCGCGTCCCATACGGGCGGGCTTTTTTCTCACCGGACGGCCGCTACGTCGCGTACAGCGCGTTATTCGCGGGCTCGGCCGCGATGAGTGAGGTGACGGTGCTGTCACTGGAGTCGGGCCGTGAGGAGCAGGTTCTCTCGGGCGCCTCGGACGACCAGGTGCTCGGATGGAGCGAGGACGGGCGAGGGCTCTATGTCATGAGCGATCGGGCTGGGAGTCCCTCTATTTGGGTGGTGCCTATGGCTGAAGGAGCGCGTGACGGCGATCCAAAGCTCATTCGGCGAGAAGTGCATGGATTCAAGTCGGGGCACATCGCGAGCAGGAAGTTGCTCTACCACATCGTCACCGAGTACCCGAAGCTCTACACGATGGGCCTCGATCTCGAGACGGGTCGTGTACTGTCAGAGCCCGCGATTGAAGAAGGTGGGAGAAC
Organism: Gemmatimonadota bacterium; assembly: GCA_039588055.1. Taxonomy (GTDB): domain Bacteria; phylum Gemmatimonadota; class Gemmatimonadetes; order Gemmatimonadales; family GWC2-71-9; genus JAOTVV01. The sequence goes on along the minus strand of JBDHAN010000071.1, from coordinate 5,489 downwards.
CGTTTGGATCGACCACCCCGTATGGTCGCCTGACGGACAGTTCCTCGCCTACGCCCGTGGCGAGGATCCTCAGACGATCGTCGTGCGCGCCGCGACGGGGAATCATCTGAGGGAATTCGTCCTTCCCGCCGGCTTCCTCTCGGTGACGCGCATGCGGTGGACGCCGGACAGCCGGTCTCTCGTGATTGGGGCACGAGGCACCGCGCATCACGGGTCCTCCAATGTTCTGCGCTTCACGCTCGCCACTGGGGACTTCGAGGTCGGCCCGACGAATCCCGCGGAGAGCTGGCCGCTGTCCGCCGACGGGCGGAACGTGTACAGATCCGCGAACGGAGTGGTGAGGGTGTGGGACCTGGCGACTGGCGAAAAGGAAGTGCTGTATGAGGTTCCGGATCGCGAGAATCGCCAGAGGTGTTGGCCTGGCCGTCCCTCCCTCTCGCCCTCGGGCAATCGGCTGGCCTTTACAGGCCCATGCGTCGGCGTGATGTCGACGGATGGTGGAGAGCCAACTTGGATCTATCGGTTGTCACCCGATGAGAGAGATGCCCGCCCATTTGTAGACGGGGGTGTAAATGCCTGGACTGCCGATGGATCATCGGTGCTGTTTGCCAAGTACCCCGGCCGAGAGAACCTGAGGGAACTCTGGATCGTCTCGGTGAACGGTGGTCCTCCACGTCAACTATTTGCGTTTGACGGGCTCTCGGAGGTCGCCGCGCATCCCGACAATCGGCGCATCGCGTTTATGGCCGGCCGATCGCGGTTCGAGATGTGGGTGATGGAAGGGTTGGAGGAGGCGGGGAAGGAGTAGGTCTGGCAGTTGGTGCTGGATGTTGAATGGCCCCGCGTTGATTTCCGCGCGGGGCCGTTCATTTCGGCGTCATCAGCCACGGGAGTTGCCAGTTTTCGGTTTTCAGTTTTCGGATGTCAGTTCACAGTGCCTCATGCGTCGCATCACGACGCTGAACCCACCCCGACGGGCGATGGCTGAGAGCTGACACCTGAAGGCAGCAATCACCGATTACTGAAAACTGACAACTGAGAACTGCTCTTACTTCTTCTGTTAACAGCGAAACCTTCCCAAAAAGCTTCCCAAGCAGCATGTGACGAGACTATGTGCGTCACCGTGGCGTGTCCTACCGCTCCGGCTCGGCTGCACAGCGGGTTGCGCCTGTCACGATGTTCTGAATCGCCCAGATCTCGCCCCTCGCCGGCAAGCTGACACCGGCGTTCCCACGGGGTCGTCTACAGATGCTCTCACGGCGCCCGCTTATAGCTCACCGAGAGGCCGTTGCCGGTCGTGATGAACTCGGTGTTGAGGTCAGGGGTGTTCTTCAATGCCTCGACGAATTCGCCAGTCCCCCTCATGCCCCGCATGCGTCGCCCACTCGAGCGGTCTGACACATTGTGAGCTGTGAAGCACCCGCCGACTTCCAATTTGGGGAGTACGTCGCGGAAGTATTGGGTGTACCAGCCCTTGTCGGCGTCGAGAAAGACGAAGTCGAACGGACCGGAGAGGGCAGGGACCAGCTCGTGTGCGTCGGCGAGCCGTGCATCGATGTACGCGCTGAGGCCGGCTTCCTCGAAGTGCCGCACGGCCTCACGATGCCGACCCTCGTCGATCTCGATCGTGATCAGCGTGCCCCCGGTCTTGCTCAGTGCCCACGCGATCCAGATTGCCGAGTGTCCGGTCGAGGTACCGATCTCGAGTGCCCTGGTATAGCCATGCTCGACGATGAGGTCGTAGAGCGCCTGGCCGTCCGAGTCGGGCACGTTCGCATCCCGCCAGGAACTTCGGTGCTCGTCGAGAAACTGCCGCACTCGGGCGTCGAGATCCGTTTGCTCCTGGGCCACCGCCGTCATTGGGATGATCGCGAGCGAGACTGAGAGAAGGAGTGGTAGAGACTTCATGGTGCAACCCCCTTGTCGTTCGTACTGCCGCCTGTCGCCACATCCTTGGCTTTGGACCTGGCAAACACCACGTACAGCGGGATGCCCACCACGACCGTCGCCATGGCGATGGACGATTCCAGCGGGCGCTCGAAGTAGGCGAGGACGAGAATGGCCAGGCTGACTGTCGCGAAGATCAACGCGGCCAATACGTACAGAACTGATCGAGGAGTGCCGTTGTCGTCGCGGGGCAGTCTGAACACACCCAACACCGCGAGAATCGGGAAGATTCCGAGGCAGAAGCCCATGTACGTCAAAATCTGCTCAAAGGTGCCGGAGAGCACCATGACTCCAGCGATCAGACACTGCAGTACGATCGCGGTCGATGGAACACGGTGGACCCGGTGTACTCGCGCCACGCTCTTGAAGAAGTAGCCATCTCTCGCCATGGCGTAATACATGCGTGGGCCGATGATGATCAGCGAGCCGATGGCGGACAGCAGGGCGAAGGCGATGAGCAGGGAGATCATTCGCTCGGCGGCGGTGCCGAAGAGGTGTGATGCCACCAAGCCTCCCACCGCAATCGTTCCCTGCATCTCGCCCGGTGAAACCGCATAAACGAACAGCGCGTTGAGGCTCACATAGAGAACGAGCACAATGCCGGTGCCGATGATCAGCGAGAGTGGCAGGTTTCTTCGTGGCGACCGGATCTCCGAGCCAATGTAGCCTGAGGCGTTCCATCCGCTGTAGGCGAACATGATCCACATTAGCGACAATCCCATGACCCGCCAGGACGCATCCGGTGTGTCCGCGCTCACACGCTCTTGGAAGTTGCCCAGGTCACCCTGGCCAACGACGAATCCAACCGTCACCAAGGCAACGATCAACCCGACCTTTCCTACGGTCAGGTAGTTCTGGATCTTGGCACCGAACTCGAGGCCTCGCATGTGGATGGCGGCAAGCGTTGCGATCACGGCGAGAGCAACTGCTCTCTTCCAAAGAACCGCGTTGTCCGCGAGACCGAGGGTTGGAAACGCACTTGCCAGGTACTCGCTGAACCCTAGCGAAGACGCGGCCAGTGGTGCGGAGAATCCGACGAAGAACGAGATCCAGCCGGTGAGAAAGCCGAGCAGGGGGTGGAACAACTCCGAGAGATATGCGTACTCGCCGCCGGCCCGCGGCATGGCAGCGCCGAGCGCACCGTAGCAGAGTGCACCGCACAACGCCAGGATGCCCCCTCCGACCCAGAGCGTGATCATGAGCAAAGGACTGCCAAGCTCCAGCAGGAGCAGCCCGGACGTGGTGAAGATTCCGGCGCCGATCATGTCGGCGATGACAATGTTCGTGGCCGGGAACAGGCTCAGTTGTCTCGATAGGTCGGCACCGGAGTCACTCATGGAATCGCCTCGCTGACCGGCCCGAACCGGACTGACGGCGTTGTACGCCATAGAGACGTCTGAGCCTGACCGTTTGTCAAGCTGCCTGCCTACTTCTTCACAGAACTCTTACTTCGGGAAGGTTAGCCCCAAGATATTGTCCCGGCGGTCGTCAGGTTCTCGGCGAGTTGTTGCTTTTGCTGCAAGCACACTACGGTTTCCGAAACAGCTGGAGGAACCGGCTTGGGACGTCGTCCCAGCGATCTTCCTGCCGGACGAATTCAAAGCCCGCAGTGGTCAGCTGCTCGATCACCGAGGCGGCGGCGAGTTCCGGGCGCAGGACCTTGATAGCCACGTGCCGGTGGTGCTTCAGGCCTCGGCGAGATAGACGGTGGCCATGCCACCGCTCCCGAGTTCACGCTCGATGCGGTAGCGGTTGGCGAGGGCCTGCTTGAGGCGGTCCAGCAAGTCGGTCATGCGGCATGACCTTGGCCGGCTCTGGCCTACAATAGGGGCGGAGGATGCAGCGGGCTAGAGGCTGCTACAGAGGAATAGGTGAGTGGAAGAGTTAGGTATCACGGGGAGACGCGAGGTGCATGCGAGGGGGGGACCTTCCCACAAACACGCGGTGCCACCCCACCTGGAGCTGGGAGCGGACTACCGCTTCAACGCCATCCGGTTTCCCGATCGGAACCTGTCCCTAGACGTGCACCTGCTGCGCCTGCGTGTGCGGGTGGCGTACGACCCGCGTCTTTCGCTCAGCACGTTCTGGCAGTACAACAGTGTGGACGACGTGGCAAAGCCTCAACGCGCGCCTGCGATTCAACGTGCGCGACGGAACCGATTTGCGGATCGTGTACAACGAGGCGATCAATACTGACCGGTACTCTTTCATGCCCGTCCCACCCGTGTCGCGGGGCCGGGCGGTGATGGTGAAGTACACGCACACGTTGGTGTGGTAGAGTGCGTCGATTCCCTTGGAGGGTTCTGTCATGACAATCGAAAAGCAGTCACAGTCGAGAAGAGCATTCTTGTCCAACAGTGTGATGGGGATTGCCTCCGTGGGACTCGCTGGTGCGACGCCGGATTCGGCGGCGGCGCAACCGGTGCCGCACTCGGGGTCGGGGCAACCGATTCAACGCACGTTGGGCAGGACCGGCGTCGTGTTGCCCGTCGTGAGCATCGGCGCCATGAACAGCGACTCGCCCGCACTCTATCATCGCGCCTATGACTTGGGTATCCGCCACTTCGACACGGCAGAGGTATATCTGCAGGGTAGGAGTGAAGAGGTGCTTGGCAGGTTCATAAAGGAGCGCGGGGTTCGAGACGAGATCTGTCTTTCCACCAAGATCGGATGGAGCATACGGCGAGTCGAGCGTTCTCGATTCAGGGGTGAGCTGGAGCGGACCCTTGAGGGTTGCTTGAACCGTCTTCAGACGGATTACGTCGATATCCTCTACCACCACTCGCGTACGGACGCCGATGGTGTGAACGACGAAATAGCTGGTGAGTACTTTGCGGAGCTGCAGCAGCAGGGAAGGATACGCTTTCCGGGTATTTCGACGCACTCAGGCCAGGCAGAAGTACTCAACGAAATGGCGAAGGGCGGCTTCTGGACGGTAGCACTAGTTGCATTCAATGCGACCATGGCGCAGAACCAGGAGCTACTCGAGGCGATGAGGAATGCGGCGAGCAAGGGCATCGGGATGATCGGGATGAAGGCACTGGGAGGCGGACGGAGAGGGCCCGGTTCCGATCCAAGCACGCCGGACGTCAACAAGACCGCGATGCTCAAGTGGGTACTGAACCATGGAGAGGTGACCACGATCATCCCCGGTGTGACCACCTTCGATCAGCTGGATCTGGATTGGTCGGTAGCCTCCGACCTTTCCTACACCGATGAGGAGCGGAGCTTCTTGGCGCAGGGTGATCGCCTGGGTTTGCTGCAATTCTGCCAGCAGTGCAAGGAGTGCGTCCCGACCTGTCCGAAGGGCGTGGACGTGCCAACCCTCATGCGTACGTACATGTATGCTGCTCAGTACGCCAAATTCACTCATGCCCGCATGACGCTGGATGATATTCCGCCACGTCAAAGCATTGCCGCCTGCGGCTCGTGTGTTGAGTGTACTGCTCGATGAAGCAATTCAGTGGACATCGCCGGGAGGATCAGTACGCTGAAGTCTATGTACTTGGCCTAGGCGAGCAGGAAGCTCCTTCGGCGCGTGT
>JBDHAN010000070.1:0-11237 GCA_039588055.1 Gemmatimonadota bacterium | reverse complement strand
GATCTGAAACGCGTTGTCGTCCCACGCGAGATAGATCGCGCCATTCAGGCTGGTTCCGACGAGCGACTGGGGCGGGTCGAGACGCAACCGTTCGTCGATGATGATCGAGTTGCTCGCTTCACTCTCGACACCGTTCACGTCCACCGCGACCACGAAATACTCGAGGTCCGGAATCCCGTTGTCGTGAAACGTGATGGAGGTCGTTTCGCCACGAAGACCGAACGCGGCATTCGAGTTGGGACGCGAGTACACGCGGTAGACCGCGAGGTTGGCCTCATCCACGCCGTCCCAGAATAGAAGGAGCCCCAGCGGAGCATCCGGATCACCGCTCGCCTCGAGCTCGTATCCGAGATTCTCCGGCGCAAACACGAGCGGAGCCAGCACGTCTTCGCCGCATGCGGCAACGGCCAGCGCCAATGAAAGTCCTACGATCGTGGGTCGCATCTTCCCATTGCCTCTCAAGGTTTCCATACCCTCGAAGTGCAGGGAGCATGCCGCTTCGGAGTATGCATCTAAGTGACTGTAATAAAAAGATTTACACAGACTACCCGACCGCCTGCCCTGTCCCCCACTGAGGACAGTGCGCCGTGAGGGGACCGGTTAGCGCAGGGTCCGCTGATCGTATTGGAACTTGAGCTCGGGCTGGTCGAGTAGGGAGATGTAAAAGTTGAATGCGAAGTTCCCGTTTGGCGCCTTAAGGAAGGCAAACGTCGCCCGCCAGCGGTGCATCGTGCGATCGAGCCGCAACACGTGCTGCCCGAACTCCTTGAGCGTCATGTTGTACTGCGTGTTCCACGAGACCGACCAGCCAGGTGTCGGGGCAAATGAGACGGCGAACCCTAAGGTCCGGTTGGCATTCGTCTCGATCTCGTTGCCTTCAGTGTCGAATTGCGGTCGCCGGCGTTGATCGTCGTAGGTAACCGATGCCTGGACGCCGCGCCGGCGACGGATTGGCTGGTCGAACCCTCGGTCGAGACGGGTTGGCGGGCCAATGCCCGTCCCCATCGGCTGGACCGGGTCGTCGAGACCGATCTCGACCGACTCAGGATCGACTTCCTCGATGGGCTCCGGATCTCCGCCAGTGACGAGTCCCAGAATCCCGCGGAACGTGTTCGCCGACAACGTGAAGCGCGCAGACACGGTCGTGAGGAAGGGATCGAACGCCGTCGTGTCAAACCCGACCGGACCATCCCACAAGTCGTGGGCCGTCGAGAGTGAGAAGCCTGGCAGCAGATCACTCGTGAACCGGTTCGTGAGCCGCTGGGTCGCCCAGCCGTTTCTTCCCTCCTGTTTGGCCTGCTCGAAATCGTATTGGATCTGCGACGTCTGAATGCTCAGCAGCTTCACCTTCCTCACTTGCCTCGGATCGGTCACGGTGTCGCCGGGTGGCGGCTTCAATTTCCCCTCGAAGGTCTGCGACAGGCCCAAGCTGATTCGCTGAACTGCGGGACTCTCTCGAGTCGGCGATCGGCCCGCCGGATCGAGCGCCCGTGCGTATGCCTCACGCACCGTCGCCTTCGGCGAGTAGGTCCAGTTGATGATCGGAGCGATGGAATGCCGGATACGCGCCAACGGTCCCACCCCCGGGAAGAATCCGAAGAACGTGGGAGACATGCTGGCACTTAACGAGAGGCGTTTGCCTTGCGCAACGAACTCCCCACCCGTGAAGCGATTCCGGAGGAGGAACGCCCCACCTGTCGTGTTCCGGATGCCAAGGGAAGGCTGCAGCTTCCAGGTCGACGCGAAGAGGATGGGCAGGTTGATGCCCGTGTTCCAATCGACCTCAGTCCGGAAATCCTCACCATAGTATCGCGTGACCGAGTCACCCGGATTTGCCGGATCCTCCAACAGCAAGGCGGCCTGTGCGCGGCTCGTCCGGAAGTCCCTGACCGATATATCGTTCGCCCAGTTCCAGCGCCCGACCCTGAGCGGCGTGCGGAATGACAACGTCGTGTTGCGCGTGTTCGTGAGGAGCGTATCGAAGACTTCCTGCCCACCGAGCGGTGCCTGTTGGATGATGGTGCCCGGACTCTGGTTCAGGGTTCTCGAGTTGCTGAGGGAGAACGCCGGCGACCAGGTAAAGGCGCTGCCCAGCCGGATGGGTGACGGGGTCAGGCTTACCGTGGGAAGCGTCTGCGTGACGGTCCCGTTGCTCAAATCCTGCGAGTGGCTTCCCCCGATGGAGAGCGTTCCCCAGTCGAACTGCTTGTTGAAGTTGATGCGACTGGACAGCGTTGCGGTTTGCAGGAACGGGTCGACCGAATTCTGCTGCACCACCCGAGCGCTCGTTGCGTAGTCGACGGCGGCCGTGAGCCTCGTGCGTTGGTTGAAGCTCTGCAGGTGGTTCCACTGGAGCCGCATGGAGCGGCCACCGGGCTGATCCTCCAACCCGTCCTCGAAGATCCACGACGCCGACACGCCGCCGGAGAGGAATCGGTTCAACCAGCGATAGCGGAACTGCCCGTTGACACCAAGGTAGTTGCCGTCGAACCAGTCCAACGACGTCTGGAAGTCCAGGTAACGGCTGATCGCAAAGTAGTAGCCGATGTTGGAGACGTGCCGCCGATAGCCCTCGTTGGGGCGCACCAGGTCGTTGAAGCCAAACCTCGGGACGAGGATGCCCGACCGGCGTCCGGGCCGAACGTCCTGGAAGATGAACGGCAACCACAACACGGGCACGTCTCGCACGTACAGCACCGCGGGGCGCGCAACGATGATGGTGTTGTTCACCCACTTCACGTTGTTCGCGCTGATGTGATAGTGCGGCGTGGGATGGTCACAACTCGTAATCTCGTTGGACGCGCCGTACATCCGGGTGGACGCCGAGTCGACCTCGAGACCGCCGCGCAGATACCAATTCACGCCTGACTGTACGAAGCTGGTGAGCGCCTTGGGGACGGTGCCGCGGCGCAGGCAGGTGTCGTAGCGCATGTCCTCTCCGACGAGCACCGTCCCCTTGTCGAACAGCACCGGCCGCGGCTCGCCGCCCGCCAACAGCCGGCAAGCGGATTCCTGGAATCGCACGGTGCCCGCCTCGAGCGTGCTGCCCTCCCGCTCCACCAGCGCCGTGCCGACCAGCACGATCTCTCGCGTCTCACCGAAGAGCGTGATGCTGTCGCCGGCGTACCTGGTGACAGCAAACCCCTCAAGGTCAAACAGAGCCCTCATGATCGAATCCGCCGTAGGGAACGATCGGGACGGACTCGACGGCAATCCCAAACGTCGGGCGGCAGCCGTATCGATGGGCTGCAGCACCGAATCGCGTTGCACCCGCGACGTATCCTGCGCACGCACATCGACACCGGGTGGCCTGGTCGGCCGCTGCGGACGCTCTTGGGCTTTCGCCTCTGTAGGACCGCCCACACCGAGCAGACCGAGCACCACGACCGTGCCGATCGTTCTCCCCACTCCCCTCTTGACCAGTAGCCGAGCGACGATGATGCCGACCTCGTAGAGGAGCAGGAGCGGCACCATCATCATGAGCATCGAAACCGGGTCGGGCGGTGTGAGCAGCGCCGCAAAGATCGACGCGAACACCAGCGCCAGCGGACGCTGTCGGGCAAAGGTCTGCGGACGGATCAGTCCTATCGACGACACCAGCACCATCACGATGGGAAGCTGAAACATGATCCCGAACGCGAGAATCGTTCGTGTGGCAAACCCGAAGTAGGCGTCGGCCGTGATGATCCACTCGATGTCGCCAACGCGGAATCCGTAGAGGATCCGAAAGACGGCCGGCAGCACCCAGATGTAGGCCATCAGGACACCGGCGAGGAACAGTCCCAGCCCCGCGATGAGCGCCGGAATGATGTAGCGGCGCTCGTGCTCGTAGAGCGCCGGCGCGAGAAATTTCCAGATCTGAGCGAAGACGACCGGTGAGGCCAGAATGGCTCCGATCACAACCGCCAGTTTGAGCGTGATGATGAAGGCGTCGGTCGGCCGCGTGATGAAGAGCTTGCCTTCAGGCAGGTACGGTGAGATCGGGTCTTTGAGAAGCGTGAAGACGTCGAAGCGCTGCAGCAGGTAGAACCCGATGACCGATCCCACCACAAGAGCTATGAGGCTCCAGAGGATGCGCCACCTCAGCTCCTCGAGGTGGTCCAGGAAGGGCATTTCGCTCCTGGGAGTCTTGGCGTTCATGTGGAAGCGGACCAGATCCGCCCCGCCCTACCCTTCGGGGTTGCCGAGCTTGGTGCGTGCGAGCTGCGCTTCTTCGGTTCGCGGATATCCCGCAATGACACGACTGTAGTACACTTCCGCGGCGCGTTGGTCCCCCCGTCGCTCCGCAAGAAGGCCCAGGCGGTACAGCGCCGTCGGGGCGCGCCGGGAATCGGAATGGCGGCGCACCACCTGCTCGTACTCGGCCGCAGCCGAGTCGGGATCGGTCTCTTCCCACGACTCGCCGAGAAAGAAGCGCGCATCGGCGGCCAACGGATGTTGCGGGAAGTCCTCGAGGAACCTGCGGAACCCCGCGCGCGCCGTCCCTGGGCTGCCTCGTCGTAGCTGCTGCAGCGACAGGTCGTAGAGCTCCTGTGCGGCAATGCCACCTCCGACGCTCGTCGTGTCACCGGGCTCGGCCCCCGCGGCCATGCGGGGCTCGAGAGCGCGCGAGTCCATTTGGGTCCGGAGCTCAGTCAGCCGCTGCTGGCTTTGACCGGTCAGCTCCTGGATCTGCACCAACTGCTGCCGCACGTCGGTCATGTCGCTCCGCACATCCCCCTGGAACGCCATGAGCTGTCGATCCAGCACGGCGAGCGAATCGAGAATCTGTTCCTGAAGCGCGACGATGAGATCAAGCACGACAGCCCGCACCGAATCGGTGCGGGCTGTCTCTGCCTGCATGGCTTGAAGATGCTCTTCTACGCGTCGCACATCGCTCTTGAGCGCACATGCACTCAGAGCAACAACCAGTGCGGCGAGAAGGGCGAACCGCCTCACATGCCGGCCGGCTTCACCAATCTGTCACCACCTGCGGTGATGCTGAACTCGTCGCGACGGTTCTGCGACCAGGCGTCCTCGTTGCTGCCCATGGCCATCGGCCGCTCCTCACCCATCGAGCGAACCGTGACTCGCGAGTCGGCAATGCCTCGGCTCGTTAACCACGCCTTCGCCGCGTTCGCACGCCGCATACCGAGCGCCATGTTGTACTCGTCCGAGCCGCGCTCGTCGCAGTGGCCGGTGATCTCGATCCGAAGCGCCGGATTCGCCTGCAGAATGGCATGCTTCTGCTGCAGCATGTCTGTGTCGCGACCCATCCGGATGTTCGACCGATCGAAGTCGAAGTTGACCATGGTCGCGAGCATCTGCCGAACCTCAGCAGTGACGGCCGCTTCACGCCGGGCCACCTCCTCGCGCTCCCGCCGAATGCGCTCTTGCTCCGCCTGCGCGCGACGAATGCTGTCGAGACGCGCCTGCTCGCGTGCGATTGAGTCGCGACGCGCCTGCTCACGCGCGATCGAGTCGGGGTCGGGTTGCGGAATCACCGGCTCTGGCTGGCCACCGCACGCGGCTGCCACGATGATCGCCACCATCCCGAGAAAGACTGTGAACTTGGCTTTCATGTTTGCTCCATGCTAAGGCTACGGTTGTGTCTACTCCGGTATGCGAGGCGACCATGATGGCAATCTCGCATCGCCGATGGTCGTAAGTTGTCGCACGCGTCCGGTCTCGACGTCCATGATCCACACTTGTCGCCGACCCGTACGCGTCGAGACGAACGCGATGTGTCGGCCGTCCGGCGCCCACGTCGGGTCGTGATTGCGGCCCGCGCTCGTCAACTGGCGCACAGCACGGGCACGAGCATCCATAACGAACACCTGCGGGCTTCCTGTCACGTCACGGTGAAACGCGATGTACAAACCGTCGGGCGACCACTCAGGTGCATTCGAGTTTCCGGTCACTCCGTAGTCAAACGGCGCAAACAACTCCTGCCCCGTCCCATCGGCCGCCATCACGTAGATCTGTGTGCCGCCGGCGCGAGTGGAGACAAACCCGATCCGCCGCCCGTCGGCGCTGAACGTGGGTGATAGTTTATCGGATACCCTCCCCACCGTCAAGCGCTCTAAGCAACAGTCCCGCGAGAGGTTATAGCGATACACTTCGGCTCCCTCTTCGCCGATTCGCGTGAATGCCATCGCCTCACCGTTGGGCGAGAAGACCGGACTGATGTTGAGGAGCTCTTCGGTGCCCGCGAGGATCCTCCGCACGCCGGTTGCGACGTCGTGAAGCACGATCGTACCCCAGCCGTCCGCCAACTCTGAATAGGCCACACGACTGCCCGACGGATGCCATGACGGGGAAAACGCCGTCACACCTGGCGGGGACACCTGCTCGAGCTCGGCTCCGTCGGCGTCCACGCGGTAGAGACCGCCGGCCCGCACCAACAGCAACCGCGTGGCGGCGAAACCGAGCGCTCCAGTCGCCGCCCGCACCACGTCGTCAGCCACTCGGTGCACAGCCATGCGGAACGCGCCGCTCCGGGGGTCGCCGACAGGAAGCCTGAGGTTCGACCTCGCGTTCTCACCCCGAACATCGTAGACAGTAACGGCGTAGGCGGCCGAGTCCGTGCCGGGGAGTACAGAGACCGCATAGTCAGCACCGAGGGCAGCATAGAGCGAGTAGTTGATGTACGCCCCGCCCGTAGGACCGCCACCCGAAGGACCGCTCTCGGGCCGAGCGATGCCGATTACCAGACTGTCGCCGCCGGGAAGGCTGATGACCTCGAATTGATCGCTGTATTCCATATCCCGCTGGAGAATCGCACGCGCCGAGTCGAGCGCCTCGGTACGCGGCCCACCGAGCACCAGGAGACCCGGTCTGAGACCAGGCGTATAGGTGATGCCGATGCGTACGCCCTGGTCGATCGGCGGATCCTGGGCGATCGCGGTCGCCACGGGAATGAGCAGCGCACCAAACACGACCATTGACCGACGCATCATCGGATCGTCGACGGGTCGAAGAAGAAACTCACCGGCAGCACGTCGGCGGGGTAGCCGCCGGGCAGCACGCCAAACGCCCCTGCGTTCGCAGCTGCTTCGATGGCCCCCTGCGCCTCGAGATCGAAGCCAAAGTTTCCGGAGCGCTTGACGAACTGGAAGCTCGAGATCGAACCGTCGCGGTGGATGAAGAACAGCACCTCCGCGCGGAGCGACGCCTGGCCACTGGGCCGCCGCCATCGGCGATAAACCTGGGCGACGATGTTCCGCAGGTACTGCGGGAAGGGAAACTCGACCCCGCTCGTCTTGACCGTTGCCGGATCGCTCCCCGTCGACGGCTCGACCTCGGGCGCCAGCTCTTCAGTCGGGTTCGTGCGCGGGGCGGGCTCCAGCTCCGTCTCACGCTGCGGAGCCGGCGGCGGCGGCGTTTCGTCGGACACCGACGTGCGTTGCGGCCGCGGTTGGGTTGCGACGGGCGCCGGTTGCTGCGCAGGTCGTTGCACCGTCTCGGGTGCCCGCCGCTGTTGAGGTTGCGGCCGCGGCGCGGCCACCAGCTCGACCGAGTACACGGGGAGCGTGGAATCGCGCACCAACGGCGGAGCCGTGAGCATCATGCCGACAGCGACCACGTGCACGCCGACCGTTGCGACCAGCGCCATGCTCGTGGCGCCACTTTCGGGCGCTCGATGTCTCGAGCGGCGGATGCGTCTCACCGCCCGATCTCCTCGGCCTCTGCGACCAGGCCCACGTTCTGAATCCCAGCGGCACGGATGACGGCAACCACACGGAGCACCTGCGCGTAACTCGCGCGCCCGTCACCCCGCACATACACCCCTTCCGGCTGACGTGCGGCCACCATCGCAGGAAACGCCGCGCTGAAGTCTTCGTACGAGAGCGGCGTCTCATCCACAAAGATCTGTCCCGTTCGATCCACCGACACCCACAACCCCTCCCTGGGCTGCAACGGCCGCGCTTCCGCTCGGGGCAGCTGCACGTCGACCCCACCCTGCATGATCGGCGCGGTGATCATGAATATGATGAGCAGCACGAACGCGACGTCCACGAGCGACGTCACGTTGATGTCGGCCGTCGGCTGGAGGTCGCCGGACCCGCGAGTCGGAGCTAGGCGGCGCATGGGGCAGCGGCAGGGCGGCAGAGCGCAACGGCCGCAGCAGGGCGGCAGAGCGCAACGGCAGCGGCAGGGCGGCAGAGCGGCGGGGCAGCAGAGGCTCCGCGATACGCGCCGACAGGCCGGCGACTTCCGAAGCGGACGTTGGCTCGCTGTCTTCGGCTAGGTCTCCGCTTGGCACTCGAGCCACAGGACGCGAAGGAAGTCGTCGGGCGGAGGCGCCAAACGGGAGCGGCAGCGCGGCAGTAGCTGACAGCTGACGGCTGAGAGCTGAAGGCCAACAGCGGCAGGGCGGCAGACACTAGATCCGTCCTTCTCGCGCCATGGTACCGACGATCTCTTGCGCGAAGCCTTCGAGCTCGCCGGTGAAGACGCTGAGCCGGCTGACAAGCAGGTTGTAGGCGATGATGGCTGGAATGGCGACGGCGAGACCGAGCACGGTGGTTACGAGTGCTTCCGCCACGCCGGGAGCCACCGCTGAGATGTTCCCTGACCCACCGGCCGCAATGCCGATAAACGCGTCCATGACACCGAGCACCGTGCCTAAGAGACCCAAGAGCGGACTCACCGATCCAATCGTCGCCAACCAAGTGATAAACCGCGCCATGAGATCGCGTTCCGCTCCGACCTCCTTGGTCAGCACCATCCGCAACACCTCGAGTTGCGTGGAACTGAGTACCGCCCCTTCGGCACCCTTCTCTTCCTTGAGCGCTCCGGGTCGGAGCTCAGAAAAGAAGTTGACGCCCTCGCGAAGGAGGCGTCCGTACGGGGACGGCGGGAGCTTCATCACCGCGTGGTAGGCATCCTCGAGCCTGCTGGTGCGCTCGAGCGCCTCGAAGAACTTGTCGCTTTGTTTCCGGATCCGCCGGAATTGGACCCACTTGAGCACGATGAGGAACCAGCTCACGAGCGAGAAGAGAACGAGGACACCAAGCACCGCCTTCGTGGCGCCGCTCGACGTCGTGACGAGGTCCCACGCGCTCGTCGGGAGCGCTCCGCCGACCTGCATCAGCATCATGCCACTGTCTCCCGAATCCATTCGTACGTGAGCCGCAAGCCTGCAACGAGCGAGACGGCCGGTCGCCACCCCCACGCGCGCGCGGCCTTCTCGATGCTCACCGCACTCCGCTGCAACTCTCCGGGGCGCGAAGCAACGTGCGCAATGTCTGCGTTCGTATCGGCCGCTTCCAGCAGCGCCCGCGCCAATTCGTTGACGCTCGTCTCTTCGCCCGTGCCCACGTTCACGGCCAGATCGTCGAGCGCGGACACCGGCGGCGGGTCCCAGCGAGTTGCCGCGAGGTTTGCCTCGACCACGTCGGTCACGCAGACATAGTCGCGGGTTTGCCCACCGTCTCCATAGATGGTGAGCGGCTGACCGTCGCGCAGCCGGTTCGCGAAGATGGCCACGACGCCCGCCTCCCCGTGCGGATTCTGACGCGGACCGTACACGTTGCCGTATCGAAGCGACACCGCCTTGAGCCCGTAGAGCATCGCGTATGTGGCGAGGTAATACTCGGACGTCAGCTTGCTCACGCCGTAGGGCGACACCGGGAGCTTGGGGGCAGCTTCCGGATGCGGCAGATGCTCGCTCTCACCGTACACCACACCACCGGAGGAGGCGAACACGACGCGCCCAACGCCGCCCTCCCTCGCTCCCTCGAGGAGGTTGAGCAAACCGAGGACGTTCGTGCGCGCGTCGAACATCGGGTCGGACACGGACACCCGAACGTCCATCTGCGCTGCATGGTGATTCAGCACGGTGAACCCACCACTCGCCACCAGGGCGCGCGCCTCGTCCGACCCGACGTCCGCTCGCACGAACTCGGCGTTGCTGTTGACGTTCTCGATCCTGCCGCTCGAGAGGTCATCGAGAATCGTGACTTCGTAGCCTTCCGCCAGATACCGATCCGCCACGTGGGAGCCAATGAACCCCGCGCCACCGGTTACCAGCACCCTTCCAGTCATGCCCACGTCGGCATCAGTCTCCGAGTAGAGTGTGCGGCTTTGCCTCGAGCCCGCGCAGCGCAGGCAGCAACGGATTCACCCGTGGCGAGAACGCCGAAATGTAAGGGGGGATGCAACGGGTCGAGCGCGGTAGGCACGCCCTGGGTACACAGCGGAACGGCCGCGAAAGCGGCCGTCACGCTGAACATCCAATTCGAAGAGTCTCCGGCGAGATCGCTGCCGGCTGGACTCACGACGGCATCTTGCGTATCAGCTGAACCGGCGCCCCAGCGCCAGTGCCAAGATCCATCACGTTGACGATGAACCCGGTGGCCGATTCATCTCTCGTGTGGACGACCCGCAGCGTTGCCACGTTCCGCGGTTCCATGCCCTCGCCCCGGTCCATCTTGAGCACCGTGAACAGATCTCCAGGTGCAACGCCGGCGTTCCGGCCGAGGTCGATGAACACGAGGTCCTGCTGGCCAGGAACCGGATTGAGGTCTCGGGCTGCAATGACCGAGCCCATCATGCCGTTTTCGATCGGCATCGGCATCACCGTACCCGGGTCGTTGAACGGCTCGAGCGGCAGCACGTAGAGCCCGTCGGTGATTCGCGCGAACTGCATGATCACCTGGGCAATGGTGCTTTCGCCTGCAGCCTCGGTGACGCGGACGACGCCTGCCGGCGCAAAGATCTCACCCCACCCCGTGACACCGCGAATCAGGCTACCGACGACCAGTGAATCGCCCACCTGGTAGGTGCCGCCAACGGGCGGGAGAACCGACACATAGTCGAACATCGTGGCAAACGACGTCGACGGAAGGCGACTCAGCCGTTCCTTGCCCACGGTCCCGAGCACCGAGCCCCACGGAAGTTCCTGACCTTCGGTGAGGAATCCGGCAGCGTAAAACTCAAACCTCCGAACCGCTCGCCGATCCATGGCCCCGATGCCGACAACCGCCGACTGGGCAGCCGCCTTGGAGAAGACCGTCGGCAGGTTGGCCGACTGTGGCGGAGGCGGGGCAATCGGAGGTGGCAACTGCTGCCCCTCCGGGACCTGCCCTTCAACAATCCGCTGACCCGGCAGGCCCTCCTGGACCTCTTCGACACCGGCCTCAATGGCCACTTCCTGCCCACCGGCCTCCTGACCACCTTCCATCGCCGCGGCCAAGGCCGCGAACCGGAGCTCCTCACCGGGGAAAATCCAGTGCGGATCTTCCACCACGGTG
>JBDHAN010000069.1:0-11258 GCA_039588055.1 Gemmatimonadota bacterium | reverse complement strand
GTGACCTCGTGTCCGGTATTCCCAAGGTCGTCCGCGTGCATTCGAGCGAAGTCCGCGAGGCCATGCAGGAACCGGTGCAGCAGATCATCGATGCGGTGCGTCGGGCGCTCGAGATCACGCCACCGGAGCTGGCAAGTGACATCGTCGACCGCGGCATCGTGATGGCAGGTGGTGGTTCGCTAATCCGCGGGCTCGACGTCTTGCTCTCACAGGAAACCGGGCTGCCCGTTCGGGTCGATGAAGATCCGCTCACCTGCGTCGTGCGGGGGACAGGGCGCATCTTGGAAGATCCGGAGAGGTACCGCTCGGTCCTCAGCACCTAGGTGCCCGTGAACCTCGCGCCGGACTCCTTCGCGTCGCGTCGCGACACGCTCGCCTTCGTCGTCTGCCTCATCCTCTCGTTCGCCGCTCGACTGGCACCGCCCGTCGTGCAGGAGACGGCGGCCGCTGCCATCGGCCGGACGATTCTCGCTCCCTTCTTGTTCCTGCAGGAGCAATCACAAGTCATCAAGGCATCGCGTGGGCGTTACGCCCAGGTGATCGGACTTCGGGATTCCGTGCTCGTTCGTGCATTGGCGACGACGGGGCTGGAAGAAGAAAACGACCGCCTCCGCGGCCTGCTTGGCCTTTCGTCGCGGCTTCGAGTGAGACACGTGTCCGCCGAGGTGCTCCACCAGTCGTCACCCGCGAGTGGACTCGTGGCACTGCTTTCGGCGGGCGCAGACGCCGGTGTCACACCCAAGTCCCCGGTCGTCGCTGAACAGGGGTTGGTTGGCGTCGTGCAGACGGCCGGTGCGGATCGCTCCGTCGCGCTGCTCTGGACACATCCGGATTTTCGCGTCAGCGCGATGACGCGCGATGGATCCGTGTTTGGCATCGTTGCGCCCCGGGGGAGCGAGGGGCCAAATACGATGCTGCTCGAGCTACGCGGGGTTCCCTATCAGCAGGACGTGGCGCCAGGCACCGTGGTCTACACCTCCGGGCTCGGTGGCCGGAGTGGCGTGTATCCGCGCGGTATTCCCATCGGGACGGTCCTTGCGGTCGGAGATGAGCAGGAAGGCTGGGCGCGGACGTATGTCGTTCGTCCGGCAGTTCATCCGGCGGCGGTCGGACACGTCATCGTCCTCACGGGCACCACGGTCGATGTCGGTGACTTATTCGCGGGAGACATGCGGTGATCATTGTCCAGGAACGCTACCGCATGGCGGCAGTCGTGTTGCTCCTGACCGTGCTGCACTTTCTCCTCCGGCCGTTCTTGGGTGATGTCCGAGGGTCTCCGGACCTGCTCTTGCTCGCGCTCTTGGTGTTTGCCATCCGAGCGCGTCCCGGACAGGCGGCTATCGGCGGTTTCGTCGTGGGGCTTCTCGTCGATGCGCTCACGCCGGTGGCGTTTGGCGCAGGAGCGCTCGCCCACACGGTCGTCGGGTATCTGGCAGCTTGGGGCAAGGCCCTCTTCTTCGCTGAAAACGTCATCGTCAGTGCGGGGTTCTTCTTCGTTGGGACATGGGTGCGGGATGCGCTCGTCCTCGTGGTGGGACGCCACATGGACCAGTCGGCGCTTTTTTGGCAACTCGCCATCTGGTCGCCAGTCAAAGCCCTCACGACCGCCATCGCAGGTGTCATCGTTCTGCTGCTCTTTCGGCGCTGGCTGCACATTCGGGTGGTGACGTGAGCTGGTGGGAGACACACGAGCTGGCTCGACAGGCGCGGGTCGGTCGTTATGTCGTGCTCTTCGTGTTTGGCGCACTGTCTCTGGCGTTCTTCCGCGTGCAGGTGCTTCGGTCAGATCGATACCAGATGCTGTCACGGGAAAACCGACTTAGGCCCGTGCCGATTCCGGCACCGCGGGGACTCATCACGGACCGCAACGGTATTGTGCTTGCGGAGAACGTGCCCGGATACTCGATCTCGCTCTTGGCCGCGGCACCCGAGTCCCTTTCAGCGACAATGGATCGCCTGGCCGAGGTTCTCCCGATCGATTCAACAGCGCGCGTCGCAGTCTTCGAGCAGCACCGCCGGGCGCCGACCGAGCCCGTGCTGCTCAAGCGAGACGTGCCGTTCGACGTCGTGTCGGCGCTGGAAGAGCAGCGCCCGTGGAATCCGGGGCTCGTGATTCAGAGTGACCCGAAGCGGCGCTACCCCGAGGGGCCTGTGCTGGCGCATGCGCTCGGCTACGTGGGTGAGATCACCGAGGAGGAGCTTCGCAGTGGCACGCACCGCGGCGCACGCGGCGGCACGCTGCTCGGACGCGATGGCCTGGAGCAGCAGTATGATGACCGGTTGCGGGGGCGCGACGGGGTCGCATTCGTGGAAGTCGACGCTCTCGGCCGTACGGTCCGCACAGGTGGCGTAGAGTCGATGCTTCCCCCGGATCCCGGAGAGACCATTGCGACCACGATCGATGTTCGCCTGCAGCAGTTTGTCGACAGCCTGTTTCCCGTGGGCGCTCGCGGGGCTGTCGCGGCGGTGGATCCCAGGAGCGGCGAAGTCCTCGTCCTGTACTCGGCTCCGTCGTACGACCCCAACGACTTGGTCGGTGGCATCGACATCGACGCATGGCAGACACTGTCGCAGCGCCAGGACTTTCCGCTCTTCAATCGTGCCACGCAGGGACGTTATCCGCCCGCATCTCCCTGGAAACTGGCCGTTGCCGCGGCGGCGCTCCGCCGAGGGGTCGTGACTATGGATGCCCACATGGCGATCCCATGTCGTGGGGGCATGCAGTATTACAATCGCTACTTTCGGTGCTGGCGGGTCGAGGGCCATGGGGACCTCGCACTTGCGGAAGCAGTCCAATACTCGTGCGATGTGTACTTCTACCAACTCGGGTTGAAGTTGGGCCTCCCCGCGCTCCTCCAAGATGGAAACGCGATGGGATTTGGCGAGCGCTCAGGCATCGATCTGCCAAACGAATACCGCCCGCTCTTCCCGCCGTCCGGCGAGTACTTCAATCAGCGGTACGGACCTCGCGGCTGGACCAATGCGGTGACCCTCAACTTGTCGATCGGTCAGGGCGAGAACGCCCAAACCCTCATCAACATGGTGCGCTTCTATTCAGCATTGGCGAGTCCCCGCGGGGTGGCGCCGGAACCACGGTTCGTCCGCGGTGACGATGCGCCCATGCGAGGCCTCGGGCTGTCTCCGGACGCGTTGGCCGGCTTGCGCCAGGCGTTGGTCGCGGTGGTCGACCGAGGAACAGCCGCGGGGGCCCAAATTGCGAACCTCCAGGTTGCCGGCAAGACCGGGACTGCGCAGAATGCTCAAGGTCTCGATCACGGGTGGTTCATCGGGTTTGCACCGGCAGAGAATCCGGAAATTGTAGTGGGCGCCATCGTCGAGTTTGCAGAACACGGATCGCGAGTCGCTCCTCTCGTGACGCGCGTCATCGCCCGGCACCTGCTCGGGCCGGCCGCGGCTGCATCGCGGGGCGATCGGTATGCCATCGACGTGCCGGCCGACTCTGCCCCGGAGCCACTGTTTATCCTGCCGGACTCCGCACTCATGCGGTCCCCGGCTCGCGACACGAGCGACGGTGCGGCAACTCGGAATTGACCGAAGTACGCTGGGTGTCGCCGGCTTGCTGGTGGCGCTCGGCCTGCTGACGCTCTTCTCGGCTGGCGAGACCGAGGTGCCGTCGAGCGCGGCCGGAATCTGGCGGCGGCAACTCGTGTGGCTGGCCCTCGGAATCGTCGCGGCCACCATTGCCTTTCGGGTCTCTCCGCGCATGCTCGAATGGGTAACCCCCTTGGTCTACGCCGTTGCTATCGCGCTGTTGGGGCTCACGCTTCTGGTGGGGACGGGTGGTGGCACCGCTGCGGGTGCCAAGTCCTGGCTCGCGATCGGGGGCATCCGTCTGGGCCAGCCGGTGGAGCTGGCCAAGATCGGTGCCATACTCATGCTGGCGCGTCATTTCGGAGCCGCTAGGGAACCCCCGGTGACTCTGACCGCGATGCTTCCAGCGGTGGCGATCGTTGCACTCCCATTCGTGCTGGTCGGTCTGCAACCGGATCTGGGGAGCGCACTGGTGTTTGTCGGGATTCTCTTTGCCATGCTCTTCTGGATTGGTGTGCGACCCTCGCTTCTGTTGCTTCTCGCCTCGCCGCTCATCAGTCTGCTGCTCGCCTTCTCCACCGAGAGCTGGGGTGTCTGGATCGTCTTTCTCACGATCGTACTCCTCGTGGTTCGTCCCTACGTGCTCGAAGGGTTGCTGGTGTGGCTCGGCAACGTGACAATGGGGGTCATGGCGCTGGAACTCTGGAAGAACCTGGCCCCGTACCAGCAGAACCGGCTGCTCTCATTCTTGAATCCTGAGCTCGACCCACGCGCCACCGGATGGCACATCATTCAGTCAAAGGTGGCCATCGGATCGGGCGGCATTCTCGGCAAAGGATTCACGGCCGGCACACAAAAGCGCCTGGCGTTTCTTCCTGAGCAACACACCGATTTCATCTTTTCCGTGTTGGGCGAAGAGTTCGGGTTCGTCGGCGTCATCGCCGTGCTCGTGCTCTTTGCCGTGTTGTTGTTCGTGCTCATTCGTGTTGCTCGAAACGCGGTTGATGGCTATTCGTCTCTCGTGGTGGCGGGCATCGCGGGCATGCTGATCACGCACA
Organism: Gemmatimonadota bacterium; assembly: GCA_039588055.1. GTDB lineage: Bacteria > Gemmatimonadota > Gemmatimonadetes > Gemmatimonadales > GWC2-71-9 > JAOTVV01. The sequence goes on along the minus strand of JBDHAN010000069.1, from coordinate 6,648 downwards.
TTCTGGTGAACGTCGGCATGACCATCGGCCTCATGCCCATCGTGGGCATTCCGCTCCCGTTCTTCTCGTATGGAGGCTCCTTCCTCCTCACCTGCTGTGTGGCATTAGGGCTCGTCCTCCGCATCGCGTGGGATTCCCGCCTGTCTGGCTACGGAAGTGTGTAACGTGTGCCCGGGGGCTGGCGTGGTCTCGGGGCACAAGCGAGATTCCGAGCGCGGTTGTAACAACTCACCGACGGTAACCTGAGATGCTGCATGGCCTGGTTTCGCAAAGAACGTAGGAAGCGTCCCTCCAAGCGGATGAAGCTCGAGATTCCCGCTGACGCATGGGACAAGTGCGAGCAGTGCGGCCATGTGGACATCACGGAGAAGTTCGAGCGTGCCCTGCAGGTGTGTCCCGCGTGTGGTTACCATCGACGCATCGCCGCCCACCGCTACGTCGAGCTCCTGACCGATCCCGACAGCTTCGTTGAGCTCTACACGACATTACGCTCGATTGACGCTCTCGAATTCACCGGCTATCAGGAACGTCTGGAAAAGGCCCATCGCAAAGGGGGCGGGCACGAAGGGCTCATCGCAGGCCATGGCACGCTGACCGGTGTCGAGCTCAATCTGGGGGTCATGGATTTTGCGTTTATGGGTGGGTCGATGGGCTCGGTGGTTGGGGAAAAGGTCGCTCGCCTTCTTGCACGGTCCCACGAGCGTCGCGCCCCGCTGGTGCTGGTATCGTCGTCGGGCGGAGCCCGGATGCAAGAGGGCGTTCTGAGCCTGATGCAAATGGCGAAGACCTCATCTCTCATGGCACGACTTCGGGAGTCCGGAACGCCCTACATTTCCGTGCTCACCAACCCGACAACGGGCGGCGTTTCGGCGTCGTATGCTATGCAGGGTGACGTCAACCTGGCCGAGCCCGGTGCGGTCATTGGCTTCGCAGGGCCTCGTGTCATCAAGCAAACGATCGGACAGGATCTGCCGGAGGGTTTCCAGACCGCAGAATTCTTGGAAGAGCACGGCATGGTGGACGCTGTGGTACCGCGGCCCATGCTTCGAGACACGGTGGCGCGTCTAGTGCGCATGATGATCGGTGTAGAACCCGCAAGGGCGGATACCTGATCGGCAGCTTCGAGGAAGCCGTTCGCTTCCTCTCTCCCCGAACCGGCGAGAAGGGCACGAAATGGTCGCTCGGGCCGACCCGGGCGTTGCTCGAGCGTGTTGGACGCCCCGAACGCCACTTTCAGAGCATCCACATCGGTGGGACCAACGGCAAGGGCTCCGTCGCAACGCTGGTCGCGGAGGGGCTGCAGGTCGCGGGTCACCGCGTGGGGCTCTACACATCACCTCATCTGGTGAACGTGCGAGAGCGAATGCTGGTGAGCGGTGTTCCCATATCGGAGGGGGCATTCCTCGAGTGGACCCGCGAGCTGGAGCGAGGGGTCCACGAGGTCGAAGCCAGCTTCTTCGAAGCGACGACGGCCATTGCGTTCGCTGACTTTGCAGCCCGCGGAGCAGACTTGGCTGTGGTGGAGGTCGGACTGGGTGGCCGGCTGGACGCCACGAATGTGCTTGATCCGCTTGTCAGCGCCGTCACACGGATCTCGCGCGACCACACGGACTATCTGGGCGATTCCCTGGAAAGCATTGCCGAGGAAAAGGCCGGCATTGCGAAGCCGGGCCGGCCGTTTGTGATTGGCGAGACTGATCCGGATCTCATCGCGGTCCTCGAGCGAGCCGCGCGGGAGGTCGGGGCCCAGGCCGTTCATGTCGATGCGGACCGACACTTCAGGGGTTCCCTCCGCCTCGTCGGTGCGCATCAGCGTCGCAACGCGGCGGTCGCTGAAGCCGTGCTGTCGGCACTTCCTGACTCGTGGCGCCCGGCGCCCGCTGCGGTGGCAGCGGGGTTTGCGCGGGCCGGCCTGCGGGGTCGGTTCGAGAGTCGGGGGAAGTGGATCTTTGATGTGGCACACAATCCCACTGGCTTTCAGTCTCTGACGGCCACGCTCGCGGAGGTCGCGCCGCCTCGACCGATTCACGCCCTTGTTGGAATCCTCGGGGACAAGCACTGGCGCGAGATGCTCGATATGCTGATGCCCCACGTTGATCGCCTGCATGTGACCACGCCGCCGTCGGCTCCGGTCGATCGGGCGTGGTCGCTGGATAGCGTTGCGCGGGCGGTGCCGGGCGTGGTGGCGATTGCCGACTTCGACGATGCCCTGAACCGAGTGCAGCGTGGGGCGGCAACGGTGATCGTCACCGGGTCATTCCACACGGTTGGTGACGCGATGCTGCGCTTGCCCGGGTTCCAGCCACTCCAATAGATTGCGTCGATGCAAGCCCAATCGCTGCCCGGGTTCCGGGATTTCTTCCCTGACGAAACTGCGTTTCGAAATCACATGTTCGCCGCCTGGCGTGAGGTCGCTGCGTGCTACGGGTTCGAGGAGTACGACGGCCCTCCGTTGGAACCGCTCGAATTGTATCGGCAAAAGAGCGGTGACGAGATCGTCGAGCAGCTCTACAGTTTCGAAGACAAGGGTGGTCGGGAAGTGTCCCTCCGGCCGGAGATGACGCCGACCCTGGCCCGCATGGTGGCTCAGCGCGCGCGCGCCCTGAAGAAGCCCATACGCTGGTTCTCCATTCCGCAGCTGTTTCGCTATGAGCGACAGCAACGCGGCAGGCTCCGCGAGCACTTCCAGCTCAACATGGACATCATTGGCGAAACGGGGCCGCTGGCCGATGCCGAGCTCATTGCGGCAGCTGTCGATGCCGTCAGGGCGTTCGGTCTCACAGACAGCGACTTCCGCGCGAGGATCTCCGATCGTCGCGTGGCGCACGCGCTTCTCGTGGGGCAGGGGTTTACCGAGGAGCAGATCCCAGTCGCCTATGCCCATGTCGACAAACTCGCTCGCGAGCCGCGCAATGAGTTGGCGGCAGATCTTGCACGCGCTGCCGGGGTGTCGACGGCAACCGCGGACCGAGCGCTGGGCATTGGGGAACTGCGTTCGCCGGATGCGGTGCGAGCGCAGCTCACACAAGGCCGCACCGATGACGACGAGGTGCTCGAGCCGCTTGTCGAGTGTCTGGAAGCGCTGCAAGCGATGGGGCTTGGTAAGTTCTTGGAACTCGACCTGTCGGTCGTGCGCGGCCTGGCGTACTACACCGGAATCGTGTTCGAACTGTTTGATGCCCGCCGATCCCTTCGCGCCATTTGCGGTGGCGGCCGCTATGATGGCCTGCTGGAAGACCTGGGTGGCATCGATTTACCCGCTGTCGGCTTTGGCATGGGCGACGTCGTTCTTGGCGAGTTGATCAAGGCACGAGGCACCGTGCATGGCGGAGCAGGACTCGATGTATTTCTTGTGGCTGTGACAAGTGACGATGTAGCGAGTGTGCTAGGTCTCGCGCATCAGTTGCGGGATCGCGGTAAGTGCGTCGAGTACGCTCTCAGGCAGCAATCAGTCGGAAAACAGCTGAAGCTTGCGGCAGCACGGGGGGCCCGACAGGCCATGTTAATCGGTCCCGATGAGCGGGCGGCAAATGTGGTGGTGCTGCGCGATCTCGGGACCGGAGAAGAGCGACGGGTCGCGATGAAGGCGATCCTCGAGGACGACTCAGACGACTCAGACGACTAACGACTGACCACCGACAACCGAACTGACAACCGACAGCTGACACAAGCATGCCCGACGAGCGTATCACACCTCGATCCGACGACTTCAGCACGTGGTATAACGACGTCATCATGCGTGCCGAACTGGCTGACTACTCACCGGTCCGTGGCTGCATGGTGATCCGCCCGCGCGGATACCGCATCTGGGAGCTGATGCAAGGCGCGCTGGACGACATGTTCAAGGAGACGGGGCACGAGAACGCCTACTTCCCGCTCTTGATTCCGGAGAGTTTCCTGGCGAAGGAAGCCGAGCATGTCGAGGGTTTTGCACCGCAGACAGCTGTGGTGACGCACGGCGGAGGAAAGCAACTCGAGGAACCGCTGGTCGTCCGCCCGACGTCCGAGACGATTATCTACGCAATGCTTTCGAAGTGGGTACAGAGCTACCGAGACCTTCCGGTGCTGCTGAATCAATGGGCGAACATCGTGCGTTGGGAAATGCGGACGCGGTTGTTTCTGCGCACCACGGAGTTTCTGTGGCAGGAGGGGCACACGGCCCATGCGTCTGAAGAGGAAGCTGTCGAGGAAACGCTTCTGATCTTGGGTGTCTATCGCCAGTTCATGGAGGAATGGATGGCGATGCCACCGGTGACGGGCGTGAAGACCGAGTCTGAGAAGTTTGCCGGTGCTGTCCGGACCTACGCGTGCGAAGCTCTGATGCAGGACAACAAGGCCCTCCAGGCGGGCACCTCGCATTTTCTCGGTCAGAACTTTGCCAAGGCATTCGGGACGCAATACCAGACGGCCGAGGGTGGGCTGGATTACGTGTGGAGTTCATCCTGGGGTGTCTCGACCCGTCTCATAGGCGGGTTGATCATGACGCATAGTGACGACGTTGGGTTGGTGTGTCCGCCGAAGCTCGCACCGACGCAAGTGGTCGTCGTTCCGATCTTTCGCAGCGATGAGCAGAGACAGGCGGTGATGGAGGTGGGACGCCGAGTGTTCGATTCGCTGCGCTCGGCAGGATTGCGGGCTGCATTCGATGATCGCGAGGCCATGAAGCCCGGGGCCAAGTACTACGAGTGGGAGGCGCGCGGCGTTCCCGTACGACTGGAAATCGGCCCACGTGACGTCGAAAAAGGACAGGCGATGCTGGCTCGCCGCACCGGCGGTAAAGCTCCCGTTTCGCTCGAGGGGCTGACCGACCACGTCGCGACCGCGCTGCAGGAAATCCAGACAGTGCTGTGCGAGGATGCGCGAGACCGGCGGGACGCTCACTCGTTCCGTCACGTGACGAAGGACCAACTCGTCGAACTCATGGACGGCGACGGCGGATTCGCGTACGGCGGGTACTGTGGTGACGAGGCATGCGAGCTCGCCATCAAGCAGGTGACCAAGGCGACGATTCGCGCACTGCCGGATGAGGAGTTCCGATCCGATCCGGCGCCTTCGACGTGCGTGTGGTGTGGGAGGACGGCGGAGGTGGAGGCGGTGTGGGCGCGCGCCTACTGACCGAGGAGAGCGCTCTTCTCCGACAGATCGCCGCCGACGTCGGTACCCCTGTCTACGTCTACGACGCACAAGTTATCCGGGACCAGTATGCGGCGCTCGAGTCTGCCTTCGAGAGTGTCCCGCACCGCGTCTTCTACTCGGTCAAGGCCAACAGTAACCTCGCCATACTCGACTTGATGCTCGGACTCGGTGCCGGAGCGGACATCGTGTCGGTCGGTGAGCTGGAGCGAGCCATTCGCGTCGGGTACGACACATCCCACATCGTATTCAATGGAGTTGGCAAGTCAGCCGACGATCTCACGCGAGCCATCGAGCGCTGCATCGGGATCATCAACGTCGAGTCGTTTGCGGAACTTCGGTTGCTTCGGGACCTTGCGCGACAAACGCAGCGACGGGCGGCGGTGGGCATCCGAGTCAATCCCGCTGTCAGCGCGGTGACCCATCCCTATACGCGCACTGGAGCGGAGGGCATGAAGTTCGGTGTACCGCGCGACGAGGTGAGTGAGATGGTCCGGTGGATTCTCGCGGCGCCGGAGCTCGAGCTCGTGAGCGTCGGTATGCACATCGGTTCGCAGATTCTCGATGCTGCACATTACCGTGAAGGAGCGCGCACGCTCGCGGAGGTGGTGAGCGATGTGCGTGCGGCAGGATGCGACACCCTGCGCACCGTCGACGTCGGCGGAGGCATCGGCATCCGCTACACCTCCGAAGACCCACTCACGCCTGAGGCGTTTGCGGCGGCGGTGGGTCCCCTTGCCGGTGAGACGGACCTTCAACTGGGCATTGAGCCGGGACGATATCTCGTTGGCGCGTCTGGAGTCCTCCTCACGACCTGTCTCTATCGGAAGTCCATGGGCACGAAGGACTTCGCAATTGTCGACGCCGGGATGAACGATCTACTGCGGCCGTCCCTGTACGACGCCGTGCACGAGATCGTAGTGATTGATGGTAGTGGGGACGACGAATCGGTGGCTGTTGTCGATGTCGTGGGCCCGGTCTGTGAGTCCGGTGACTTCTTGGGGCTTCATCGTCGTCTCGCGGGTGCAGTGCCCGGGGCGTTGCTTGCTGTGAGCGGGGCGGGCGCCTACGGTTTCACGATGGCGTCCTCCTACAATTCCCGCCCACGCCCGCCTGAAGTTCTTGTCGATGGTGAGCGATGGGCCGTGATTCGCGAGCGTGAGACGGTGGACGATCTCCTGCGAGGGGAACGCACACTTGCGGACGTCGAGGCCGTCGGAGGATGGAGGCGATGACGACGCTGGCGAACGGAATCCTGGTGCTCGACTACGGTTCGCAGTACACGCAGCTGATCGCGAGACGCATTCGAGAGAGCCATGTGTACTGCGAGATTCACCCACCATTGAGCATGGAGGACGTTCGCCGGCGCGCGCCGAAGGGAATCGTGCTGTCCGGGGGGCCCAACTCGGTCTATGAAGAGGGCGCTCCTCGGTTAGAGGGTGCTGTTGTGACGCTGGGGATTCCGGTGTTGGGCGTCTGCTACGGAATGCAGCTGGTCGCCCTTGCGGCGGGGGG
>JBDHAN010000068.1:0-11703 GCA_039588055.1 Gemmatimonadota bacterium | reverse complement strand
GACTTCCGGCACTTCTCCGGATACCGGTCATCCCAGCTGCCGGAAGACATGGGATCCGGCGCGGCGTGGGGAGACTTCGATAACGACGGGTGGCTGGATCTCTATGTCGCCAACGTGGCCGGACCACTGACGACAGGTGGAGGTGGGGATCAGGCGGGACCGTCTCGGGCCCATGCCGCGCTGTATCGCAACGCGGGAAACGGGACCTTTCACGAAGTCAGTGCACAGGCCGGTGTGCAGTTTCGCGGCTGGGGAATGGGAGTCGCGGCGGCAGACTACGACAACGACGGGTGGCTCGATCTCTTCGTGTCGGCGTACGGCGACAACGTGCTCTACCGCAATAATGGGGACGGCACGTTTGACGACATGACCGAGGAAGCAGGCCTCTGGGGTCGTCCCGGTTTCTGGGCCGGGGCACGGTGGGGCGATTACAACCGCGACGGCTCTCTCGACCTGTACGTGACCGGGTACGTCAAGTATCGCTACCTGGGCGAGCAAGAAGCATCCCTGCAATACGATGTCGAGCAGCCCGCTGGCATCAATCCGTCGTCTTTCGAGCCGGAGCAGAACCTCCTCTATCGCAACAACGGGAACGGGACCTTCAGTGAGGTCGCGGCACGGGCCGGCGTCTCAAGCGGGATGGGGCGGAGTCTCGGTGCCATGTGGGCCGACTTCGACGACGACGGCTGGCCCGATCTCTACGTCGCAAACGACGTGTCCGACAACGTGCTGTACTGGAACCTGCAGGACGGAACCTTCAGGAACGTCAGTCTCGCCGCTCGCGTCGCAGATTACCGTGGTGCGATGGGGCTCGCACTCGGCGACTGGAACGGCGATGAAGACTTCGACATGTTTGTCACTCACTGGATCGCACAGGAAAACGCGCTGTACAGCAACCTCCTTACGGAGTTGCGCGACCTCGGATCCGAGACATCCCAGCCGCTCGTGTTCATGGACGAGGCGGACCGATATGGGCTTGGGCAAGTGGCGTTGGAGTTCATCGGGTGGGGGACGAGCTTCTTCGATTACGACAATGATGGCCGCGTCGATCTGTTCGTCGTCAACGGCAGCACGTTACAGGAAAGTGGGGACGAGCGGTCGCTCGTGCCTATGACCGACCAGCTGTTCTGGAATCGCAATGCTGACGACGGGTTCTACGATGTGTCGTCTGTGGCCGGCGAATACTTCGGACAGGCATTCGTCGGTCGAGGTGCGGCATTCGGCGATTACGACAACGACGGCGATGTCGATGTCTTTGTGGTGAATCACGGCGGGCCGGGGGTGCTGCTGCGCAACGACGGCGGGAATCGACAGCACTGGCTCGAGGTGCAACTCGAGGGCGTCCGGAGCAACCGGTCGGCAATCGGCGCAAAACTCCGCCTCGTCACCGGCCTCACGGTCCAGGTCCGGGAAGTCGGCGCACAGAGCTCGTATCTCTCGCACAATAGTCTTGTACAGCATTTCGGACTCGGCACACTCCAGATGGCGGACACGCTGGAAATCACATGGCCCAGCGGAGTGCACCAGATTGTGGTGAATCCAGCCTTGAATCAGATCTTGCAGGTCTCAGAGCGAGCGGCGATTGAGGACACCGCCGACAACCCGCGATGAAGCGCGTTGCGGGCTTTCTCATTGCGGTCGGTGTGCTCTTTGCCGCCGTCACATTCTTGAAAAGCGACTCATCGGAAACACCCGCCGACGCCGATTCCGCCGAGATCTCAGTTGAGGACCGCGACCGCATTCAGCGCTTTTGGGCGACGTACCGCCGGGCCACTGACCTCCGCATTGCGGGACACACAGAGGAAGCAGCGGAAGAGTACGTCCGGGCGTTGGCACTCAACCCTGAGCATCAGGACGCCCTCTATTACGTGGGCAACATGGAGTTCGAGCTTGGAAACCTCGCTGGAGCCGAGCAGGCGTGGCGGCGGCTGGTTGCGATCGACCCCACCAGTGCACGGGCACATTCCCAGTTGGGTACGCTGTACTTTTGTGTCGGCGACGAAAACCTACTCCAACCCGAGAGGGCCACGGCTGAGTTCGAACGCGCTGCGGCAATCAACCGCGAGGAAACGGGCCCGCTGCTGAGTCTCGGTGAGATCGCCCTCGTGCAGGGGAATCTGGAGAACGCACTTTACTATTTCGACGCGGTCATCGGCTCGAATTACTCGAGTGTGGAGGCGCACTTCTACAAAGGCTACATCGCATGGAAGTCCGGCGCTCCAGAGCAAGCATTGGAACTCCTAGCCGCAGCGGTCCATCACGCACGGCCGGCTGCGCCCTCCGGAGACGTGCCCGGTGAAGGCGATACCCGCGCCGGTGCCGCTCCCATGGTCCGTACGCCCACTAGGTGCGTGGGAATGCGGGCTCGTACAAACGAACTTGCCGGCTTGGGTGACGACGTGACACGGTCCTTTGGACGGGTCTACCGGGAGTTCGATGAGGTGGTGCAGGACGTGCGGAGCAAGCTCCCCTAGCGTGTACGCCGGCACTGCCGGGGCGTGGACGAACACTCACTGGGCGAACTAGTGCCCCGATAAGCTCTGGAAGAACAAGAGTGCAGCGGTACACTCCCCGTTACCGGATTGGGTACCGAACGGGAACGGCCTACCCGGTCCAGGCTCGGGAGATCATCAGGATAGCCGCCGGAAACCCACGTCTTTCGGGCGGATTCTGCCGAGTGTCGTGCTCGGCCTGATTCATGCGCCACCTCGAAGGGGTTCCGGGACGACACATCTCGAGGCAGTGTTCGAGGGAGGCAGGCGTGACCCTACCGAACCGGCCTAAAAACGACGCGCGAATCCTCATCGTGGATGACGAGGAGCCCAACATCCAGCTCCTGGAGCAAATCCTCGCCGCGGGGGGCTACACGTGCGTCCAGAGCACCACTGATTCGCGGCAGGTCCTCGATCTGTATCGAGAGTTCGAGCCCGACCTGATTCTCTTGGACATTAAGATGCCACACCTCGATGGGCATCAAATCTTGGAACAGTTGGGAGACACCGTGCCCGGCGATGATTACCTGCCGGTGCTGGTGCTCACCTCAGACGGAACCACGCCCGCAAAGCGCAAAGCATTGTCGAACGGCGCCAAAGACTTCCTGGCCAAACCGTTTAGCCCGGCCGAAGTCCGGCTCCGGGTCCACAACCTGCTCGAGACGCGGTTCCTTCACCGCGCTCTGCGCGATCACAACCGACTCCTAGAACAGCGCGTGGAAAGTCGCACGGCTCAGCTCGTTCGCCGCACCGGCGAGCTCGAGGAAGCTCGCGTCGAAATCCTCGAACGGCTCGCCCGCGCCGCAGAGTTCCGGGATGATGCAACCGGACTCCATACGCGCCGCGTCGCGCGGATTGCATCGCTGCTGGCAGAACGCTTGGGACTGCCCGACGAAGAGATCGCATTGATTCAGCGCGCGGCTCCGCTGCACGATATCGGCAAGATCGGCGTGCCCGACTCCGTATTGCTCAAGCCTGGTCCACTCGACACGTCCGAACTCGAGGTTATGCGAACCCATGTCGCCATCGGGGCAGACATCTTGTCAGGCAGCCGCGTGCCGCTCCTGGGCATCGGACGGGAGATCGCGCTGACCCATCACGAGTGGTGGGACGGCAACGGCTACCCCGCCGGCATCGAGAGTGCGGCGATACCAGCTTCCGGTCGAGTGGTGGCCACCGCAGACGTGTTCGACGCGCTGACACACAAACGGCCGTACAAGGAGGCCTGGTCACCCGACGACGCCGCAGATGAAATCCGACGCCTCGCTGGCACCCAGTTCGATCCGGACGTGGTGGCTGCATTTGGCGATCTCTTTGGCAAGGGACTGCTCGACAACCGTCGTCTCGAGGAAGCGGAAGTACTGGGAGCACTACCATGAGTCGCATGATCATGCTGATGGTCGCAAGCGGCCTCGTCGTTGGCTGTGCGGGCGCTACCCTTCGGAGCAACGCGAGCCCCGCCGACCACATGACGTCGGCGCTGGACGCTCTCGAGGGAGACGAACTGCTCGCGGCCCTCGATCATCTCCTGGTCGTCGTGTATGCCGAGCCGGGAGGGCGTATGGAACGCCATGCGCGGCTCCTAGCTGCGGCCCTTGCACTCGACCCACGCAACCCGGCCCGCGATCCCAAGTTGGGCGCCGAACTCCTGACGGGTTTTCGTAGAGCCGGGCGAGACGCCTGGGAAACACCACTGGCCCAAACCCTCTTCGCACTGGCACTCGATCTGGGAGCGGTGCCAGATTCGGCACTCGTGGATAGTGCTCCAGCGGCACCGCTTCCCGGTCTCACGCGACAACCCATGGCCGTGAGGCTCCGTGAGCTCGAAGCAACCGTGGCCCAGCTGCAAGACGAGCTCAAGCGGATTCGCGAGACGCTCAAGCCGTGACTGCGAGCGCACCGTGACGATTCGGGTCAGACTGCTGCTCGCCTTTGCCGCGATCGCTCTGCTTCTGGGGCTCCCGCTGGCATATGGTGTCGCGCGGCTTGGCGACGTTCGCGAGATCGCGGTCGAACTGCAGACCGCCCAAGCGGAAGCTTTCGACGCGCTGGGCGAATTGCGTGCGGGATTAGCCGACTTCGATCGTCACAGTCGGAGCTATGTGATTGCTCCCGATCCGCAGTTTCGCAGACGGATGCATGACGCGCTGGACCACGCCCGCGCCGGTGCGAGCCGACTCGAACGATTGCCAGTCGAGGGTGATGTCACGCCGCCGACCGGCTGGCTGGACTCCCTGGCGGCCGCGACAGTTGCCTTGGAGGCATTGGTGGAGGCGCGCCGGGCGCAGCAGGCCACGGACTTCTTGCGAGCCATTGTGCAGCCTGTTCTCGTGGAGGCACGCGCCGCCGTCGATCCGATCGGTGTGGCCATCAATCGATCTAGCACGAGCGCGGCAACCCGTGCGCGAGAGATCAGCGCTCGGGCGATGCGGACGGCTCTGATCGGAGCGCTGGTCGCCCTCATCGTGGGCACCGCCGTCGCCATCTGGACTACCTTGGCGCTCACCGGGCCAGTGCGGCGGCTCCAGAGCAGCATGGCCTCCGTCGCCAAGGGCGTCTTCGTGGCGCCAGCTGACCTGCCGTATGAGCGCGACGACGAGGTCGGGGACCTCAGTCGTTCCTTCCGCTCAATGACCAATCAGCTGGCGGAGTTGGAACGAATCCGCGGGGAGTTCCTAAACGTTGTCAGTCACGACATCAAGGCACCGCTCAACGTTATCAACGGGTGTGCCGAGCTGGTGGAGGAGGAGGCGGGCGCACAGCTGGCTGAGGGGCAGCGCACCCATCTGAACACGATCCACGAGCACGTCCGGCTCCTGACCGCTCGCGTGGACCGGATGCTGAACCTCGGCCGCCTAGAAGCGCAGGCGTACCCCATCCAGGCCGAACGCGTACCGGTCGTGCCAACCTTCGGTTGGGTGCGGAGCGCGTTCGAGCCGCAGGCACGCCATCACGGGATCGATTTCAGCGTTTTGGTGGATACCAGCACACCGGCCTTCGTCGAGCTGGATCCCGAGTGCCTCCACAACGAGATCTTGGGGAACCTGCTCTCCAACGCGTTCAAGTACACGCCGCGCGGGGGCACGGTCACGGTCCGCGTCTGGGGCGACCGCACACGGCCCGCCGCTCTTCACTTCGCGGTGATCGATTCGGGCGCGGGCATTCCCGAAGACGAGCTGCCATTCGTCTTCAGCAAGTACTATCAGGCCGGCACACAGAAGCACAACGGCGGGGTAGGCCTCGGTCTCGCCATTGTTCGCCAGCTCGTCGAGGCGCACGGCGGGACCGTCGATGTCGAAAGCCGCCGAGGCGGCGGGACCATTTTCCACGTGATGCTGCCTGGAACTGTCCCCGACCACGCGCTGGAAAACAGCCGGCCCGCACGTTCCCGAGACCAGCACACGACGGCAACAGACTCGAGACCGCAGGATGCCGAGCCTCCCGACCAGCCTGCGACTCAGGTGCGGCGCTGGTTGCGCACGCGTCTCCCACTCCCTTCGATTCTCAGACCAAGCCGACCCGGGCAGGATCGCGGTGGGCAACCAGCCGGACGCGAAGACGAGCACTCAAGCGTGTCGTGAACGAGGGTGGGGCCTACCGCTGAACCGAGCTTCCCCAAGCGCGTTCTCCCAACCCAAGTATGAAAACGGTGCTGCGGCTGACGCGCTGGAAGCGACTATCAGCTTCTCGAGGATCCGCAGATACCCACGATCCGAGTTATCGTGGTGGCCTTCGAGTCGGTCCAGGATGAGTGGAGGCGCACGTACGCCTAGCTCTGCAGCTACGAGGCGCAACGTGCCGAAGGGACCGAGCCGTCGCAGTCCTGGCGCGCTTGTCCGTCCGACGACGAGCGGGCGCGTAGGTCACGATGACTGACACATCGGTCGTCACGATTGAAGCGTGGGTCGCGGTGACCGAAGCTCGAGTAGCCACGACTGAAGCGTGAGTAGCCACGACTGAAGCGTGAGTAGCCGCGACTGAAGCGTGAGTGGCCTGGACTGAAGCGTGAGTAGCCGCGACTGAAGCTTCAGCAAACACCACTGAAACGATGGTGTTTGCCGCTAACTGGTTGGCAATCAACGAGTTATCTTGATGACGGCGCGCACGCGGGTTTTGGGTGCTCCTGATCGGCTCGCCATGCCTGCCAGGAACCCCGCTCCCGCGGCACTCAGGCCAGGCCGGTCGGCTGCCAAAGTGCGAGAGGATTACACGACCCCAATCCAGTTCGCACACCCATCCCAGCTGGATACATTAGTGGTTCAATTTTGGCGTTCAGAACTCTGGGCCCAGCCGCTACACTCACGGAGACTCCCCTTGTCCGATCGCGAGCGACACGCTCAGCGTCGACGCGGTCTGGATAACACCCTTCTACCCTTCCCCGATGGCCGACTTCGGGTACGACGTGGCGGACTACTGCGACGTCGATCCGCTATTCGGCGACCTCGCGACGTTCGATCGGCTCGTGGCCCGCGCGCACGACGCCGGTCTCAAGGTGATCGTCGACTTCGTGCCGAATCACTCGTCGGACAAGCATTCCTGGTTCATCGAGTCGCGAAGCTCCCGCGAGAACTTCCGCCGCGACTGGTACGTGTGGCGTGACCCCAAGCCGGACGGCTCGCCACCCAACAACTGGCTCAGCGTGTTCGGTGGATCGGCGTGGGAACGGGACGGCCAAACGGGTCAGTACTACCTGCATTCCTTCCTCAAGGAGCAGCCCGATCTCAACTGGCGGAACCCCTCGCTCAAGGCTGCCATGCTGGACAACATGCGCTTCTGGCTGGATCGCGGCGTGGACGGGTTCCGGCTCGATGCGGTGCTCTTCATGATGAAGGATCCCGCGGAGCGAGATAATCCGCCGAACCGCGACGGCTCGCTCCACATGCACAAGTCGTTGGGTGCGTACGAGTCCCAAGTGCATTTGCACGACCAAGCACACGCAGAGGTGCACCAGGTGTTTCGCGAGATGCGGGTGCTGCTGGATAAGTATGAGCCTCCTCGCATGACACTGGCGGAAATGCACGTGTTCGACTGGGAAAGATTGGCGTCGTACTACGGCGAGGATCTGGGCGGAGTGCACATGCCGGCCAACTTCGGGCTCTTGAAGGCACCGTGGACCACGTCCGGCGTCCGAGAGGTCGTGGACGGCATCGAGGCTGCGTTGCCGGAAGGCGCGTGGCCCAACTACGTGCTCGGGAATCACGACGACCAACGGCTGGCCACCAGACTGGGAGAGCACGGAAGCCGCCAGGCGGCAGTCCTGCTCCTCACGCTCCGCGGGTCGCCGACACTGTACTACGGCGACGAACTCGGCATGCGCGAAGCCGAGATTCCGCCGCACCAGCAACAGGATCCCTGGGGCCTGTCCGAACCCGGCCTGAGTCGCGACGGCTGCCGCACACCGATGCGGTGGTCACCCGATACAACCGCCGGGTTCACGTCAGCCAGCGAGCCATGGCTGCCCGTTGGGAACGACCACACCGTGCGAAACGTGCAGTCGCAGCTCGAGGACCCGGACTCGCATCTCAACCTGTATCGCCGGTTGCTGGCGCTCAGGCGGAACTCGGCGGCTCTCACAACCGGGGCGTACCGGTCACTGGATCCGGTTCCGCCCGAGTGCTTCGTGTTTCAACGCTCCCAGGAAGCCGAGCGTGTGCTCGTGGCCGTCAACTTCTCGGCGCAACCGGTGTCGGTTGACACCGCGGGTTTGACCGGCCAAATAGCCGTGTCCACCGAGCGCGGCAACGAAAGCAACGAGGTCGACGGTATGCTCGAGCTGCTGCCACACGAGGCCGTCGTGGTAGTCGAGGAATAGTCTATGGCCACATTGGACGTACTGATCGTTCTCGCGTTTGTCGCCTACGCGGTGTGGCAGGGGTTCTCGGCCAGGCGTGTCGCCTCACAGAGTCTGGAAGAATACTTCCTCGCCGGGCGGAGCCTTCCCGGATGGAAAGCGGGCCTCAGCATGGCGGCGACCCAGTTTGCCGCCGATACACCGCTGTTCGTCACCGGACTGGTCGCGACGGCCGGCATTTTCTACCTCTGGCGGCCGTTCTGGATCTTTGCACTCGCCTTCCTGTTGCTGGGATTCGTGCTGTCGGGCAGCTGGCGCCGAGCGGGCGTGCTCACCGACGCGGAACTCACGGAAATCCGCTATGGCAGTGGACCGGCCGCGACGCTCCGAGGGCTGAAGGCCGTCTATTTCGGGGTCGTCATCAACTGCGCTATTCTGGCGATGGTCTTGATCGCCGCGACGCGCATCGCCGAGCCGTTCCTGCTGTGGGACCAGTGGCTGCCGGCGGCGATCTTCGATCCGGTCGCCAATCTGATCCGCGCCATTGGGGTCCCGCTGATCCCAACCAGTGAGACCGTCGACGGCACGTTCATCCTCGACACCGTCTCCTGGGTGTCGGTGCCCTACGCGGACGCCGGCGAGATGGTCTGGATTCTCTCCGCCCGCAATCTCATCTCCATTCTGGCCATCGTCGCGGTGACGACGCTCTACTCCACCACCGGCGGCCTTCGCTCCGTGGTCGCGACCGACATCGTGCAGCTCGGTATCATGTTGCTGGGAACGGTGGTCTTTGCCGGCTACGTGCTTTCCGAGGTCGGTGGCCTCGGTGCTCTCACCGAACAGATTCGATCGTCTTTTCCCCAGGACGGCTCCGCCGGGATGACATCCGACCAGCTCCTCGCCTTCACTCCCTCTCAGGCGAAAGGCATCTCACTCGCCGTCATGGCGACGATGCTCGTCCAGTGGCTGGTCCACATGTACGCCGACGGAACCGGCTACCTGGCGCAGCGGACCATGGCGTGTCGCACCGATGCCGACGCGAAGCGGGCGTCCATCATCTTCACATTCGTGCAGGTGGTGGGTCGGAGCCTCATCTGGCTTCCGATCGCCCTCGGCGTCCTCATCCTGTTCCCGCCTGCCCAGGGACTGGCCGGTGAGCTGCTCGCCGCCGATCGGGAAGCCACCTACGTGCGCGGCATGAGCGACCTGTTACCGGCCGGCATGCTCGGGCTGCTCCTCACGGGCATGCTCGCGGCACTGGCTTCCACGGTCGATACACACCTCAACTGGGGATCGTCCTACCTCACCAACGACATCTTCAAGCGCTTCGTCTTTCCACACGTGCTCAAGAGGGAGCCCCGACCCCGCACACTGGTGTGGGTGGCACGTGGCTCCAATCTCTTCATCCTCCTCGTGGCGCTGGCGGTCATGACCCAGTTGACGTCCATTCACACCGCGTGGCAGGTGAGCACCCTGCTCGGTGCAGGCATCGGGATCGTGCTGGTCTTGCGGTGGCTGTGGTGGCGCATGACCGCGTGGGGCGAGATCGCGGCGATCGCGGCGTCGCTCGTGCTCGCACCGATTCTCCTCTTCACCGTCCCCATAGAACACCAAGGGACGCGATTGTTTGTGATGGCCATCGGAGGAACGCTCGCCGGCGTGTTGGCTTCGTATGTCTCAGGACCAGAATCGACGGAGCGGCTGACGGACTTCTACCGGCGCGCCAAGCCGCCGGGCTTCTGGGGACCTATCGCTGTCGCTTCAGGGGAAGCCGCAGACTGCGCGCCTCGGAAGCTGGGACGATCGATCGCCGCCATGCTGTTGTGCGCAACCACCGTCTTCTGCCTGCTCACCGGACTCGGCTCCTGGATGGTGGACAGTCCGGCGCCGACCTGGTTTCCGTGGCACGGTCCGTGGATCGCGCTCTTGCTTGTCGTCGGGCTTGCGGTCATCCCGCTGTGGTGGAGACTGGGCGAACTCGGCACGAGGAGCGACGACAGTACTGCCTGACCGCCGCAAAGGATCAGACGATCACAAGCGGATCCCGGCGAGTTCCTCGGGAGAAAGCACCGGCATGGCGCCCTGCTTTGTTGCCACGAGCGCCGCGTAGCGATTGGCGGTGTCGAGGGTCTCTTCCGGTGTGGCGTGGCGAACGAGCTGATGTGTCATCGCGGCGGTGAACGCATCGCCCGCACCCACGGGATCGCCGCCTGACGTGTCGGTCGCGATTCCAGGCACGGAGACCATTCTCTCCGACGTGGTGATGGAGGCACCGGCGTCACCTCGAGTCACGCACACGGCCTTGACTCCAACGCTCACGACAAGCCAGCTGACGAGAGACGGTCTGTCCAGCAGGGTCGATAGCTCAGCTTCCTCCCCTTCGCTCATCTTGACCACGTCGGCTGCCAGAAAGGTGGCAAGGATGACCTCCGGGTCGATGAACTGAGGACGGAGGTTCACGTCGAACACGACGAGTGCCTGGCCACGAGCGTCTGACACAAGCTGCCGAACGGTCGCGCGGCTCGTCGTGCAGCGCTGCGCCAGCGAGCCGACACAGATGGCATCGGCCTGCATGCCAAGCACACGCGCCGCGTCGTCCAGAGCGATGTAATCCCACGCGACGTCCTTGGTGATATCGTACCGAGGACTGATGTGCACGAGCTTCACCAGCACTGTGCCAGTAGGCCTGGTGGTGTCGCGCTGTACGAAGTCCGTCTCAACACCGCGATCGCCAAGAAACGCGACAAGCTCTTCCCCGTCAGCGTCACTGCCGACGCGCGTGACGATCACACCACGGTCGCCGAGCTGTGCCGCATGGAACGCGACGTTGCACGGTGCGCCGCCCGGTCGCCGTTGATCCGGGAATACGTCCCACAGCGCCTCACCAATCGCGACGATGGTTTTGGTCATTGCCGGCCACGTGTGTCTGCCTTCACTCCATGCTTACCACCATGCGATCACGAAGATCGTGATCAGCACCAACATGGCCACGGACTGGTATCTGTAGTTCTTGTACCACGGCAGCAGCTTGAGGGCCGGCGCCTCCGCCGCAAGCAGTGCCAGCGACCACGTCAACATGCGCACGACCTCCTCGTCGGGCTTGTTCGTTGCCAAGCTCACGATCACCAGAGCGGCGAGTGCGATCACGAGCAGGATCGGCGCGAGGTAGAGGAAGTGGATGACCGGCGTGCCCCCCGCGACCATCTGCACTTGTTCTGGCGTGAGCGCGTGCGTCTGGACAATGATCGATCCCGAGAGCGCGAGACCGAAGAAGACCGCCGCCGCCACGTGCCCCACCACGAGTGCCGCCAAGGCCCCATGCCCGTTCGCACGCTTCCAGAACACGCCGGCGAAGAAGCACGCAACAATCGGCGGTGCCAGGTAGGCCAGCATTTGCTGCAGGTACGTCCAGATGTTCGG
>JBDHAN010000067.1:0-12457 GCA_039588055.1 Gemmatimonadota bacterium | reverse complement strand
AAACGTCCAGGGCGACCTGCGCGCCGCCGAGACATCGCTGGAACATGCGGTCCGTCGACAGCAGGAGCGAGAGGAGCGTGCCGCGAAGATCACCGAGACGAAGACCGATTTGACGCTCCACGAAGAGCTGGATCGATCACTCCACGATCTTCGCGTCGAGCTCAACGCGGCCATGCGGCCCGAGCTGTCGGAGCGGGCGTCCGAATTCCTGTCGACGCTCACCGATGGTCGATATCAAGAGCTGGAGCTGGACGAAGACTATCGCGTGATGATCGTGGAAGACGGACAGGTGAAGCCCGTGATCTCTGGTGGTGAAGAAGATGTGCTTCACCTGGTGCTGCGCTTGGCGATCAGCCAGATGGTGGCGGAACGGGCCGGGCAGCCGCTGTCGCTGCTCGTGCTGGACGAGATTTTCGGAAGTCTCGACGAGCACAGACGGCAGAACGTCATCTCGCTGCTGCGCGGACTCGCCGATCGATTCCCACAGGTGGTGCTCATCACGCACATCGATTCGGTGCGCGAGGGCGTCGACCGGGTCCTGCGGCTCGATGTCGACGCCCATACTGGGGCAACGGCAGTGAGCGAGGACCAAGTGGAGATTGGAGAGGGAGATGTGGCGGCCTGAGCGATTCGCGAACGGCCCGCGTGCGGCGACCTCTGCCGACATCACCTCGCTCAACCGAGTGTTTTCCGACGCGTTTACCGAGCGGTACCAGCGCGACGGATTGGTGGGGGTACGGGTCCCGCAACTCAACCCCGACGTGTGGCGATACGCGATCCAGGACGCCGGCGACGGAGCGATGGTCTGGTACGACGAACAGGATGAGCTCGTCGCATTCAACATCGCGCATCGTTCGGGCACGGAAGGATGGATGGGACCGCTCGCGGTCCGTCCCGATCGACAGGAGATGGGTGTCGGTCGGGTCATCGTGTCAACGGCGGTGGAGTGGCTCCAACGACACGGTGCCACGACGGTCGGGCTCGAGACGATGCCGCGCACGGTGGACAACATTGGGTTCTACAGTCGTCTCGGCCTGGAACCGCGTCACCTCACGGTGACCATGACAGGCGATGCGTCCCGACGCCGCGTTGCGGGTGAGTACCTTCGGCTTGGGAAACTCGACGACGCCGAGCGCACGGCACTGATCGAGCAATGCCGCACGCGGGTGGATCAGTCGGCGCCGGGATACGACTTCACGCGGGAGATCGAGCTCACGCACGAGCTCACGCTCGGTGACACAGTCGTCCTCATGGGTGATCGCGACATCGAGGCGTTCGCGGTATGGCATTCCGCCGCGCTCGCGGCGGGTCGGTCGGCCGAGGAGCTCCGCGTGTTGAAGCTGTTCGCCGAGTCATCGGATGCCTTCGCTCGGCTGCTCGTGACTCTCGAGGCCTGTGCCGCTGTCGCACGTCGCCGCCGCGTCGCGATCCGTTGTCAGACCGCCCATGCAGATGCGTATCGGTTACTGATCGACCGCGGATATCGCGTGCGGTGGACCGATCTCCGAATGACGGTCCAAGAGTACCCCGAGGCCCGCGTGCCGCGCGGTGAAGTCCTCTTCTCGAATTGGGAGATCTGAGCTCAGCGCGTGACGCCCATGAGCCCACGGGCGAGGAGAATGCACCCAGCGCCGAGCGCAACGTGCACCCATCCGCTGGGAACAGCGAGCACGAAGACGAGCGCGACCCACACGATGATACTCGCAACGGCGAGAACGAGATAGCGATTCATTCCGACCTAATTCCCGGGATTGGTTGCTTGACGCGTTTCGAAGCCTCGCGTATTATAGCGATCGCGGGAGCGAAGAGCTGTATTATTGAGCCAACAAGCTCGACAACGTGCCCGGTTTGGCGGCAATTGGCATGCCCATCGTGGGAAGCCATGAGTCGCGGTGAAGGCACGGTTCCTATGGGTTCGGGCTTCAATAATGCTCTTCGTTCCCGTCTTTTCTTTTGCGGCAACGTGAAGGGGAGAAACGGTGACGGATTCCCAACCCGTTCGGCAACGCCGTACTGCTGACGGCTCGACCGTTGCGACCTCTGCCATGTCCGAGCGAGACGAGCTCGCCGCACTCATTCGTCGTCAACTCGAGCTGCTGGGCGAAGATGTCGAGCGCCAGGGTCTCGAGCGGACACCTGTTCGCGTAGCGTCGGCGCTCAAGTGGTTGACACGTGGCTATCGTGAGTCCGTGGAGTCCATTGCGGGCGGCGCCATCTTCGAGGAGCCGCACGACAGCATGGTCCTCGTGCGGGACATCGAGCTCTACTCCCTCTGTGAGCACCACATGTTGCCGTTTTACGGCAGGGCGCATGTCGCATACCTGCCGAAAGGGCGGATCATTGGCCTTTCGAAGATCCCTCGACTCGTGGACGTGTTTGCGCGTCGCCTGCAGGTGCAGGAGCGCCTGACCGACCAGGTCGCCGACGCACTCATGGACGTGTTGGAGCCGCACGGTGTGGGTGTGGTCATCGAGGCATTTCACCTCTGCATGATGATGCGAGGGGTGGAGAAGCAGAACTCCAAGACGGTCACCAGCGCGTTGCGTGGCAGCTTCCTCGACGGGCCCACGCGTGACGAGTTTCTCCGACTCGCCCACGGGGGCATCTGGCCGCAATGAGCGAGCTCGCCGGCTCGGTTGCGTTGGTCACCGGTGCGAGTCGCGGCATTGGAGGTGTGATCGCCGACCGGCTCGAGGAGAGTGGCGCCCGCGTGGCGTGCCTTGCCCGGAGCTACCAGTCACTCCAGACCGATACGCGATTCGAGATCCCGTGCGACGTGACCGAATCCGAAAGCGTTCGTGTTGCGGTGCAACAGGTGATAGAGAGATTCGGAGCACCGAGAATCGTCGTCAACAACGCGGGAACGTTTTTGCTGAAGCCGCTTGCGGAGACGACGGACGCGGAGTTCGAGGAGCAACTGCGCGTCAACGTGATGGGGCCGTTCCTGGTCGTGCGGGAGTTGCTCCCCCACCTTCTGGCACGCGGCGCGCACATCGTCACCATCGGGAGCGTCGTCGATCACAGGCCCTTTACCGGCAATGCGGCGTATGCGGCGAGTAAGTACGGTGTGCGCGGACTTCACGAAGTGTTGGCTGAAGAGGTGCGCGGCAAGGGCATCCGTACGACGCTCATCTCGCCGGGTGCGACCGACACGAAGCTTTGGGACTCGCTCGATCCCGATCGTCGTGACGACGTCCCGGCGCGGAGTGACATGCTGCTGCCGGTCGACGTCGCCGAAGCGGTGGTCTATGCCGTGACGCAGCCACCGCGCGTGAACGTCGAGTGGATCCGCCTCCTGCCGGCAAGCTGACGCACCGTTGCATATCGAGCTGGCCGAGTACCTGCGCTGTCCCGCTGACCACGACGAGCAGAGCTACTGCGTCGTTGTCCCGGACGTCATGGACGGTCGCGACGTGCGAAGCGGGTTCGTCGGATGCCCGATCTGTAAGCGCGAATACCCGATCGTCGACGGCGAAGCTCGATTCGGCTCAGACGAACGTGTGGATGCCACCACGTCGGCAGCGCTCCAGATCCCCGCAGCCGATATGATGCAGGCGTTGCTCGGAATCGCGGGTCCCGGCGGCTATGTGGTGCTCGTCGGGTCAGCGGCGCAGATGGCGCAGCAACTGGCCGATCTGATGTCCGGTATCCACATGATCGCGGTCAACCCGCCGCCGGGCGTCCGGTCGTCACCGACTGTCAGCGTGCTGCGAAGCGACGTGCGCATCCCGCTCAACTGCGCCGTAGCGCGGGGCATCGTGCTCGGCGCCGAGTGCGCACCGAGCCCATGGCTCGACGATGCAGTGCGTGTCGTCCTCCGCGGCCTGCGAATGATCGTATTGCGTGAAGATGTGACGGTGGCCGGCGCCGCGATGATGGTCCGAGAGCAGGGGCTCTGGGTGGGGGTGAAGGAGGGGGGGCAGTAGGGGCAGGAAGGGCAGGAGGGGTAGAACTACGACATCTTCTGCCCCCTCTGCCCCCTCTGCCCCCTCTCTATCTACTCTTTATACAACTCATCAATCACGTCGGCGTACTTCGCTTCCACGACGCTCCGCTTGACCTTGAGTGTCGGTGTGAGCTCGCCGGCTTCAATGGTGAAGTCCTGTTCGATGAGCGCGATCTTTTTGGGCATCTCGAAGCTCGCGAGATCTCTGAGACTGCCCATGACTTCCCGCTCGATCATGGCCGCCGTGTCAGGTGTCTTGAGCAGCTCAGGCACACTGGCGTACGAGATGTTGCGTCCTTGGGCCCACTTCTCCAGCGCGTCGGGATCGGGAACGATCAGCAGTGAGGGAAACCTCCGCTTGTTGCCCACCATGACCGCGTTCAAGACGAACTTGTTGGTCTTGAGCATGTTCTCGATCGGCTGCGGGGCGACCTTCTTGCCGCCGGCCGTGACGATGAGGTCTTTCTTCCGATCGGTGATTCGGACGTAACCTGCCTCGTCCAACTCGCCGATGTCACCCGTGTGGAACCAGCCGTCCGCGTCGATCGCTTCGGCTGTGGCCTCGGGTTTCTGCCAGTAGCCACGCATGACGTTGGGACCTTTGACGAGGATCTCCGCGTCGCTCGCGAACTTCACCTGCACCCCGGGGATCGGTGCGCCGACCGTCCCGACGCGAATGGCATCGAGCGGATTGACGGTCACCACCGGAGTGGTTTCGGTCAGTCCGTAGCCTTCGACAACCGGCAGCCCCGCCGCGAAGAAGAATTTGGCGATATCGGCGTTCAACGGAGCCGCACCGGACACGAAGAAGCGGATACGTCCTCCGGTTTTGGCGCGCAGCTTCGAAAACACGAGTCTATCGGCGATGGCCTTCTTGAGCGCCAGACTTTTGGGAATAGCCTGATGTGCCATCGTGAGGTCGGCCCACTTCTCCGCGTTGGCGCGCGCCCAGAAGAAGATTCGCCGCTTGAGCGCGCTACCGCCCATCGCTTTCTCGAGCACCCCCGCGTACACCTTCTCGTAGAGCCGAGGCACGAAGATCATGATCGTTGGACGCACCTCGAGAAGACCCTGCGCGATTTTGTCGACGCTCTCCGCATAGGCGATAGTGGTGCCTGCGCGGAGCATGGTGTAATAGCCCGCCATGCGTTCGAAACTGTGTGACAAGGGTGCTGCCGAGAGGCACTCATCTTCAGGGCCGACCGACAGGACCTGAAGGCCCGCCTCGATGTTCGAGCAGAAGTTGTGGTGGGTGAGCATGACACCCTTGGGTGGGCCCGTCGTGCCCGACGTGTAGATCAGTGTTGCGAGATCTTCTGGCTTCGTCGCGAGCGCGTCCTGCCGATAGTTGGGATACTTGGAATCTGCAGCTGCGCCCCGCTGCGTGAGTTCCTGAAAGCTGATGACTCCCGGGCCGGACATTCCCTCTTCGACATCGAAAGCGATCACGTGCTCGAGGAGTGGCACGTCGCCTCGGATTGCCGCCACCTTGTCGAACTGCGCTCGATCCTCGACAAAGACGGCACGCGAACGACTGTCCTTGAGGATGTACGCGATCTGCGCCGCCGGGAGCGTGGGGTAGATGGCCACGTCGGCACAACGAATCATGAGACACGCGAAGTCAGCCATGGCCCATTCGGGACGGTTCGCCGAGAGAATAGCGACATGATCTCCGGAACGGAGACCGAGTTCCTGAAGACCGAGGGCAGCGTGCTTGACCCGGCGTGCAAGGTCTTGGTGGGTGATGTCCTTCCAGGTCTCGCCGTCCTTGTAGCGCATCACGGCCTGTTTCGTGCCGAATTGCTCGACGGCCTGGAAGAAGAGCTCTGTGAGCGTCTTGGGCGAGGTCACGGCGTACCTCCGGGCTCAGGTCACAACCGATACCGGAATGATCCGGTTCAGTTGTTGAGGAACACCACCCAGAATCGCACCGGCGAGCCAGCGACCGTGTCACCCAGGGCCGTGAGTGCGACGGCCTCGATGGCGGCACTGTCCGGTTGCGCGGTTCCACTCTGGCGTCGCGCAACGACGCTGGCGCTGCCGTTGACGTCAGTCGAAACGTCGACGACGTGCGGGTCGGATCCGGGTACGGTGTCCGACTGCGTAATGAAGAACCCACCGGCGGCAGCACTCCCCGGCGGAGGGTCGACCGTCAGAAATTGCACCACTTTCCCGGCGAGCGCGAGCGTGTCACCTGGCGACGTCGTGAGGTCCCACACCGTGGTGGCAAGCGGGGGTGAGGCAACCTCGGCGGCGTCGACGGTGACACGTGGAGGGCCAGTGGCCGCCAGCGAGTCGGGTGCAGCCGACACCGTCACGGTGATGGCACCTGAGACGAGAGTCTCAACGCGGGCCTGCACCCGTCCCGTGCCCGGTGACTGCGCAGTCACGAGGCCGGTGGATTCCTCGATCGTGAAGCCCACCTGTCCGGAGTCGACGTCCAACGTGACCCAGGCGATGGTCGCGTCGGGCACCGTGTCGCCGGCGGCGCTGATCGCGCGTGCGCGAAGGGTGATGGTGTCCCCCTCTTCGAGGGTCTGTGTCGTCGCGCCGACGATCTCGATGGCGACCACCCGGTCGAAATCACCGGTGATCTCGCTACACGCCAGCACGCACGCCGTGATGACCAGCCAGCGTCTCAGGGCGCCCCCTCCTGCTCGAGTTCCGACAGCGCGCGCTGCGCGTGATCGACCCAACGATCGGCTTCGGGGCCACGAGGAGGGCGACTCAGGAAGGTTCGCAGGTGCTCCACGGCGGCGTCGTTCTCTCCGCGCTTGATCAGCAGAAAGGCGAGACCGTAGTGCGCCCCCGCGAGCTCTGGGTCGAGCTCCAGCGCACGCCGGTAGTGACGAATCGCCTCATCGTAGTGGTTGGTCTTGGTAAAGGCGATGGCGATGTTCTGCAGCACGCGCGGATCCGCCGGATGGTCCCGTAGCGCCAACCGGTACGACGTTAGTGCCGCGTCGTAGTCTCCCTGTCGCTCGAGTGCCAGGGCCTCGTTCAGGTAGTCCAGCCGTTGCGGGGTGACCCGCGAGGAAGGACGGCGACCGAAGAGACGTTTCCAGAAGCTCATTCGGCGGGAAGATAACGCGACGACCGCGCGGCGCCTAGCGTGCCCGGTTGTCACGTTTCGAGCCGATGAGTACTATCCGATCCCATGTCGATGCCGCCGCTCGATCGCGACCCTCGGGAGGTCCTCGAGGTCGATTGGACCTTCTTCGGAGAGCTCTGTCGCGGGCTCGCGCTCAGGATCGCAAGCAACTACGATCCGGAGCTCGTGTTGGGCATCGCCAAAGCTGGCGTCATGCCGGGAGCGGTCGTCTCGTCAATTCTCGGCTGCGATTTTGCGGCGATGACGATCACGCGTCGGCAGTCGGCGCGCCGACCCACGCTGGTCACCGGACCTCCGCCGACCGTCGAGGGGCATCGCGTCCTCATCGTGGACGAGACCTGTGACTCTGGCGACACGTTGAAGGTGGCGTTGGCGGCCGTGAGGAAGTTGGGGCCTGCCGAGGTTCGAACCGCGGTCTCGATCAAGACAGGCGCGTACCAGCCGGATTTTCACGCGCTGGCCACGGAGAACTACATCATCTTGCCGTGGGATCGGGAAGTGGTCATCGACGGCCAGCTCACGCTCCGGCCGGAATACGCCGACAAGCTTGCCGAAAGGGACGGTGCGGGCGGCTGACAGCCCACGCCCTCAGCCGGTCAAGACCTCGCGGTAGTCCTGCTCCTCGAGCACAGCCTCATAGACCGCCGACAAGGTGTCCGGTGAGCCGGCGAGAAACTGGCACCGTGCGTCTCCCTGGCTGCGACACTCCATCTCCATGACTGCCAACGGACTTCCCGTGGCGAGCGAGGTGAAGAAGCTCGCGAGCAGGCCGGTCGAGAAATAGCACGACGGACCCTCGAGGTTACCATCAGGGTCGGCCTCGGCCCAGTTCTCGGACATGACGGTCAGGCCCTTCGCGCCGGTCCGTTCCACACTGATCGTGCCCCAGCCCAGCTCACCGAAATACTCCGACAGCACGTCACTGAGACGAGACGCGTCCAGATCTCCCGGATCGGAGACCCCCGATCGGCTCGAGAGCCACTCGCAGAAACCACGGTAAATCTCTTCACCCGCGGCGTAGCCCGCTTCCTGCAGGCGGGTTGCCCCAACATCCTCGCCCAATTCCTGACCGAGCACGTTGCGTATTGTGCGCAGCGCACTCGACCCGATCCCGATCACACCGTGCTGCATGAGTGAAGAAGCCATGGTGAAATGTTCGGTTGAAGATGAGGCAACTTAGATCGTTCCCCGGAGCGGGCGCAAGTTGTGATCGGCGGCCGAGACAGCCTCGACGCGATTCGGCCCTGTGACTACTATCCGGGAGTCGTAAGGTGGAGGACGACGTGCTTCGGTGGACACTCCTGCTCGCATGGTGCGTGGTGGCGCCGGCGGTGGCACAATCGCCGGTCCCCGGCGATCCGATCATCCCCGAGCTGCCGGGCGCCGGTCGGGCCATCGACATCGACGGATATCGTGTGAGGCGTGCGCGCCTTGCCGCCCGGGTCGGGACGGCCGTCGTTGCCGTCACGGCGGCCGATCTCCGCGATCTCGAGCAGGAGGTGCTGCAGGACAACGATTTTCGGCAGGACGACTACTTCTTTTATCTGACCGGACTGGAAACCCCCAACGCGTGGCTCGTGCTGGCGGCCAAGGACGGCAGCGTGCTCTCAACCGTGCTGTTCCTGCCGGCCGTCAATCGCCAAGCGGAGCGCTGGACCGGAGTCCAGTTGGCACCCGGCGACCACGCGCAGGAGCTGACGGGCATTCCACGGGTCGAGACGTTCGAGCGTGCTGCGCTCGACGAAGCAGTCGCTGCGGCAGTTCGCTCGACCGGAGGACTGTTGCATGCGGTCACGCGGGGCGTGGCGGGCGAGCATCGAATGATCAGGGACTGGAAGACTGGAGGCCGCGAGCTCCGCGATGTCGCTCCGACGCTGGACAGCATGCGGGTCGTGAAGGACGCGATCGGGCTCCGCGCGCTTCGACGGGCAATTGCCATCACCGCCGAAGGTATTCGCGAGGGGATGCGCGGAACGCATCCGGGGATGCATGAGTTCGAGCTCGAGGCGACGATCGAATACACGTTTCGACGACGCGGCGCGGATCGGCTCGGGTTTCCCTCGATCGTCGGCAGCGGACCCAACGGCATGACGCTGCACTACACGGCGAATCGGCGTCGCATGGAAGCCGGTGAGCTCGTCGTGGTCGATGTCGGTGCCGAGTACGCGATGTACACCGCCGACGTGACGCGGACCTTTCCGGTGAGCGGTCGCTTCACCGCACGACAACGGGAGGTCTACGAGTTGGTGCTGGCGACGCAGGACGCCGTGATCGGTGCGGTCAAGCCGGGGGTCACCGTCTTGGAGCTCAACGCCATCGCGCGCCGGTTCTTGGCGGAGCATGGGGGACAGCTCTGTGGAACCGCTGGCTGCGGTCGCGCCCTGCCGCACGGTGTGTCGCATTGGCTCGGCATGCGCGTCCACGACGTTGGCGCCTACGGGCTGCCGCTCGAGCCTGGTATGGTGCTGACGGTCGAGCCGGGAGTCTATCTGCCGGATGAGCAGCTGGGGGTGCGCATCGAGGACGACATCTTGGTGACTGAAGACGGCGCCGAGGTGCTGTCGGTCGGTGCACCTCGCACGGTTGAGGATATCGAACGCCTCATGCGTTCGGCTGAGTTGGAAACGAATACGCGGGAGTAGCCATGGCGCGGGATAAGCGGGAGAAAGACCTCGATCTGGTCGACGACGACGAAGAACTCGAAGACGACGACGAGGAGCTCGAGGAGTTCATCGACGTCGAGAGTGCGAGCGGGATTGCCGGTTTCATCGGTGGGTTGATGTTGGGCATGCTGCTCGGCGCGGGGGTGGCGCTCCTGATCGCCCCGGACCGGGGTGAGGTCACGCGTCGCCGGCTCCGCTCGCGGTTTCAGGATGCCACGGATGACGCTCGCGATCAGTTCGAGGACTGGCGCGATTCGGCGGAGCGAGAGCTGCGCCGCGGGCGCCGTCGAATTCGCAAGAAGCTGAGTCGCGACGGCTCCTGACGCGGCAACCAGCCGAGGTTACTGGCGGTTCCTGATCTCCTCGAGGAGCCGCCCGGCCTCCTCTTGATAGCGAGGATCGAGGACGTCGCTCGTGGGCGGCCGCCGTACGACTTCCTCCAACGCGCGGACCGCATCATCCTCCCGCTCGAGGTCGAGATAGACCTGGGCCAGCTCCAGATGGTGAAAGAGATAGTCCGGATCCAGCTCGACCGAGCGTTCGAGGTGGACGACGGCGGAATCCAGACTCGCTCGATTCATGAATCCGGCACCCAGGAACGTCCGCGCAAAGAAACGCGTGAGCCCCGACAGACGGCGGATTTCGGCGTGCCAGGCGCCGAGCACGTGATAGGCTCCGTCGTGGGTCGGGTCGAGGGCGATTGCGGCTGCGGCAGCGTCATAGATGCGCCGGGCAAACCGGACCCGTTCCTTCCCACCCTTGGTGCGGGAGAGCCGGCCTAACGCCTGTGAGAGCTGGAAGTGCCCTTCCGCGCCCAGTGAGTCAGTGCGCACGGCGGCTTCCGCGTAGAGGTGGGCGACCCCAAAAAGACTGTCGCGCACCGCTTCGTCGTCATCGTCGAGTTGTTTTGCCACGTCGATCTGCGCCCAAGCGAACTTCCACATGGCCTCGTATGTTTGTCTCGCGAAGTACGCGGCTCGGAATGCCTCCAGTGCCTCCGAGGGCTTGAGTGCGTCGAGCAAGCTGTCACCGCCGGCGATGAGGGCATCGTAGTCGTCATTTGTTTGCGCCTGCACGAGTGTTGGGGTAACGATGAACGCGCAGAGCAGCACAAGTGTAGGACGAAAGAAGCGCATTTGAGGCTCACTGCGGAGAAGAGAGGTTGCTGATCGCGTAATGATCGTTCTGCCTCTGATTGAACGCAAGCGCGATGGTGGATCCCTGACCTCCGATGAGTGGGGACAGTTGATCGACGCCTACACGGACGGTCGGGTTCCCGACTATCAGATGGCGGCGCTGCTCATGGCCGTGTGGCACGCGGGTCTCACGGACGGTGAAGTGGCGGCTCTCACCGATGCGATGTGCCGCTCCGGGGCCGTGCTGAGCTTCGGTCCGGACGTTCCGCCTCGCGTCGACAAGCACTCGACGGGTGGTGTCGGTGACAAAGTCTCCCTCATTCTGGCGCCGCTCGTCGCCGCGGCCGGTGCCGCGGTGCCGATGATCTCGGGCCGAGGACTCGGGCACACCGGCGGCACGCTCGACAAGCTCCAGTCCATTCCGGGGTTTCGCGTCGATCTCTCCCTCGACGATGCGCGCCGGCAGGTCGAGCGACTCGGTGCGGCCCTGATCGGGCAGACGGCCGAGGTCGCGCCGGCAGACCAGAAGCTCTACGCGTTGCGGGACGTCACCGGCACCGTCGAGACGATCCCGCTCATGGCGGCGAGCATCATGTCCAAGAAGCTGGCGGAGGGACTGAACGGCCTGGTGCTCGACATCAAAACGGGAAGCGGCGCCTTCCTCCCCGAGTCCGACCGAGGCATCGCGCTCGCGGAACTGATGGTTCGGCTGGGAGGGGAACGTGGCTGCCCCACCGTGGCGCTGCTCACGGCCATGGACCGACCTCTTGGCAATGCCTGCGGCAACGCGTTGGAAGTCGCCGAATCCGTGGCGGTGCTGCGCGGCGACGGCCCGGTGGATGTTGTCGAGGTGACGCTGCGTCTCGGAACCGAGATGCTGGTGCTGGCTGGCGTCGAGGATGGTAGTGACCGAGCTCGGCACACGCTCGAAGACCTCCTGTCGTCGGGTCGCGCCTTCGAGAAGTTCCGCGACGTCGTCGAGGCCCAGGGGGGCGATGTCGCCGTCATCGACGACCCATCTCGTTTGCCACGGGCACCGCACGTCGACCGATTCGTCGCGCCCAGTGACGGATACGTGTCGACGGTTGAGCCCAGGGCCATCGGATTGGCGGTGCGCACAATGGGAGGTGGCCGGCACCGAATGGACGATGGGATTGATCCGGCGGTCGGGTTCGTGATTACGGCCACACCGGGCATGCGGGTCGAGCGCGGCCAACCGATCGCCGAGGTGCACGCGCGAGACAACGTTGGGCTGGCCGTAGGGGGAGACGCGCTCTCTCGGGCCATCGTCATCGCCACTGCGCCGCCGACCGTCCCGCCGCTGGTCTCGCATCGCGTCACGTCTCGGGGTGTCGAGGTGTTTCGCGACGGTGCGTAGCCCGTTCCAGCACGCGGCTGCCATCGGTCTGCTCGCGACGTGCGCTCCTGCGACGCTCGGTGCGCAGGTGATTCGGGGGGAGGTCGTCGAGGCAACGTCAGGGGTCGCAATCGGTGCCGCGTTCGTGCTGCTCCTCGACGAGGAGGGAACCGAGCAGGCGCGTGTCGCGACGGATGCGCTTGGACGGTTTGAGCTACGGTCGCCGTCCGAGGGGCGATTCCT
>JBDHAN010000066.1:0-12483 GCA_039588055.1 Gemmatimonadota bacterium | reverse complement strand
TTAGGCGTGCTGAACGTTGCCCCGCGTGCCAGGATCACCCCCGCGCTCATCACTCCGACGTCCTGTGCCCCGCCAAAGCTGATGTTGCCACTCACGTCCACCGTGTCAGCCGCCCGGTCCATCGTGACATCCGCGCCACCCGCCACGCTGAACCCACCCAGCACCGTCAGTACCTGCCCGCCCAGCATGAGGTGTGCGGAACTCCCCGTCACCGTCACGTTGCCCGTCGCGGTGACCGATCCCCCAAGTGTCACCTGGCCCGTCACCTCGAGATTGCCAAACGTGCCGACGGCACTTGCCGGGGGACTTGCGGTACCGGAGAGCCGAACGACGCCGCCACCGGCTATCGTGCTGCCTGCGTCAACGTTGCCCGTCGCGGTAAGGATCGCTGGTGAGGTGACCGTCAGCGTGGCGCCGACTTCAACGACGACGTTGCGTACCGTGCCATTTGCAGTGACGGATGGTTGAGTGGCTGCGGCGGCCGGGATGAGAGCGTCGGTCGTATCATCCGGCACCCGCCCCGCATCCCAGTTAGAGGCAGTGGCCCAGTCGGATGAGGTCGTGCCTGTCCACGTCACCAGCGCGCTTGGCAAGGCTGTGATATCAAACGCCACACTGGTATCCGCCTCGAACCCCGCCGCCGTTGCCTCGAGTGTGAACCCGGTGCCCGCTTGATCGATGCTGAGATCCGCGAACTGAGCCACGCCGTTCGAGGCGGCCACTGTGGTCGTGCCGCTGAGCGTGGCAGTGCCGCCGGTCGGGTCGTTTGCGAAGCCGATCGTGACACTGCCCGCGAACGCCCCGTCGACGTTCCCGAGCGGATCTCTGGCGGTCACCTCGACGGGTGACAGCACGGCTCCAGCCACCGTTCCCAGCGGCTCGACCGTGAACTCGAGCCTCGACGGCGCAGTCGATAGCACGTCATTGAACAGCGAGTCGACCTCGCTTGCGGTGAGCGCCCCGCTGTAGATGCGGGCGTCGTCGATCAGACCGTTCAGGAGGGCGCCTTGTGAGACGTTCCGGCCGATCAGGAGGTCGGCGACATGCGTGTCGGTGAAGACGGGGAGCCCCTTTTGTGCTTGGAGCACACCGTTCAAGTAGATCGCGATAGAGTCGGCGCCCTTGACGGCCACTACGTGATACCATAGGCCAGTCGTGACCGGCGCGGTGCGAACGGTGTTCGCCGTGCCCGAGGTGCAACCGTTGGCCGCACCGCCACCAACGCAGAACCAATAGCGATTGTCCTGCTGACGCAGCAGTCGCCATCCGTCGGTGTTGACGCCGCCACTGCTCATCTTGTCCAGCACGGACATGTCGGTGCCGGCACCGTTCACGAGTGCCCACGCACTCACCGAAAACGCTCCGCCCGACAGCTGGAGGTTTGTAGCGTTGCCGACGCTCACGTAATCGTCGACCCCGTCGAGCACGAACGCCTGGCCGTCGAGACCCGGCCCGAATCCAATACCGCCGAAGGTCGTCCCGTCATTGCCGTCGACCGCATCGGTAGCGTCCCCGTCGGCACGCCAGTGGCTCACCAAGGTCGCCGCCGGCGCGAGGGCAGTGGCCGTGGCGGTGGTCTGGAGTGACGGGTACCCCACGACGGTCGCGAGGGCCGACTGTGGACCGGCAGTCGGGCCGAGCGTCCAGGTGAACGCCGCTTGGCCGTTGACATCGGTGAGCACGGGGTCGGGCGAGATGATGCCGCCGCCAGGGGTCGTGACCAGCACCGTGATCCCACCGACGCCCAAACCGTCAGCGGCGAATACCCGCAGGACGACCGGTGCCGGGAGCGCCGCACCTGCGTCAGCAGACTGCGCATCCCCCGAGACGATCTCGATGCCCGTTGGGACCGGCTGCACGGTCACCAGCGCGGTGTCCGCCTGGCCGGTGAGGAGAGTGGCGGTGATCCGCGCGTCTCCCCTTTCGATGCCGGCGACGACACGACCGATTGAGTCCGCTGGAACGCTTGCTCTGGCGGGGTCGAGCGATGCCCACCCCACTGGCGTACCAGGAATCACGACGCTGGACCCGTCAAAGGCTTCCGCCCCCAACAGCACCGTGTCTCCAGTCAACACGCTGGTGTCTGCCGGCACGATACGGACGCCCACGGCGTTCGAGCCCACGCCGGTGTACTCGAACGGGGCTTCGATGAGCGGTACGGTCTCTGGGCTCGTACTTGGCGTAACGGGGAGCGGTCCCGCGCGGAAGACGGTATCGCCCGCCGGCGATATGAG
The DNA here is from genome assembly GCA_039588055.1 of Gemmatimonadota bacterium. Classification (GTDB taxonomy): domain Bacteria; phylum Gemmatimonadota; class Gemmatimonadetes; order Gemmatimonadales; family GWC2-71-9; genus JAOTVV01. The sequence goes on along the minus strand of JBDHAN010000066.1, from coordinate 10,249 downwards.
CTGGATGTTCAGGAACAACGTTTCGTCGGCTGCCAACACCGCGACCGTGAACGACAGGTCAACCGCGGTGTCGCCAGGTGCGATCGTGACAACGGTGTCGATCACCGGGGTCGACTGACCGGCACGCTCGAGGGTGACCCGTGCCTCCGCGAGGGGGACGAGACCGGCGACGGCACTCTCGAAGACCGGGACGATCGCGAAGTGGCCCGTGAGGGGGAGCGTTGGACCCGCGGTGTCATCGAGACAACTGCCAACCACCAGTGTTGCAGCGGCAAGCAGCGCGACAAGACGTAATCGGTTCGATCGAGCAGAATTCAGAGAGTCGGCCATTCGCGCCCGCGAAGAGGTTTCGACGCTAACGGTGAGGCCGCAAAATGTGCGCCGCATGCAGAGACCCTGCAAGGTGAGCAAGGGGACGGCATTGCCAGCTGCGGGATGCATCATGTGGGAGTGCTGCAACACTACGCGTCGCGACTCGCACTCACCCTGGTCAACGGTCGATCTCGTGACGAAGCGTGCCACTCGAAGGGACTGTCGGTGTCAGGGCGGTTTGGCACGAGCGGACGACTCACCGCAAGTGGTGCGATTCGTCACCGCCTGGAACTGCGATTGCGGCATACCCTGACCATGGAGATCCGCCGCACGTCGGCGGTTGCGTCCGTCCGGGCGACGAGACAACATACGCTGCACTCCAAGACAGGTTGCCCGTCTATGAAGACCATGCTGGCGGAGCGTTCGAGCTTCACGATCGCGGCGGTGGCGGCTGTTGCGATGGCTGCAGTGACGCCTGTGGCCTACGCGCAGGGCCGCGCCATGGAGATCGATGAATTCTTGAGACTCGATCGGGTTTCCGAGCCGCAGGTTGCGCCCGATGGGAGTGCGGTGACGTACACCGTGACGACGACCGATCTCGAGGGCAACACCCGGACGTCCGACCTTTGGCTCGCTCCACTCGACGGTGGGGAGCCGAGAAGAATCAGCGACCGGCGGCGCGGCGGACGGTCAGCGCGCTGGTCACCGGATGGCCGCACCATTGCCTACCTCACGACCCGTGATGGCCCTCCACAGATACGCCTGTACACCGTTTCCACCGGTCGCTCGCGAACTGTGACGTCGTTGGTGAACGGCGCGGACGGGGTCGTGTGGTCACCGACCGGCACCCATCTGGCGTTTGTGTCGGACGTCTATCCGGACTGTGCCGACGACGCGTGCAATTCGGAGCGCGTCGCGGCCGCGGCCAACCCGCCGAGTGCCGTTCGTGCGTACGACGAGCTACTCTACCGACATTGGCGTTCGTGGGAGGACGGGCTTCGTAGTCACCTGTTCGTCGTCGAGGTGCCGCGGGGCACGCCCGTCGACGTCACCGCCGGGGGGGATTTCGACGTTCCGGTCCCGCCATTTGGGGGCTCCTCCGACTACGCCTTCCTGCAGGACGGACAGTCCGTGGTCTTTACGACCAAGCGCGGCACTGACCAGGCGTGGCACACCAATGCCGACATCTACCGGGTGGGTATCGCAGGCGGCGTGCCGGACAACCTCACCAGTACGCTCGGCGGCTGGGAGCAGCATCCGTTGCCGTCACCTGATGGGCGCGCGCTGGCGTTCCTGTCACAGGAGCGGCCGGGGTTCGAGTCGGATCGCTGGCGGCTGATGGTGTTGGACTTTCAGACCAATCGCACCCGGGAGGTCACGCGCGGATTCGATCGATCGGTTGGTGAGTTCATCTGGCTCCCCGATTCGCGCGAGGTGGTATTCACGGCTCAGGACGGTCACCGCAACGCGGTGTTCCGCATGGCGCTGACCGGGCGCCCTACGCGCATCTTGCGGTCAGGTAACCCAGGACAACTCTCGCTGGCCGGAGACACGCTGCTGGTGTTCGTGAGTGATGCGATCGACAAGCCCGGGCAGGTGTTCTCATGGGACCTCCGTGCGCGCGGAGAGCCGGTGCAGGTGACCGCCCTCAATGCAGAGCGCCTCGCGGGCGTTACCATGCACCCAGCCGAGGAAATCAGCTGGGTCGGTGCGGACGGCAGCACGGTGCATGGCATGTTGGTGCGTCCGCCCCAGTTCCGGCGTGGTGGGCGATATCCGCTCCTGGTGCTGATCCACGGCGGACCGCAGGGAGCCTGGCGTGACAACTTTCACTCCAGGTGGAACGCCCAGATGTTTGCGGCCGGCGGATATGTCACGGTCCTCCTCAATCCGCGGGGCTCGACGGGGTTCGGTCAGCGGTTCGTCGATCAGATCTCGAAGGACTGGGGCGGTAAGGTGGTCATCGACATCATGTCCGGTGTGGAACACGCGGCTCGCTTCGGGTTTGTGGACTCGACGCGGATTGCGGCGGCGGGTGGCTCGTACGGCGGTTACATGGTGAACTGGATCAACGGGAACTCGAATCGGTTTGACGCGTTGATTTCTCATGCTGGCGTCTACAACCTCGAGTCGTTTTACGGTGCGACGGAAGAGCTGTGGTTTCCGGAGTGGGAGTTCGGTGGACCACCGTGGGAGGAGCGGACGTACTACGAGCAGTGGTCACCTCATCGATTCGCGCAGAACTTCCGGACTCCGACACTGGTTATGCACGGGGCGCTGGACTTCCGGGTGCCCGATACGCAGGGCCTGCAGATGTTCACGGCACTGCGGCGCCAAAACGTGCCAGGTCGGCTCGTCTATTTCCCGGACGAGGGCCACTGGATCGGGAAACCGCAGAACCAGCGTGTGTGGTGGAACGAGATTCACGCGTGGCTCGCGCGGTATCTCGGAATGGGGCCAACGCCCTGATGAGGCGAGCCCGCTGTTCGACCTGGGGCTTCGGGGCCTATATTCGCTCTAGCCGATGACGACAACGACGACGGTCCCCGCTCTGTATCCATCGCGATCCGCCGCGGGCGCTCAGCTCGCGCGGCATGTGTACCGTCGTGTGCGTCCCCCCATACTCGTCCTCGGCGTCACGCCGACCGGAGTGGAGATTGCGGCGAACGCGGCACAGGCGATGACCTGCAGGTTCGATGTCGTCGTCGCGGCCCATGTCCGGATGGAGGGGATGGGAATCGTGGGCGCGCTGGCGGAAGACTCTGACGCGGTGCTCGACCCGGAGTTCCAACCTCGCTTCGGGGTCATGGACGCGCTGAATGACGGCATCGAGCGCGCGCGCCGCGCCGTCAAGTCGGAGCGCCTACTCTTTCGTGGGCCGCGTCCGCTGCAGCCGGTGATGGGTATGACGGTTGTAGTGGTCGAAGGGCAACTGACGACCCCGTGGAAGGCCCTGGCGGCTGCGACAGCCGTCCAGGAGGCAGGGGCAGCAGGCGTGGTCGTCGCCGCACCGGTCTGCACCCAGTTCATCCAGGATCTTTACAGTGCCAAACGCGTGGAGTTGGTGTGTCCCTCCGTGCTAATGGACCCGGCCGGTCACCCCCAGCCGTTTGGCGATCCGCAGGATCCGAGCGCCGAACGACTCCGCAGCATTGTTGTGGCACGCGAAGCGGCGTAGGGCCGCCGTCCTTGCGCTGGTGCTCGCCGCAAGCGGGAAACCGCTTTCGGCGCAGCTCAGCCCGCCCGCCACGGGTGGCGTCGTCGCTCTCGACGCCATACTGCAACGCCTCGGCGAAGACCGGCGTCTCCTGATCATTGGTGCTCATCCTGACGACGAGGACACGAGGCTCTTGGCACTCGTCGCCCGGGGCTACGGCGCCGAGGCCGCGTATCTCTCCCTGTCTCGTGGCGAGGGAGGGCAAAACCTCATCGGCAGTGAGTTGGGTGTGGGTCTCGGGTTGCTGAGGTCGCGGGAGCTCGAGGCAGCGCGGCGCGAGGACGGCGCCCGGCAGTACTTCACGCGCTCGTATGACTTCGGATACTCCCGCTCGCTGGACGAGACGGAGACCCGCTGGCTGCCCGACACCATTCTCGCGGATGTCGTGCGCATCGTCCGTCGGTTCCGTCCACACATCATCGTCTCGGTGTTCTCAGGCACCTCGCGGGACGGGCACGGCCAACATCAGATGGCCGGTGTCATGGCCCGACGTGCCTTCGAGGTCGCCGGGGACCCCGACCGCTTCGGCTCCGATGAGAAGCTCAACGCCTGGCAACCGCTCAAGCTCTATCAGTCGACTCGCTTTCAGCCGGGAGCAACCACGTTGTCGCTCGAGACTGGTGCGCTCGACCCGCTCAGCGGGCGCTCCTACCATCAGATCGCGATGGCCAGTCGGAGCCGACACCGATCGCAGGACATGGGGCGCCTCCAGGAGATCGGTCCTCAGCGCACGACCCTCGCGTTGGTGCAGGATCGGACGGGCGCGGGTGACGGAGCGCTCTTCGGGGGAATCCCGCGAGACACAACGTGGCTTCCTCGCTTCGCGGACTCCCTGCGCGCGCACTTGTCGGCCGTACGGCTGGAGGACGCAGCCGAGCCTCTGGCGCGGGCACTCGAGCGCGCGAGACGCGAGCATCGTGCGCGCAGTCAGCAAGAACTCCTGATGCGGGCCCTGGGCATCGCCGGCGGGCTGGTTGTCGACGCGACCGCGAACCGCGAAGTCGTTGAGCCAGGTGGAGAGGTCGAGGTGACGTTGCGGCTCTACAATGCGGGCCCGCACCGCGTGGGCTATGAGCACGTGAGGCTCCGCGCACCACCGGGGTGGCACGTCGAGCAGACGGATCAGGCGGGCGTGTTGGAGCCGGGAACTGCTATTGCGGTGGCCAAGGTTCTCACGGCTGCAACCGACGCTGCGGTCTCGCAGCCCTACTTCCTCCGGCGCGATCGACGCGGTGCGCTCTACGATTGGGGCGGCGCTCGCCCGTCAGTGGGCGGCGAGCCGTTCGAGCCATCTCCCCTGTACGTGACGGTCAGCACGTGGGTCGCTGGCGAAAATACGGTACTCTCTCGAGAGGTCACGCACCGATACAACGATCAGGCGATCGGAGAAATCCGACGGCCGTTGCGGGTGGTTCCCGCGATCGATGTGCGATTGGAGCCTCGGGTGGTGCTGTGGTCGGCCGATGGGGCTGACGAGTACACCCTCACGGCGACGCTGACCTCGAACGTCGCGCACGACGTGACGGGTGAGCTTGTTCTACAGGTGGATCGCTGGGACGACCCGCCGTCCCAGCACTTCACCCTCGGAGGCGTGGGCGCATCCCGCAGTTTCGTGTTCGCGGTGCGCAAGCCACCGGACCTCGATCGAGACACCGTCGTGGCACGAGCGCTGGCACGCACGTCGGATGGGAAGGAGTACAGCGTCGGTGTGCGTTCCATTGCCTACGACCATATCGATCCGGTGTGGTACATCGAACCGGCGCAGGCGGTCATCCGCCTCGGCTCCATCCGACGGCCGGAAGACTTCCGGGTCGGCTACGTGCGCGGCGCTGCCGATCGGGTGCCGGAAGCGTTGCAGCGATTCGGTCTCGATGTCGACTTGCTCGAGGAGCACCACTTGGCGCGTGGCGACTTGTCGATATACGACGTGATCGTGATCGGGAGCCGCGCCTACGAGACCGATGCAGCGCTGGTCGAACACAACGATCGTTTGCTTGCGTACGTGCATGACGGCGGTCGGATGGTCGTACAGTATCAACAGTATCAGTTCGCGCGCGGCACGTTCGCGCCCTACCGGCTCGACATCCGACGTCCGCACGATCGGGTGACGGACGAGACGGCGCCGGTCAGCCTGCTCGAACCCACGCATCCCGTGTTCACCACACCGAACCGCCTGGGACCGGAGGACTGGCAAGGTTGGCCCCAGGAGCTTGGGCTCTACTTTGCGGGAAGCTGGGATGCAGGCTACACTCCGCTGCTCGAGATGCGCGATCCAGGGCGCGCTCCGGTGCAGGGTGGCTTGTTGGTGGCCGGGTATGGCCAGGGCACGTATGTGTACACCGGCCTGAGCTTCTTCCGGGCGTTGCCGGCGGGCGTGCCAGGCGCATTCAGATTGTTCCTGAACATTCTCGCAGACAGGTGATGTGGATCCAGTCACGGTGTTAAAGTCGTGAGTTGGCTCTCCAGGCGATCCGGGTTGTTGTGGCTACTCGGCGTCAGCGTCGCGTGCGGCGACGGCCGTACGCCGCTCGTCGTGTACTCGCCGCATGGACGTGAGCTTCTCCTGCTGGTCGAGCAACGGTTCGAAGCGATGAACCCGTCGGTCGACGTCCGGTGGCTCGACATGGGATCCCAAGACGTGCTCGATCGCGTGCGCTCCGAACGGGCCAACCCGCAGGCAGACATTTGGTTTGGCGGCCCGTCGTCGCTGTTCCTGCGCGCGGCCTCGGATTCGCTCCTCACTCCCTACCGGCCGAGTTGGGCTCAGTCGATCGCCGAACGCGGGCGTGGTCCCGGTGACCTCTACTTCGCCGTGTATGAAACGCCCGCTGTAATCGCCTTCAACTCGGAGGCCGTCGCCCAAAGCGAGGCCCCCGGCGATTGGGATGAGGTGCTACTCCCCCAGTGGCGCGACCAAGTGATCATCCGAGAGCCGCTCGGGTCCGGCACGATGCGAACGATTTTCGGGATGATGGTCGAGCGGGGAATTGCCGAGACGGGCGACACCACGGCGGGCTTCGCGTGGCTGCGTGAGCTCGACGCCCAGACGAAGGAGTATGTATTCAACCCCGCATTGCTCCACCAGAAGCTTCTTCGTCAGGAAGGCCTCATCACGCTGTTTGGCCTCCCGGACATCCTGGTCGAGCGGAGCAAGGGAAGCCCGTTCGACTTTCGCCTTCCCGCGAGCGGGACTCCCGTGATCGAGGACGCGATCGCGATCGTTCGTGGCACCCAATATGAGCAGCAGGCAAGGGAATTCGTAGAGTATGTAGGAACGATCGACGCACAGCTTCTCGCAGCCCGTGAGGCATACCGGCTTCCCGCCCGACAGGACCTACCGGCAGACTCGCTCCCGATCTGGGTGCGCGAAGTTCGAGCACAGCTGGTGGTGGCCGAGATGGACTGGCAGCTGCTCGCTGACCAAGGCGCGGATTGGATGATGTATTGGGATCGCGCGGTGCGGGGGCGCGGGCGCGACGCGCCTCGTTGATGCCACACGGCTTCCTCGAGCTCGTCGATCTCACGAAACGATTCGATGATCACCGCGCGGTCAGCGAGCTCTCACTCTCTGTCCCGCGGGGCAGCGTGCTTGCGTTGCTCGGTCCCAGCGGAAGCGGCAAAACCACCACACTGAGACTTCTGGCGGGGTTCGAGCGCCCCGACGCCGGCTCGGTCATTGTGGACGGGGTAGATGTGACGGCGGCGCCTCCGGCAGAGCGGCGCTTCGGCATGGTGTTTCAGCACTACGCGCTGTTTCCCCACCTCACCGTAGGTCAGAACGTCGGGTTCGGACTCCCCCAACGCCTCGGGCGGAACGATCGCACCGCCCACGTCGCCGAGGCGCTGGCTCTGGTCGACTTGGCCGGTTTCGAGGATCGTCAGGTCAGCGCACTCTCTGGCGGACAGCAACAGCGCGTGGCCGTTGCACGCGCGCTCGCGCCGGCTCCGACCATTCTCCTGCTGGATGAGCCGCTGTCCAATCTCGATCCGGGTCTCCGGGAACGGACGCGGCGCGAGCTCAAGGCGGCGCTCAGGAAGGTCGGCATCACGACCGTGTTCGTGACTCATGAGCAGGAAGAGGCATTTGCCCTCGGCGACCAAGTGGCCGTGCTGCGCGACGGGCGGCTCGAGCAAGTGGGAACGCCGCAGGAGCTGTACGAACATCCGAAGACGCTGTTCGTGGCGACGTTTGTCGGGCGGGCCAGCGTGCTCGATGGCGTCATGGCAGACGATCGCCACGCCGACATTGCTGACGGCGTGCGGTGGACGGTCGAAACCAGTGAGCGTGTCGCGAGTGGCCAGCCAGTGAGGGTGGTAGTGCGGCCCGAAGACGTGATGTTGGCGAACGCCGGTCTCGCGGGGACGGTGATGGAACGGCGGTACACGGGTGCCCGCGCATTCGTCACGATCGATGTTCAGGGTGCGACCGTCGAAGTCGAGGAGCCCGTGCAGCAGGCCGAGATTGGCGATGCCGCGTACGTCACCGTCAAGCGGGCGTTGGCATTTCCGGCGTGACGGCATGACGAGACGAACCGGCCTCTCACTGGTCCTCGTGCTGCTTTGGCTCGTTGTGTACCCCGTGGCGCTCATCGTGCTGGACAGTGTCCGCGGACCCGACGGCTGGACGCTCGAATATCTGTCGGCGTTCGCCCGCGAGTCGGTCGAATGGGCAGCGCTCTGGAACAGTGTCTGGATATCTCTCGCGAGCGTGGTGCTGGCGGCGTTGCTCGGGATTCCCTTGGCGTTCGTATTCGAGCGACTGCGGTTTCCTGGCCAGCGCGTCCTGGGCGCGCTCGTAGCGTTGCCCGCCGTGCTCCCACCGCTGGTGGGTGTGATTGCATTTCTCTTTCTATACGGCGAGAGCGGGTTCGTGCCCAGAATCATCGTCGAGCTCTTGGGGCTCGACCAGTCGCCGTGGCGACTCCGCGGAGCTGGAGCCGTGCTGCTGGTCCACGCCTATTCGATGTACGTCTATTTCTATCTGTTCACGCGGGCGGGACTGGCCAAGGTCGATGCATCGATGATCGAGGCGGCCCACTCGTTGGGGTGCGGGGTGTTTGCCACGTTCCGACGGGTGATGCTGCCGCTGCTCAGGCCGCAATTGGCAGCCGCGGCGCTCCTCACGTTCATGACAGCCCTTGGATCGTTCAGTGCGCCGTACATCTACAATTTCCGCACGATGACTGTACAGATCGTCACGACCAAGCTGAACGGTGATTTGCGGATGGCGGTCGTGGAGACGGCGGCGCTCGCGACGATCGCCGTCATCGTGCTCGTGCTGTTGGGTGGGCGCGCGGGAGCGCGATCGGTCGTCGCCGTTGGGAAGGGGACACCGCCCTCGGCGCGCCACCTCACCCAGCCGGTCGCGCGGTGGGGCGCAGCGCTGGTCGGGTGGGTCTTCAGCGCCGTGCTCCTGCTTCCGCACCTGACACTGATCGTCATGTCGCTCGTGCCATTGGGCAGCTGGACGACACAGCTGGTGCCCCCGTCGTACACGCTCGCGAACTACGCGGCATTGGTGACGGAGCCCGAACGACTTCGTCCGCTGGTGAACTCCCTGTGGATGGCAGCTGCCGCGACGGTGGGAGCGATTGCCCTGTCGCTCTGGGCAGGCAGATTGATCGTGCAGCGCCGGGCTCGCTTCCGCCGGGCGATCGAGACCCTGGTCTCCCTTCCGTGGGCCGTACCTGGAACGGTGCTGGCAATGGCTCTTGCCACGGCCTTCAGCATCAGGGCGCCGTGGTTTGGTCGTTTCGTCTTGGTGGGAACGGCCGTCATTCTCCCGTTGGCCTATCTGGTGCGCAACCTCCCGATCGCGGCCGGTTCGATTCTGGCCGGTTTTCGACAACTCGACCCGTCGCTTGAGGAAGCGGCCGCCAGTTTGGGTGCCGGGCGCTGGCGCACGCTGCGGACGGTCACCATCCCGCTGTTGCGACCGGCAATTCTGGCCGGTGGGGCGCTGGCGTTCGCCACGGCGGTAGGTGACTTCGTCACGTCCATTGTGCTGTACACGTTCGACACACGACCCATTTCCATCGAAATCCTGGGGGCGCTGAGAGCGTACGATGTGGGCATGGCAGCGGCCTACGGCGTGGTGCTGATGTGCGTGTCGGCGATCGCCATGGCCGTAGGGACGAGACGATGAAACGCCTCTCGGTGCTCATGGCCACGGCATTCGTGGACATGCTGGGCTTCGCGATCATCTTCCCGCTGCTTCCCTTCTACGCCTTGCGGCTGGAAGCGAGCGAGTGGGTCATCGGTTGGATGATCGCGAGCTTCAACATCATCCAGCTCGCGTCCGCACCGGTGTGGGGCCGCGTGTCCGACAATCTGGGGCGCCGGACTTCCATCCTCTTCGGTCTGGTGGCGTCCGCACTCGCCTTTCTCGTGTTCGGTTTCGCGACATCGATCTGGATGCTCTTCCTGTCGCGGATTGTGCAGGGGTTCGGGGGTGGAACGACCGGTGTGCTTCAGGCGTACGTCGCGGACGTGACCGAGCCAAAGGATCGGGCGAAGGCGCTCGGCTGGTTGTCGGCGGCGACCGGTGCCGGGGTCATGATCGGTCCTGCGATCGGCTCGCTGGCGTTCAAGTATGGGCCGGCGGCGCCCGGCATTGTGGCAGCCGGTCTGTGTTTCCTCAATATCGGATTCGCGTGGCGGTGGCTGCCGGAGTCGTTCCCTGGACACGAAACTGGCGCCGATCGGCCGCGCTCGATTCGA
>JBDHAN010000065.1:0-12526 GCA_039588055.1 Gemmatimonadota bacterium | reverse complement strand
AAGAACTCGCCGGCGCGTTCGCGGACGACGACCCCGTACAGCTCCCAGGGTGCTTTGCGTGTCGCGGACGACAGCTTGACCCGTCCGAGCCAGCGACTCGACTCGCCGTTCTCTGAGAACCCGTTCGTGCCCTCATATCCGAGGGCGATCCGTCCACCGACGGAACCCATGCGTCGGGAGTGCTGCAATCCCACGCCGAACGCTCCCTGCCTGCCGTCAGACCATTCGTATTGCTGCGGGTAGTTGTACGTGCCGACGTGGCCGCGCAGAACGGTGCGCGGCTCACTCTCGATTGGCGTCGTGAGCAGATTGACCACGCCCCCGAGCGCGTTGCTGCCGTACACAGCGGAATACGCGCCCTTCACGATCTCGACCCGGTCCAGGTCCAGCAGTGGGATTGTGCCGAAATCGATCTCGCCGCCGTCGCCGGTGAGGATGGGGTGACCGTCGAGCAGCATCAGCACGCGACTCCCGATACCTCGCGACAGGCCTGCGGCGCCCCGAATGTCCATCTGGTTTGTGCCGTTGAAGGTGACTCCCGGCACAAACGCCAGTGCCTGATTGATCGTGATGACGTTGCGTTCGAGGATGTCGTCGCTGGGGAGCGCCGCGATGCTGGCAACCGCTTCTTCGCTACGCTCCATGGCGCGGCTCCCCGTGACGACAACTTCTTGGAGCCTCAGGGCCACGCGTCCAAGCGTGAGGGTGACTTCGTATCGTTGCCCCTCGACGAGAACGATCCTCGTCACGCTGTCGCTCGCGAACCCGGTTGCGGTGACTTGGATCGTATAGCGACCTGCTGCGAGCCCGCCAATGACGAACCGTCCCTGGGCGTTCGTCATCACGTGCAGCGGCGTATCTCTGAGGATTACCGTCGCACCGTCCAGCGGGCGGTCTGTTTCGAGATCGCGAACGATGCCTGCGATAGACGCCGTCTGCGCACTGGCCGGCGCCGCGCCGATCACGAAGGCGATCGACGCCGCAACAAGCAGGCTTCGTTGGAACGTGGTGGTTCGCGAACGCACGATTCTCACCGGGCTGCGGGCACTCGGCTGGGGATCAGTTCTTCTGCAGCTCGAGCACGGTGCGGATGCCTTGGGCCGTGGTGTCGAGCGTCAGTCGATCAGTCGCCGCGTCGTACACATAGGTGCCGGCATACTGCAAGGTCGGAACAACAGTGGATTGCTGGCCCCACGTGCCTGTCGTCGCCGAGCCAGATGCGGTGTACGTCCCTGCATCGACGATGGTGGTGTCGACGGGAACCAGCAAGTGGATGGATGCCTGATAGTTGGTCGCAGTCATCGTAAACGTCCCGGTCGTCCCCGGCACCGGTGTCACCAACGCTGCCGATCCCTGCGCGAAGCTCACCAATGTGTAGTTGCCCGTGAAATCCTGTGGGTTGTCTTCCACGGCGGTGCCGTCGCTACATCCGGTCAGGAAAGCGATGGTCAAGAAGGTCGCAAATGCTGCGGATCGACGTTGGCCGAGGGACATGCATGCCTCCAGACTAAGATGGTCTGTCCGCCGCCGGCGGGACCGCGCCGGGGGTGACCGAAGATAACGAGGACCCGGCTCCCATTGCGAGAGGGCACCGCTGATTCAGTCCGCGTCTGATCTAGCTAACACACTGCCAGGATGTCACTTAGCTTGGACCTGCAGCAATTCGGTGCTGCGCAGCTGTCAGTTGCAGGCTCAGTCGTCGGTGAGCACAGCTGGCCGCTAGCAGCTGACCGACACCTCGCGTTGGTGTCCTGTGGGCGCCTAGCCGAGCACGATGTGGACGTGGTGTTCGAGACCGTCGTCGGAGAGTGGAACCAACGCTCCTTGCCCGAGGGAGATTCCATCGAGGCTGACGCTGGATACTCCTCGACAGACTTCGTTCGGATTTTCGACCTCAATCCGATAGAGCGTGGTACCGTGGCGATACTCCATCTCGAAGCGTTTCCACGTTCGAGGAATGCATGGATCGATACGGATGGTGGAGCCGCGCTTGCTGAATCCGAGGATCGACTCGAGTCCGGCTCGGTAGAGCCACCCCGCAGCACCCGTGTACCACGTCCACCCTCCCCGGCCGACGTGTCCGGATGCGGAGTAGACATCTGCGGCGACGACGTAGGGCTCCACCTTGTAGCGGTACGCGCTGGCCCGACGACTCGCATGCTGAATGGGGTTGAGCAGGTTGAAGAGATCGAAGCCCATGTCTCCCTCGCCCAACGCTGCGAACGCCATGACCGACCAGATCGCGGCGTGGGTGTACTGCCCACCGTTCTCCCGGATGCCGGGAACGTACCCTTTGATGTAGCCGGGGTCCTTGGGTGTCTGGTCAAACGGTGGCGAAAAGAGCAGCAGCAGCCGGTCATCCCCACGCACCAGTCGTCGTGTCACCGATTCCATCGCCTGACGCGCACGGTCGGGATTCCCTGCGCCGGAGAGGACCGCCCACGACTGGGCAATCGAATCGATCTGACATTCGTCGTTCCCAGCCGATCCGAGCGGCGTTCCATCGTCGAAGAACGCGCGCACGTACCACTCCCCGTCCCATGCGTTCTCGTCTAATGAGGTCGCGACCGATGCCGCCGCCTGCCGCCAACGCGCCGCACGCTCCGTTTCTTCCCGGCCGTCAGCGATTGCCGCAAACCCGCTCAGATTTGCATGGAGGAACCACCCCAACCACACGCTTTCTCCGCGACCCTCTCGCCCGACACGATTCATCCCGTCGTTCCAGTCGCCGCCACCGATCAACGGGAGACCATGGCTGCCCACCTCGAGACTCCGGTCCAAGGCCCGCGCACAATGTTCGTACAGCGTCGATCGCTCTTCGGAGACCTCGGGTTCGAAGTAGGCCTCGTGCTCGTCCGGCTCGAGTGTTCGTCCGTCGAGCCATGACACCATCTCGTCCAGGACCGTCCAATCGTCCGTCACCGTCAGATAGTGCACCACGACATACGGCAGCCAGAGGCGATCGTCGGATATTCGCGTCCGTACGCCGCGTCCCGTGGGCGGATGCCACCAATGCTGGACGTCTCCCTCCGGAAACTGCCGGGCGGCCGCCCGCAGGATGTGTTCACGCGCGAGGTCGGGCTGCGTGACCAACACCGCCAAGACATCCTGCAACTGATCGCGGAACCCGTACGCCCCCCCTGACTGATAGAAGGCGGAACGGGACCAGAGGCGACAGGACAACGCCTGATGGAGGAGCCACCGATTGAGCAGCAGATCCATCGAAGCGTCCGGCGTGTTGACCTGGACCGCGCCGAGTATGGTGTCCCACTGATCTTGGACCTCGTGGAGCAGCGCATCGCAATCTTCTTTGCGATAGCGTTTCACGAGTGCCTGTGCCTCCTCGCGGTCTTTCCCCTGTCCAAGGAAGAACAACACCTCGGCGTGTTGTCCCGGTTCCAGTTCCAGCTCCGTCTGCAACGCGGCACAGGGATCCAGGGTCGCGCCGGCCTTGCCCGACAACTCATCGCCTCCTTCGAGCGAAGCCGGATGGTCGAGGCTCGCATTCCGGCCCAGGAACTCGAGGCGGTCGCAGGTCCACGATGTCTGGCGCCCTCCGAGATCGGCGAAGGCGACCCGACTCGCGAACTCACCGTTGAAGGCGTTGCGCGCAAATGCGGCCCCGGTCTCTCGATCGATCTCGCTGACCACGTACGGCGCCCCGCGACTGCGGGTGACGCCCAGGACCCATTCCACATAGGCCGTCACGGAAACCCGACGTTGGCGCTTGGACCGATTCACCAGCGTGAGACGCGAGATCTTGACGGGGTCCTGCGGTGGCACAAACTGCAGCAGATCGAGCGCAATGCCGTGGGACGTGTGCTCGAACCGACTGTACCCCTGACCATGTCGAATGACGTAGGGCCAAGCCTCTTCGCGGATCGGAAGACAGGTCGGTCCCCAGATCAGACCGCTGTCGAGATCACGCACGTAGAACACTTCTCCCGGTGTGTCGCCGACCGCATCGTTCGACCAGGGTGTCAGCTTGTTTTCGCGGCTGTTGACCGCCCACGTATAGCCGGAGCCCGACTCGGAGGCCTGAAACCCGAACGCCGGGTTCGCCACGACGTTGATCCAGGGCGCCGGTGTCCATTGTCCCTCGCCCAACACCGTGACATACTCGCGGCCGTCCGGCGTGAATCCTCCCAGGCCATTGAAATGCTGGAGATCGGGCGCGCGAGGGGGAACCGGCTTTACGTCCTCGCGCGGTGAGCGGAGCTGCGGCAGCACCGGACCCGGTCTCGAGCGATCCAGCCGGATCACCTGCTCGGACAGCGTACCCCTATTTGCCAAGATCAGCACACGCGCCGCGGAGCGCAGCAGCAGCAGGTCCTCTGACGGCAACAGATCCTCGCGCAGCACGAAGACGTTCCCCGGTCCCCCGTCGGTCTCACCGCCGAGTGCGGACTGACTGGCTCGCACCATAGCTTCGAAAAACGCCTGGAGATCCTGCGCATAGGAGGCGCCTTTCGCATTGACGATCACCAGATCAGCGGCAATTCCCTTGAGGCGCCAGTACTCGTGCGCCCGGAGCAGTTGTCTCGCGACATCCCGCTCTTCTTCCTGCTCGACCCGCACGACGGCGATCGGCAGATCGCCCGAGATGCCGTAGGGCCAGAGACTCGACGCACCTCTGCTGTTGGCGACGAGATCCGTCGGGACCGTGCGCAACGTGCGATCGTCGTACAGCATACGATTGGCCAGACGCTGGAACAGATGCGCCTCGTCCTGCGTGATCTGAAGGTGATGCAGCTGGACCTGCGCATACATCCAGGCCAGCGAGCTCTCTCGCTCGAAGGTGTCCGGCTCACGGTACTTCTCCGCCAGATCGAGCGCTTCTTGGCGGGAGGACGCCACCAACGTGGTGAACACGATGCGGACGGCTCCGTCGGGAGGGATCGCCACCCGATACCGGAGACTCACGATCGGATCGAGAATCGTCCCCGCACTGTTCGAGAGCGACGTGCTCTCGAAAATCGAAATCGGCGTCCGTATGCCGCGACCGCGCCCGAGGAAACTGGCGCGGTCACTCTCGTACTGGCATGCGCCGACAACCTCACCCTCGACTGCCGCCAGGTGCGCCAACCACACCTGAGGCTCATCTGCCGATCGTGGGCGCCGTGTCGCGAGCAGTGCCTGCACCCCGGGAACAAATTCAGTCTCGACGAAGAGGTTGGAAAAGGCCGGGTGTGCCTCGTCGGCGGCTTGCGAGGCCAGCACCACTTCCGCATAGGAGGTGACATCGATCTCACGTTGCCGATTCTCGAGATTCGTCACCGTCAGCTGGCGGAGCTCGGCGTCGTCTTCGGGCGAGACCACGATTTCGAGCGTTGTGGACAGTGACCGGTCCCGCTGCATGATCTTGGCCCGGTCTTCGGCATAGACGACGTTGTACTGGTCCACCTCGGTTCCGCTCGGCTGAAACCCGGCGGACCAGACCTCACCGGTCTTGGCGTCCCGTAAGAAGAGGAACGTGCCCCAACAGTCACGCGTCGTATCTTCCCGCCATCTGGTCACGGCGAGGTCGTGCCATCGGCTGAACCCGGAACCCGCCGCCGTGACCATGACCATGTAGCGACCGTTCGACAGGACATGCGTGCGCGGCGAGATGTCATGGGGCGATTCGAATCGCCGCAGGGTTGGTGGAATGAGGTCGCGGACGTGGGCGGCTACCTGTACTTCCTCACCCCGTGGCCGCGTCACGGCGACCGAACGCGGTGTGCGTTCTTGCAGCAACAACTCTGCCGCCTGGATCGTGGGATGCGAGTGGAAGCGTCTCCTGGTCAGGCCACTGTGCACGACGTTGCCCAGCGACACGATGGTCATTCCCTGATGGTGCGCCATATATGCCTGAACCACGGCGACCAGCTCATCTTCGGGAAGCCGCGATGGCGTGAAATCCAGCGCTTCGTAGAACCCGTAGGTCCCGCGGGCACCGACGCGTTCGAGATGCGCGAAGTTGTCGACCACGGCCCTCGCGTCCACCATCGCCGCGAGCGCGGACGCGTACGGTGCGACCACCACGTCCTCGAACAGCCCGCGCTTGAGTCCGAGGCCGGGCACACCGAAATCTGAGTACTGATAGGTCAGCTCGACATCGCGCACATTGTAGGCGGACTCGGAGACCCCCCACGGGACGCCTCGCTCCGCGCCATACCGAACCTGGCGTCCCACCACGAGACGGCACGAGAGATCCAAGAGACTGCGGGAGGGCTGCTCGATCACCAGCAGGGGCATCAGGTACTCGAACATCGATCCCGACCACGAGACGAGCGCCGCCCCGCGCCCAACCGGCGTGAGGGACCGGCCAAGCGAGAACCAGTGCCGCGGCAACACGTCTCCCTTGGCGATGGCCAAGAAGCTCGTCAACCTCGCCTCCGATGCCAGCAAGTCGTAGCAGCTCGGGTCGAGCGTGTTGTCGGCCACGCGGAAGCCAATGGAGAACAACAGGCGCGACGGGTCGAACAGAAATCGGAAGTCCATCGCCCACGCCATCCGTTCGGCCTGCAGCGCGAGGGCGGAGAGGCGGTGCTCGAACGCGCTGGGTGCCGCTCCAAACGCGTCCGGACCATCGTGGCGCATGAGCTCCAGATCGCGCGCGTGACTCCGGACCGTGTCTCGGACGGCCGTCGCCCACATCAGCATCTCTGATCCGTCCCCATTCTCTTGGACGGTGGAAACCGTGCTGACGATGTCCAGCACGTTCTCCGCTTGGATCTCGAGCGCTTGGAACCGGCGCGTCCACTCTAGGAGCGACGTCGGAAGGTCCTCGAGCCCGGCCGACATGGCCTGCAAGGCTTCTCGCACTTGCAGCGCCGTGACCGTTTCCGATCGCAGACGGAACTCGGCACTCTCGATCTGTTCGAGCACCGGTTGCAGCGCGTCGCGAATCCCTTCCAAAACGTGCGGACCCAGCAGCGGCTGACGCATGAGCTGGCGGCATCCTTGCGCCAGCGCGATGAGATGCCCCGCCAGATTTCCGCTGTCGACGGTGGAGATGTAGAGGGGTTCGAGCGGCCGGAGATCCGTGGTGTCGTACCAGTTGAAGAAGTGACCGTGAGACCGGCGCAGGCCGGTCATCGTTTCCAACGTGGCCTCGAGCCGCGCGGCCATGTCCACGATCCCGATCCAGCCGAAGTCGTGGGCCGCCATCGTGCTCAAGAGGTACAGCCCCATGTTCGTCGGTGACGTACGGTGGGCGACCACCGGCTCGGGATCTTCTTGGAAGTTGTCGGGTGGGAGAAAGTTCTCCTCGCCGGTCACAAACGTCTCGAAGAAGCGCCAGGTGCGCCGAGCGATGAGGCGAAGCGAGCGCGTCTCCCGCGGTGTCAGGCGGCGGCGTTCAGCGAGCTTCGTCGGAACACTCAGCCGCCACGCCAGCACGGGTGCCATGAGCCAGAATACCACCACCGGTCCGGCAACCGGCCACGCGCTCGGCTTGAGCATGGCGAAGAGCACCGCGCCGCCCGTGGCGAGCACCAGGCTCCAGCGGAGGTGCTGATAGAACGCACGCAGCGTCAGGTCGACTCCGTAGCTGGCCTGCGCGGCTGGGACCCACTCCAGGAGATGGCGCTTGGTGACATAGAGCCGCCCAAGTGTGCGCACCACGGCATCCGTGATATACCGAGCCCGATGCGCCATCACCGCGATCCCGAGCATCACCTGGAGCGACGCGAGTTGGACATCTCGGCCCGTGGCGCGCAGGTGACTTCGCTTGGAGAACCCCTGCCGCCGCGGGATGAGCCCGTCGAGCACTGGCATGAAGGTGGGGAACGCAATGGCCGCCAGGACCAAGCCTGTCCACAGTCCGGGTGAGACCGCAGGCAGGGTCCAGGCAGCGACGACCAGCAGAAATGACGACGGCGTCGTGAGGCTGCGGCGCAGGTTGTCCAGCATCTTCCAGCGGCTGTGCACGGGAATGCGCGTCCGCTGCCCGGTGGAGGGGTCGACCTTCCTGTGGCCTAAGATCCAGGGGAGGAGCTGCCAGTCACCACGCACCCACCGATGGGCCCGGCGCACGGCCACCTCGTAGTTGTTGGGGAACTCCTCGAACAGGTCGATATCGGTCACGAGGCCGGCGCGGGCAAACACGCCCTCGAACAGGTCGTGACTCAGGAGCGCGTTCTCCGGCACGCGGTCCCCAAGCACCGTTTGGAACGCGTCGACGTCGTACACGCCTTTCCCAGTGTACGACCCCTCACCAAACAGGTCCTGATACACATCGGAGACCGCTGCCGCGTAGGGGTCCACTCCCCCTCGGCCCGACACGATCCGCTGATAGATCGTGCTTTGGGGGCCCGTTGGCAGGGACGGCGTGATCCGTGGCTGCAGGATCGCGTACCCCTCGACCACCCGTCCGAGTTCAGGGTCGACGCGCGGTCGGTTCAGAGGATGCGCCATGGCCCCGACCAGGCGGTAGGCGGCGCGCCCCGGCAGCCGAGTGTCGGCATCCAACGTGATGACATATCGGACGCCGTCGGGCACGGTGGGCGGTCTGCCGTTGACCGGAATGAACGTCGTATCCGTTGCGCCGCGCAGCAGGCGATTCAATTCGTGCAGCTTCCCGCGCTTGCGTTCCCAGCCCATCCACTTGCCCTCCGACTCGTTCCACAGGCGTCGGCGATGCAGCAGGATGAATCGGTTGCCACCTCCCTCCGGGCTCCCGTATCGCTCGTTGAGACCCGCAATGCCTTCGGCCAGCTCGGCAAGGAGCTCCTCGTCACCGGGCAGTTGTTCGTGGGCGGCGTCTTTCCAATCGGTGAGGAGCGCGAAATGGAGGTGCCCCCCCGGATTCGCAAGGAAGTGGACTTGGAGCCGCTCGATGGACTCTTCGATGCCCTCATGGCTCGTGAGCAACGACGGAACCACGACCATGGTGCGCATCTCGGCCGGCACGCCGCCAGCGAGATCGAGTTTTGAGAGGAGACGTGGCGGAACGATCATCGTGACCAGGCGATGGACCAAGGCCACAGCGATATCCGACGCAGGAATGAGGGCGAGAATCCCCAGGACGACGAGGAACGGCACGCTGACGCCGGCACGCCACGTCAGGAACAGCGGTCCCGCGAGAAGGATGGCGGTGAAAACGGCAATCAGTCCGAAGTAACCGGCCGTCGCATGCGTACGCCACGCGCGGCGAATGCGGATGCGCAGTGGAATACGATAGTCCAGGCGCTTTTCGAACTCCCATCTGCCACCCGACACCAAGTGGTATCCCGGATCTTCCTCGCGGCGCTCGGGCACGGTGAACGCCGATGACGGCACTTCCGATGGGTCAGGCGCTGCGCTGAGATCGGTATGCGGTGACATACGCTCTCGTTCGCGACGAGCCTCGCGGGCCAGCGCCACTGCCTCGCGCGCCACGTCCAGTTCCGACCACGTGGATCCCCGAGACAGCTCCTCGACCGCTTCCCGGTACTTGTTGCGCGTGGCGAAGTCCATGGCTGCGAACCCGGGAGCCGTTCTGAAGGTCTCGTCAACCAGACTCACGCCCTCGAAAAACTCCTGCCAGCTGATGGACGACATCCACCGCATGCTCGTGATGATGTTGCGGACGGTGATGTTCGCCGCGGCCTGTGCCTGATGGACTTGAGTTACGATTTCACCGGGGGAGGTCCTCTGGGCGGCCAAGTTCTCGTTCAACCAGTCGAGGGCCGGCGAGACCGACGACGGCTGGTCACGGAGCCGCTGTAGCAATTGCACGGCGAACGCGCTGGCCGGCGGGGATGTGCCAAGACCGCCCAACACATCGTCCACGTGCTCCGCCGGCCGGCCGCTCAGGCCGAGCAGGCGATCCGCCACCTGATCTGCGCTCGCGCGCCCCCTGCGGGCGCGGATGACGAGCTCCGTCAGCCGTCGCAGATTCTCCAGCAGGGCGACGCGAAGGTGGATCGCGATCGCCCAGAGTTCACCAATGCCGAGGGGTTGGACGCGTTGGTAGGCCCGCACGAACGCCTGCAGCGTCTCCAGATCAAACCGACTGTCGGTATGCGCCACGTAGGCCCACGCCAATCCATAAACGCGCGGGTACCCTCCGAGGTGGTAGTCCTCGGCGATCTTCGGCAGGAGTTTGTAGAAGCTGTGCGGCAGGTGGTCCCGAATCTCCCGGAGTTGCCCGTCCACGACGTGAAAGTTGTCGAGGACCCACTCCTCGGCCTGTGTGATGTGCTGCTTGTGTCGAACCGCTTGGACGACGTTCCGGTACCCAGCGAGAAGCACCTTTCCATTCTCGCGCACCCGGGGGAGGAGCGGGCGTCCTTTGTCGCGTTTATCGGCGGTGGGTTGGGCGGCCGCCAGGCTCTCGGCGTGCTGCTCGAGCCGCTCGATGCCGAACACCTCAGCGCGGATCGGCTCCTCCACGCGAGAGAGTGCCGCGACCATGGACTCGATGGTGGTCACGTCGCGTTCCGTGCCGAGACGTCTGAACGTGCGTACTCGATCAAGTAGAGGTGGTCCCTTTCCTGGCGCCGAAGTCGGACGACAGACCTTCGTTGGAGACAACCCCGCAGGCCGGCTGCAGGCGCACCCCGATTCGTCTCAGCCGTCCCTCCGCAGCAGTACGGTCGCGTGCACCGGGAGAGATGTGGAGGCAGCGCCATCACTGAATTGGTCTGCGTCCGCTCAATCATACACGGTGTCGGCAGCCGATGGCATTGGGTACGTGAGGGCTCGTGGGCGAGCCCGAATGGGTGGAGATGCGAGCCGCTGACGGACTCGACAATGCCATGTCGGGTCGGTTTCGTGTTCCGCGAAGGACGGGGGGGTCCGTTGTGAGGTGTGTTTGAGTGCGGGTGCCGACCGGCGTGGGTTGTGTGGCAGGTTGGCTGAGGCTCTTACCCTCTTACGCTTTGCTGCCGACTGGGCGCTGCGCCTCGCTCTCCTCGGCCTCCGCTCCTGTCGAAGACCCGAACGCGTGCTCGTCGAGCCAGGCGGTGAACGCGCGATCGATCTCGGCCTCATCCTGGCCGGGGTGGAATGGAATGACCTCCCACCGCGTGCCCGAGCTCATCAGCCACCACGCCGGCTCCGTCGCCAGTTGCTCCCGCTTCGGATTGGCCGGTAGGCCGTCGTACGACACGAAATGGAACTCGCGACCGCGGTAGTGCAGCCGTCGCTGCTCGACGAGGGGTCGGCTCATTGCAGGTCCTCCACGGAACAGTACGGCACGAGGCCGTCGATGATCCGACGTCCGAACCGGTGGCACCCGCGGATGGCCGCCTGCTCGGTCCCGAACGTCTTTGGTCCACTGAACGCGCGCTGCTTCGTGCGGTACGCGATCACGAGATCCAGGGTCCACTGCTTGCTGCCGCGGATTTGGAACGTGCGGGGCTGGATCGTCCACCCGCGATAGGTGAGGGTATTCACAGGCCGCATGGCGACCTCGGCACGAGGCTGCTCTTCCCCGCTGGAGAGGGTGCAGGCGCGGTCTCGACACCACCGGTGTGACCGTGAGGCATCAGGGGCAGAGGTGCTCCTCCTCCAAAAGAAAAAGCGGGATCGGCGCTGCGGCGCATTCCCGCTTTCGGTTCGGTCTCCATCGGGCGAAACGCTACCTCACCCGCTTGCGGAGGATAGTCGGTCGCCGCTACCCTGTCAAACGCACGTGCCCCGGTGCTGGGACGCGCCGGGCGCGGGCGCATTCCCTTTTTGGACCCGATCGACTATCTTTGTCTCCAAGCAAAGAAGCGTTCACAAAGCGCCAAAGACACACGCAACGGAATTGCAGGGGAACCCGCAACTGACGCGGTTCCCCTTTTTTCTTGGTAGTACGCCGCACGATGCGGCACCCCGCCGCGGGGGCACATCCGCGGACAACACGATGGACGATCGGCCAGTGCGGACATTCCGGACTCCGACGCGCATCGAACACAGAGGAGTAGGTATGTCACCGATTACTGGCAAGGTAAAGTGGTTCAACGACCAAAAGGGCTTTGGTTTCATCACGCCCGACAATGGCGAAAAGGACTGCTTCGTCCACCACTCGGCGATCCAAGCAACGGGCTTCAAGACGCTCGGAGAAGGCGACGCGGTGCAGTTTGACATGGTGCAGGGCCAGAAGGGCCCGGCCGCGGAGAACGTCACCAAGATCGGCTAGTCGCACCTGGTAGCACTTCAGGTGATGGAAAGGGGTCGCATCGAGCAATCGATGCGGCCCCTTTTTTTAGCTCTCGGCCATCAGCTGAAGACTGACAACTGTTTACTGACGACTGATAACTGACGACTGATAACTGACGACTGATAACGCCGTCGCACAAACCCGCCGAATCCGAAGCGTGACGCTCGCATTAAAAGCTTGCACGCCCGTGTTCATGTGACACATTTGCGATAGGAATCTTCCCGTCGGTGGCCACCGCCCGTCAAATTGGCTTGAACAGCTCCCTCAACTCGAGAACGAACGCCTCAGCAGTTCCCCTGGGCTGCCACCTCACACGCTCACGCTCGACGGTGGGGAAGGTATCATCGGGCGTCCACACCTCGACCGTGTGGGTGTCGCCATCGATGACCCAGTACGTCGGCACGCCGACGT
>JBDHAN010000064.1:0-13976 GCA_039588055.1 Gemmatimonadota bacterium | reverse complement strand
ACCTCGAGCAGGTCCGCCGTCTTCTCGAGCGAGAGCTGGGCACTGCTGACGCCGATCAACTCGACCTGGGGTGCTTCGACCATCATGACGCCCGCGTTCAAGCCGGAGAAGACCGCGACGTTCATCGCCTGCACCGTGTCGCGCACATCCGCAGCGACACGCACACGCACCGTGACATCGAACATCGAACTCGGGCCGACGTCGCCGATGGACCACGTCAGGATCTGCCCGCTCACCTGCGGTGCCGGATCGGCCGACACAAACTCCAGGTCCAGAGGCAATGTGTCGGTGAGAACAGCGTCGATGACCGGTGTCGTTGCCGATGCGTTGCCATAGCGGATCGTGTAGGTGATCTCTTCACCGATCCGGGCGACCTGCGGACCGACGAGCAACTTCTGGAGCACGGCCTCCGGATAGACCAACGCGGTGAGCGCCGAGTCGGACTGGACGGAATCGGTCCCGGCCAATGTCTCGTAGGAGGCACTCGCCGTGTTCGTGACCACGTCTTGGGCCGCCGCAGTACCCGAAAACAGGAGCGTAAATACGACGAAAGCCACCCAGGTGGGCGGCAGTCTCCGATCCGATGCGGCCGGCGACACGCGGAAGCGTCGCGTACTAGCCATCGACCCGAGCCTGGAAGGACACGGTTCCCGAATCCCCGCCCGTGATGCTGCCGATCGTGATGACGACTCCGTTCCCACCACCGTCGAAGTGGCCGGCGTCGTCTCCCGTGGCGTCGGTGAGGGAGGATCCGTTCAAGCGCAGCGTCCCCGGGACGTACGAGGCTTTGAGCGGAATCGGATCCCGAATCTCGAAGTTTGTCGCCGAGTTCGGTCCGCTCGCGCGATAGGTAATGGTATAGGTCAAGACGTCGCCGATCGTCGCGGACAATCGATCGACGGTCTTGGTGAGGCTCACGACGATGCCCACGTCGCGCACCTCGAGCACGTCGTCGACGGCGTCAGTCGCCGAACCGTCCACAACGCTCGTCGCTCGGACTTCTAGGGTGTCGGTCGTTCCCCTGACACTGGCGAATGGCGGAACCTCCACCGCCACCAACAACCAGGCCGTGTCTGCCATCGCGAGAACAACGGGACCCAGCACTTCCACATCCGCAACATCCAACACCCCGTTGCGGTTTTCATCTATGTAGGTACGCGTCCTCCACCCCGACGGCTCCGTCACGGCCACAGCAAAGCCGTCCGTGCCGTTGCCGAGGTTTGCCAACAGGTGCTGGAAGACGACGGTGTCTCCCGGGTCGGCGACGCTCGCGCGTGGCGGCTCGAGATCGAGACCGGCCACCTGTCCGACCGTGAGGAAGACAGTGTCCGAAACGACCGAACCCACGAGACCGCTCGGACCCTGATAAGTCACACGCGCCCAGTTGCCGATCGCGGTTCCTGCCGGTGTAGGAGACTGGCTACGCCCACGATGCCTGGAAGATCCGAACACGATCATGCTACGGGGTGAGCGAGGCTCAGTTCACCCGCGCCCGGATCCAGATGTAGCGGCTCGCGCCGGGTGCCAGCCCAAGGAGGTAGGCATCCACGTCGTTGCCGCTATTACTGATCGTCCATCCTGCCGCGTCGCCGTTCGCTGACAGGTATGTCAGCTCCGCAGGCAGGTTGTCGTCGATGTGCACGCTGTCGGCGCTCGCCGTCCCCGAGTTCGTGACCGTGATCTTGTACCAGATCGAGTCATTGGGCACGACACTGTCCGGCGGCGACACGAGTGCCGTCACCGAGTCGTTCATGAACACCGCCTTGGCGATCGAGACCAGCGGACGCACGACACGGAACGTGAGGTGGCCGCGGTCAGTGGGGTTCGGCGCGGTCTGCGCCGTCGCCGTGAGGATCAGCGTGTCGACCACGCCAGCTGCCACGTCACCGATCGTGTAGACGACGTCCACGTCCTGCGACGCGCCCGCTGCCAGTGCGATCGAGGAGGTTCCCCCATTCACCGACACGACGGTGATGGCACCGCTCGGGCTCGTCGACCCGACGAGGTCGAACGTCTCCGGGCCGTCACCGTTGTTGGTGACGGTGAAGGTGCCCGTGTACTGGGTGCCGTTGCTCGGCAACCGATCGGCGGTCTGGTTGCTGTCCGGCGTCACCGCGAGAGCAATGGACTCACTCGGCGTGATGGTGGTCGTCACGGCGTCGGACTTGGTGCCGTCGCGACCCGATGTGGCCGTGAACGTCATGTCGACCGGCTGACCGCCCGTGCCGCTGGCCACGTCGTACTCCACGTCAACCGTGATCGTGGTATCCTGCACCAGCGAGTCCGCGGCGATAGCTCCGTTCAGCAGCGCAAGGGTTGCGTAGGTTGTGCCGTCATACACGTAACCGGTGACCGTCACGATCCCGGTCGTGGACAGCGACACGTTGATCACCATCGCATCCGTACCGTTCCCGAGGTTCTGCACCGAATACGTCAGGCTGTTTCCGGAGCTCCCAGGCGCGGGCGTTGCCGTTGCGTTGCCAGTGACGTCGACGCCGGCCACAAAGCCGACCGTCACACTGGCACTCGCACTGTCGGGCGCGTAGGTGTTGTCGTTGGCGTCCGTGAATGTCACGATCGCCGTGTTGGTGATAACCGTGTTCTCGGGCGTCTGGGCATCGAGTGCACTCGCGCCAAATGCGAGTACGACTCCTGCCAGCGCCAGAGGCCAGATCGTCCCTTTGTGCCTTCTAAGCATCGTGTTCCTCCTTGCTCCTTTCTCAGCAGCGCTGAGTTGGTGTTCCCGGTCTACAGCGACAGACCGGGTTGTTCATCCGAGCCGCGCAGCCGCGCCCGAAACTCGGCCGTGACCTGCGCACCCGGCTCGATCCAGTTGGGTACCGTCCATCGGACGTGGGTGTACTGCTCAGGCGCCGCGGCGGCCATCACGCGCTCGCCGTCCACCAGCTGCTCGACCATCGGTTGGGCCGAGTACGTGGCCCCACCGTCGATCGAGTACTCCACGACCACCTCCGCCTGGTCGGCGCCGGCCGAGCTGGCCACATACGCCAAGCCGTCCGGGAGGGGGTTGTCGAACACGACGTTCCGCACAGGGACGTCGGTGACGTTGGTGAACAGCAGGCGGTAGCGAATCACGTCTCCCAGGAGGAGCGCGTTCGGATCGCCACCCTGTTCGGCCAACGCCTGGTGCCGCTCGTCCCCCGCCATCAGGTTCTCGGCGGTCATCACCAGCGCCTGCTGCTCCTGGGCGCGGGCGACACCGCTCCCTATGGCCAGCAACGCCGCTGCGACCCACAGGCTTTTCCAGCGCGTCATGCTTCGTCCCTCGGTTTGGAGTGGGGTTTGCTCACACGGGCGCGCCGCGGCTTCGTCACGCGACGGCCATGGTTGCCTCCTGCCAGCTCGGCATCACGCCATCCGAACGGCTGCTCGCACACGTGACAGACGGCCCAGTCGCCGACCAGATCCCCGGTCGGGTGCTGGGCCGCCGTCTGGCAGTGCGGGCAGCGCAGAATCACGTGTCGCGTTCGCATAGCATCATCTGGTAGGGCACGGGCCGTACCGCGACGATGAACGCCGACAATGTTGTCTAAGCGCTTTTACTACAATGACTTACGGTGTTATGATCGATGATACGGGAGTGATTTCAGAGGGGTCTGGGTTACCGTTCGGTAACGGTGGGGGTGACAGGCCTTTGGGATAGGATGTTAGGGCGGCAGGAGGGTACGAAGGCGGGTAGGACGGTAAGGCGGTAAGACGGTATGGACTCCCAAAACCTACCATCCCGCCATCCTGCGTCAGCCACCACCCGCACACCTGCAACCGCCGAACGGAAGCCTGCAATCGGCGGCTGTAGGCCTGCAACCGGTGGATGTGAGCCTGCAATCGGCGCTTGTAAGCCAGCAATCGGCGCAAGGAAGCCCGCAATCGCCGGATGGAAGCGTGCAAACGGGCGATGCAAGCCTGCATTGCAACAGTTCGGGTTGGTCGAGGTGAGACAACCCCTTTTGATACATCAGGTTACACACCTCGCGCTCGGCGTTGAGGCCAACCTGGGGTCGTCTCAGTCGTGGCAACTCACGCTTCAGTAGCGGCTACTCACGCTTTAGTCGTGGCTACTCACGCTTTAGTCGTGGCTACTCAAGCTTCAGTCGTGGCTACTGAAGCTTTAGCTGTGGCTACTGAAGCTTGAGCTGCGGCCCTTCAAGCGTGAGCCGGGGCACCTGAAGCTTCGCTTGACGCCACCGAAGCTTCACGCCGGTCAACCGACGCCACGGTCGCGACGATCGAAGCGTGGTGCTTCGTGCGCCACCAGCGAGCACGCCGCCGACGGTATCGCCTCCGAGCGCCTACCATCCCACCAGCATACGCTCCTACCGTCTATCGTATCCTCGCCACGTATTCCAGCTTGGCCACATTGTTGGGGGTGACGCTCAGGCTGGTGTCGAGCGTCCAGCGGATGCGGTTCACACAGCCGTCGTAGCCGATGGGTGCACCGCAGCCTTCCGAGACGGGGGTGTAGGTCCACGTCGAGCCGCCGTCGTCGGAGTACTCGACGGTGACCGTGACGCCAGCCGGCAGGCTGTACGCCACCGTTCCCACTTTGAACTGCACTTCCGGCGGCAGCGAATCCACGTCGACCACGTCCACGGCGTCGGCGGTGCCGTCGTTCGTGATCGTGATCGTGTAGGTGAGGTCGGTCCCGGGCAGCTGCGTGCCGCTTGGATTCACGGCCTTCGTGAGAACGAGGTTCGGTTGAATCACCGTGAGGATCAGCCGGCCGTCATCCGTCTGCGTGGGGCTGAGCACGGAGCGCGCGAACAGACGGAGCGTATCGACGGTACCCAACAGCACGCTAGCCACCGTGTACGTCACGGTCACGACTGCCCGGTCGCCCGCCGGCAAATTGCCCAGCCGGGCGCTGTCCGGGTTCGCGCCTTGCGTGACCCCTGCCCCGGTCATCGACACGACGCTGATCGTGCCACCGGGACTGCTGGAGGTGATGAGATCGTAGCTGTCGGCACCAGAGCCGGTGTTGCTCACCGCAAAGTCGACCGTGTAGCTCGTGCCGTTGCTCGGCAGGTGGCTCTGGACCACTGTGTCGGGCCACACGTCCACGTTGAACACGCTACCCAGAATCTCCTTGGTCTTGTCATCGACAGCCTGCACCGCATTGTCGTTGTACACCTCCAGCTCAAGTCGGTCTGCGGGCGATGCCGAGGTGAACCCCACAAAGTGCACGCCCTTGACGTTCAGCCAATCGTTCGCGGCGAAGTCGGTCAGTACGTCGATCACCAACGTCTTGCCGCCATCCTCATAGCTCACAAACTTCGACACGTTGCTGCGCCCCCGGCCCGACACCACCGCCTCCACGTCCGTAACATCCCAGGTCATGTTGAAGCCGTCCGGGATGCGGATCCGGATGTCATTGGCGGCGGTGATCTGGGGAAGGACATCGTCGTCCGTGATCCGCAGCACTGCCATTTCGGTGGGTGGGCCCGCCACGGTGAAGTACTGATCGGCTGCCGATGTGATATCCGGCGTCACCAGGATCAGCGCGATGAATATTATCTTGTCGTCGATCGCCGAGACCTGTCCGTCGTCATTGACCTCCAGCTCCAAGTGGTCGTCCAGCGAGGGGCTGTTGAAGCTGGTGAAGCTCAGGTCCGAGATCGTGATCAAATCGCCGGGATCGAAATCGGTCGTGACGTCGATCACAAGTGTTCTGTCGCCGTTCTCATAGCTCACGCTGCTCGACACCTTGCTCGCCCCGGTGCCGAGGATCGTCGCCGTCACGTCAGAACCGTCCCACCGCATATTGAAGCCGCTCGGGATCCGGATACGGATGTCGTTGGCGGCGGTGATCGACGGCGCCGCGGCGTCGGCCCGCACGGTCATCATGCTCGCTGCGACCGGAGGGTCGCCCACCCGAAAGCTCTGATCGAATCCCGAGGAAAGTGCAGGCGTGCCGCGGGGCAAGATGGTGACGGTCTTGTCGTCGGTGGCCGAGACGGCGTCGTCATTGTAGACCTCGAGCTCCAGATTGTCGGCGCCTGATGCAGCTGTGAAATCCATGAAGCTCAGGTCCGACACGGTAATCGTGTCGCCGATGGCGAAATCGGTGGTCACGTTGACCACCAGGGTCTTGCCGCCGTCCTTGTAGCTCACGGTGCTTGAGACCTTGCCAGCCGCGGTGCCGCCGATCGTAGCCGCAACGTCCGAGACGTCCCAGGTCATGTTGAAGCCCGCCGGGATGCGAATGCGGATGTCGTTGGCCGCGGTGACGGATGGCGCGGTACCGGTATCAGCGACGGCCAGGGTGCTGATGGCGGTCGGCGCCTTGCCGACCCAGAAGGTCTGAACGGCTGCCGCGGAGAGTGTCTGCGCCTCAGCGCGATCAAGCGCACCCTGCAGTGACAGAAACACCGCGAGGGGGGCAGCCGCGCCAAGGAGCAACATAGCGCAGCGGGCAGCCATGGACGCACCACGTCCCCCCGGCCCCGGAACCTCATTCAGCGCTCCGGTCCTCAGGTCACCGTTTCCCTGGACCATGCTCCTCGATCGATCCAACGCACACCTCATCCGAAGACCACGCACCACGCGCCGCCCCATGCGGGCCCGAAACCGTGCACGTCACGTGCCCCATGAAAGGCGCTGTAATGTGTTGATTTTCAATGAGTTAGGTGGTTGTTATCACTGCGGTGAGCCGACTGGGGTTACCGTCTGGTAACTATGCCGGTAACCGATGCCGGGTCCTGCCTACTCCAACAGCCCGTATTTCTTCCGCTTCTGCCACAGGTTTTTGCGCGAGATCCCGAGCGCCTCGGCGGCGCGCTGGACGCTGCCGTCGTATGCCTCGAGCGTCTGCCGAATGTACTCCTTCTCGGCGTCCACCAGAGTCAGCTTCAAGGGGATCGCCGCGACGCCGTCGCCGGGTGCGGACGGGCGCCGTTCTGAAGCGCCAAACGGTGGAAGGTCAACCGCCTCGAGCACGGCACCGTCCGCAAAGATCATCGCGCGCTCGATCACGTTCCTGAGCTCCCGCACGTTGCCCGGCCACTCCCAGGCTGCGAGCGCATCGAGCGCTTCAGGACTGATGGACTGGACGTCTTTCCGAAACTCGCGATTGAACAGCTCGCGAAAGTGATCGGCGACAACCGGAATGTCACCGTCCAACTCGCGGAGTGGCGGCAGCGTGAGGGTCGCCACGTTCAACCGATAGAACAGGTCCTGCCGAAACTCCTTGGATTGAACCAGATCTTCGAGGTGACGGTTCGTGGCGGTGATGATCCGGAGCGTCACCTCGATGTCATCGGTCCCCCCCACGCGGCGAAACCGGCGCGACTCGAGGAAGTTCAACAGCTTGGCCTGCAACTCGAGTGAGAGATCACCGATCTCGTCCAGAAACAACGTCCCGCCGTTCGCCACCTCGAACAACCCGCGCTTCGATTCCTTGGCGTCGGTGAACGCCCCCTTCTTGTGCCCGAACAGCTCCGCTTCCAGGAGCGGCGCCGGCAGCGCCGAGCAATTGATCTCGACGAAACGCCCGGCGGTATGCGGACTCGAGTAGTGAATCGCCTGCGCCACCAGGTTCTTGCCCGTTCCGCTCTCGCCGTAGAGCAGTACGGTGGGATAGGGAATGTCCGCCACGCGGCGCACGAATTCCCTCACCTTGTCGAGCTTCTTGTGCGAGCCCAACAGCGCGTGCTCCGAGAACACTTCCTTGCGCGTGGCCTCGAGCGCCGACACCTCTTCCAACTTGGGACGTTCGGCCAACGCGCGGCGCAACAGCGTGGTCAACTCGTCCAGATTGACCGGCTTGGTGAGATACTCGTTGGCGCCAGCTTTGAGGGCCTCGATCGCACTCGTCATCTCGGCGTGGGCCGTGAGCACGAAGATCGGCAAAAGGGGATCCGCCTGCCGCAGCCGTTTGGTCACCTCGATCCCATCCATCTCGGGCATGCGGAGATCGGTGATCACCGCGTCGGGCGGTGACTCCCCGCGACGGGCCAACAGCTCCTCCGCCGACTCGAACACCTCGGTCCGGTGCACCCCGGCATCCCGGAGGTTCACCGCCAACAGTTTGGCGAAGCTCAGATCGTCATCGAGCAGGTAGACTTTGGGCTCCATGCTTGCAATCTTTCGCCGATGCCCCGCGCGAACAAGGCTCGGTCCCTCCCCAGCCGCGTGCAGTCCTAGCAGGCGCGGCGCTCATCCATGACGCAACCCTTCCGTGCCGTCCTGATTGAAGACGATGCCGACCTGCGTCGCTTGGTGCAGGTAACGCTGCAGTTTACGGCGGGCTGGCAGGTCAATACCGCCCCTGACGGCGCGTCGGGAGTCGAGCAAATCCGGCGCACACCGCCCGATGTCATCCTGGTCGACCTCATGATGCCGGGCATGGACGGCTACGACGTGTGTCGCGTGCTGCAAGACGATCCGGCAACCCAGGGCATCCCTCGCATTCTGTTCACCGCACGCAAGAACTTGGACGAGGCCAAGGTGGCCGCATCGGGACTCGCTGGGGTCATCTCCAAACCATTCGACCTGGACACGCTCGCCACGCAGATCGAGACACTGTGCGAACCGCACGAATGACTGAGCACGAAGAAACCATTGCCGAGCTCAGGCGCGAGTTCAGCGCGGGACTGCCGCACCGGCTCGAGCAACTCGACACAGCGCTCGCCTCACTGCGGGATGCGCCGTCGCGCGCCGGAATCGAGACATTCTACCTTCAGGCGCACTCGCTCAAAGGCACGGCGAACGCATACGGGGCGACTGAGCTCGCCGAATGTGCGACCCACGTTTCGAGCCTGGCCGGAGCATGGTACGACGCCGCTTCGGTCCCGGCGGAGGACCTCGGGACCGCCGCAGCACGGCTCGATGCCCTGAGGAACGCCGTCGCGGACTATCAAGAGCAGCTGGCTGCCGGCGAGGGCTCGTGAATCATCGAGCGAACACAGACATGGCTGCCCAGCGCCTCGAGGTGGTGGGCGAGCTGGCATCGCTCATCAACACGACGTTCGACCTGCGGGAGCTCTTCCGCGAGGCGATCGTCAGGCTGAGCCGGGTGTTGCCGTTCCGGCGTGCGAGCGTCGTGCTGGTGTCACCAGATCGCGCGGAGTTCGCGCTTCACACGCTCTACGATGCGGCCAAAGGCGGCTTCATCCGGGCCGAGGGCTCGTTCCCCATCGATACCGGTCTCACCGGCGAGGTCATTCGGACGGGCACGGCGATGCGGACCGATACCCTCTCCGGCCTCGACGGCATCCGGATCTCCGGCGAGCACGGGAGCATCTCCGTCTTGCTCGTGCCGCTCAAGCTGGAAGGCCAGGTCATCGGTACGCTCAACCTGGGCGCCAAGGAGGCCACGCCCTACACCGATGAGGACTTGGAGCTGGCAACCCTCCTGGGCCGCCAGATCGAGACCTCTCTCCACTACTCCAAGTTGCTCGCCACGATCGACAGGCAACGGGCCGCGCTCGCCCAGCAGCAGATCGTGTCGCAGGGGGAACGGAGCCGACTGGGCGCACTCATCGAAGCAAGCGACGCCGCGATTCTCATGGAGAGCGCCGGGCACGTGGCATATGTGAACCGTGCGATGGCCGAGTTGTTGGGACGGGCGCAGCGGGCGTTATCCGGTTCGAGTGTCGACGCGGCACACGAGCTACTCAAGCGGCGCCTCACCGAGCCGGAGGATCTCGAGCCGCAGGTGGCCGCACTCAAGCACGGCGCCACCCTGCGTGATCGGGTGCGGCTCGAAGCGCCGACGCGCGCAACGTTCCAGCGCACCGTCGCACCGGTCCGAGGGGAGAACGGCGATCTCCTTGGCAACGTGCTCATCTTCCGCGATATCACGACCGAGGCGGAAGCCGAAGCGGCAAAGGACGAGTTCGTGTCGATCGTGAGCCACGAGCTCCGCACCCCGCTCACGTCCATCAAGACGTCGCTCGCACTCCTCATGCAGGGAGCGGCGGGAGACCTCACCGACCAGATGCGCGAGTTCGTGACGATCGCGCTCCGGAACCTCAATCGACTGGTGCGGCTGGTCGAGGATCTGCTCGATCTGTCACGCATCGAGAGCGGACGCGTCGTGACCAAGCTCGAGCCCGTCGCCCTCGAGGACGCGACGGCGCGGGCACTCGAATCGGTCTCCGCGTTCGCCGAAGAGCGCGAGGTCGAGTTGTTCGTTCCCGCCAACGGACGCACGCTCGTGCTGGCGGACATCGATCGCCTGGCCCAGGTGCTGGTCAACTTGCTCTCCAACGCGATCAAGTTCTCGCCCGCCGGGAAACCGGTGGAGCTCTCCTGGCGCGTTGAGGACGCCACCGTCGTGCTCGAGGTTGCCGACCGCGGCCCCGGCATTCGCAAGGAGCAGCTGCAAGTGATCTTCGACAAGTTCCGCCAGCTCGAGTTGTCGGGTACCCGGCCGCACGAGGGTGCCGGGCTGGGACTCGCGATCGCCCGCGGCATCGTCGAAGAGTTCGGCGGCGAGATGTGGGCCGAGAGCGACCCCGGCCGCGGATCGCGCTTCTACGCGAGAATGCTCCTCGCCCAGGAGCCCCCGGCCGTCGCGGCCCGACCGGCAGCGCCACGAGAGACGACGCGAACCCTCCTCATCGTCGAGGCCGACGCCGACCTGGGCCGACTTTATGCCGCCCAATTCGCCACGGCTGGCTGGCGGGTCCGCACCGTGGCTGACGGCGCAGAGGCGTTGCACACGGCACAGGAGCAGACACCGGACGTCATCACGGTCGGCGTCGAGCTCAAAGACATGCACGGCCTCGATCTACTGGAACGGCTGCGGCACACCCCGGCCACTGTCGACGTCCCGATCATCATGTGCGGGGCCGGCAGCGAGCAGACGCAGGCCATCGCGTACGGCGCGGATGCGCGCGTGGCTGGCGACTCGCAAGCGCTCGTGGATGAGGCCGAACGGCTGCTTGCCGCACCACGGCGACGCATTGTGCTGGTGGTCGAGGACAATCCGGCGGTGCGCTCGGTGGTGACCCGGCTCCTCCGCCTCAGCGGCTATGCATGCCTGGATGCGGCCACCGCAGCCGCGGGGCTCGAGCTGGCACGCGCACGCACACCCGACCTGATCGTGACCGACTTCGTGCTGCCCGGGATGAGCGGCGTCGAGATGCTGCGGCATCTGCGCGGCGACGAGGCGCTCAAGACCGTTCCCGCCATCGTGATCTCCGCACGCGCCGAAACCGAGATCATCGACGAGATCCGTGCGCTCAGCGCCCACTTCGTCGCGAAGCCCTTCCAGGCGGCGACGATTGTCGGAGAGATCAAGAAGGTTCTGGAAGGCAGCTAGCGGCAGTGAGCCCCTAGCGCTCCGCCGCGATCACCGGATTGCTCAGCACGCCAACACCCGGGACTTCTACCTCCACGACATCACCCGGCTCGAGTGGTCCAACGCCGGCCGGTGAGCCAGTCGCAATGACATCCCCGGGCTCAAGTGTCATGATTTGCGACACATAGGCAACGATGTCAGGGATCCCGAACACCATGTCGCGGGCGGCGCCGTGCTGGCGTTCCGTACCGTTCACGCGACACACCACTTCGAGCTCTTCCCACGGCGGAAGTCGGTCCAGTGGCACGACGCTTGGACCAATCGGGCAGAAGGTGTCGAATCCCTTGGCACGCGTCCATTGCTTGTCGGCCTTCTGGAGGTCACGGGCCGTGACATCGTTGACACAGGCGATGCCGGCCACCACGCGAAGTGCTCCGGCGGCACTCGCATGCCGCACCGGGTGGGCAATCACGACGCCAATCTCCGCTTCGTGCTCGACACGCTCGGACATCTCGGGGAGCACGATGGGATCGCCGTTCCCGATCACCGCCGACGGAGGCTTGAGAAAGATGAGCGGACGGTCGGGGACGACGTTCCCCAACTCCTGCGCGTGTGCGGCGTAGTTCCGACCTACGCACACGATCTTACCTGGGCGCGGTACGGTCATGTGATTCTCCCCACCTGAGATTACGCTCAGAATGTAGTCGAGCGCGAACGGCCGACCAGGAACCCGTGCACTGGCGCCGCGCATTCGTCGGGCATTGATTTCCAATATGACCGACCCGCTCAAGAAGCTGATCGTCGTAGGCGACCGAGTGCTCGTCACCCCGCAGGAAGGCGAGGAGCGCACGAAGGTCGGGCTTTACCTACCCCCCACCGCCGTGGACCACCAGGCCGTGCAGAGTGGGCGGATCGTGGCGACGGGTCCCGGCAATCCCGTCTCGGCACCCACCGAGCTCAACGACGAGCCCTGGAAGGTGGAAGGCGCTGGCCCGCGATTCGTTCCGATGCAGGCTCGCATCGGGGACTTCGCCCTCTTCTTCCGTAAAGCCGCGGTCGAAATCTCGTTTGAGGGTCAGCACTATTTGGTGGTCCCGCAGGCCGCTATCCTGGTGTTGGTGCGCCCGAAGGACATCCTCGAGGAGCTCGATAAGCCCGCGAGCTGACGTTCCCCTGCCCAAGCTCGTCCTCCTCTGCGTGGCGAACTCCGCCCGCAGCCAAATGGCCGAAGGCCTGGCCCGCGCGGGCGCGCCGCCGGGGTGGGACGTCTACAGTGCGGGCTCCGAACCGAGTCGGGTGAACCCGCTGGCGGTCGATGCCATGCGGGAGATCGGCATCGACTTGAGTGGCCACCGATCCAAAGGCCTGGACGAGATTCCGCTGGCAGACGCCGACGTGGTGATCACCCTCTGCGCCGAAGAGGAATGTCCGGTGGCGTACACGCGAGGCCGCCGCCTGGCCTGGCCGCATCCCGATCCCGCCGCACCCGCCGCCAACGAGGACGCCCAGCACGAGAGTTTTCGGCGCGTGCGCGACATGATTCGCGAGCGCCTGTCGGAGTTTTGGCAGGAGGAATTGGGCACATAGTGGGATCGACCGTCGGCCTGGGGCTCCTCATCCTCGCACTGCTGGTGGCGCTGGTGTGGCTCGCGGCACGCCCGAAGAGGCCAAGCGCACCTCCCGACCGGGATTCGGATGTCGACCACGAGATGCTCGAGGAGGCGGAGGACGAAGTGGCGGATCTCGATGGGTTCGCGACACCGGACGACGCGGGGGATCACCTGCCGGACTGGGGCCCGGGCGCTCCCAAGACCTAGCCTGTCAGCGATGCTCTCCGGGCGACGCGGCGGGAGCACGCCAGACGACGTCACCCCGGAAGTTCTGTACTTCTTCGACAATTCCACCCTGCTCTCGTAACGCCAATAAGACGGTGTCGTAGTCCGGACGTCCTCGAGGGACCTGTCTCAGTCCGATCTCGGGCATGCGAATCCACCATCGGCTCACGATCCACGGCCCGTCCGGCATACGGGCAAACTCCACGCGGCCACCAATGAGACGTGATTCGACAGCCTTGAGCCGTCCGGGGAGACGCCGGTAGCGATACTCGAGGTGGTCCAACTCGGCCGACCCGCCGTTCAGCCACAACACTCCTTCGATATCGGCAACGTCTCGACGGCGCACCGGCTCGAATTGGAGCCCAACGAGATCGGGAAGGTCTCTGTCGGGCTTCGCGACGGCAAAGCAATGCTGGTCCGCGAACGCGTCGGACAACAGCACCTTCGCGTCCGGAGCGTCGAACACCCATTCGCCCGTCTGGATCTGCCGGACATATCCGAGGTCGTCGATGATCGTGGGAGACTCCGTAGCGAAGGGGCTTCCGCGGTACGCGCCGTCGCGGCTCTCGAAGTGCCGCTCCTCTACCTCGAGGGTGCGTGGGTCAAGCTTGAAATCGTACCACGCGATGCGGTGCCGCAGCGTGCCCTGACGCTCGGTCCACACCACACCCTCGAGCGCCTTTTTTGCCTCATCCCAGAGCCGTGCCGCTGCCAGCCCCGCATCAGGTCGCACCCGACAATCGCGATCAGCCTCCACCACCAGCGCCGGCAACGCTACGGCGAGCATGGGCATCTCGATGCGGTAGTCGAGCGACTCGCTCGCGGCAATCGCAAGGGGCTCGGACGTCCACCGCTCTCGCCCAACCGCCACCGCCCTG
>JBDHAN010000063.1:0-12937 GCA_039588055.1 Gemmatimonadota bacterium | reverse complement strand
AATGACAGATCGAGCTAGCCAGATGATGCCACCTCGAGGCGCCGCGTCTGATCCGCGTGTCACGGAACCTTCGACGGGCCTGCCAGGCTTCAGGACGTGGCGCGCCGTCTATGGTTTCGTCCTCGTTGTCTTCGTCGTGTGCGTCGTGCTGCTCAAGGTTTTTGAGCTGGCGTTCTCTTAGGCGGACGATCGCTTGAGTCTCCTCGACTACGTTGTCCTCTTCGTCACCATCCTCGGCATCGCCGGGTATGGCGCATGGCGCACGCGCCATCGCGGCGATATGGCCGCCTATTGGAAAGGCGTCGGCAGGACGCGTTGGACCGTGATCGGCTTGTCGGTGATGGCGACGCAGGCCAGCGCGATCACCTTCCTCTCCACGCCCGGCCAAGGGTATGACGGCGGGCTGGGGTTCGTGCAGAACTACTTCGGGTTACCGCTGGCACTGATCATCGTCGCGGCCGTCTTCCTTCCCCTCTACCGGCGTCTCAACGTCTACACCGCATACGAGTTCCTCGGCAACCGCTTCGACGGACGCGCGCGGCTGCTGGGCGCCGCGCTCTTTCTGCTGCAGCGCGGCCTACAGGCCGGCATCACGATCTACGCGCCTGCGATCGTGCTGACGACGGTCATGGGGTGGCCGCTCGATCTCACGATCGTCTGCATCGGTATCGTGGTTATCGTCTACACCGTCTCCGGTGGCGCCGACGCCGTGAGCGTGACGCAGAAGTACCAGATTGGCGTGATCTTCGCCGGCATGCTCGCCGCGGTGATCGTCCTGATCCTGCGCCTGCCGGAGGCGCTCTCGCTGGGCGACGCGCTCCGCGTCGCCGGCGGCTTCGACAAACTCGAGGCCGTGGACTTTCGCTTCGACTTGAGCGAGCGCTACAACGTGTGGTCGGGCATCCTCGGCGGCGTGTTTCTCTCCCTTTCCTATTTCGGCACCGACCAATCGCAGGTACAGCGCTATCTCTCCGGCCCATCGTTGCGAGAAAGCCGCCTCGGCCTGATGTTCAACGCGCTGTTCAAGATCCCGATGCAGTTCGGCATTCTGCTGTTGGGGGTGCTGCTGTTTGTCTTCTACCAGTTCGAGCCCGCGCCGGTGTATTTCAACACCACAGCGTGGGAACAGGCCGAATCGAACGGTGCCGCCGATCAGCTGGCGGCGCTCGATAGCGCCTACGCGACGGCCCACAACGAGAAAGCGGAAAGCATATACGCGTGGCTCGGTGCTGAGCGCGCGGGCGAAGCTGCGACCGCCGAGATCGCACGCTCCTCTGCCTTAGCCGCCCATGAGCGCAGCCAGGCCATCCGTGCCGACGCCATCGCCGTGCTTCAGCAAACGAATGCGAGCGCGAAGGCCGAGGATTACGACTACGTCTTCATCACGTTCGTGCTCGATTACCTGCCGCACGGTTTGATCGGGTTGCTGATGGCGGTCTTCTTTGCGGCGGCGTTTTCGTCCCTCGCCGCTGAATTGAGCGCGCTGGGGGAGACGGCGAATGTCGATTTCTATCGGTTCGTCGTGCGGCGCGACGCGCCCGAGCGTCACTACGTCACATCTTCACGGTTGCTGACGGTCTTCTGGGGTGTGATCGCGATCGGCTTTGCGCTCTTCGCCAGTCAGCAGGAGAATCTCATCGAGGCGATCAATATCATCGGGTCGCTCTTCTACGGCGTCGTGCTCGGCATGTTCTGCGTCGCGTTCTTCGTGCGGCACGTCGGTGGGTGGGCCGTCTTCTGGGGTGCGGTGACGTCACAAGCGGCGATCTTCGTGTTGTTCTTCACTGAGCTGTTTGATTTCTCGTACCTCTACTACAACATGATCGGGTGCGTCGGTTGCGTTGCGCTCAGCATGGCGCTGCAGGCTGCGGTCGGCCGCCCGCAACGACGGCCGGCGGGTTGAGGGGACGCTCAGCCGTGATCCTGCTTTGTCCCTCAGGGCACCCGGCATTCGAAGCTCGCGGCGTCGTCCGTACTCGTTGTGACGATGGACAGTGCCACGCGGGGGAATGGAGGCGACCCCAGGACGGTATAGGCTGACACCAAAAGGTCGCGCGTTGTGATCAGTCCCGAGCGTCACGCGGCGCTCGCGGCTTTCTGCTGCGCATCACGCAGCACACACGAAATGGTGACACTATCACTCGGCATTCTTGCTGGCGTTGAAAGCGCATACGCATAGCTTCGTGAACAGCAGGTCACCAAGGCTGCCGGCCGTGCGCTCGCATGTGGATCGCACCCAATTCGGCTGGATCGAGATCGACGGCTAGACTTGGCATAGACCGAGCGCCCGTATTACTCACTCGGTGGGGGGGGCAAGATGCGCATCAGAGACATTCTCGAGGTCGAAAGCGACGTCGTGACGATCGACGCGGACCAGACTGTTCATGAGGCCATGTGCCTGATGAACGAGCACCGGATTGGAGCGCTGGTCGTCAAGGATTCGAAAACCACGAACGAGGGTGCCGATCCCTCGGTGAGCCACAGCCATCTCCGGTACTCGTGGGGTGGCACCACCGCATCGGCGATCGTGAGCGGCCAGATCTGCGGAGTCATCACGGAGCGCGACATCATGCGGGAGTGCGGGGAGCACTGCACTCGTCTGACGAAGCCTGCGGAGCAGGGACAAGATCCGTGCCCAACTCGGGTCAGGGACGCGATGACGGCGGACAAAGATCTCATCGTCGGTGTTGCGGACGATGATCTGGATTACGCCATGAGTGTGATGACCAAGAGAGGTGTCCGGCACCTGCCAATCCTCGATGGTGCCGAGCTGGCCGGGATGATCTCGATCGGCGATGTGCTCAACGCGCACCTGACGAAGCTTCACACCGATGTGGACTCAAAGGAATTCGA
This sequence comes from Gemmatimonadota bacterium, assembly GCA_039588055.1. Taxonomy (GTDB): domain Bacteria; phylum Gemmatimonadota; class Gemmatimonadetes; order Gemmatimonadales; family GWC2-71-9; genus JAOTVV01. The sequence goes on along the minus strand of JBDHAN010000063.1, from coordinate 10,084 downwards.
GATCCGCATGCTGAACGACTACGTCCAAGGGCGCATGTACTAGACAAGTCCCTCGGGATCGCGGCGGTGTTCAGGCGCAACCGCCCGGCGCGGAGCCGGGCGGTATCACAGCCGTTGTCGAGCGAGTCCTAGCGGTCGGGTGCTGGCGGGTGCTCGGTCATCCTCCCCATACGGTAGAAGCTGTCCTTGTGCTCGAAGCACCACTCCTGAAACATCGGCAGGGCCTCTGGATACCGCTCCATCATACGGGAAAACGCGTCCCCAAACGCATCGAGGAATGCGGGGATACTCTCGGCGACGTAGATGTATACCACGTTCCACTCATCACCCCACGAGTGAAACGCCGAGTGAAACCCCATGATCTTGCCCTCGTTGACGAGCTCCTGTGCGATTGGCACGAATGCGGAGTCAACGAAGGCGCGAAGCGCACCGACCTTGCCAGATTCGCACTTGTTCTGCTGGAGGACGAGCGTTTGCGCGTTGGCGACGCCGTAGTTGCAGACCAAGACAGCGGCGAGGGCGGCACAGATCCGAATGCGACGCATGACGGTCTCCTTGGAGGGGAATGGCAGAACCTACGGGCCGTATTCCGTGAGAACCAGCAAAGAAGTAGTCGGAAATGACGTTGGTGTGGCGCTGTCCGCCCTAGAACGCGATCCGCGCCCCGATGCCGAAGCCATCCCGTTGCGGCACGACGCTCACGCGCAGCCCGCCGAGCGGAACGGCTTCCCATCGGTCTGTCCTGATCATCGCCCCGACGACAGCGCCGGCCAAGGCACCGATCGCGCCGCCTATGCCGCCTCCAAGCACCAGCGCGCAGTTCGTGGTGCTCGCGCCCTCGTAGCACCCGAGGTCGGCGATGTGCCACGTCACGAACGCCACGCCAACGCCCGACAGGAATCCGATCCCTGCGCCTCGCCATGGATGGGATCGGCGGCCGGCGTGCATCTCGAGCTGCTCGAGCGATGAGACCGGGAATCGCATCGTGTTGGCGTTGGCCACCACGAGCGTGTCGCCCCTCAGGCCCACGACGGTCGCAACGTGTTTGTCGAGACCGAGCACCGGTGCTGTAATCCGCACCCGTTGCCCGGACTGCAGCGGTTGCTGACCCACAGAAGTTCTAACCAGGGAGAGCGTGAGAAGGGCGAGAAGCGCGGAGAGGCGCATGCGGGTGGGGTGAGATGGGTGACGACTCATCTACCGAGCCTGGGCGTCAGCATGGCAGCGGCAGCGGCAGTGGCTGACGGCTGATGGCTGATAGCGACGGCGCGGCAATCGCCTGGCTCGCCGCATCAGAAATGCCGCAGCGCGACGACAGGATCGACGCGTGCTGCCCGTCGTGCGGGATAGACACCAGCCACGAGACTGACGAAGAGTGCGAAGCCGAGGCCGCCCACAATGATCCAGAACGAAAAGGCGACGAGGTCGATGCTCACCTCACCCACGCGCTGAAACTGGAAATTGGCGATCGCGTTGGTGATCCGGGCGACGGCATAGCCGAGGACCAGGCCGCCGACTCCCCCCAGAATCCCGATCACGCCGGCCTCGGTGAGGAAGAGCCGCATGACGTCGGCGTCGGTCGCCCCCATCGACTTGAGGAGCCCGATTTCGTTCGTGCGCTCCAAGACCGCCATCACCAGGGTGTTCACGATCATCATGGCGGCCACCGTCAAGCTCACGCCTCCGATCATGGCGAGGAGTCCGTTCATGATGACGAACGCGCGACGCACTTCCTTGATCTCGTCGAGAATGGATTGCGCAGTAAACCCTCGGGCTTCGAGGCTATCCTGCGTCGGCCGCACCGCCATGACGCCGTCGGTGAGCACTTGCACCATCGCATATCCGTCACCCTGAACCTCACCGGTGAGAATCGATTCCAGGTCCTGAAAGGCGCGTGCGTAGAGCGGCTCCACCGTGGCGAGCGGCACCCAGAGCGATAGCCCCACGAAGTCCGCGAGCGTGCCACCGCCTTTCACGATGCCGACCACCGTGAGCTCGAGCGTCGTGGGCGCGAACTGTCTGATGAAGTCGGCGGGCCCGCGCTCTGGACCTGTGCGCGCCGCGTCCTCGGAATCACCGGATCCCTGTGCCACCATGAAGGAGACAGTTCGACCTACGAGGGTGTCGGGAGAGACGCTGTCTGAGAGCAGCCGACCGGCCGCCCGTTCTGAGAGCACCAGCGCGTTGGTCTCACCCTCTCGGTACGCGCGGCCGGCCACCAGCTCGACGCGCCCGCGCTCGATCTGCTCCCCGAGCAGCCACGCCGGCATCCCCTCGAGATTTCGGAAGAGCCGGTTTCCCTGATCGAGCAGGAGACCGGGAACCGCCACCACCGGATAGGCCGCTCGCACGCCCGGGAGATCTCGGAAGGCGGCGATCGCGGCCGAATCGAGCGCCGGCCGCTCGGCCTCGGCGCTGTCGCGCTCGCTTGGTCGCACCATCACCGACGTGAGCAGGAACTGCTCGTTGAACGCCGTGAGCACATTCCGTTGCGTGCCGGCGCCAACCGAGACCATGCTCGTCATGGCACCGATGCCAATGGCGACGCCCGCGGCAGTGAGCGCGGTTCGAAGGCGTGTCTTCCGCAGGTTGCTGAACGCGTAGCGGAACTGGTCGCGGAAGATCATATGGCGGCGGACTCCACGACGCGTCCGTCGTCCAAGCGAATCGCGCGGTGTGCCGTTCTCTCAACCGCGTCCTCGTCGTGACTCACCATGATGACAGTCAGCTCACGCTCACGATTGAGTCCTTGGATGAGCTCGAGGATCTCATCGCTGTTGCGGCGGTCGAGGTTGCCGGTGGGTTCGTCCGCGAGCAACACGCGGGGCCGCTTGACCATCGCGCGAGCAATGGCCACTCGCTGTTGCTCGCCGGCCGACAGTTCCGAAGGCAGATGATCGCGCCGCGCGGTCAGGCCCACCTGGTCGAGTGCGGCCTCGACCGTCGGCTGCCGGTCACTCGGTGTCACGTTCTGCAGCAGCAGCGGTAGCTCGACGTTCTCAAAGGCGCTCCGAGCGGGAAGGAGGTGGAATGCCTGGAACACAATGCCGACCGTCGTCCGGCGATAGAGGGCCAGCTGGCGACTGTCCAGCGCGTCCAGCCGCTGGCCCATGACCTCGAGGTGCCCCGACGTCGCGGTGTCGAGCCCGCCGATCAGATTGAGCAGGGTCGTCTTGCCCGATCCGCTGGTACCGACGACGCCAACGAACTCGCCGGTCGCAATCTCCAGCGATACACCATCCACCGCCCGGACGGTGTGTGCGCCACGCGTGAAGTGGCGCTGGAGTTCGGAACAACGAACGGCTGTCTCTGTCATGGCTCTCTGTGGTCCCAGGAATCTGGCTTGACGGCTGTGCGGCGTCGAGGGAGTGCGAAGGCGCGCGGCTCGTCGCCCCTCGGCGGTGGTGATAATTCTCACAGTGTATCCGACGTGCAATCGGTAGCGTGCACAGCGCGGCTTGGCCGCGCGGTGGGGCAGTGCGCCCATCAGACAACCTGGACTCGGAGGAATGCAATGCAGCTCGCTCAGCGCCTGACACGGCTCGCCCTGGCCGGTGGGATGCTCTCTTTCCTTGTCGTGCCCTCGCTTCGAGCGCAGGGCGTGTCCATCGCGCCGACCATCGGGGTCTACGCCCCAACCAACGATCTGGTGAACAGTTTCATCAACGGCGGCAGCACCATCGCCTTCAAGCAGAAGGTAGGACTCGCGCTGGGCGGCAGGCTTGGACTGTGGTTTGGGCCGCGCGTCGGCGTCACAGCCACGGGCTCCTACGTCCCGAGCAAGCTGCAGGCGACGATCAGTGAAACGGGTATCGCGCAAAACGCTGCGGAGAACACCGATCTCTGGTTCGGCACCGGGCGGCTCAACGTGTGGCTGCTCCCGCCTTCGAGCATCTTGTCGCTGGGGCTCAATGGTGGTGTGGGCGTTGTGGGCCGGGGGACGACCACAGTGACGGACGACAACGGAGCGGTCTACACCGATCAGTCCCGCAATGACATCGGCGGTGTGGTCGGAGGCACGGTCGGACTTAACCTCGGGGTGCTTGGTGTGTTCGTGTCGGTCGACGACTACATCTACAATCCCAGCGTGTTCGAAGATTTGGGTGTCAGCACGCAGACGCAGAACGATCTGCAGTTCTCATTCGGATTGGGCGGGTCGTTCTAGTCGCGTCTCGAGCAGCGTCAGTCCCCCCGACGAACGGCAAAGCGCCCGGCACGTGCCGGGCGCTTTGGCCATCGTCACGTGGCGGGGGAGGTGCTAGGTGTCGTCCAGGATGCGCGCGCGCCCCGCGTTGGCCGTCACCGATCGGATACCGTTGGCTCGGCCGGACGCCGACGAATACATTTGGCTCTTCCCGATCGTCTGGCCGTTGGGTGACGTCAGCAGGAAGTAGTACTTGCCGTTCTTGGCGGTCTTTCGCTCGTACAACGTCTTGCGCTTCGAGCACGCCTTCACCGACTTGATGCCATTCTTGGCACTGACCTTGGCCCGGTACCCCTCACTCGACAGAACGCCCTGCCCGTTCTTGGCGGTCAAGTTGAAATAGTACTGGCCCCGGCTGCCGCGGAACAGTCGGAATTGAGGATGCGCCATCGAAAACCTCCCAAGCGTGAAGCAGCGGGTGTGCGAACGCCATGGGGGCGGTCCGCATTCGGTTGATGGCCATTCTAGCGGAGAAGTGCGCCGGCAGCAACACCATGTATGGGTCCGCGAGCGCTGAGACACCACGGCTCTGAACCGTTTTTTGCGACCAAAACGCTTCGCGATCGCTTGCAGACCGCTCCGGTTCGAGCATCTTAAATGGGGAGGCAGGTCACATGTGGGAGTGCGGAGAACGCGGGGAGGAGCGGCGGGTAATGACTGGTGATGTGTTAGAGCATGTCTACCGGATGGGGTGCAAACACTGCTGCAAGATGCGCTTCACCCTTTCGCCGGAACAGCGAACGGCGGTGGCCGAGCAGACCGGTTGGACCGAACGACGGTTGGAGACAGCTGTTCGACTGATCGAAGAGAATCGGATTCCCCATTGGTTTGTATGGATGGGCTCGTCCGCCGGCACGTGGAGACCACATGCGTGAGAGGCCGGTGGTGTCGCTCACGCTGACGGAGGAGCAAAAGGCGATGATCCGGCGGGAAACCGGCAAGGACGCCACCGCCTTGGAGCTCTCGGCCGACGAGCTCGAGACGCAGGTGGTGCTGGCGGAGATGCTTGACCTTCCGCCGAGTGCCAAAGGGTAACGACCTTTTCGCTCCGTCCGAGCACACGCAGGGTCCCCGGGGCACGATGCGCTCGCTCGCGACGCCTCTTCGATTGTTCTTCTTCCTGCAAGACCTGAACACCAACGGGAGATCTCGCCGTGAGACCGGACCTCTACCGCATGTTCTATCCGCTCGACGCCAAAGCACAGAAGCGCTGGGCAGAGATCGTACAGCTTCCTGACGAGGAGTTCGCCGCAGAGGTGGCCGAGCGTGCCGAACAGTACGACTGCCGCCAGGAGTGTCGGGGAGACACGATTGTGTGGCTGGGACGCGCCGGCAATGTTGAACTCATGCTGTTCCGCATACCGGATCCAGGCAACCTGGGCGCGATACGCGCCATGTATGACGAGATCGCTGAGTCGGCGTGCCCCATCGCCTACGCGTTTGTCAATCAACGAGGGGATGCGGTGGGGGCGTGGGACGTCTTCCAGGCTTCACGGTTGAGCTATCTGTGTCACTGTAACCGAGTGTCTGGACCGGGAGCCGACTGCGAGGCGTGAGCGAGAAGTGCGCAAGAACGGGTAAGCTCCACTCGGTGGCGCGGGTTACACTGTGTTCACGGTGCCTATGAGACAGGCGACGCTCGACGACTACCGAGAACGCATGCTCCGCGTGCTTGTCTTCATCCAGCGAAACCTGGATCGCGAGCTTGCGCTGGACGAGTTGGCCGATGTTGCCAACTTCTCGCCCTATCACTTCCATCGCATCTTCCGCGGGATGACGGGCGAAAGTCTCGCCGCGCATGTCCGACGCATTCGCCTCGAGCGCGCGGCGATGCGACTCCGTGGGTCACAGAACTCCGTGACCCGAATTGCCTTCGAGGCAGGCTATGAGACGCACCAGGCATTCACGCGGGCCTTCCGCGCGATGACTGGCATGGCACCGTCCCACTTCCGCACGCAGAACGGCCGGCTGCCGGCAATCGGACCTTCCGAGGTGCGATTCGATCCGTCCGGCCCACCGCGTGCGTTCTCTCCACTCGAGATGGGAGGTGCTGCCATGCACGTGAGCGTCAAGCATGTGGAACCGATGCGCGTAGCGTTCATGCGTCACGTAGGACCGTACAATGAGGTCGGCCCGGTGTGGGAAGAGTTCACGACCCGTATGGGCGCAGCTGGCTGCTTGGGGGGAAGCACCATGTTCGTCGGGCTCTGCCACGACGACCCGGAGGTGACGCCTCCCGACAAGGTCCGCTACGACTGCTGCGTTACCGTGGATGGTTCCTTCGAAGCCGAGGGTCAGATCGGGGTGCAGGAGATTGCGGGTGGCGAGTATGCGGTCACCACGCACCACGGACCGTACCAATCTCTGGGTGAGACCTACGCGAAGCTGTGCGGCGAATGGCTCCCGCGCAGCGGGCGCGTGCTCCGCGCGGCACCGGGCTTCGAGGTGTACCTGAACAGTCCCGAGGGCACGGAGCCCGACGAACTGCTCACGGATATCTACATGCCACTCGAGCCAAAGCAGGGAGGGGTTATGGGGACCAAGGGCAGGGCCAAGCCGAAAGCGCCAGCCAAGATTGACCTCTTCAAGGAATACCGGGATGAATACTTGGCTCCGTCGTCACCCACGTTGGTCACCGTTGGTGAGGTGCGGTACCTGGCCGTCGTGGGCCGGGGTTCCCCGGGCGGGCAGGAGTTCCAGGCCAAGGTGGGTGCCCTCTACGGTGCGGCCTTCACGATCAAGATGACGCGCAAGTTCGCGGGCAAGGGAGACTACGTGGTCGGCAAGCTGGAGGGGCAATACTGGGGCGATGAGGGACCGACCACATGGAGTGACGATCCCGAGCGTTTGAATTGGCGACTCATGATCCGCGTTCCTGACGTCGTTGTCCGACGCGATCTCGACGATGCGCGGGCGAAGCTCGCCGCCAAGGGCAAGGATGAAGGGCTAGATGCGGTGGAACTCTTCTCCGAACGCGAGGGCGCCTGCGTCCAGATGTTGCACGTGGGGCCCTATGATAAGGAAGCGGAAAGCGTGCGGACCATGCTCGCCTTCTCGGGGGACCAAGGTCTGACCTACAGGGGCCCGCACCACGAGATCTACCTCTCAGATCCGCGGCGCGTAGCCCCCGAAAAGTTGCGGACGATTCTGCGACTGCCGGTGGGGTGACCGTCTGACCGGCTACATCTCCGGCGGTGCCGTCGTCATGCGACCCTGACTGTAGATCGAGTCCTTGTGCTCGAAGCACCAGCTCTGCCAGCTCGCGATGGCCGTGGGGTAGCGCTCGTTGAGACGTGAGATGAGCTCCGAGAACGCCTCGAGGAAGCTTGACGTACTCTCCGCTGAGTACCAGTTGATCACGTTCCACTCGTCACCCCACGAGTGATACGCGGTCCCGGCTGCCCAGAGCATTCCTTCGTTGACGAGCTCCTGGGCGATCGGAATGGTCGCCGAGTCGGCCAACGCACGCGCGTCGCCCTGCTTGTCCAGCTGGCACTTGTTCTGGGACACGACCAGCACGCCTTGGGCGGACGCCAGAGTCGGACCTGTCAGACAGATGAGAACGACGGCGAAAACGATGCGACGCATGATGCGCTCCTTGGGAGGGAATCGCGCAAAGCTACGGTACGATCCGTTGCTGCGGAAGGTGGATGTGCAGTCGTCGCTCCACGGGCTATCTTGTGCGCATCCAAGAGTACGCAACTCGGCTTTTCTGGTGTGAGCGCCACGCTATGCGACTGCTATCGCACTTTCTTTTTGCCATAACGCCGTTCGCACTTCAACTGGGCTCGCCGGTGAGTGCGCAGCAGGAGTGCTGCGCACTCACCGGCACCAGTGTCCCGGACCGCTATCGTGTGGAAGCGATTGTTGAGCGGCGGTTCACCCATTCAGGGCTCTGGTCTGCGCTCACGCCGTACCTCACGCGAGGGGGTGTCCGGGCGCGCGAAGTGGGCCGGTCGGTGCAGGGAAGAGCTATCCGCGCCGTCACATTTGGTGTTGGGCCCACGACCGTGTTGCTGTGGTCACAAATGCACGGTGACGAGTCGACGGCCACCGTGGCGCTGGCCGATATCATCCGCTTCTTCGCCGAAGGCGGCGCCGATCCGTTGCGTTCGCTGATCCGGAATCAGCTCACGGTCGTCATGGTGCCCATGCTCAATCCGGATGGGGCGGAACGGTTCCAGCGCCGCAACGCAGTCGGGGTCGACATCAATCGGGACGCACGCCGTCTTGCCACACCGGAAGGTCGAGTGCTCAAGGCGCTGCGCGACAGTCTCGAGCCCTCCTTCGGGTTCAACCTGCACGATCAGAGTGCGCGCAACACGGCAGGTGAGGGTGGGCTTCGGGTCGCCATCGCGCTGTTGGCCCCGGCGGCAGACTCCGCGCGCTCGTACGGTCCTGTGCGGAGTCGTGCGCGACAGCTCACGGCTCTTCTGGCCGCTGCGCTCGAGCACGAGATTCCGGGCCGCGTGGCGAAGTACGATGACGCGTTCAACCCGCGCGCGTTCGGTGACCTCGTTCAACAGTGGGGCACGAGCACGGTGCTCATCGAGAGTGGTGCCCTCCCCGACGATCCCCAGAAGCAAATGCTTCGCCGCTTGAACGTGATGGCCCTGCTCACCGCCTTCGAGGCCATAGCGACAAGACGGTACACGGTGGTGGACACTGCGAAGTACGAAGATCTGCCGTTCAACGAAGGGATTGCGAGCGATGTGTTGCTCGCGGGCGGACGGGTTGTAGCGCCGAGTGGTGAACCTTTGCTCCTGGACGTCGCGCTCAGGTACGACGATCCGGTGGCACGCCGTGGGTTGGTGCTCGCTGACATCGGTGACCTGACAGACGGCGTCGCCATGGACACGGTGGACGTGCGCGGGTTATACCTCCACCTGACCATGCCGTCCACGCTCGACGCGCGGGACTGGTGGTTGCTCCGGGATGAGCCGGTGGCTGTTGTCGTGCGGCGTGGCGCGAGTGCGGAGTCCCCAATCGTTCGCCGGTTCCCGAAACAGGAAAGCCCGTAAGCACAGCGCATGAACACAACAAACAACGGCTCGCCAACCGAACTCGCCGAGCTCGTCGACTATCAGGCCGACGCGATCGTGAGCGTGGTGCTCACGAAATCCAAAGCCGGAAGCGTCACGCTTTTCGCGTTCGATCGGGAGCAGGAGCTGAGCGAGCACACGACGCCGTTTGAGGCCCTTGTCTATCTGGTCGACGGGGTAGCGGAGATCGGGATCGACGGCAGGCCTCATCCGGTGTCGGTCGGCCAGCTCATTCGACTTCCGCCCAATGTGCCGCACTGGGTCCGAGCGCTCGAGCGCTTCAAGATGCTGCTCATCATGTTGCGGGAGCCGCCCGAATAGCGCAGGAATCCAACCGCCGTCCTGGAACGCGCAACGCCCGGCCACTCGGCCGGGCGTCGCTCTGTCATGTCCCGAACCCACCTCCCGTGAGGGGGTGCGTTACGGTTTCGAGCGTCAGGCCGCCGGTGGAATTCGGAGCACCTGTCCCGGATAGATCAGGTTTGGATCGGTCAGCATCGGCTTGTTGGCGTCGAAGATGACCGAGTACTTCATGGCGTCACCGTAGAATTCCTTGGCGATCTTGGAAAGCGAGTCGCCCTTCTCCACCGTGTAGAACTTGGCCTCGGCCTCGGTGGAGACCACTTCCATTTGATCGTCGACCTGGGCGACCCCTTCAGTGTTGCCGAGCGCCAGGACAACCTTCTCCCGCTCAGCCTGCGAGGCGGCTTTCCCGGTCACGGTGGCTATCCCGTCGTCGTACTTGACTCTGAGGTCTTCGACGTCCAGGCCCAACCCCGTTACGTACCGAAGCAACTTGTTGCTCTTGATCAGCTCGCTCCGCTCCTCGTCCTGCTTC
>JBDHAN010000062.1:0-13356 GCA_039588055.1 Gemmatimonadota bacterium | reverse complement strand
GACGTAAGCCTCTTGCCGGTCACCCGAACTCCGATGTTCATGCTGTCGTCGCCGGACCCCGGATGGTTTGGCGGTCGCTTCTGGACGGCCGACAATCCACCCATCGGCGCCCGGTTCTTCTATTACCTCAAGGAAACCACGCGCACGAAGCGGGCCGAACGCCTGCGGGCCGAGCGCGCAGCGGCGCGGCGGGGTGAAGACGTGTTTTATCCGGCGTGGGATTCACTGCGCGCGGAAGACCGCGAAGACGATCCCACGATGATCCTTACCGTGACAGATTCCGAGGGCAACGTGGTGCGGCGTCTCACCGGTTCCGTTTCGGCGGGGCTCCATCGCGTGACGTGGAACCTCCGCTACCCGTCGATGAGCCCGATCCGCAGCACGACCGGTGGTGGTGGCGGCGGTTTTGGTGGGTTCGGTGGCGGTGGCGGTGGCGGCGGTCCCTATGTGGTGCCGGGCACGTACACGGTGTCGCTCGCCAAGAGTGTGGACGGCGCCGTGACGGCGGTCGGCCAGCCGCAGACCTTCGAGGTGTACCTGCTCGACGGTGCAGCGACACCGCGCTCGCAGCGGGTGCTCGCGTTTCAGCAGCAGACGGCATCATTGCAGCGCGCCATGCTCGGTGCCAACGCCGCACTGAGTGACGCGCAAAGCCGTGTCGGTCTTCTCGAACGCGCGCTTCGCGAGACGACCGGCGACGTGTCGCAGATCTCGGCTGATCTGCAAAGGCTGGACGATGGTCTTCAGGCGATTCAGGACGAGATGACCGGCGACCCGACGATGCGGCGTCGGAACGAGCCGACTCCACCGTCACTCCAGCAGCGACTCGGTCGCATTACTGGCGGCGCGTGGTCAGGCTCGTTGCAGGACGTGACCGGCATTCAACGGCGACAGTACGAAATCCTCGCCGCAGAGTTTGGCGGGATTCTCGAGCGCTTGCGCACCATGATCAACGTGGACCTGAAGGGGATCGAGGATGCGGCTGAAGCGGCTGGCGCACCATGGACCAGCGGGCGTCTGCCGGTGTGGAGACCCTAGAAGGCGGTAGGATGGTAGGTATCAGAGGGTAGGACGGTAGAAGCACACGCTACCGTCCTACCCTCTTACCATCCTACCCTCTTACCACTATCAGAAACTTCGACGGTAACCAGAACGGCTCCGGTGTGTCGATCTCGAGGCTCGTCTCACCCCGGATCTTCCCCTTGTCGTCACGGGGCGTAACGAGATGGTCGAGGTTCTGGCGGGAGGCAATGATGTATTCTGCGGTGGAGTCCGGGAGCGGGATCTGCGTCATTTCCCACTTGTCGATCGGCGTGAAGTCGGTTGGGTCGAGCTCGCGCGCCGGCACGAGTGTCTGCCCACGCTTGCCGAAAATGAACAGCACCCGCGAACCGCCTTCTTTTCGTACGATGCCCCGCTCGAGCAATTCGTCCTCGGTCCCGATCACGTAATAGACGGTGTTGGTTTCAGCCTTGAGCGTATCGACCGTGGCCGCAAGCAGCACATTCTCCTCCGTCAGGCTTTCCACCTGATCGGAAAGAGACGCCATGGCTTCCCGATTGGACTCGAGCATGCGCTGGTAGTTCGTGATCGTCTCTTCCAGAGTCGTGCGCAGGCTATCAGAGATCCGCGTGAGACCGCGAATGCGTCGGCGTGAGTCTGCCAGGCGGGTGGCACTTTCGTCGAACCGCTCGTTGAGCACACGAATCTTGGTCAGCATGCTGTCGCGCGAGGCCTGAACAGGCGACTCGGCCTGCGCTAACTCCGCCCCCTCCAGCTGCACGTCGGCGAGCTCAGCGTTGATCTCACTCATGAACTGGGCGATGTCGGCGATCTCCTGCACGAGGCTGTCCTTTTGCGCCGCCGCGAGCTCGAGCTCTGCCAAGCGTTGCTGCATCTCGGGCGAAGGCCCGCACCCGATCATTCCCGCTACGATCACCGCTACACACCCATACCGCGCCGCAAATCGAGTCGACATGACGCTGCCCTCCTCCATGGCGCTGTCGCGCTGCTAGAACCCTGACCGTTTCGGGAGAAGCTATCGGTCGGGAGCGGAGCGCAGAAGGGGCAACGGAGCTGACGGGAACGACGGGAACGACGGGAGCGACGGGAGCGACGGGAATGATCGGGTGCGACGGGAGTCGACTTCCAGCGAGGAGTTGTGGACTGTTGGCTGTCGGCTGTTGGCTGTTGGCTACCCTCCCCCGATATCCACCCTGATGTGCCGCCATTCGCCCTGCCGAAACCGCACCGTGGAGAGCGCGGCTCGCGTCACGTGCCCGAGCAGAATCGCCAGCCAGATATCCGTGGGACGGAGGCCGCGAAGTGCCTGAATGATGGCGCACATGCCGAGGGGCACCACCATCTGGGAGACGAGCGAGATGTAGAGCGGGCTCTTGGTGTCGCCGGTGCCCTGCAACCCTCCGGTGTAGGCGAGTGCTACGGTCACGAACAGCCCCGAGGCGCTCAGGAACGCGAGCAACTCGACGGCGATGTCCACAACGATGGGATCATCCATTCCGAAGAACCCGAGGAGCACTCGCGGTACGAGCAGGAACAGTAGGCCGACCGTAGCCGCCACGCCGATGCCGATCAGTGAGGCAACGTGCACGCCGTGAATGGAACGCTCCGGGTGACCGGCGCCCAGATTCTGTCCCGCCACGGCTGCGGTCGCGCCCATCATCCCGACCGACGTCCACGTAATCAATGAGAAGAGCTGCGTGTATCCCACGGCGTACGCCGCCTGCGCCTGCCCGCTCTGTTGCAGTGACCCGATGAAGGCGAGCAGGACGACGCCTCCGATGTTCATCACCACGCCCTGAATCCCGGTCGGGATCCCGAATCGGAAGAGGGCGCGAATGATCGACCAGTCGGGCTTCAAGCTCATGCCGCGATGGAAATGGACGACCCAGCGGTGGGAAAAGAACAGTCGGTGTGCCGCAACGATGCTCAATATCCCACCGGCGATCACCGTGCCCATGGCAGCCCCAGCCGTCCCAAAGGCCGGGATCGGTCCCATGCCGCGAATGAGCACGATGTTGAGCACGAGGTTCAGCACCGTCAGCGCGATGCCGTATCGCAACGGAGTCTTCGCGTCGCCCGCCGAGCGGAGTGCACCGCCGAGCATGAAGAACACCATGAGGCCGAAGCTGAACACGAACATGATGCGCAGGTACGGCAGCGCCTCGGCGCGCACCTCCGGAGTCGTATTCACAAAGTCGAGCAACGTCGGTGACAGGACGTATCCGATGGGCGCGAGCACGCCTACGGAGATCACGGCGGCGGTGAGAAAGGCCTGATAGACGGTCCGATTCACCTTCTCAGCATCGTTGGCGCCCGCGAACCGAGCGACAAGAACACCCATCCCGGTGAACAGCGATGAGATGAACACCATCACCACGAGGAAGATTTGCCACGCGACCCCGATCGCCGCGTTCCCTGCAAAGCCCACGTAGTTCCCCACCATGACGTGATCGACGATTCCCTGCAGCCCGCCGATCACGTTCTGGAGCATCGTCGGCCACGCAAGCTTCCACACCGCCCGCGCGATGGGACCCTCGACGATGGAACGGTCGAACGATTTGGCTTTTGGGACGCTACGTGATTGTTCCATGGCGGGAGGGAGGAAGGATCCGAGAGAAGCTAGGGGCAGTGCTCGCGCTGCTCAAGTGCGGAGGGTCCAATCACCCGTCTTCACTCGTCTTCACTCGTCCTCACTCGTCCTCACTCGTCTGAGTCATCTCCCCCCCCGTTGCCTCCCACCACCTCGGCACATTAATTGAATACGATTAGCGCACACGTACTCCGAAGCCTCCCCTCCAACCAGGAGACGCCACCGATGCGCCAGACCTCCCGATTCAGGTGGACGATCGCGCTCACCCTCGTGGCTGGACTGGTCTGGGTCGGTTGTACCGACCAGCCATCCGATCCCTCGTCGCTCGGACCCGACATCGATGGCCCGCTGATATCGATCCAAAGCCCCGATCTGGGCCCCGTCATCATCGCGCAGGAGCGACACACTCCGGAGTTGATGCAGCTCTCCGGCGTCGTCGGCACCGGCGTGGGACTCAATGCCGACGGCCGACCGGTCGTCAAGATCCTGGCGGCCTCAGAGGATGAGCTCACCGAAGTCCCCACCGAGCTGGACGGCATTCCGGTCGAGGTGCTCGTCACGGGTCGCTTCTACGCGCTCCAGGGCATCGACGCGCAGGCGAAACCCACGTGCGGCAAGAAGAACCTGCCGCCATGCCCTGACGATCCACCCTCTGGTGACCCAAGGAGCCGATTTGACCGACCCGTTCCGATCGGCGTGTCCACCGGGCACCCGGATATCACGGCCGGCACGATCGGCGCGCGTGTCACCGACGGGACCGACGTGTTCGCGTTGAGCAACAACCATGTCTACGCCAACACGAACTCGGCGTCGATCGATGATGCTGTGATCCAACCGGGTTCGTTCGACGGCGGCAGCAGTCCCGCGGACGACATCGGGACCTTGGCCGACTTCGAGCCGATCCTCTTCACGGGGTGTGGAAATGTCATGGACGCAGCGATCGCCTTGAGCTCCGCTGCCAGTCTCGCCAATGCGACACCCAGCCAGGGCTACGGCACGCCCAAGTCGCAGACCATCGCCCCCGCGCTCAACATGAAGGTTCAGAAGTTCGGACGGACCACCGGGCAGACAACTGGCACGATCACCGCCCTGAACGCTGCGGTCAACGTGAATTACGGCTCGCCAGGCGTCGCGTGCTTCACGGGCCAGATCGTGATCACGCCCGGCAGCTTCAGTGCCGGCGGCGACTCAGGATCGCTCATTGTGTTCAAAGGCAAGGGCAAGTCGAGGGCGGACGACCGGAAGCCCGTCGGGCTGCTGTTCGCGGGATCTTCGTTCCAGACGATTGCCAACCCGATTGACGCCGTGCTCACTCGGTTTGGAGTGACGATCGACGGACAGTAACAACGGTTAAGCGATCACGCACCAATCGTGTATACTGGGGAGTGGATCATCCGCTCCCCAGTTTCGTTCATGACGCACCGGGAGACCGCATGAGACCGTTTCGGATGAGCGCCGCAATTGCCTGGTCAACGATGTCGCTGGTGTCGGTCACCACTGGCTGCGCCCCACGCGCCGGAGGGGGTGAGCCAACGGAGCGTGAGGAGAGCGCCGCTATGTCAGACACGACCATCGAAGCTGCGCAGCAGGAGCTCACCGACAGCCTCATGTCCAAGCCGGGCGTGGTGGGCACGGCCATCGGACTGTGCGACGACGTGCCATGCATCAGGATCTTCCTCGCGCGCCGCAACGAAGCACTGCTCGCGATCATTCCGGAGACCTTCCGCGGATACAAAGTCGACGTCCAGGTGACCGGTGAGTTTCGGGCGCGGGATACCACGTAGGAGAGGGGGCAGGAGGGGCAGAGGGATGTTCGATTGCAGATTGCAGAAGTGGAGAAACGCCAGACCACTTGAAGATTGACGGCTCACCGCTCACGGCTCACTTCAAGGGTACCGCGATGCGCATACCGTCCGCCGTCCGTTTGTCTCCAATAATCATCGTCGCCTGCGTCGCGCTTCTTCACCTCGCCTGCCGGCCAACTGATGCACTCACGGCCCCTGACTTCGATGTCGTTGAAGCCACGATCGCCGATATCCACCGCGCGATGGAAGCGAACGAGATCACGGCGCGCGAGTTGGTCCAGCTCTACTTGGATCGCATCGAGGCTTACGACAAAGCCGGCCCTGCGGTCAACGCCATCATTACCATCAATCCCAACGCGCTCGCGCGAGCCGATCAGCTGGATCGCGCGTTCGCAGAATCGGGCAAGGTGGGGCCGCTGCACGGTATTCCAATCATCGTCAAGGACAACTACGACACGCACGACCTTCCGACGACTGCAGGGTCGCTCTCGCTCGTGGGCTCGTTCCCGCCCGACGATGCGTTTCAGGTGAGCCGGATCCGCGAGGCAGGTGCGGTGGTGATTGCGAAATCCAACATGGCTGAGTTCGCGTTCACGCCGTACGAGACCGTGGGATCCGCACTCCCGGGTCACACCCGGAATCCGTACGCGTTGAGTCATGTGCCGGCGGGATCGAGCGGCGGCACGGCTGCGGGCGTTGCGGCGAGTTTCGGCACCGTCGGGTTGGGCACCGACACGGGGAACTCCATCCGCGGCCCGTCGTCGCACACCGCGTTGGTGGGCATCCGATCGACCATGGGGCTCACGAGCCGCGACGGCATCGTGCCCCTGTACTTCGACCGTGACATCGGCGGCCCGATGGCGCGCACGGTGGCGGATGCCGTTGCCGTGTTCGACGTGATTGTGGGCTACGATCCAGCCGACCCAGTCACCGCTGAGAGCCGAGAGCACCGAGTGGATACGTATGCCGCCTACCTGGACCCGACGGCACTGGAAGGCGCACGTATCGGTGTGATGCGACAATGGTCGAATCGGCCGGACGCCGATTCGGAAGTGCTCGAGCGCTTCGAGGAGGCGCTGGAGGACATGCGTCGGCAGGGTGCGTTGATCGTGGATCCCGTGACGATCCCCGAAATCGACGACCTTAAGGAAAGCGGCCTCTGGTGTCGTCGATTCCGGCACGACATCAACGTCTACCTGGCGAGCCTAGATCCCGATGCTCCGGTCAACACACTCGACGAGATCATCGCGTCAGGAAAGACCCACCCGTCAATCCGACCGCGGCTCGAGTTTTTCCAGCGCGTCGAAGATCCGCCGGACCGCGAGGCCAGTTGCGTGCGCGCGCGGGCCAATCAGGAGCGGCTGCGTGTGGCAGTACGGCGTGAGCTTTCCGACCACCGACTCGACGCGATGGTCTACCCCACCTGGAGCAACCCACCGCGCTTGATCGGCGACCTCAACTCGCCGCACGGCGACAATAGTCAGGACCTGGCACCAGGCACGGGCTTCCCGGCGCTCACCGTGCCCATGGGGTACGTGCGGGATCGACTCCCGGTGGGTCTACAGTTCTTCGGGGACGCGTGGTCGGAACCGACCCTTGTTGGGCTGGCCTACGCCTACGAGCAGGCGACGCAGCACCGGAGACCTCCGCAGCTCCGGTAAACTGACAACTAGTAACCGTCTTACCTCTTCTTCTTCTTCTTCGAAGTCTTCGGGGTCTTCTTGACCGCCTTCGCCGTCTTCTTGACGGCCTTCTTGACAACCTTGGCCTTCTTGGGCGGTGTTGCTTCCCTCATCTCACGGGCGTACTCGGCCTCGGCCTGAAGCCAGAACTCCTGCTCCCGGCCCCCAGGCCGCCCGGCCTCCACCCAGAGATAGTATGCCCGCTCGCTGATCTGCTGCGCCTTGTCCATGTCAGTACTCCAGATCGAAAAATGTGAGCCGAGCAGTATAAACCAGACGGGACAGAAGGGGGAGTGGGGACAGGAGGGGCAGCGGAGGTATGGCGGTAGGTGGACATGCAAAGCGCCCAGCATTTCGGCTGGGCGCTCACATACCGTCTTACCGTCCTACCATCCTACCGTTCTATCGGCTCCCAGTCTCGTCCATCTCCGGCATGTAGCTCTGCGCAGCCATGAACTGCAGATCAGTCGTCTCGCCCCTGTGCGTGAGCTGACTGAGCCGCATGAGCAGCTCCTGCCACTGCTCCGACTTGCCGTGTTTCGCGGCCAGCGCTTCGACACTGTGGTCGCCCATGTAGTCAGCCGGACTGTCATACGCCGTGACAAAGATGTTCCGGTTGTCACCGTAGCGTACCATGTTGCCCCAGACCGGGTAGGGATACCCGACGTCCTTGAAGAACGCCATGAACTCGCCAATCAGCGCGTTCCACTTCTGGTAGTTCGCCTGACCGCCCTTGGTCCAGAACTCGTGGACGCGGACCCACGCCATCGGCGGCATCGTCATGCCCTCGGGGTTGTAGCTCCAGGCCGGCATGCCCTGGTGAATCTCCGACTGCGAGCCCATGATGCTGACGTTCTCGAACTCCTGGAACGCAGCCATGAGGGTCGCCTCGCCCGGCGTGCCCATGAACTGCTTCATCCAATGCTCAGGATCCTTGAGCTCGACCTCCATGAACTCGCCGACGAGCGTGACCGAGTACATGTCCTGCCACATGGACCACCCGTACTCGGCCGGTAAGTTGGCCTCGTGGGCGGCCTGCACGATCTTCTCGACGGTGGCCATGAACGTCCCCATGTCGGCCGGATTGATCTCCCACGTCGACACACCGGCGAGCTGTCCCATTTCGGGCTGCTCATACTCCTGTGCCTGGGACCATTGTGGGAGGGTGAGGAGTGCCGCCAGGCCAATGCCCAGCATGGTTCGAGCTTTCATTCGCTTCCTCCGTAAGTGAGCTGAAACGGTTCTCTGGTTAGTCTCAGCTGGCGGCAGCAGCCACCAGATATGCGACAATACCATTCGGAATTGGCCTAACCTATGGCCTCGTCCCGGATTATGCTAGGGTTAGGGATCGGAGGCCACATGCCCAGGATCTGGCTGCTCGCACTCTCGTCCACGATTGCCACGTCGGCATTGCTCGGGTGCGGGTCAGAAGACGTGGACGCCTTCCCCACGGCCCAGATCGGCGAGACGGTGGTCGTCGAGGGCACCGTGACCAAGGTAGACGCGAGTGCAATGCCGAGGGACGGTGACGGCGTCATCCGGGTCTCGCTGGAATCGGGAGCACGCGTCGAGGTGCTCGTCCCAGCACGCATTCCCTTGGCCCTCAAGGAAAGCGGCGACGCCTTCCGCCACCTCACCAAAGGCGATCGGATCGAGGCCGCGGGACAGCTGGTACGGCAAAACACGCTACGCATTGCGGATACCACGAATTATCTGAGGAGGGTAGGACGGTAAGAGGGTAGGAGCGTACGCTACCGCCCTACCCTCCTACCGCCCTTCGTCACATCGTTTCCACGTCCAGCACCACCGGACTCCCCAGCCCCAGTCGCGCGAGCGGCCGCAGCTGTGTCGCGGCGTCTCCCACCACCAGATAGATCATCGTGTTGGGATCGATGTACTCCTGCGCGAGCTGCTTATGCTGCTCCAGCGTCATCCCCCGCGTCACGTTCTCCTGCTGGCGGATGTAATCGAACGGCCGGTCGTACATGGCGATTTCGTCCAGCATGCCCAAGAGCGCTGGCAGCGTCTCGAACCGGCGCGCGTTGGACTGGACCAGCGCGTTCTTGGTGAACGTGAGATCGTCGTCCGAGATCCCCTGGCGATACTTCGCGATCTCGTCACGGAAGATCTCGACCGACTCGTACGTCGCGTTGGACCGCACGCTGGACCCCGCGAAGAACGTGCCCGGCAGGTGTCCTCCACCGGCGAAGCCCGAGCGCGCTCCGTAGGTGTAACCCTTTTCCTCGCGCAGGATCAGGTTGACGACGGAGTTGAAGCTGCCACCCAGCCGGTGATTCATGACGGTCGCCGCGTGAAAGTCCTCGTGCGCGCGCGACGGTCCCAGATGGCCGATGTAGATCTGCGACTGCTTGGCCCCAGGCATGTCCACGAAGTAGAGCCTCGAGCGCGACTGCGGCGCGGGATCTGCATACTCCGGCATCGCGACGTCATGGGCTGGCCAGCTCTCCTCCAGTGGCTGGAACAACTCGATCGCCTCGGCCTCCGTGATGTCTCCTGCAATGGTGATGTGGGAAACGGACGGCGAATAGTTGGCGTCGTAGAAGGCCTTGACGTCGCCGATCGTGATCGCCTCGACCGACGCCGCTGACCCGATGGTCGGGTGGCCCATCGGGTGATCCTCACCATACACCAATCGGCTGTACACGATCTGCGCGACCGCACTGGGATTCACCATGCGCCGGTTGATCGTTTCGACCGTTTCGTCCTTGATGCGCGCAAACTCTGTCTCGTCCCAGCGGGGCTCGAGCAGGATCTCCCGGAACAGTGCGGCGATGTCGTCCACCCTGGACTTGAGCCCGTTCGCCCGAATCGTGATGAACTCGTTGCTTGTGAACATCGAGATGTTGGCCCCGAGGGCATCGATCGCCTCTTCCAACTCGAGTGGCGTCTTGCTCGCCGTCCCTTCCATCATGATGTCGGTCATCAGATTGGCGACGCCGACTTTGTTCAGATCATCCAGCTGGTGACCGCCCCGAATCGTCAGCGAGTAGTTGACGAGCGGCAGCTCGTGGTGCCTGATGCCGTACAACCGGAGACCGTTGGCGTAGGTGTGGGTCCACACCTCGGGCAGCGTCACGGTGGGCGACTCGCCCTTTGGCGGCTCGACTGAGCGATCGAAGCTGGACGGCAGGTCTGCTACGGGCGCCGCGTCGGCCATCGCCGTCCCCACCCCTGCACCGGCAGCGGTGATGACTTCTTCCTGCACGGGAAAGCGGTCACTGCCCGACGCCACCAGATCGGTCTGCCCTCGAGGGACGAAGCTCGTGAGCACGAAGGGCTTGTCTTTGATGTACTGCTCGTACGCCTGCCACACGTCGGCCGAGGTCACCGCCAGCGCTTGTTGGATGTCCTGTTCGATGAAGTCGGGCGATCCCGCGTATTCATTATATCGTGCGAGCTGGAACGACTTCCCCAGAATGCTCGAGATCCCGTTGTAGAAGCTGGTCTCGATCTGCGCTTTGATGCGGTCGAGATCGTCCTCAGTAAACCTCTCCTCCTCAAACCGCGCGAACGCCTGCCCGATCGCGGTCTCGACGTCCGTCAGTGACGTGCCGGGGAATGCGCGGATACGGACGCGGAACGAGCCGGCCATCTCGCGGCTCCGCTGAAATGCCGAGACCGACGGTGCCAGCTTCTCCTCTTCCACGATCACCTGGTAGAGGGGCGCCTTCTTCCCATCCGAGAACAACTCGCCCAACATGCTGAGCGCGTAGGCATCGGCCTCAAACTCCTGCACGGTCGGGAACACCATGTTGAGCTCTGGCGAGCGCGCGAAGTTGTCCTCGTGAAATGCCCGCTTGGCTTCGGTGAGCGTCACCGGCCGAGGATCGGGATCCGTGATGGGATCCGCCGAGGGAATCTCGCCGAAGTACTTCTCGATCCAGGTCTTGGCCTCGACGACGTCGAAGTCGCCAGCCACCACCAGCGTGGCATTGTTGGGCCCGTACCAGGTGCGGAGGAAGTTGCGAACATCTTCCACCGATGCGTTCGCCAGATCCTCGAACGAACCGATGACCTGCCAGTTGTAGGGGTGTTCTTCCGGAAAGAGCAGTTTGTCGACGACGTAGCTCGTGTGCCCGTACGGGTTGTTGTCGACCCGCTGCCTCTTCTCGTTCTGCACCACGGCCTGCTGATTGACGAACGCGTCCTGCGTCACCGTCGGCAGCAGGTAGCCCAATCGGTCGGCCTCGAGCCACAGCGACATCTCGAGCGCATTCTTCGGCACGACCTCGAAGTAGATGGTCTGATCGGACGACGTCCCGCCATTGAGCGTCCCGCCGGCGTCTTGAATCTTCTTGAAAAACTGATCTTCGCCGACGTGCTGTGACGACTGAAACATCATGTGCTCGAAAAGGTGCGCGAACCCCGTACGACCGACCTCTTCGCGGTTGGAGCCCACGTGATACAGCACCGCCACCGCCGCGATCGGGTCTGACCGATCTTCGTGGAGCACGACGCTCAGCCCGTTGTCGAGCTGGTACATCTCGTAGTCGATCTCGAAATCGGGGCCGGCTTGACAGCCGACCATGAACGGCACGACAAGCGCAGCACCTACCACCGCGCGCCAAGATACGAATCGCATGAGAATTCCTCCCATATGAGCGGGCAATGGCTCCCACCAGTGATGCAATTGCACGGAACCTGGAAAAAGTACTGGCAGGGACAGAGGGCGGTAAGGAGAGGGGGCAGGAGGGGCAGCGGCGGGGCGGCAGATGCGGCAGGGCGGCAGGAGACAGCTGAAAGCTGATAGCTCAGAACGGATCAAAATCCTCCACGACCCACGCATCAGCCAGTGTTTCCTCCACCGCCACCACAATCACGCTCCCGTCGGGGGTAATGTCGACGTCGCGCGACCGCACGCGGAACGGAAGCGTGGCGTAGAGCTCGGACCGGCCATCTGACACCGACACCAGGTAGATCTCGTTGGACGGCGCGGCGCTCGCATCGGTGGACAGAGCGAACAGCGCGTCCCCATTGCCGTTCCAGCGTATGGGGTGCAGCCCGCCGGCCACAAACCGCCGGGAGTCATCGGCCGTGCCCAGGATCCAGATCCCGTCCGGCAGTGAATCCGTGCGGTTCCACCACACCGCCACGTGCCGGCCGTCGGGTGACGACCTGGGATTGTACTGCCAGCCGTGCAGATCGTCCCGGAGCAGCGGCGTCTCGCTTTCCGTTTCCGGATCGAGGAGCGAAAAGTTCTGGTCGTCCGGCACCTGATAGACAATCGTCGTCGACGGCGCCCAGGCCAGCCGATTGCCGTTATCGAACTGCGTGTTGGCCAGTGGCCGCGGTGTGCCACCGGTTCGCTCGACCAGCGAGATCGTGAAGCTCCCGCGAACGCCGGTGCCGTAGGCGATGCGACGGCCGTCGGGCGACCATGCCGGTGCCCACACCTCGCCCTCGTGAAACGTCACTTGGCGGCGCGCGCCGCCCTCGAGTCCCGCAACGTAGACGTTCGACCGACCTGCCATCGCTTCGACAAACACGACCTCGCTCCCGTCAGGAGAGATTCTGGGATTCGAGCGCGCGGCCGTCCCCGACGTCAGGGCTTGCTGGTCGACCCTCCGCTCGCGGCCACTTCCCCACACGTCGAGGCGCCAGAGGTTGGAGTAACCGGTTTGGCGCAGGTAGAGCAGCTGGCGTCCGTCGTTGGAAATGGTCAGCGCCGGGATTGACTGGTGTCGGAATCCCACGGGTAACCCCGTGAGAACACGTGCGGGATCCCCTCGCAACGCACCGTCGGACGACACGCGCACCTTCCACAGATCGAGTGACTGCCGATCGGCGCCTCGCAGGTAGTACAAGGTCCGACTCGCAGGCGACCAGCGGGGAGCCATGATCAGTACCGTGTCTTGGAGCACGGCGCGCAGCTCACGGGTGTCGAGCGGCACGGTCCACAGCGTTGAAGTCGCCTCAGACTGCGTAATGACCGCGAGCACATCGTCGGTGCGTGACCAACCAACGCCATACACCCACACATGCGGCATGTCGAGCGGGATGGAGCCGGTCGTGTCACCGCTGGCCACGTCGGTGAGCCACAGGCGATCCGTCTGCGGCCACCAACTCACAACCTGCGATCCGTCGGGAGACCACGCGGTAATGATCTCGCTGTTGAGCTCGCGCGGCGTGCCGCCGCCGAGTCGCGGCACCAGGAGGGTGCGGCCTTCCGTCCGGGTGCCAGACCGGAAGAGCAGTTGCGTACCGTCGGGTGACCATTGCGCACAACAGAGGAACT